>NZ_JAQWCQ010000067.1 GCF_028705895.1 Massilibacteroides sp. | reverse complement strand
ATTATAACTGTTGAATTGGGAGCGATAGAGAGTGTGAATTTTCCGTCAAAGTCAGTAATGGTTCCGTTTGTTGTTCCTGATTCAACAACATTCGCACCGATAATTGGTTCTCCGGAAGCATCTGTTACTGTTCCGGTAATTGTCTTCTTAGCTTGTTGCGTTTCTGTAAAGGAGGAGGAGTCATTTGTTGTATGAGCAGCTAACGCTTGTGTAATCCATATAGGAGAACAGAGTGTTAGCGCGAACAAAAACAATCTCCTAAACGTACTTTTCATACTTTTGTGCATCATAATTTAGTAGATTAATAAGGTTAATAACTAATTTGAAACACAAATGTATTGGCATAAGTGTATCTCAAAGGGGGGATTTTGTCCAAAACATATGCATATATTGTCCGGCAACGTAGATTTAACAGCTCTTTGATGGCCTTATTAATGGAGGAATCTTTTACTTTTGTTTTATTGTTTCATTAAAGTCAATGGGTATGAATATTCTTAAATTTGAGGGAAGTAAGGCTACGCTGGTTGGGGCTACTATTCAAAGACGACTAATCCGGACAAACAACCTTATGACGGTTATCGTTGATTTTTCTGGTGGACCGATGTCTGAGCCTGATCCTTATCATAGTCATCCGCATGAACAAACCTGCTATATTGCTTATGGGGAGGTGTTGTTTCTGGAAGAAGGAGAAGAGCCTGTCCGGTTGAAAGCCGGAGATCTGTTTGCCGTAGCCTCCGGAAAGAAGCATGCGATACAACTGCTCACGCCAACCGCAAGACTGATTGATAGTTTTAATCCTATTCGGGAAGATTTTCTATAAATATATAATTGTATGAAGAAGATAATAAGTCCCTGGGTGGACAGGGACGAATATATGTGTTTTGCTTGTTCGCCAAAGAATGACCATGGTCTTAAAATGGAATTCTTTGAGGATGGTGATGATATTGTTTCCATTTGGAAGCCGACAACTTATGCCCAGGGTTGGGTGAAGACATTGCATGGAGGAATACAATGTACATTGATGGATGAAGTAGGAGGTTGGGTGATTACGCGAAAATTGCAGACTGCAGGCGTAACGTCCAAATTAGACGCAAAGTTTATCAAGAGTATATCTACAGATGAACCCCAACTCACCATACGGGGAAGGATCAAGGAACAGAAAAGAAATGCTGTGTTTTTAGAAGCGGAAATATACAATTCAAAAGGAGAAATATGTGCAAATGCCAATATGCTCTACTTTACGATCAGTAAAGAAAAAGCACTTCAGGATTTCTCCTTTGTTGAATGTAAAACGGAAGGCGAATAACGCGTCTGACTCTTCTAAGGAATACGATATCTGCCTCCGGGAAGAGCTTTCACTTTGCCCTCCATCTCCAGTTCGAAAAGGAGGACGGATAGTTCGGAGATGGTTACTTCAAGTTCGATCGCCAAATCGTTGATATGCATTTCCTTCTTTTGGCGGATCAGGGAGGTTACCGGATTATCGTCGTCAATATCAGTAAAAGATAATTCTGCCTGTATCACCTTTGGCTTTTCTTCCCAGTTCATCGCTGAAATAAAATCGGCCGCAGAAGTGATCAATCCCGCTTTGTTTAATTTGATCAGTTTGTTGCACCCGCGGGATTGCGGGTCGGACGTTTTCCCCGGAAAGGCAAAGACATCGCGGCTATAGGAGAAAGCGATATCGGCAGTAATCAGTGATCCACCCTTTTCTGCCGACTCGATTACAATTGTTGCGTCTGCTAATCCTGCAACGATCCGGTTCCTTTTTACAAAGTTTTGCCGATCCGGATTTGTTCCACTTGGATAGTCGGTCAGCAAACCTCCTTGTTGGAGCATTTCTATCGCTACAGAACGATGAACTCCGGGATAAATCCTGTCTAATCCATGTGCCAGTACAGCAACTGTCGATAAATTATTTTTTAAGGCAGCTTTATGAGAAAATATATCGATTCCGAAAGCCAAACCACTTATGATCTGTATATCCGGGAATGCCGCACATAAATCAGAAACAAATTGTTCTGTCATGTCTCTGCCGTAACTTGTCGCATTACGCGTTCCCACTATACTCACGGTTCGTGTTTTGTTTAAATCTATATTCCCTTTAGAATAGAGCAGGAGAGGAGCATCTACACATTCCCGAAGTCGATAAGGATAAGCATTATCTGTGATGAAAAGGCCGCTTATCTGATTCTTCTCCATGAAAGCGAGTTCCGATTCTGCCTGTGTGAGAACTGCCGGATTCTTTATCTCTGCTGCTGTTTTTGCTCCTATTCCGGGAACTTTTTCTAACAAACGTTCTTTTTCGGAAAAGATGGCTTCTGCTGTTCCGAAATACTCCAATAGTTGACGGCTGTGGACGCTCCCCACCCCGTATATCATGGTTAAGGCAATTTGGTATAACATGTAGTTTTGGTTGGTCGTTGTTTTATTTATTCTTTCTCAATAAGATGATCAAAGTATTCTCCCCGCGTTAATTTCCCATTTTCCACAACCACCGTATCGACAGTACCTTTAGCTGCCAATACATGATCAGGCTCCCGGTAAATTTCCTGTTCGAATACTAACTTGGGACCATTTTTTCTAAGATTCAGATAGGACGAGAAGTGATCTCCGCTATGAAGAGAAGTCCGATAATGAATTTCTACACGCGACACAAAAGCATCAACACCATTATCATGCATTGCTCCGAAGTTTTCCCCTAAAGATTCGAGAAACTCGTGGCGCGTATGTTCCATATAATGTTGGTAATTGGCGTTGTTTACGACGCCCTGCAGGTCGCATTCATAATCCCGAACCTTCATATCGAGTTTGAACAAATATTTTTTCATTATTTAAATTCCTTTACGTTGTTAACAACAAGTTTGTACATTCTGTCCGAAGGACGAATTTTCTCTTTCCCTTTTACCTTGAAAGAAAAACGTTCGCCACGTACCGTTTCTTCAACCGGCTTGAGATCAACGCGTATCTCTTCTATTGTCTGCATCAGGGCTCCTGTCGTAGGCCCGGTAATCAGAATTTCATCGCCGACTTTAAGCGTTTGTGATTCCATTTCAAATTCAGCGACTCCAAGCTCACTAAAATATTTAATCGCTTTGGCAACATAGACTTTCTTCTTTGTGGCGCTTGAGCCGTAACGGCTTGTCCATTCTCCCAAACGCTGCCCAAGATAATAACCATCCCAGAAACCGCGATTGAATACCGTCGCCAACCGTTCATCCCAGATGGCAACTTTCTCTTCGCTGAATGTTCCGTTGCAGTAGGCTCTGACTGCATCTTTATAACATTCGGATACAATACGCACATATTCCGGGCCGCGTGCGCGACCTTCTATTTTGAACACCCTGACCCCTGCATCCATCATCTTATTCATAAAATGGATCGTCTTTAAGTCTTTAGGCGACATAATATATTGATTATCTATATCCAATTCTATATCCGTATCTTTATCCTTTACCGTATAACCCCTGCGGCAGATTTGCGTGCAAGCTCCCCGATTGGCTGAAGCATTCATTTCATGCAGACTCAGATAACATTTTCCCGAGACTGCCATGCACAAAGCACCATGCGCAAACATCTCGATACGGATTAGTTCTCCTTTAGGCCCTTTGATCTGTTGAGCTACTATTTGTTCATAAATCTCGTGTACTTGCTCCAGATTAAGCTCGCGGGCAAGAACAACCACATCCGCAAAATGAGCATAAAATTTCAGCGCTTCTACATTCGATATATTCAACTGAGTAGAAAGATGCACTTCCTGGCCGATGCTGTTGGCATAATTCATGGGTGCAACATCTGCTGCAATAACAGCCGATATTTCAGCTTCTTTTGCCGCGTCGATAATCTGCCTCATGAGATCGAGGTCTTCTCCGTAAATAACGGTGTTTACGGTCAGGTAACTCTTTATTCCGTGTTCGCGACAGATCTCCACAATCTTGCGTAAGTCTTCCGTTGTAAAATTATTAGCTGAGCGGGCACGCATATTCAATCCCTCAATACCAAAATAAATCGAATCGGCTCCCCCTTGTATTGCAGCAGCAAGCGATTCATAAGAACCGACAGGCGCCATTATTTCAAAATCCTTCTCTGTCAAAGTCGTATTGTTTAAATAATTCAGACTGCAAAGTTACAAATAATAACGGTATGTGCTTTTGACTGATTATCCGATAAGTATATACCAAAACAATCATTCTTACTTTCTTTGAAATATAATAAATTAATGTATTTTTGCCCAACAAACTTATAGTTGATAAAACAAATACAAACAATAACAAACGATTAGTAACATGGGACATAATAAAATAATTGGAGAGAAGATCCGGAATATCCGCGAGTCGCAACAATTATCGATAGAAGATGTAGCAGAACGCTCCGGTTTAAACATGGAACAAATCAAACGAATTGAAGATAATACCGATTTCCCTTCCTTAGCTCCGTTGATTAAAATCGCTCGGGTATTAGGTGTCCGTCTCGGAACTTTTTTAGATGATCAGGCAGAACTCGGTCCTGTTATCTGTCGTAAGTCTGAGGCAAGTCACGCAAAGAGTATCAGTTTTTCTAATAATGCAACTCAGACCCGCAAACATATGTCTTATCAATCCCTTTCGCAAGATAAATCCGGGAGGCATATGGAACCTTTCCTTATTGATATAGAATCTTCAAAGGGGGCTGACTTTATTATGTCCACCCATGAAGGGGAGGAGTTTATTTTTGTGTTGGGAGGAATTGTTGAGATTAATTATGGAAAAAATACGTATATCCTCGAAGAAGGAGATAGTATTTATTATGATTCTATTGTTGCCCATCACGTACATGCCGCCAATGGTGGCACTGCTCGTATTTTGGGCGTTATTTATACTCCTTATTGAAGAAGCCTATGGAACTGCAGAATAAAACCATCGGAGAATGGGTTGAACATTGGGCTCAGTTGACTCCCGACAAAGAAGCTATTGTTTATTCGGACAGAGATTTACGATTTACTTGGGAAATGCTGAATGAACGTGTGGACAAAATGGCTAAAGGCTTGTTGTCTATCGGCGTGAAAAAAGGTACGCATGTCGGAATCTGGGCAACGAATGTGCCGGATTGGCTGACTTTCTTATATGCCGGTGCAAAAATAGGAGCAATACTTGTCACTGTAAATACAAACTATAAGCAACACGAATTAGAATATCTGGTTGAAAATGCAGATATCCATACCTTATGTATTACGGAAGGAGTTTTCGATAGTAACTATGTGGACATGGTTTACGCTATGCTTCCCGAACTGAAAACATCGCAACGCGGATTTCTCAAGAGTGAGCGCTTTCCCGAGCTAAAGAATGTGGTTTACATCGGTCAGGAAAAGTATAGAGGGATGTATTGTACTCCTGAATTATTACTTCTTGGAGAGAATATAGAAGATACCGTTCTCATAAACGCGAAACAGCAAGTGACTTGTTACGATGTGGTTAATATGCAATATACTTCGGGTACAACCGGATTTCCGAAAGGTGTTATGCTGACCCATCATAATATAACGAACAACGGATATTTCACCGGTGAAGGAATGGGGGTTACGGCTGATGACAAACTTTGTTGTTGTGTACCCCTGTTTCATTGCTTCGGGGTGGTGTTAGCGACGATGAGCAGCCTGACTCATGGTAGTACGCAGGTGATGGTTGAACGATTTAATCCACATGTTGTACTGGCTTCCGTGCATAAAGAACGATGCACGATGCTTTACGGTGTTCCTACCATGTTTATCGCAGAAATGAATCATCCGATGTTTGATATGTTTGATCTTACGTCGCTTCGAACAGGAATTATGGCAGGTGCGCTTTGTCCTATCGAGCTGATGCGTGCCGTTACGGATAAACTACATATTACACATATCACGAGTGTTTACGGTCTGACGGAAAGCTCACCTGGAATGACACATTCGGTATTGAGCGATTCGTTTGAAAAACGCTGTACAACGGTGGGTAAGGAATATCCATTCACGGAGGTGCGGATTATAAATCCCGAAACCGGAGAGGAATGTGCCTTTGGTGAACAAGGTGAAGTTTGCTGTAGAGGATATCTGATCATGAAGGGCTATTATAAGAATCCGCAGGCAACAGCTGAAGTTATCGACAAAGACGGTTGGCTTCATAGTGGCGACTTAGGAATCAGAGATGAGGATGGCTATTTCCGCATCACCGGAAGAATCAAAGACATGATCATTCGCGGCGGGGAGAATATCTATCCCCGTGAAATTGAGGAGTTTTTGTATCATCTGAAAGGTGTGAAAGACGTACAAGTAGCCGCTGTCCCATCGAAGAAGTATGGAGAAGAAGTCGGGGCTTTTATCATCTTGCATGAAGGAGCAACACTAACCGACGTAGAGGTGCGCGATTTTTGTCGCGGTAAGATTTCCCGCCACAAGATACCTAAATACGTATTCTTTGTCGAAACATTTCCAATGACCGGAAGTGGAAAAATCCAGAAGTATAAATTGAAAGATGTTGCCTTAGAATTACTCGCCGAACAGAATGTTGTTCCGATATAATAATTAAGAAAAAATAACAAACCGAAAAAGAAGACTTTACTTGGGCATTAACAGCCCCCTTCAGACAGACTATAGTCTTTGGGGAAAAACTAAGTAGTCTTTGGGAAAAAAGACTACTTAGTTTTAAAAAAAAGGCTCTGGTCATATTTTTGAGGGAGCTGTTAAGGTTCGATTTTTATATCGGACTTTAACTTTTCAAGGCTCTGTTTTTTGCATTATTTCACAAATAACGATAAGCCCGAATCAATTAGATATAGCGTTCGTTAAGGCTACTTTTTCATGAAAGAACTACTCCCTTACTTGTCGAGAAATTTAAAAGAGGTATCTTTACGACATAAATCTTTTTAATACATTCATTTATGCCAGAATTATTTCCAACTAATCTGCCTTATAAAGTGGCGGATATTGGTTTGGCGGATTTCGGTCGCAAAGAGATCGAAATAGCCGAACACGAAATGCCGGGATTAATGGCTTTACGTGCTAAGTATAGCGGACAACAACCGCTGAAAGGTGCGCGTATCACCGGCTCACTGCATATGACGATTCAGACAGCAGTGTTAATCGAAACATTAGTTGCGTTAGGCGCTGACGTGCGCTGGGCAAGTTGTAACATCTTCTCTACACAGGATCACGCCGCAGCAGCTATTGCTGCAACAGGGGTTCCGGTATTTGCCTGGAAGGGAGAATCCCTTGAAGAATACTGGTGGTGTACGGACATGGCGATGCGTTTCCCTGACGGGAAAGGGCCTCAGATGATTGTGGATGATGGGGGAGACGCTTCCTTGCTTGTACATTGGGGATATCGTGCAGAGAACGATGCTGAAACAATTAACCGTAAAGGAGGCAATCACGAAGAACAAGTGATTCTTGATACGGTACATCGTATTTTAGCAGAAGATAATACCCGTTGGCATCGTACGGTTTCCGAAATGAAAGGGGTATCGGAAGAAACAACTACCGGTGTTCATCGTCTGTATCAGATGATGGAAAAAGGCGAATTGCTTGTTCCTGCTATCAATGTAAACGACTCGGTTACAAAGTCGAAATTCGATAATTTATACGGTTGCCGCGAATCATTAGCCGACGGCATCAAACGTGCTACGGATGTGATGATTGCCGGTAAAGTTGTTGTTGTTGCCGGTTATGGCGATGTCGGTAAAGGTTGTTCGCATTCTATGCGTTCATACGGAGCTCGTGTGGTGGTGACTGAAATCGATCCGATCTGTGCCTTGCAAGCTGCGATGGAAGGATTTGAAGTAACAACGATGGAAGAAGCCGTAAAAGAAGGGAACGTTTTTGTGACAACAACCGGGAATCGGGATATCATCACGATCGAACATATGGCTCAGATGAAAGACCAGGCAATAGTTTGCAATATCGGTCATTTCGACAACGAAATACAGGTGGACAACTTAGTTAATTATCCCGGAATTAAGCATACGAACATCAAACCGCAAGTGGACAAATACACATTCCCAACCGGAAACTCGATCTTCCTGTTGGCCGAAGGACGTTTAGTTAACTTAGGCTGTGCAACCGGTCATCCTTCTTTCGTAATGAGTAACTCCTTTACCAATCAGGTATTGGCTCAGATTGATTTATGGCAAAACAACTACAAAGTTGATGTCTATCGTCTGCCCAAGTATTTAGACGAAGAGGTTGCTCGCCTGCATCTGGAACGCATCGGAGTAAAACTCACCAAACTAACAAAAGCGCAAGCCGACTATATCGGAGTATCCGTAGATGGTCCGTATAAGGCTGATCATTACAGATATTGATTTATTATCTTATTCTTTGCCCCTATGTTCTTTCTTCCGGTAACTATCGAAAGAAAAATATAGGGGTATTTTTGTGATGTCAAATACCGTAAAGAGAGAACTTATAGTAAAGTCGGGAAGGGATTAAAAGTAAAATAAGAAAAACGTTATTTTACTTTTGTGCATGAAAGTAAAATAACAGTATCTTTGTTTTATTTTGCAATAATAAAAATAATTATGATTGAACTAGAAAAATATCAAGCAGGCCATTTTGAAAAAACATTAGGGTATAAGTACTTTGTGCCAACTACAATTAATGAAGAATGGACTTGGCAATCCCCTGTTATAAACCAATTATTGGAAAAAGCGGCTGTAAAGTTAGGAGAATTAAATTCTTTTGCGAGATTAGTTCCAAACATAGATTTGTTTATTCAATTACACGTTACTAAGGAGGCCGTTGTGTCGAGTCGGATTGAAGGGACGCAAACTAATATGGATGAAGCTCTTTTACCCATAGAAGAAATACGACCTGAGAGAAAAAATGATTGGCATGAGGTAAACAATTATATTAAAGCAATGAATATTGCCGTTGAACAGTTAGAGAATCTTCCTATCTCTTCACGGCTATTAAAAACAGTTCATAAAATACTCCTTCAAAGTGTTAGAGGAGAACACAAATTACCTGGAGAATATAGGAGTAGTCAGAATTGGATAGGAGGTAATTCACTAATGGATGCAGTATTTATACCTCCTACTCATTCATTTGTTAATGAGTTAATGGGAGATTTAGAAAAATTCCTCAACAATGAGGAACTTCACGTTCCTGCGTTGATTCGTATAGCAATAGCACATTATCAATTTGAAACCATTCATCCTTTTCTTGATGGAAATGGACGTATTGGTCGATTAATGATTACATTGTTCTTAGTTTCAGAGAAGATATTGGGACAACCCTTGCTTTATTTATCTTATTATTTTGAAAAGAATAAGAGTCTCTATTATGACAATTTAAGTATGGTACGTACTAATAATAATATGATACAATGGATAAAATATTTTCTTGTAGGAGTGGAACAGACTGCTGCTAAGGCGGTTGAAACTCTCTCTGAAATACTAACTTTAAAGGCGCAAGTTGAGGACAAAATAAAAATATCATTTGGTAGACGAAGTAACTCAGGTCTTATTTTTATCAATTCATTATTTAAAAATCCGATTGTTTCTATAGAACAGACTGCTGCAATTTGTAATCTTAGTTATAAAGCGGCAAATGATCTTGTTTCGGCTATGCAGAAACAGGGCTTCTTAAAAGAGATAACAGGGCAAAACCGAAATCGAATATTTGTTTTTGAGCAATATCTGAAAATTTTCGGGATGTAAAAATATCAAGCAGGCGAATAATGAATTAAAATACTTTGTACTTTTGTATCATCATTCCGGTGCATTCGTCTAGTGGTCTAGGACGCCGCCCTCTCACGGCGGAAACTCGGGTTCAAACCCCGGACGCACTACCATTTTAAAGCTTGCCTTACTTTGGGTGGGCTTTTTCTTTTATCGATCAAATACCCATTTTGTTGAGAGGAAGTAAAATATGACGATTTTCGGTCGATATTACATTTATATTTAATATTTTTATAACGCCTATTTGATTTTATCTTTCTTTTTTGATTAAAGAAAAACTCACAAGAAAAGATTATGATTAAACACTTGTCAGACAGGATCGAAAAATTGAAAGACAATATTCAAACAGAAGAAGCAACAAAAAATGCTTTTGTTATGCCTTTTGTCCAATCGTTAGGATACGATGTCTTTAACCCTCTTGAAGTGGTTCCTGAATTTACCTGTGATATAGGCACAAAAAAGGGAGAAAAAGTTGATTATGCAATTTTAAAAGATAATCAACCGATTATTCTTATAGAATGCAAAAACTGGAATCAGGATTTGAATCTTTTTGATAATCAATTGTTGAGATATTTTCATGTCACCAATGCTAAATTCGGTCTTTTAACTAATGGTATAATATATCGGTTCTATACTGATTTAGAGGTACCCAACAGGATGGATGAAAAACCTTTTCTTGAAGTAAATCTTTTAAATATTAAGAGTAACCAGATCGATGAGATAAAAAAGTTTCATAAAACATATTTTGATTTAGATAACATTTTGAGTTCAGCAAGTGAACTTAAATATACGGGTGAATTGAAGAATGTCTTGAATAAAGAATTCAATTCTCCAAGCCCCGAGTTTACAAAATATTTAACTAAAATGGTTTATCCAGGGACTGTAACAGCTAAAGTATTAGAACAATTTGAACCATTAGTGAAAAAATCAATATCAGGATTAATTAGTGATGCAATATCTGACCGTTTGAATACAGCACTTAAAACTGAAAAAGAAGAACAAGAAAAGGAAATACAACTTTCACAGAAAGATATAGATGTTGATATTGTTGAAAATAAAATAATAACAACCAAAGAGGAATTGGAAGCTTTCTATATTGTAAAATCTATTATTAGACCTGTTTTTAGATGTGATCGAATTTTTTATAGAGATGCTCAATCCTATTTTTCTGTTTTAGTGGATGATAATAATAGAAAACCCGTTTGTAGGCTATACTTAAATTCTCCGACTAACTGGCAAATATCATTTGTTGGGGATGATAAGAAAGAGGTGAAATATAAAATACAATCTTTAGATGAAATTTATAACTATGCTGAAGAAATATTAGGTTCGGCTGGTAAGTTTATAATATTAGAATAATGCTTTATTAAGCATGATTTTGCTTGACTGATATATAATTGATTCTCCCAGTATCAATTCTATAACGCAACAAAGGTTTCTTCTCAAAGAAACTTTTGTTATGTTTGTAGTAATATTTCTAAACATTATGTGTATCTACTCAATTGTTATTCCGGTGTATAATCGTCCGGAAGAAGTCGATGAACTGCTGGAAAGCCTTACGCAACAGACGTTCACGGATTTTGAAGTCATCATAGTCGAAGACGGATCGAAAATTCCGTGTAAGGATGTTGTGGATAAGTATGATGGACAGTTGAAGATACGTTACTTTAATATTGAAAATTCAGGACCAGGGCCTGCCCGGAATTATGGAGTACAACAAAGTTCGGGAATTTTTGTGATCATTCTGGATTCCGACTGTATTCTTCCTCCGTCTTATCTGAAAAGTGTAGATCATTCATTTAAGCATTATAATGCAGATGCTTTCGGTGGAGCAGACCGTGCACATAAAGATTTTTCAGCAACACAAAAGGCGGTAAATTATGCGATGACTTCGTTCTTTACAACGGGAGGTATCCGTGGAAGCAAAAAGAAATTGGATAAGTTTTATCCGCGAAGTTTTAATATGGGATTGAAAAAGACGGTTTATGAAGCGTTGGAGGGATTTTCCAGAATGCGCTACGGAGAAGATATTGACTTTAGCATCCGTATTTTTAAAGGAGGTTATTCTTGTCATTATTTCCCGGATGCTTGGGTGTATCATAAACGGCGTACGGACTTTCGCCAATTTTTTCGTCAGGTTAATCATTCGGGAAAAGCGAGAATTGATTTATTCATTAAATACCCCGAATCGTTGAAGCCTGTTCATTGCCTCCCTGCGCTTTTCACAGTAGGTCTGGCGATCATTCTGGTAGCTTCTGTTTTTTATCCGCCAATATTGATTCTTCCCGTAATTTATATGGTCGCTCTTTTTGTCGATTCGCTGATGAAGAATAAAAGTCTGAAAGTAGCTCTGTTGTCAGTACCCGCCTCTTTTGTACAATTGACGGGTTATGGGACTGGCTTTATCTCTGCGGTTTTTAGCAAGTTGGTTTTTGGTAAAAAGAAGAGTTCCCGCTGATCGTTTATCAACGGGAACTCTTCGCGCAATTTTATTATTGAGGGCTGCTTTGGCCTCCGCCTCCGCTACCACTGTCTCCACTCTTGCTGTCATCATTTGTAATGCCTCTACGCACTTTTTTAATCTGTCCTTTCAGATTTCCGAACGTATAAGATACACGGATGCTAAAATCCCGTGTTCTCCAATTATTTATAAATTTGTTTTTAAACGTTTCATCTTCTGTGTTGGATTCATATTTCAGCGTTTTCCAGAACGGACTATTTGCTGCTAATGTGACAGTCAGTTTCTTCTTCAGGAAGTCTTTGCTTAGGTTTAGCCCTGTGAAATATTGGCTACCACCTTTCCCTTGTAACATAATCCATGGAGAATAATAACCGCCATATACACTAAAACGAAAATCCTTTGGAAGGTTGAACTGTAAATTCGAATAGACATTAGCGCGGAAACCATCATTTTTTAAATTTCTCGATTTAGCTTCATATTCAACATATCCTCCTCCACCATTTACTGTGATGTTAAAAAGTGGTACCGGATTCCAACGTGCATACAGATATAAACCAATATTCTGACGCTTACCTATATTGTCAAATGTTGATACATAGACATTGGCATCATTTATGAATGTATAACGTTCAATCGCATTGTTTACAAAACTATAATATCCGTTAATGTTTAAATTGAACTTTTGTGAGAACATACTGTAGTTCATGTTGATATTATGGCTTTTTTCAGAATCAAGATACGGATTACCATAGGAAATGTTCTGCGGATCTTGTTCGTTAATATACGGATTCAGATACCAGATGCTTGGACGTTGGATACGCATATTATATCCCAAACGTATCTGCTGAGCCATGCTGAGCATATAAGAAACTGTTGCACTGGGTACAACATCAAAATAATCTGTCTTAAAATTTTGTTCCGGAGTATTCTGAAATTTAACATCAACGTTTGTTCCTTCTGCTCTTACACCTGCTTTATAACCAAATTTTTTGTATTTGATAGCATATCCCGCATATCCTGAATAAATATGTTGTATATGATCAAAATTAGTAGATCCGGAAGTTTGGTTCCATTGTTGAGTGGCGTCATCAAAAACCCGGATATCGGCATCACTTACATTTTGACGAAGGATATACTTTACTCCAGCCTCTAATGTATGATCTTTAAACAAAGGAGTAGTATAATCGATTTGCCCCGTGTGTTCATCTGTGTAAGCGTCGTTGTCGTCTTTACGGGGGAATATAGAGGCATAAGGATAATTCACGACGTCTTTAAGATATGTCGAAGACTTGCTTCCGTCGGGAGAATGGCTGAATTTATAGGAGATTGTCAATAATTCATCTTTCTTCTTTGTGGAATGTTGATAGTCCAGATTAATATCTGTTGACCCAAATGTGTTTTCACCTTCTGAGTATCGTCTGTAGGAATAATCATTTTGAGGATTCTGAGGATTGATTGACTCAACATCCTGCTCTGATTTATTCGTCATGTTACCATTAAATAGATTTACGCCTAAACTTAATAAATTCAGTGTGTCTATTTCATAGCTTGCTTCCAATGAACCAAATTGAAATGGCCCTTTATGTTTGCTCTTTCCTATTTGATTGATATATTGTTTATCTCCTATTTTATTCTCTTGATGAGACTCTGTGTCTGTCCAGGGACTTTTGTTGTAATTGTAATTGTAATTAGCAGTCAATCCGAACTTACCTGCTTTAACTGAAATATTTCCCCCACCTCCAAGGCGACCTAATGCGCTTGCGTTAGCACGCACGGTTCCGGTATATCCATCTAATGTATTCCTGTTGGTGATGATGTTAATGATACCACCTACTCCTTCTGCATCGTATTTTGCTCCCGGTTCGGTAATTACTTCAATGTTTTTTATAGAATTGGCCGGCATACTTTTTAAAGCGTCAGCCGCATTTTGTCCGGATAATAGTGTAGAAGGTTTCCCATTTAAGTAAATCTTGTAATTGCTGGAACCCTTTAACTGGATTTGGTCTTCTCCATCTACTGTTACCATAGGCACCTTTTTCAACATATCAAGAGTATTACTGGTAATAGCTTCCGGATCATCCTCCAGACTGTAAGTCAATTTATCTATTTCCACTTTAACCAATGGTTTTTGAGCAGTAACTGTTACCTCTCCCAAGCGCTGATTCTGTTCTTGCATAACTAATTTCCCGAGGTTTACGGTTTTCTCTCCCTCTTTCAGCGTAAAAGATTTAACCCCTGGTGCCTTTCCTACAGATTGAGTGGTGATTACATAAGAACCAGGCTGATTTAATGTTGTCTCAAATTTGCCATCAACATCACTCGCTAATAGCCTTACTGGTTTCCCAGGATTAGTAGCTAATACGATACTTAATGTAGCGTACGGAACGGTTTCGCTGGTAAGCGAATCAACGACCTGTCCTTTTATGATAAAAGAACCGGCTTTGTCTGACTGTGCATGCACGGATAATGCCGCGAACAAGAGCAGAACAATCAAGCAACATGTTTTCTTCATTGATTAAAGAATGAATTGTTTTTTTATTAGTTTTTAAAGCACAACGACAAATATAACAGAAAGATAATCCCTACGACTGCTTCGTAGATTAAAGATAACTAAAAAATGTATTTTGATGTTGTTGAAGATTTCTGTATTACCTATATTTGTGTATGTCAAATAATTAAAAATCAATCAGTATGAGCCGTTTCTTCTTTATTTTTATGACTTTTGTTATCTCAACTGTTGCGTATGGGCAAAAGCCTAAAGATGTAAAACTTAGTGAGCCGGATAAAACCGGAGGTAAGCCGATCATGCAGGCATTGGCCGATCGTCATTCTGATCGTGAGTTTGATTCAAAGGAATTGAGTGTACAGGATATCTCTGATTTATTATGGGCTGCCAATGGTATCAATCGTCCGGATGGTAGGCGTACTGCTCCGTCGGCATTGAACAAACAAGATGTAGATATATACGTGCTGACAAAAGATGGAGCTTACTTATATGACGCTTCAACGCATACCTTAAAAGGTGTTGCTGTAGGAGATCATCGCGGTTTGATAAGCGGACGTCCATCAAACACCCCTTCTGCAACACCTCCTGTTGGCTTGGTATTAGTTTCTGATTTATCTAAATTTGGTGCAAATGTGGCGGATAGGGCTTTTCAGATGGGAGCCTTAGACGCAGGAATAGTGTCTCAGAATATTAATCTGTTTTGTGCCGGAAAAGGTTTTTCAACTGTTCCCCGTATGTCGATGGATAACGACGGACTAAAGAAAACTTTAAATCTGAAAGAATCGCAGATACCGATGCTGAATAATCCTGTAGGTTATCCTAAAAAATGAATTTTAAATTAAGAGCCTGTTTTAATTTTTATAGGATATTTCTTGAGGGCTTGTTTCGGTCTTCTTTCGTTTTATTTTTTGCTTATCTGCATCTCCGCATTCAATCACATAGCCCGCTATGCTCATTCATGCGGATATACAACTAAACAAAAAATAAAACGAAATAAGCCACGAATAAAAATTAAAACAGGCTCTAAGAAAGAAAATAACGATCACCAATAATTAATTATTTAAGTTTCGCAAGTTCAACTTGCCAGTTTTAATTTGTAAATATCAAAAACATGCTTGATCTCTTCAGACCTGTTTATAATAGCATCATAGATATCCTCGTCTGTCAATCCGAAGAGGTTGGC
>NZ_JAQWCQ010000018.1 GCF_028705895.1 Massilibacteroides sp. | reverse complement strand
CCGCATTCTTAACCAAGCGGGCGTAACGATTGGAGTCCCGCTGGTCTTTCTCCGACTGAATCAGTAGTTTTAGTCCGTCACTAAGAGAAAGCTCATACACTCTTCTGGTTTCTTCCAGCGTTTGGAGGCATCCGGCCATACCGGATAACTTGAGGCGCATTAATTCTGTTTTGATTTGTTCCATGTAAATACGGTATTAATGAATTTGATTATTGTAATAGTGCTTTCCACGGATATTTTGATGGGAAGCACGCTTTTGCTCTCTGCTGCTGCTTATGTCTTCTTGTTCTTCGCTTAGCTCATATGCCTTGTTTTCAATGATCTTCTGTAGAGACTTGCTGCTTAACAGATCGCATTCCAGCGCATAGAGACAAGCTTTTTCAAAGACGACAGGAGGTGTTTTTCTTTGCAGGGAGAATAACCCGTCACATTTTTGTGAATAGGTCTGAAGCCTTGCTCTTTATAAGCGCTTACCACAACCTGGATCAGATAGCCAAACTTATTCTTCACGCTTTCAATCAATTCACCTCTATATCCTCCGTCAGCGAAGAGAACTTTTACTCCCGAACAAAGCTCTTTCAATACACGCATAAGTAAATATGCCGCTTTGCTATCATGGATGTTAGCAATTGTAACCATAACAGCTATAAGAAAATCATTCTTATCAACCACCACATGACGCTTTATACCTTTGATTTTCTTATTCCCATCTATTCCATTCAAGGAATAATTATTACCCCGTTTGATACTTTGACTATCTATGATTCCAAGGCTTGGTTCCCTGTTTTGCTGTTGTTTTACACGTATGTCTCCACGTAATTGCTCAAGCAATAAGTCAAAAACATCAAGAGAGGACCTCTTCCTGTAATAGTAATAGACGGATTCCCATTTAGGAAAGTACTTGGGAAGCATACGCCATTGACAACCAGTCTTTACTAAATAGAAGATCGCATTCCAAATCATGCGTAAATCATATTTTCGTTTCCTTGATCCTTTCAAATCCAATACTTTTGTTATATATTGCCACTCTGTTTCCGTTATATTAGTCTGATACATCTTTATTCTTAGTTTCGTCACTTCAAATAAAGTCATGTGAAGACTAATACGGAAACATTCTTAACCTTTTATTTCTATAAAATTTAAACAGGCTCTTAATATTCGTTTTAAAAAGGTGAACTTCAGAAGTAATGTGAAATTAAACGATGAGCTTAGAAGGATGCGGTTTGAGTATGTGGGTTCGGAAAAGAAAGTATATACCGAAAAGGAACGGTTGAAAAGGATTATTAACTATGTTGCAGCTAAGGGGAGTATTCAGAGCTCGCGTTGCATGGGACTGAATGTTTGTTCTCGTTATGTTGCGCTTAAGGATTTGAATACTTTAGTTCGTTCCGGACAGCTTGTTCGGCATGGGAATAAGGCATCAACAATTTATCTGAGTCAATAATTAAAGATGAAATTTAATTGTTTATGGGGAAATATTCAGAAGAAAATGCGAAAGCAGAGTTAGAACGAAGAAAGAAAAAGTTTTCAGAGGAGGATGTAAAACGAGTTATTGACAAAGAGAAAGAGATTGAGTCTAAATTCAAGACTCAAAACAAATTGACTCAGTTTACAAATGATTTTAAGGTCATATTTGCCATGATCAATGATTATTATCATGGCAGATATAAGGAGGTTCCTTGGTATGTTATTACGGCTGCGGGAGCAGCGCTGCTCTACGTACTTTCTCCAATGGATCTGATTTTCGATTTTATTCCTATCGGAGGGTATATTGATGATGCGGCTGTATTTTTATTTTGCATGAATCAGATAAGGGGAGAGATTGAGAAATATAAGGTCTGGAAGGAATATGAAATGCCTTCTTCTGAATAAATCTCATTTTGTTTTTATATTGTATTAATAAAAAAGAGGAGTACGCCTGAAGCACGGAAGGAGAGGCTCGAACTCCCGACACCTGGTTTTGGAGACCAGTGCTCTACCAACTGAGCTACTTCCGTATTGCGGCTGCAAAGATAATCGTTTTTTCGAATTTTATTTAAAGTTGCCTAAGTATTAGGCAGCTTTTTTTATGCTTTATGCATCTTCTTTTGTAGAAACTCAGAGTATGTTACTTAACCCTAATTAATTAAGAGTATGATAAAAAAAGCCAAACAATTATTACCAATCCTTCTTTTAGGTGGTACTTTACTAATCGGAACCTCGTCTTCGGGGGATGAGAGATGGGAAGGAGATTATGTTCCGGTATTTATGAAGCGAACAGAATTGGAAAAATCAGTTTTCTTTAATGAAGAAAGCAGAGACTTGAAAAACCCCGGAAAAATTTACACTAAAGATCACTACATCTTTATTAATGAAAAGTACAAAGGTATTCATGTAATCGACAATACGACTCCGGCATCTCCTAAACAAATAGGTTTTATTGTTGCACCGGGCTGCATAGACATGGCAATCAAGGGAAGCACGTTGTATCTTGACAATGCGGTGGATCTGGTTGCTTTTAATCTGGAAACGAGAACAGTTACTGAACGTATTCCTTTCGTTTTTCCAGAACCACTCTCTCCTCAGAATTATAGCTATTATGGGGATCGGAAGGATGATTTGATTTTAGTAGGATGGAATAAAAGAGAAATCAGATGATGAAAAATAATATAAGAATACGATTTATTGCATTTATAATGTTAAGTGCATTTTTCTCTGCGTGTAGTTCAGAAAGTGACGGGTTTTATTCCCCAGATGGTTCTTCAGGTAAAGGAGGCTCTATGGCACGATTTACAATTAGCGGGGATTATCTATATACAGTGGATCAGCAGAACTTAAAGCTTTTTGACGTTTCCGACGCGAACTCGCCGAGATATTTACCGGGTAAAGACCAAAATCTAACCTTTGGAATTGAGACTATTTCAACAAGAGATACTTTATTGCTTATCGGTTCTCAGGACGGGCTTTATATATTCAACATCAAACGTCCGGCATTTCCAAACTTTCTTTCTCACACGCAACACTTCAGAAGTTGCGATCCGGTTGTGGCATCAGGGAATTATGCGTATGTTACATTAAACACAGCAGGATCCTGGTGTGGAGGTTCATCCAATGTATTGGATATTTATGATATTACAGATCCGACAAATCCTCTTCTACAGGCAACTTTTCAACTCAATGTTCCTAAAGGGCTTGGGATAGACGGCAATAAATTATTTATCTGTGAAAAGTCTGCCGGCATCAAAGTTTTTGACATTTCAGACCCCATTAATCCGGCATGGATAGATGACCTAAGTTACATTCCCGAGATGCAGAATATAGACACATATGATGTCATTCCGATGAACGGGATATTATTGGTCAGTGCAAAGGGTGGTTTTTATCAGTTAGACTATACCGGCGAGGAGATGAAGTTCGTTAGTAAAATAGAAGTGAAAGGAGAATCATGATGAATAGTCTGTTAAAAACAACATTTACAATCTTCTTGGTTTTGATAGTGGGAACAGGCTGCCTTCATGCGCAGAAAAAAGAGGTCAGCTATCCTAAATACATTATATCAACCAAGCCCTCTCTTCTGTTTGATGGCGAATATAAGTTAAGTTTTGAAAAGCAGTTACATTCTGACAGACAATGGATTGGTGTGGGGATTTCCGGTTTTTTCCTACCCGAGAAAACGAGGGAAACCTGGGAAACCAGAAATACGATTGATTATAATAGTTATCTGAAATCACTTAAAGGAGCAGGACTTGACCTAACGTATAAATATTATTTCATTCCGGGAGTTATGTATGCGGGAGGTGATTTGTTTTACGGTTATTATCAAACGAAGTACGATGGTCAGACGATTCATAAATACGAGGAGGACGGTTTAACATTCTATGAATATGGATTCGGAAAAGTAAACAAATACTTCAACCGAACAGCAGGAAATATTTATTTAGGAGTGGGTATCCCAATTTACAACAAGATATTTTTTGACACTTATATGGGTATAGGCTATACGCATAGTTTTTACAACGATGAAATTCCGATGTTCGATTCCATTTTCGGGTTTGGCTACAAAGGGCTTTATCCGGTATTGGGTCTCCGACTCGGCGTTACTTTAGGGAAATGATTTTATAGCATACCTAATTCATGAAACATTCCGGCATAACTTTTAGCCTTTTCTTCAACTGGTTTGGGATAAGCTCTTGAAGAAGAAGGCATCCGGAATAGTTTCATTTCTCTTCCCATAAACCCGAAACAGGTAAACTCACCTACAGCAGGTTCCTCTGCGGGTATTACAGTCAACAAGGTATCCATCGCTTTTTGTCCCGTTATCACAATAGCTTTACAATCCGGAATCCGGCTTAGCACATCGGCCGGATTAAAAGTAGTTACGACTTCCAGAAATTTATCCGAAGCATTATCTTTCAGACGAATTATCTCAACTGCCGTATCGCCAAGCGCAATTCCCCTTTCCGTACAGAATGCACGTACTCGCACTTCATCAAACGCTTTCTTTCCTTCTACTAAAAAGTGATTCTTATTATCAAAGAACAAATACCCCATAATCCGCCACATATCATTCTGTATGTTCGGATAATAAAAGTTCATACTCCAGCGCAACTGTGGAGGCGGAAAACTACCCAACATCAATATTTTTGCTTTTTCAGGAAGAAAAAAGCCTAATGGATGTTCTTCAGTTTCTTTTTTATTCATTTAATACCAGCTTTAAATCAAGATAGTCCCTAAGAATTCAGGGGAAGGACAAAGATATTGAAAAAATACTGTTAATTTTGTCCGCATCAATTGTATATATAAACTAACTTAACATATAACATGGGACTATTTTCCAAGATTTTCAAAAAACGAACAGAAGACACGGAACAACCTTCATCTAATCATACGGAAGAGTTTATGACACTTATTCGTGTTTATTATCAGGCAGTGATTGCTACTCAGCTTGGCATTACAAACCTGAATATGCTCCCCGACATGGCCTTGTTTAAGCGTATGCTGAAGATCCCAACGCAGGGAGGAAAACTCGGAGTGGCAGAAAAAGCAAGAGCGCGCAAGGTTTTAATGCAAGATTATGATTTGAGTGAAGATTTTTTCAAGGAAATAGATCGCTCTATTAAGAAAAACTGTAAAACACAGAACGACGTAAACGGTTATTTCTATAAATTTCAGGGATTCAACACCGAGTTGTTTGCTGTTATGGAGAAGATGATGAATATTCGTTTCCGACTGTCGATGCTTTTTAACGGCATGCTGCGCAAAAGCGTAAATAAAGCCATACATAAAATTCTGACTCAATCGGAATGGAGTGATATTTCCATACAAAAAGCAGCCTGGAGTGTTCGTAAGTACCAGGAATCTCTTGGATACTCGGAACAATGGATTTCAGATTTTGTCTATCAGGTTTTTGTTTTAGCAAAGAAAGATAACACAAAAAAGAAAAAAGCTTGATCTAAGCTTTAGAGACTTATCTGAAACTTAAATTCATTATCTTATCACTTATGTTTAACTCGTGTTCTTATAAAAACGATCCCGCCGAAGAGCCGTCACGTATTCTTCCAATAGAAGGAGCTTATAATGTTCGTGATTTAGGCGGATATCAGGCAGCTGATAACAAAACGGTCAAGTGGAAAAAGGTAATCCGATCCGGGGATCTGAACTTATTGACAGATAAAGATCTTGTTTGCTTTGAGGCTATACCGTTAAAATCCTATGTTGATTTTCGTCATTCGGAAGAAATACGATCTGCTCCGGACAAATATCCAGTATCTATAATAAATCAGTTTCATTTACCTGTTGAAACCGGAAATATTCTTTCTTTTCAAAAAATGACTCCTGAGTTTGCTGAAACGGCATTGGTGGATATTAATAAATATTTTGTGAGAGAGAGTCAGAATACTTATAAAAGGTTTTTTGAGATATTAATGGATGGCGAAAAATCTCCGCTCCTATTCCACTGTTCGGCCGGTAAAGACAGGACAGGATTTGCTGCAGCTCTGTTTCTCGCTTCTCTCGGTGTTGACCGGGAGACTATTATTAATGATTATCTACTCACGAATGAATGTCTGAAAGATAAATATGCAGATTTGACAGCCCGTATGCCTATATTAAAGCCATTGTTTGAGGTACGCCAAGAATACATACTTGGGGCATTCGACGTAATTGACAATGAATATGGAGGAATGGAGAAATACCTGACAAATCAGTTGGGGGTTGATCTGAATCGAATGCGGGAATTATATACTGAATAGTTTTTGCATTCGGAACATTGTATTTAAGCTGCAGAAACTTATCTTTGTGTCGTGGCAGAAGAGATTAAACGATACAATGATTTCGGGGATTTCCTGAAAAAAACATTTCCCTATAAGGTTCAGAAAATTTCAGTAAATGCGGGCTTTACCTGTCCCAATCGAGACGGAACAAAAGGACGCGGAGGATGTACCTATTGCAATAATCAGACGTTCAGTCCGGAATATTGTCATACTGAAAAAGGAGTAGGAGAACAATTAGATGAAGGGGTTACCTTCTTCTCCCGGAAATATGCAGACATGAAATATCTTGCCTATTTTCAGGCTTATACTAACACATATGAACGTTTCGACAAACTAATCCCCAAATACGAAGAGGCGCTCTCCTATCCGAATGTGGCCGGATTAATCATCGGTACGCGTCCTGATTGTATGCCGGAAGAATTGCTTTGCTATTTTGCCGAACTGGCAAAGAAGAAATTTCTGATGATTGAATATGGATTGGAAAGCACATTAGACCGTACATTGGAATTGATTAATCGCGGTCATACCCATGCAGAGTCTGAAGAAGCGATACGTAGAACAGCTGCTAAAGGAATCTATACCGGGGCGCACATGATATTGGGATTGCCGGGTGAAAGCAGAGAAGAAATAATACATCATGCAGAGGTTTTATCAGCATTACCGCTGACAACTCTCAAACTTCACCAATTGCAGTTAATACGTCACACAAAGATGGCATACGATTTTTCAAAGAAACCGGAAGATTTCCACCTCTATGACGTAGATGAGTACATTGATCTGGTCATCGATTTTATTGAAAAATTAAACCCCTCTATTATTGTAGAGAGGTTTGTATCTCAATCTCCAAAGGAACTACTGATTGCTCCCGACTGGGGATTAAAAAACTATGAATTTACAGCAAAAGTCCATAAGCGACTTGCGGAGAGAGAAACGTTTCAGGGTCGTTTGTTTACTCCTCCTTCAGCAGGATATCCCCATGATAAGTAATGCTTTGACGATTTACGGGCTGTACAAAGATCGTAGCCGTACCATTTAAATAAACTTCTATTCTGAACTCATATCGATCTTCATCGGAACGAGAAGTAAACGTAATGGTTGCTTTATCCTTTTTATCATAGGCCATTTTATAATCCGTCACCGGTTCTTTAAACATCAAGCCACTGCCTCCTCCATATGGAACTGAATATGCTCGCCCATAATAAGGAAGGTGTGAGTAAATAGAGTCTCCTTTTATTTCAACACTGTACGAAGAAGTCAGATTAACGGAACGGCCACTCATCGGCAGTGCCCGATCAACATCTATGGTATAATTACCGGCATCAATTAATTCTTTAATTAGCCGGGCTTTTTCTTCTTTCTTTTCCTGAGCAAACAGGGATTGTCCTCCAAAAAGAGAGACAATCCCCAGCATAATTAAAAACCTACTAATCTTCATAATCTTAAAAACTAAAAACACCAATCTTTATATATATAAGACAATCAGAAAGTAAAAGGTTTAATCCGAAAGCTTAAATAATTAAAAAAAAGGATGATATACGGATATCGGGATATTATATTTCACCGATCTGTTCTTAAATAAGAAAGCCTTTTGTTATTTTTGCGAATTAAGTAATAGCTTAACTTAAACAAAATACCATGTCTAAAACAAAAGAACAGTACGTAGAAATCCTTTCCCACTTTCCGATAGAAGGTTCGGTAGAGGTTATTGAGCCGTTTGGAAACGGACACATTAATGACACACTGAAAGTTGTAACCGATTCAGGAGAAATAAGGTACATCCTGCAACGTGTCAACCATCATATATTCACGAATGTGGATATGCTTCAGGGGAATATCGATAAAGTAACTAAGCATATTCGTAAAAAGTTAGAGGAACATGGTGAGAAAGATATAGATCGTAAGGTCTTGACTTTCCTGCCTACTAAAGATGGGAAATTATATTATTACGATGGTGAAAACTATTGGCGTGTATGTTTGTTTATCCCTCGCAGCCGGAGTTTTGAAGAAATCACTCCTGAACTTTCGTATGAAGCGGGTAAAGCATTCGGAGACTTCCAGTTTATGTTGTCTGATTTACCGGAAGGTGCGCTTGGTGAAACGATTCCTAATTTTCACAACATGGAATTCAGGCTTCAACAATTTCATGATGCGATCAAAGAAAATGCAGCCGGCCGTTTAAATGAAGTTCAATCTTTAGTAGATGAAATCGAGAAACGGGCTAAAGCGATGTGTATTCAGGAGGAATTATATCGCGAAGGCAAATTGAAGAAACGGACAAACCATTGTGATACTAAAGTAAACAACATCTTGTTCGATGAAAACGGCAAGGTCTTATGTGTTATTGATTTAGACACGGTTATGCCCGGTTTCGTATTGTCTGACATAGGTGACTTTATCCGTACAGGAGCTAATGCGGGAGCTGAAGATGATGAAAATCTTGATCGTGTGTATGTGAACATGGATATTTTCAAAGCTTATACGCGTGGATATATGGAAACAGCAAAAGCATTCCTCACTCCAATCGAGATCAGCATGTTGCCTTATGGAGGGAGGTTATTAACTTATATGCAGACGGTACGTTTCCTGACTGATTATATAAACGGAGATACGTATTATAAAATTCATAGTCCGAAACATAATCTTATCCGGACTAAGGCGCAGTTTAAACTATTGCAAAGTCTTGAAGAACATGCCGTTGAAATGGAAGATTTCATGAAAGAATGGTTATAATATCTTTACTTTTATAGAAAAAGAGATCGCAGATTCCTTCTTACAAAGAAGAAAAACAATCCCAACAAACTTAAATACAAGTTGTTGGGATTGTTTTGTTTTAGACTCCGACAACACGTTTTCAGTAAACATCATACCACGTAATACAAATTATTGACTAATTTTGTATATTCAACATATACTATATATATTTTTTATACAAAACAAATGGAATTCAAACAATATAGAAGCTGTTGCGGCATGAGTGGTAAAGGATGCTGCAAAAAGCAAGATCATAAATTAAATACTTACGACTGGCTGTGTGATGTTCCGGATGCAGAAAAGGCGACGGACTTCATTGAAGTGCAGTTTAAGAATACCAGAAAAGGGTATTACCTGAACAGTTCTAAACTATCTTTAGTAAAAGGAGATGTGGTTGCCGTAGAAGCCAGTCCCGGACATGATATCGGCACGGTGACTCTGACGGGAAAGCTTGTCACCTTACAGATGAAAAAAAATAATGTCCGCGTTCCGGAAGAAGCAGAAGCAAAGAAGGTTTACCGCTTGGCAAAACCCACCGACATTGAAAAATACAATGAAGCCAAAGCGAAAGAAGATGCTACGATGATCCGTTCACGACAGATTGCTGCTGAATTAGGGTTAAATATGAAAATCGGAGATGTCGAATATCAGGGAGATGGCAATAAAGCCATTTTTTATTATATAGCGGATGAGCGCGTAGATTTCCGTCAACTAATCAAAGTATTAGCCGAGAATTTCAGAGTACGTATAGAAATGAAACAAATCGGAGCGCGTCAGGAAGCGGGAAGAATTGGTGGGATAGGCCCTTGCGGACGCGAACTCTGTTGCTCCAAATGGATGACAAGCTTTGTTTCGGTAGCAACCGGAGCTGCTCGTTATCAGGATATTTCAATGAATCCGCAAAAGCTGGCCGGCCAGTGTGCCAAATTAAAATGCTGTCTCAACTATGAAGTGGATGCTTATGTAGAGGCGCAGAAGCGATTACCTTCGCGTGAAGTCGTACTGGAGACAAAAGATAATTCATATTATCATTTTAAAACAGATATATTCAAACGTGAGATTACCTACTCAACGGATAAATCTTTTGCGGCCAACTTAGTCACAATACCGGCAAATCGTGCTTTTGACATTATCAACATGAATAAAAAAGGGAATAAGCCGGTTGCCTTAGAAGCCGATGCTAAACCTCAGCCCCCGAAACGGGATGCCATGGACATTCTCGGGCAAGATAGTGTAACTCGCTTTGATTCTTCCACACCTAAAAAGAAGAAAAAGAAAAACAAGAATAAATCGCCGGAAAGTAAAGAAAACGGAGAAGCGCCGTCAACAACTTTAGCTCCTCCTATAAAAGTAAAGCAAAGACCTCAGAAGCCTCAAAAGGAAGGGGAGTCCGTTGAAGAAGGCAAGGAAAACGGAAATGGGAAAAGTAAAAAGGCTCCGTTAAACAGAGGTAATCGTCCGAAACGAAGACCTGATGACAAAAGCGGAAAAGAGTTGAACAACAACAAACCTAAAACAAAGAATGCGCCATCTTCACCTGATCAGGAAAGTTAAGCAAACTGCTCTTCTATTGTTTATCGGAACGGTATTCTTTGCCTGTCAATACGATGTTCTCTATGATCAATATCAGATCATAGAGAATACCGTATGGGGAAAGGATAAAGAGTATTATTTTACATTCATGGTAAAAGATATTACAGTTCCCTATGACCTTACTTTAGAAATAAGAAACAATAATCAATATCCTTATCAGAATCTCTGGCTTTTCAGCAGTGAAGAACGGCCGGTAGGAACGATCAAAAGAGACACTATTGAGTGTATGCTTGCAGACGAGTTCGGTAAGTGGTATGGTAAAGGTATTTCTTTATTCCAATTAAGCATTCCTCTAAAGACAAATTATTATTTCACACATGAAGGGCAATATACCTTTAGTTTCAGACAGGGAATGCGAAATGACCAATTAAAAGGAATACAGGAGTTAGGGTTCAGAGTATCTAAATCAGTTAACGCTCCCGCCGCGACGAATCTAAACGAAGGAAAATAAAAAGAAGAATAGTAAATCCCAGAAACGAAGAGCCACCATAGCTAAAAAAAGGCAAAGGGATACCTATCACTGGAGTAAGTCCTAACACCATACCTACATTAATCACCAGGTGAAATAAAAAGATCGAGGCTACACTATAGCCATAGATGCGTGCGAAGTCCGTTTCTTGACGTTCGGCTAATTGTACTAACCGAATAATAAACGCTCCGAAAAGTAATATCACCAATGTAGAACCTACAAAACCTTGCTCCTCTCCTATTGTACAGAAAATAAAATCGGTATCTTGTTCGGGAACGTACTTCAATTTCGTCTGCGTACCATTGAGAAAGCCTTTCCCTGTCAATCCACCCGAACCAATTGCAATTTTAGATTGATTCACATTATAGCCTGCACCCGTCGGATCGTCCTCCAAGCCAAGTGAAACCTTTATGCGAACCTGCTGATGAGGTTCCAAAACGTTATTAAATACGTATTCAATAGAGAAAAGGAATAAGAGTGAGCCTAAAGCGAAGAAGGCGATCAGAGCATACTTCATCATCCAGGTTCGAATGGATAAATAAAGAAGATAACCGGCCAGTAAGAGGGTAAGTCCGAAGGCTATCCAATAGAAATTAACCGGAAGAAGAAACGAAATGCCGTATGCGAGAAGAAATGCAATAGCGATTACCCCTCCAAGCCAATACAACATATATTTTTTCCGGCTTGTGGTAATAGTCAGCAAAGCCGTAATAACCAAAATCATCACTGTTACAATCAATTCACCCAAAGGAGTTATCCCGACGACCACTTCAGAGAATTTCATATTTGTAACAAAAAACAAAACGGCACACAGACCTATCAGAAGAACTTTTCCGGACATCCCTTCTCGATATAACACCAGAAAGAAGGACAGATAAACAAGAGCTGAACCCGTTTCACGTTGCATAAGAATACAGAACATGGGTAAAAAGATCAGCAGTAACGTTGTGCTGAAATTCTTAAAGGTCATCAATTTGAAATTGTACTGCCCCATAAACTTAGCAACAGCTAAAGCCGTAGCAAATTTCGCAAACTCAGCGGGCTGTAAACGAATCGGGCCAAGGACTAACCAGGATTTTGAACCTTTTATTTCGGGGGCAAAAAATATGGTAGCAATCAGAAGTAGAATTATAATGAAATAAATCAGATAGCCAAAAACATCAAAAAGATCCTTTTCCAGCATCATAATAACAAAGATAATACCAACAGATAAGCCCATCCAGAGCAACTGAGAACCGGGACGTCCGGCAATATCAAACAAGCTCATACTGTCATACTCATAACTTGCTCCGCAAATACTGAACCATCCGGCAATAATCATCAACAAATAGAAGATGATGGTTATCCAGTCGATCGACTTCCATATGCTTGTTTTCCTAATATACATTTGTCGGAGTGATTACGGTGTTTTTTACATATTGTTCTATGTATAGGCTGGATTCGGGAATAGTTCCCTTCAGGTATTTTTCTAACATCAACCGTCCAATAGGTACAGCATAAGTAGCACCAAATCCGGCATTCTCTACGAAAACAGCAATTGCTACTTTCGGTTTATCATAAGGAGCATATCCCATAAAGACAGAATGGTCTTTCCCCTTGTTCTGAGAAGTTCCCGTTTTTCCGCAGACTTCAATATCCGGGATTGATGCTCCATAACAAGTTCCCGATAAGACCGCCATACGCATTCCCTCAGCAGTAATATCGTAATATTTATTGTCAATAGATGTATATCTTCTGTTTGTATAAAGAGTATCTAAAGACATATCTTGTATTCCTTTCACTACATGAGGTGTAATAAAATACCCTTTATTGGCAATAGTTGCTGCCAGATTACAAATCTGCAAAGGAGTAGCCAATATCTCTCCCTGCCCGATTGCATTTGATATAATTGTACTTGAATTCCACCTTTTCTTATATACCTTGTCGTACGTCATACTATTCGGAATATAGCCGCGATTCTCTCCCGGCAGATCTAATCCGAGTTTATAGCCATACCCCATAGATACAAGGTAATTTTTCCAAACCTCAAAAGCTTCCTGCACACTTGGATAACGTTTACGACTGTCTAACATATCGTGTAATCCCCAACAAAAATAAGAATTACAAGAGGTAGCCAAGGCACTAACAAGGTTAAGTGGAGATGCATGCCAGTGACAAGCCGGTTTACCGTTGCGATACGGATAACCATGCGCACAAGTATATAATGTTTGAGGCGTAATCACTTTTTCCTGAAGAAAGATAAGCCCCTGAGTTGGCTTAAATGTTGATGCCGGAGGATAAGCAGCCATAAATGCCCGTCCATAAAGAGGATTGTTCGGATCATTACTGAGTATTTTATGGTTTTTACCGCGTTCTCTACCGACTAATTTACCCGGATCAAAGGTTGGAGATGAAACCATACAAAGCACCTCTCCAGTGCTGGGTTCAATCATAACGATAGCTCCCAACTTATTTTGCATCAGTTGTTCTCCGTACGCCTGAAGATCAATGTCGATAGATAAAGTCAGATTTTTACCGGACACAGGATCCTGGTCATGCTTTCCCTCTTCATAACGTCCTTTAATACGTCCGTGAGCATCGCGAAGCAATATTTCGACACCTTTTTCACCCCGTAACTCTTTCTCATAGAAACGTTCCACACCTGTACGCCCCGTATTATCTCCGCGCACATAATATTCATCAGCTTCAATATCTTTTTTACTCACCTCGCTTACATTTCCCAGCACATGCGCAGCATACGGATACTCATACTCTCGAATCGTACGATTCTGAATATAAAAGCCAGGGAATTTATATAGTTTCTCCTGCAACGCACCATATTCCTGCGCTGACAGCTGATTCATAAAAACCTGAGGAACATAGGATGAATAACCGGGATTCTGTTTCCTGTCCTTTATCTCCTCTATCCGTTTTAGGAAAAGGTCTTTCGTTATCCCCAATATGCTACAGAAATCAGTCGTATCAAAAGGTTCAACTTCACGCATAATAAGCATAACATCGTAGGCAGGCTGATTATAGACCAACAACTTGCCGTTACGGTCATAAACCAATCCTCTTGACGGGTAAAGCGTTTTATTCAGAAATGCATTATTATCCGCCCAGGTCTTGTAATCATTGTCAAGAACCTGTAAATAAAACAGTCGGATTATAAAGATAACTACAACAATCACAATTGCTGCAATCAACACATATTGTCTGTCAGGAAGATTATATTTTGCTTTATTCTCCACTTTTAACGGCCTCCATATTAAAGGCTTCAACAATAGCTATCAGAATAACACTCAAGAGTGTACTGGAGAGAATACGCAGAATAAGGTATATAGGATCAAATAGTGTCAGAGATTCGACAAGAAATAAAACGATGTGATGTAATAATACAAAAGAAATCACATAGCGTAAAAATCCTCCTACGCCGAACACGCTATAGGAAGGATATGCCCCTTCAAGCAACTCTTTACCTATAAAAAAACGAATTAATCCCGATCTGAAGAATCCGACAAAAGTACAAGCAGCCGCATGCATTCCGGGAGTATTTGAAAAAGTATCTATTATCAGGCCTGTAGCAAATGAGATCAATAATAGATTCGACCGGGATATACCAACCGGAATCTTAATCAGGAAATAAAGATATAAAAAAGGAGTAGCTATCCTTAGATAGTGTATGTTATTCAGTATTAATATCTGTATTAACACAAAAATTACAAAATAAGCTATTCCTCTTATTATATTATTAATCATTTCGTCTCACCTCCTCTTGCAGAGTTTTTTGTTCCTTCTGTCTGTAATTGCGCAATACCCGAACATTGCTGAGCGATGAAAAATCAGTAAAAAGTTTCACTTCCAATGAAAAGTAATTATCGTCTTTTTCTTTTTCAAAAGAAGCAATTGTACCTACAATAATACCAGACGGGAAAATAGTCGAAAAGCCACTGGTAACAATAGTATCTCCCTGTACAAATTCGACGTGCCTCGGTAATTGTTCCAGATTAGCATATTGAATACTACGGCCGTTCCAGGTCATCGATCCAAAATAATTGCTCCCTTTTACCTTGCAGCTCAGATTAAATTTCGGATTAAGCACCGGAATTACGAGTGCCATATTATCAGACACCTTAGATACGACACCAACAACACCACGATCTGAAATAACACCCATGTCAGGAGCTATGCCATCGTTCTTTCCTTTATTAATGGTAATGTAGTTTGACACATAACTTATACTGTTATATATCACCCGCGCCATCACAAAGTCAAAAGGAAATAATTGTTCTGTCGAATCCGAAACAGCCCCTTTAAAAGAAACAGTATCCGCTTTCAGATCTTCAAGTTCCTCTTGCAACCTAAGCAAGTCCATCTCCATCTGGCTATTCTTCTCCGACAAATCACGATTTATCTCGCGAAGATTCATATAGGATATTACTGAACCCGAAATCGAAGCGATATGTCCGGTCACAACATTGGCTGAACTAAAGATTATATTCCTTTGATACGCATTATTTCTATAAACGAATACAAACGAGATAACCTCCAGTAAAATAAATAAGAACCAATGCCTTTTGCTGACTAAAAACTCGAGCAGTTTACGCATAACACCCTATTTTCAAACTGTCAACAACCGACAATCGACAGAATAGTACCACACTACTCCACAGTCAATTTATATCCGGTTATCGAATAAGGAAATTAAACTTATCTATATTCTTCAATGCAATACCTGTTCCCTTTGCCACTGCATGAAGTGGATCTTCCGCAATATGAAATTTGATATTAATCTTGTCAGTTAAGCGTTTATCCAAACCTCTCATCAAAGCACCACCTCCTGCCAGATAGATTCCATTGCGTACAATATCGGCATATAACTCAGGAGGGGTCTGTTCCAATGCACTTAAAATAGCAGCCTCCATCTTAGAAAAAGACTTTTCAAGACAGTGAGCTATTTCCTGATAAGAAACAGGCACTTCCATAGGTAAGGCAGTCATTTGGTTAGGTCCGTGTACAATATAATCTTCCGGCGGATTTTCCAACGACGTCAGTGCTGATCCAACATTGATCTTAATCAACTCTGCCGTTCGTTCACCCACTTTCACGTTATGTTGTCTGCGCATATATTCCATAATATCCGAAGTCAGATCATCACCGGCAATACGGATTGATTTGTTCGAAACAATACCGCCAAGTGAGATAACGGCAATTTCAGTTGTACCACCACCTATATCAACAATCATATTTCCTTCGGGCGCCTCAACATCTATTCCAATCCCGATTGCCGCAGCCATTGGCTCATAGATCATATACACCTCACGCCCACCGGCATGTTCTGCAGAATCGCGAACAGCACGAAGTTCCACTTCCGTACTTCCGGATGGAATACAAACAACAATCTTGAGTGAAGGAGAAAACCAACGTCCACGGGGATTGATCATCTTGATCATTCCTCGTATCATCTGTTCTGCAGCAAAGAAGTTGGCTATAACACCATCTCTTAGCGGACGTATCGTTTTTATATTTTCATGCGTCTTGCCGTGCATCTGTCGCGCCTTTTCGCCCACGGCCAGAACCTTATCAGTTCTTCTGTCTAAAGCGACAACGGAAGGCTCATCAACTACAATTTTTCCATTGGCAATAATTATAGTGTTGGCAGTTCCGAGATCCATCGCAATCTCTTGCGTAAAAGAGAATAATCCCATTGTTTCTTACTTTTCTAATTAATGTTTAAAATGGCGTACTCCTGTCTTGACCATCGCCACTCCGTGATTATTACAATAATCAACAGACAGAGCGTCATTCACTGACCCTCCGGGCTGAACAACCGCCGTAATACCCTCTTTTGATGCAATTTCCACACAATCAGGGAAAGGGAAAAAGGCATCCGAAGCCATAACTGCACCATTCAAGTCAAATTCAAAAGATTTGGCTTTTTCAATAGCCTGTTTTAAGGCATCCACACGTGAAGTCTGTCCGATTCCACTTGCACAAAGTTGTTTATTCTTTACTAATGTTATTGCATTGGATTTACTATGCTTTACCAATTTGTTAGCAAACAACAAATCTTCAATCTCTCTTGCATCGGGTTTTTTATTCGTGATCGGCTCCAGATCAGCAGCCGTCTGAATACTTAAATCCTTTTGTTGAACCAACACTCCGTTCAATAAAGAACGGAACTGAACAGGACAGGTTTTTGATTGTTTACGTATCAGAATAATACGATTTTTCTTTTGCATCAGTACATCCAGAGCATCCGTATCATAATCCGGAGCAATGATTACTTCAAAAAATATTTTGTTAATTTCCTCGGCCACTTCTTTGTTGATAATAGCATTGGAAACTAATATTCCTCCGAAAGCCGACACCGGATCACCGGCCAGCGCATCTTTCCATGCATCAAGTATGGCAGGACGAGAAGCTATTCCACAGGCATTATTATGCTTGAGTATAGCAAATGTCGTTTCTTCAAACTCATCTATCAAACCTATAGCAGCATCAATATCCAACAAATTATTGTAAGATATCTCCTTGCCATGTATCTGATCAAACATCGCCTCAAACTTACCATAGAAATCTGCATTCTGATGCGGATTTTCACCATAACGTAAATGTTTCTTTTCATTTACCGCCACGCGGAATACAGAACCATCTCTTTCGTCAAAATAATTAAAAATAGCGGTATCATATCCTGAAGAAACAGCAAAAGCCTCTTTTGCAAACCATTTACGATCCACAATTGTAGTCTCTGCCCCTTTTTCCTCAAGAAGTTGGTAAAGCGGGGAATATTGATCTTTAGAAGCTACGATCACAACATCTTTGAAATTTTTCGCTGCTGCACGGATCAATGAGATTCCGCCTATATCTATTTTTTCAATAATTGCTTGTTCTTCTGCGCCTGAAGCAACAGTCTCTTCAAACGGATAAAGATCGACAATCACTAAATCGATCTCAGGGATATTATATTCGGCAAGTTGACTTTGGTCAGTTTCATTTTCCCGGCGTGCCAGAATACCTCCGAACACATTCGGATGAAGTGTTTTTACCCGTCCGCCAAGTATGGAAGGATAACCGGTCAGATCCTCTACTGCATCACAAGGCAATCCTAAAGATTGAATAAAAGTTCTCGTACCTCCTGTTGAAATTAAACTAACGCCTTCTTCGTGTAATTTCTTTAATATTTCATCAAGCCCTTCTTTATGAAAAACAGATATAAGAGCTCGTCTAATTCGTTTTGTTGCAGCCATTTTTGTTGTTTTCTTGTTCTAACCTTATTAATAGAAATACAAAAATAGCTATTTATTTCTAATATCCCCAACGCCTTGTAAAAAAACGGAAATATGCCCTAAAATCAGATACAACATTGAGTTATTTCCTACAAAACCAAACAATATTGGATCAGGCAAAATATCCGGTTGTTATGGTAATCATCCATCGTGATACGTCTATACTGCAAACTGGCATTTTAGAGACTACGCTGAGCAGAGGCTTCCAACAAAATAAATCCCGTTCATATTATTGATCTACAATACATTAAAGCCAATCGAATAGTTTTGATTTTTTGTGTTTTATTTTGACAAATAGATACTTTTTCCAGCCTTTTACTTACGCGTAAAAAAATGTCCATCCTTGTTTTTTGATTTATAGCATCGTTTTAGACCAATAAATATTGCATTTAGACTAAAATAGCCCGTTTTTTACCGAAAATATAAAGGTTATTTTCTGAAAAATATCCTTTATATTCAAAAAAAGAATAGAATCTTTTTCCAAAAAGAATAGGGCGATTTTATCCATTGCCTTTTTTTGTTCAATTTTGATAATTTAAAAAAACGGGCATGCCGTATCGTATGTTTTAAGTGTGGTTTTTCGGTGTTTGTTTTTCGGGTACATATATTCTCATTTTATTTAATAAAGCGCGTTAAAACAACGCTATTGAAGCCGACGACAATTTGTCTGAAAATGACAAATTTCGCTATTATTTTGTTTTTTCGCTTTTTTATATTTGCTGTCCACGATTTGTTTTAACCTATCGAGGTAATCCCATTAAAAAACGACATAATCCAAGTGTAATAACAACCGGGGTTTCGGACTGATCCACAATATTTGCATTCTTAAAATAAAAGAAGAAGGTTTTTATAAAAACATCAGGAATACTATTCAAGAAGAATACGGAAGCGGGTAAGTCCGTCCGCATAGGTGTGAAGTGAAAAAGTACAGCCATGTTTTAATAACACCTCACGAATAAAGATTAGTCCGATTCCTTGTCCATTTGGTTTGGTAGAGAAAAACGGACTGAATAGTTTTGATTCGACTTCTTTCGTAATACCTTTGCCTGTATCTGCAATCTCTATAGATAAAGGATTAGTGGCTGTGCGGATATAGATCGTTCCGTTTTCTTCTATTGATTCTGCTGCATTTTTGATAATATTGAGCAAAACCTGTTCAAAGAGTGTCGTATCTATCTTTACTTTCAACTGATTTTCATTTAGTTCCGAAATGATACGAATATTTTTCTCCAGACAACTGCGTTCCATAAAACGCGTACAGCTTACCAGAAGGTTATTTAAATCGACTTCACCAAATTCAGGTTCCGGAATCCGCACTACATCGGCAAACGTCGTAATGAAACGACTCATGCTGTAACAACGATCTACGGAGACATTAAGCACGTCTTTTATTTCAGCCATATCTGAACTATCATCGAAAGTATCCACAATTGTATCCAAAGTCGATATTATTCCTGCTGTTGTATTGTTTACTTCGTGAGCAATCATACGGATGACCTTTTCATAGGCTTTGCGTTCGGCAACAAAAACTTCGCGCGTCAATGTTTCTATCAAATAAAAAGGGTGTTGAAAACCTCTGTCCACAAAAGAGGAATGGGTGCATTTATAAATATTCGCATCATTTAGTCGCAATGTCTTGGAATAAGACAAGGGGATATCGGCTAATTCTTTGGCGATTGGCAATTCTGTCTCCAGCAGGCTCTTTCCTTCGACTTCTTCTGCAGACTTAATTCCTAATATTTTACAAGCAGAGGGGTTGACTGATTGCAACTTACGATCCAGATCAAGAATTACAACACCCATCGGAGAAGCGTTTATCATCAGATCCAAAAAATGATTTTGTTCCCGTAAGCGAAGACGTTCTTCTTTTAGCTGTTCCATCATTTTGTTGAACACATCCACAATGCGGTCTGCTTCTGTCTGCCCTACCCGGCTGAGGCGGGAACTAAAATCTTGTTCTTTCAGCAATTCCATTCCACTGCCGATCGTATGCAAAGGCTTGACAATCCGTTGGTAAAATTGGAAAAGGTAAATTAAGGTTATCAAAATAAGGCCTTCTACAATAAAAAAGAGTAACCGGGAAGAATCTTTAAAAACGAACCAGGAGAGAATTGCCAGTGTAAGCAACAGCAAAACAGATAATATCCAGAATAATCCCTTAACTTTCATCTTCAGCGTTTTGTATCCGTACTGATATTATACTTTTCCAGTCGTCTGTAAAGAGCGGCACGACTTATGCCAAGAGCTGCGGCAGCATGAGAGAGGTTACTGTTTGTGGATTCTAAAGCATGAAGTATGCGTTGCTTCTCCAATTCGTCTAATGTAAGTCCCGAAAACGAAGTTGACATGGCAACTTGTTCCGGCAAAGCATTCGTTTCTTTTTCCAGATCAGACACATCCAAAAGCGACTTTCCCGAAATAAGCACGGTACGTTCCACTAAGTTTTTCAGTTCACGGACATTCCCCGAAAAAGGAAGACGCTGGAGAAAAGTCAAAGCCTCTGAGGTAAATTCCGTTTTCGGCAAACGATTAACATCCGATTGTTTATCTGCGAAATAACGGGCAAGTAAAGGGATATCTTCCCGTCTTTCCCTAAGCGGAGGAAGATGTAAGGTGATCAGGTTTATACGATAAAACAAATCTTCACGAAACGAACGGGCGGCAACCATCTCGGATAAATTGCGGTTAGTTGCACTGACTACCCGGACATCTACCTTACGCGGACGGCTATCTCCTAAGACTTCGAATGTCTGATCTTGCAAGACACGCAATAATTTCACCTGACAAGATAGTTCCAGGTCGCCTATTTCATCCAGAAAGATCGTGCCCTTATCCGCCAATTCAAAACGACCTGTCCTGTCGATATAAGCATCTGTAAAAGCTCCTTTACGGTGTCCGAACATTTCGCTCTCAAAAAGGCTTTGCGACACACCGCCAAGATTGACTTTAACAAAACCAGCCTTTTTGCGCGGACTGTTGGCATGTATCGCTTCTGCAATCAATTCTTTACCGGTTCCGCTTTCACCGGTTATCAATACGGAAGCGTTGGTAGGCGCAATACGCGAAACGGTACTTAGTATCTCCATCAACGCATTGCTTTTCCCAATAATATTTTCAAAGAAGTCTTGTTTATCCGCTTCTTTTCTGCTGAATGGTTCGTAATTCTTTTTCTTCTGTCTATTCAGCTCTAAAGCTGTTTTGATAGAATTAAGAAGAGCCAGATTATTCCATGGCTTTGTCACAAAATCAAAAGCTCCGGATTGCATACCCTGAACAGCGAGAGAGATAGATCCCCATGCCGTCATTAGAATAACAGGAACTTCGGGACAAAGTATTTTCATCTGACGTAGTAGTTGAATTCCTTCCTCACCGGTAGTAGTAAGCGTAAAATTCATATCCATAAGAATAAGTTCCGGTTCCATTTGACGAACCACAACAAGCGCTTCTTTAGGCCCGGATACGGCTTCAGGTTCATATCCAGCCCGTTTTAAAAGAAACGTCAGAGATGAACGTACTACCGAATCGTCATCAATTATCAATATCATAAATCCGTCAATTTTAATTCAAACGTACTGTTTTTTTTGCTAAGAAACGTCAATGTCTCACAATCTCTTCAATATCGGCATCCAATGTCGTTTGGTTCATAAAGTCATAAAGCGTCACACTACGTACATTATAATAATAGTTCCAAAACAAATGCAATTGCAGAATATGTTGCCTGCGAGCATCATCTTTCGAATTACGGGCATCATTCAGATCGAGAATATTGATCTTACCGATCATAAAAGTCTCAACTGCCATATCATAACGTTGCTGTGCAATCCGGTCGGCTTCTTCTGCTATTTCCAATTGAGCCGCCTGATTATTAAAATTCTCCACCAACAAGAAAATATCCTGATTAAACTTCATCTGCTCTTGTTTCGTTCGCGACAAAACAACATCACGATTAGATTCGGCAACCTTCACTTTCCCTTTACGTTTACCCCAGTCTAATATCGGAATCGTCACCCCGACTTCTACGATCTGATTCTCACTAAGATGATTGTATGCGTTCCTAAACATACGGTCTTTTCCGGTATATCCTACAGAAGCAAACAAGTTTATGTTCCGTCTATTTCCTTTTGCCGTAGCGACAGCATAATCTGCCTCCAACTGACGACGCAGAATGTTACGGGCGAATGAATTATTCTCCTGAGCCTTGGTCAGAACAATTTGATAATCCATATGTAAATCAGTCACCGAGTCAGGCAACACCGGATTTATCACATCATTTTCGCTTAATCCCAAAAATGCGCGCAATTGAAAAAGGGAAGCATTCAAAGCCGACTGAGCCTCTGTTAAATCCGCTTTAGCCTGTAAAGCCGTAAGATTAAGCTGCATCAATTCACTCTCCGATATATGACCGATTTTCCGACGGGCAATCGCAATATCGTGAAGTTTTACGGCATTCTGATAATTTTGTTCTGCAATCCGTTTATCTTCCACTGCACCTAATAAATCAAAAAAGTAAGAGATCGTCTTAATAGTTACAGTCTCCACACTTTCGATATAGGCCGCTTTAGCCTCCTGATAACGCACCGGTTCGATACGTCTTTTCCACTTCTGGTTGTTAACACCAAAAATCGGCTGATTCAACGTAATCCCAATCGGCACACTCATAAATTCATTTTGTTTACTTCCTCCCAATTGACGGGTAAAATCCATAGACGTATTAAGTGAAATCGTTCCTCCGGTCAATGCGATATTCTGAACAACAGAAACTTCTCCCGAAAGACCAAGACTATTCGTTTTCAGATACGTATAACTCCCATCACTTTGCAAATATTTGTTGTATTGTTTGCTATAAGCAGGAAGAGTACCGGTAAAACTCACCTCAGGAAGTTGGTCTGCCTGGTGCGTCCGATATTCCCAATAGGCAGTTTTCAATTCATTAAGCACAACAGCCGCATCAACGGACTGCCTTTGCGCTAAGTGAATCGCTTCTTTAAGCGTTAAACTGATTGTCTGATCTTCAGCCTTGAGACAAACACTCATTGACAATAGAGATAAAATACAGCTATATACAATTTTCATTATCAGCATAGTTTAATTCCACAGCTAAAAAGCAAAAGCCATGCCATGAAATTAACAAGCTGATAATCTATCAAATACAAGTTAAAAGGTTGTTCGAAAACGAACAGTCTGTCCGTTTTAGGGCAATAACAATACAATGCGTATGCTCCCGGAGGAATTTTTGAAGGAGGAAAATCAAGCCCGTTTGAAGGGGTAAATTCGTATATATTTAGAGCCTGTTTAAATTTTTATTCGTGGCTTATTTCGATTTATTTTTTGTTTAGTTGTATATCCGCATGAATGAGCATAGCGGGCTATGTGATTGAATGCGGAGATGCAGATAAGCAAAAAAGAAATCGAAATAAGACCGAAACAAGCCCTCAAGAAATATCCTATAAAAATTTAAACAGGCTCTTAATCTAATGTAAATGTAAATTCATCATAGGCAGCCTTGCGCCATGCTAAATTTTGAGTTGAGGGCGAAATTGCAAAAAGTGGAGAAAAAGTCTTCACCTTAACCGTCTTTCCATCTGGAAGAAACTCCAGGATACGTAACCATCCATCACCTCCATTGCCATGCCAACCGCCTCCTAAGGCTTGTGCATTAAAAACCATTTGTTGCACTTTTTTTCCGGCTGCATTCGTATCCGTACGAAAAGCAATGTGTTTCTGTTCGTTATCGGGAGCACCGATATGACCGGCAAATACCATACGGATATTGGTAGATGGTTTCACTAATTTTTCCCAGATAGCTGCTCCATAATTTGCATCAGCCACCTTATATCCCTCCTTCACAATATGTTCATTGTCTGAATTCATATAGGAGTGTGTTAACAGAATCACTTCGTGATCTTTATATTTATCTTGCGACACTATTCCTTTTGCCCATTCTATTGCGGCATCGCGGGGAGCAAACTCGAGCACCAAAATCAGGATTTTCTTTCCTTGAGGGGTGATGTATTCATAAGTCGCATTTCTTAATGTAGGCACTCCTTCTTCTGTGAGGCCTACATCACGAAGGATTTTTTTATTCAAAATATTCTTGTTAGGCGTAAAATATTCATCAAAATGTGTTCTTCTATTCTCGGCACTAAGAATACCGAAATCATGATTACCGGTAGTCACAATATATGGAACTACTCCGTCCAACCGACCAAAAGCAGACGAAACAGCCTGCCATTGCTGCGGACTATTCTGATTGGCTGCTTTACCGTTAGGATTTAGTAAATCATTCTGTTCCACCATATCACCGGTACACATCACAAAGCCAATGTTCAGTTTTTCAACATTCTCACTAACCCAGGCAGTCATCAGGTTCAGTATCCCCTGATTACGGGCAAACTTTACGTAAGTCTGCGGATCGGGGATCAAAACCATAGACCACGAATCCTGATCTGATAATTCAGGTGCTACATACTTTTCCTGTGCGTGCAACGGATATACACAAACCAATAAAAAGAAAATAACAACATTCTTCCACATTCGATTCTTCATGATTCAGATTTTTAAGAGTAAACAATATATGATTTTCACAAAAATAACGTTTTAACGCTATTCTTCAATTACTTTTCTATTAAGACTCTGTTTATTTTTACGATTTCAGTATATGCCCTGTTGAAAACTGATAGAACAATGCCTTTATAGCATTTTTAATTATATTTGCGGCTTATTTTGAAAACTCTAATTAATAAAAAGATGAAGAAACTTTTCGCTCTCGCTTTCCTCGTTTTACTCTGTTTCTCCGTAAAAGCACAAAATGTTCAGTTTCATTATGATTTCGGAAAAACGCTTTATGATAAAGATTTCGGGACACGTCCTCAACTTACTACAACCGTAGAAATGTTCAAACCGGACAAATGGGGTAGTACGTTCTTTTTTGTGGATATGGATTATACCGGAGCTGGTGTAGTAGGCGCGTATTGGGAAATTGCCCGTGAATTATCATTCTGGAAATCACCTATTTCTGTCCATGTAGAGTATAATGGAGGAAATGTAAAAGGAACTTATATCAATAATGCTTATCTGGGTGGTTTGACCTATACGTATAATAGTTCGGATTTTTCAAAAGGTTTCACCTTCACTCCCATGTACAAGTATATACATAGGAATGACAGTCCAAACAACTTTCAGTTGACGGCAACCTGGTATCTTCATTTTGGGAAGAAAGGCCTTTGTACTTTCAGTGGTTTTGCTGATTTCTGGCGTGAAAAGACACTCCCGACTATTGGAGATTATCAATTTCTTGCAGAACCGCAGATCTGGTTAAACCTGAATAAGATTAAGGGAGTGGATGAAAAATTCAATCTCAGTATCGGTTCGGAGGTAGAGCTAAGAAATGATTTTGCGTTTGTGGATGGCTTTTACGCAATCCCTACATTGGCAATTAAATGGTCATTCGATTAATCCCTGAAGATATGCTCAAGAAACTATTCGGATTTGATAAAAACACAATGAATCTGCGCACAGAATTGATCGCAGGTTTAACTACATTTATGACAATGAGCTATATCCTGGCAGTAAACCCGGATATATTAAGTCAGGCGTCGATGGATAAGGGCTCAGTCTTTACAGCTACGGCGTTATCTTCTGCTGTGGCAACAATCCTCTTGGCCTTTATCGCCAAATTGCCATTTGCTCTTGCCCCGAGTATGGGGATCAATGCTTTTTTTGCATTTACTCTTGTGCAAGGTATGGGGTATTCCTGGCAGGCGGCCTTAGCAGCAATATTTTTGGAAGGAATTATCTTTATTTTAATCTCTCTTTTCAATATACGTGAAAAGATTGTAAACAGTATTCCGCTTAATCTTCGTTATTCTATCTCGGTTGGTATCGGTATGTTTATTGCCTTTATCGGACTAAAAAATGCAGGAATAATTGAGGCAAGTCCGGCTACTTACGTAACATTAGGAAAATTCACCCCGGCTGCTCTTGTTGCCATATTCGGAATACTGCTAAGCACCACACTCCTATGGCATAAAGTACGTGGTGGATTGTTTTATAGTATTATAATCTGCACACTCATAGGTATCCCGTTTGGCGTAACCTTGCTTCCGGATAATTTCATGCCGATTTCTATGCCTCAATCAATGGCTCCAACATTTTTGAAGTTCGATTTTGCACCGCTTTTCAGCTTCGACATGATGATCATTGTTTTGATTCTGATCTTTATGGATATTTTTAATACAGTAGGAACTTTAGTTGGGACGGCAGCCCAAGCGAAGATGCTGGATAAGGACGGAAACTTACCGCATATGAAAGAAGCGATGATTGCGGACTCAGTCGGCACAACATTCGGTGCTATATGCGGAACATCAACAGTCTCAACGTATGTGGAAAGTGCAGCGGGTATTGCTGAAGGCGGACGTTCAGGAGTGACGGCTCTGACAGTTGGCGTTTTATTCTTGTTCGCTCTGTTTTTCTCTCCTCTGTTCCTGCTGGTTCCAAGTGCAGCAACTACCGGATCTTTATTTGTGGTTGGGGTGATGATGATGAAGACAATCAAGGAGATTAAACTGACTGATCTTAGTGAAGCCATGCCTGCGTTCACAATTATACTCACGATGGTTCTGACGTATTCAATCGCTGAAGGTATTACCTTAGGTCTGCTTTGTTATACTTTAATAAAAGTATTGACCGGTCAATTCAGACAAGTATCCCTCACATTGTACATTCTGTCTGTTCTCTTTGTGCTTAGATATATTTTCGGTTGATAAAGAAAAGGCCTTCCCGTAAAAATTCGAGAAGGCCTTATAAATCCCCTGATTAATATATTACTTGACCGCGATAATTTCTATTTCAACAAGTCCATTCTTTGGAAGTGTTTTAACAGCGATTGTTGAACGTGCTGGAAATGCACCTTTAAATTGAGTTGCATAAACTTCATTCATTGCTGTAAAATCAGCCATATCGGCCAGGAAAACCGTTGTTTTCACAATATTTTCCATACTATAACCTGCTTCAGTCAAAATTGCCTGAATATTCTTAAAGACCTGCATGGTTTGGCCTTTTACATCTGTTGCGGCAAATTCGCCTGTTACCGGATCAATTCCTAATTGTCCTGAAGCGAAAAGGGTGTTTCCGGCTTGTACAGCCTGACTATAAGGACCTAATGCAGCAGGCGCATTGTTTGTTGCAATAATTTTTTTCATTGTATTTCTCGTTTTATATATTGTTTGTATTCATTCGCTGACGGACAACTTCATAGATAAGAATAGAGGAAGCGACCGACACGTTTAAGGAACCAATTGTTCCAAATTGAGGAATCTTAATCATATGGTCTGCTATCCTCAGGTTTTCATTGGACACTCCTGTATCTTCTGCTCCAACCACAATAGCAACAGGACCATCGTAGGATATTCCGGTATAAAGATCTGTCGCCTTTTCAGTCGCAGCAAAAACGGTCACACCGCTTGCTTGTAGAAAACGAATTGCTTCATTTATACTTTTCTCCTTACAAACGGGGAGTATATGCAACGCTCCTGCTGAGGTTTTAACTGCATCAGCATTTACGGTTACACTTCCCCGGGAAGGGATAACGATTGCATCGACGCCTGCGCACTCACAAGTACGGGCTATAGCTCCAAAATTACGAACATCCGTTACTCCGTCTAACAAAACAATAAAAGGATTCTTTCCTTGTTCATACAGAAATGGAATAATATCTTCCAGTTTCTGATAAGTAACCGATGAGATAAACGCAATCACTCCTTGATGATTCTTTCGTGTTATCCGGTCCAAACGCTCCGGCGGTACACGTTGGACAGAAATATCCCGCCCCTTTAACACTGCAAACAACTCTTTGGACAGTTCGCTTTTTATATCGCGGCGAACCAATATTTTATCTATCTCTTTGTCGGCCTGAACCGCTTCTATCACGGCACGTGTGCCAAAGATCAATTCGTTTTCTTTCATGTATATTGTTTATTTTTTACCCTTTAAATCCCAGCAGATCACGTGCATTTGCAACTGCGGCCTCTGTCAATGTTGCTCCACTTAACATGCGTGCTACTTCTGTTACCCGTTCCTCTGTATCGAGACGTTTTATCATCGTTACCGTGCTATCAGGCATATCTTGTTTATAGACGTAATAATGTACCTCGCCTTTTGCTGCTATCTGTGGCAAATGAGTAATTGCCAACACCTGCATATTCTGCCCGAGGTCACGCATTATATCACCCATCTTGGCTGCAATATCGCCCGAAACGCCTGTATCTACTTCATCAAATATAATAGAAGGTAGTGCCGTAGAGCCTGCGATCATCGCTTTAATACAAAGCATCAATCTTGAAATTTCACCTCCCGACGCTGTTTCAGCCACCGGTTGCAAGATTCCACTCTTGTTTGCCGAAAAAAGGAAACGGACGTCGTCCATACCATTCGCATCCGGCTCTTTTTTCGTTGTCAATTCTACCTGAAAGCGCACATTCGGCATACCCAACGGAAAGACCATATCCACTAATTTACGAGACATTAGTTCTGACGACTTTCTGCGCGCCTCATGTAATTTACCGGCAATGGAAAGGACTATTTTATATTGCTCAGCGATCTGCTGTTCTAATTCTGCTATTTGTTCATCATAAGAATCAATCTCTTGTAATTGGTTCCGGTAACGATCATGCAGTTCGATCAATTCATCCAGAGACGAAACACGATGTTTTTGTTCAAGCGAATAGAGTAAATTCAAGCGATCATTAACCTGTTCCATCCGTGCGGGGTTGTATTCGATATCTTCCTGCTGCGTTTCGGCATCAGATGCTAAATCGTCAAGATCAATATAAGCTGTACGCAAGCGTTCTTCCATTTCTTTTGCCTTTGGGTAAAAATGTTCCAAAGAAGCAGTCAACGAAATTGCGTCTTTTAACTCGCGGACTATACCGGATTCTTCTCCGTTCAGTAATTCATGGAGCCTAAACAAAGAACTTTTAATCTCTTCCGCATGTGACAATAAGCTTTGTTCCTTTTCTAATTCTTCAACCTCTCCCGTTTGAGGGTTGGCCTCATCTAACTGTTCTATCTGAAAACGGATATAATCTTCTTCTTGTTTTGCCTGCGCTGCTTTCTCTTCCATCTCTTTCAGCGACTTTCGCATTTGAGCATAGGATGTAAAATGTTGACGGTATTGTTGTAGTGTTCGCTTATTATCCGCAAGTACATCTACTACGCGTAGTTGGAAAAGAGAATCTCCAAGCAGTAAGTTCTGATGCTGCGAATGAATATCGATCAGATAACTACCGAGTTCTTTCATTATTGCAAGAGACACAGGAGAGTCATTTACAAAAGCACGGGATTTTCCTGAAACATACAACTCCCTTCGAAAAAGGCAAACAGCAGGATCAAACTCAAGATCATTTACCTGAAAAAAAGAAGCAAGATCATATTTTGCGATATCGAAAACCGCTTCGATCGTACATTTATCGGCACCGGCTTTAATACTTTTCCCATCGGCACGCTGACCTAATACCAAACCAAGAGCACCTAATATAATTGATTTGCCGGCACCCGTCTCTCCGGAGATAACAGAAAAACTATCATCAAATTGTATATCAAGATTATCTATTAAGACAAAGTTCCGTATAAGCAATGACTTCAACATAAGTTCTGGCTATTTCTTTAATGGCTCTAATCGGGTAGATTCGGCCGGGTAAACTTCTGAGAGGTATTTATATCCTTCTTGTTTTTCCTGCATAGTGGCCTTAGAATAGATTGCAACTAATTCATCTAATTTGGCATCTGAAAAGACTGACAATAAAACGGATGAAGGACGACTGCTTTTTAATTCTTGTAAAGCAGGCAAGGAAGAGATGATTGTAGTTCTTCCTCTATCAGCATTGGCCGCCATCTCATCTAACCCTTTCCGATGATAAGTGTACCACATTGAACGAAACCCTTCAGAAGCACTCTCGGTTAAAGCAGTGGCTAAAGCATGTCTGTTCCTCTGACTGTCAAATGGTTTCCATCCATTCCATGAAGATTCTGATTGCGCAAGGTTGACAATCTGCATTGCTTGTTGAAAGAAAGCAGTTCCTCCTGAGGGAGAAAAGCTATCGAAGTCTAAACCAAGTATTACATAGATGTAGAACACAATTGCAGCCGTCAAATTATTTTCCAACGTATTCTCGGTATATACTAATTGTTCGAATTCAACATAATTAAAGTCTAATTGCGTATCACGGAAGTTTAATAAGGTCGTTGTGTAAGATGAATTAAATACCGGACGACGTGCCTGTATTTGTAGTTCGGCTTTAAAACTATCGTCTGTCGGCCTTTCATTAATGATGATATTCATCGTGCAATCTATCCGTTCGTTCACCCCAAAAGTCGCATCAGTCCATTTTTTATTATTCACAAACTCCATCAATGCATTTTGCAAGGTGGTAAAAACCTGCTTGCTTGCTCCTTGTATCTTATCACTATTAATCGTGATCTTGGCATTCAGTTCTTGTGCTTCAGCCAACGATGAAGTAAAGCAAAACAAGAGAATCGGAATAATAACTTTTAAAATCTTCATAACAATAAGGTTGCCAATTTATCTACAATATCAGATGCTACTTCTTGTTTCGTCTTCAATGGATAATGGGAAACAGCACCGTCTTTGTCTATAACTGATATTTTATTCGTATCGTAACGGAATCCGGCTCCTTTTTCACGAAGAGAATTTAATACGATAAAATCTAAATTCTTTCGTTTTAGTTTATCTATTGCATGTACCTCTTCATTGTTTGTTTCTAATGCAAAGCCAACTAAAAACTGATTGTCCTTTTTAATTGCTCCCAAAGAAGCTGCAATGTCTTTATTCGGAGTAAGCTGTAAACTCAACTCGCCGGATACTTCTCGCTTAATTTTCTCTTCTCTGGGATGGATCGGTTTATAATCGGCAACTGCGGCACACAATATAGCTGCATTTGCATCCGGAAAGGTAGCCATTGCCGCTTCATACATCTGATCGGCAGATTCAACATCTACACGTGTTATATTCGGATGCGAAATAAGTTCAGCTACAGGCCCAGCGATCAAAATAACTTCAGCTCCGCGTTCTGCACAAACCTTAGCCAAAGCAAAACCCATCTTGCCGGAAGAGTAATTACCTATAAAACGGACAGGATCTATCTTTTCATATGTGGGGCCAGCAGTTATTACGATCTTTTTTTTTTGAAGGTCTTCTTTTTCCTTAAAAAAGTGTTCAAGTATCCGTATAATATTCTCCGGTTCTTCCATACGCCCTTTACCCGTCAGATGACTTGCCAATTCTCCTTCGGCTGGCTCTATAATACGATTGCCGAATCCACGTAAACGTTCCAGATTTTGTTGAGTTGAAGGATGGGCAAACATATCCAGATCCATTGCAGGGGCAACGAAAACAGGAGCTTTACAGGAGAGATAGGTGGTGATCAACATATTATCGGCAATACCATTAGCCATCTTTCCGATTGTTGCGGCCGTTGCCGGAGCGATTAACATAGCATCTGCCCAAAGACCAAGGTCCACATGACTATTCCATGTTCCATCCCGATTCGAGAAAAACTCACTGATTACCGGAGCACCACTCAGCGTAGAGAGAGTTAACGGAGTGATAAACTCTTTTCCTGCAGGAGTAATGACGACCTGTACTTTTGCTCCTCTTTTTACCAGCCCTCGGATAAGATAGGCAGCTTTATAAGCAGCAATGCTTCCAGTTACACCTAATATTATATTTTTACCTTTCAACATTATATATCTATTTCCTGCACTTCTATAATCTACAACCTTAATCGAAGTATCTCACGAGCAGCTTGCCAATCAATATCGGCATGTTCCCCAAGCTTCCAATTCATGTCACGGACATGCTCAACCAATATATCTAAATCTTTTTTCTTAATACCATATTCTGACAAACGAGTACACAGTCCCATAGAACGGAAGAAGTCCTCTACGGCATGGATTGTATCATCAACCATTTTATCATCTTCTATTCCAAGCATTAAGTCGAATACATTTTTGCCTAATGAAAGTATTTTTTCCTTCTTTGCCTCTTTCTTATATTCCATCACACCGGGTAATACCACTGCCAATGTTTGAGCATGATCCAATCCGAATAATGCCGTAAGAGAATAGCCGATCCGATGCGAAGACCAGTCTTGAGGAACTCCTTGACCAATCCATGAGTTTAAAGCATTAGAGGCTGCCCACATTAAATTTGCACGAATATCATAATCGTTCTGGTTTTTTAATACCTTTTTCCCTTCTTCCTTAATTATTCGCATTAAAGATTCGGAAAAAGCATCCTGCACACGGGCATTAACCGGATAAGTCAGGTATTGCTCGATAACATGAACAAATGAATCAACCACACCATTTATTACCTGTCGCAACGGCAATGACAAAGTCACTTCGGGATCAAGTATGGCAAATCGAGGAAAAACAAGCGGAGAAGCATATCCCAATTTAAGGTTGGCCTCATGTCTGGAAATTACAAAGCGTTCATTCATCTCAGAGCCTGTAGCGGCTAAGGTAAGCACACACCCCAAGGGAAGAGCTTCTTTTATTTCAGCTCCATTTCGTAAAATATCCCAAGGATCTGTTCCTTTAAAGCACACTGCTGCTGCAATAAATTTGGTTGCATCTATAACAGAACCACCGCCAACTGCCAGAAGGAAATTCACGCCTTCTCTTTTGACAAGATCAGCCGCTTCCATACAAATGTCGTAATCAGGGTTCGGTCTGATTCCACCAAACTCCACGACGTCAAAGTCTGCCAAAGCATTCTTCACCTGATCATATACTCCGTTTGCTTTGATACTTCCACCTCCATAAAGAATCATCACTTTTGATCTTTCGGGAATCTGATCCGCCAAACGGCTAATCGTTCCTTTTCCAAAAACAATCTTTACGGGGTTACAAAACTCAAAATTATTCATCTATTATTTTGAATTAAAACCTCTCAATTTTATCTCTGTTAATACACGTTTGGTATTCAATGGAAAATCTCCATTCATAATCCAGCCGTAATAACCGGGATCTGTTTCAAGGACGTCTATAACTAAACGACCTTTATATTTTCCAAAATTAATCACCTCTTCTCCTTTGTCATTATAGACAATACGACCGGCAAAATCCACATTATTCGTAAAACTGGAAAACTTAGACAGATAACTCATATCATTTTCCAAATCCGGATACCGATCTAATTGCGCTTTCAGCACTTCGTACGTAGCCATCGTATCGGCTTCAGCTGTATGCGCATTTTCTAACGTTTTATCACAATAAAACTTATATGCAGCCGCCAATGTACGCTGTTCCATTTTGTGAAATATCGTCTGTACATCAATAAACTTACGTTTACTGAAATCGATATCTACATCAGCACGCAGAAACTCTTCTGCCAACATAGGAATATCAAAACGATTCGAATTATACCCAGCAAGATCACAGCCTTCAATCTGTGTGGCAAGCGATTTTGCTATTTCTTTGAATGTCGGGCAATCCTTTACATCATCATCCGAAATTCCGTGAATAGCTGTAGATTCTGCAGGGATAGGCATACCCGGATTAATCCGACGTGTCTTTGATTCTTCTTTCCCATTGGGATAAACTTTCATAAAAGAGATCTCAACGATCCGGTCTTTCACTATGTCAATCCCGGTGGTTTCCAAATCGAAAAACACCAACGGATTCTTCAAATTTAATTGCATTATATCTTTTCTTTCTTATTTAGTCATTTAACATCATCGGCATCAACAGCATCAACAAGTCTTCGTTTTCTTCATTTTCCGCAGGAACAATCGTACCGGCACGGGTTGGATCAGCTAATTCCAAGATGATTTCATCTGCAGCTATATTGCTAAGTATCTCTATTAAATAAGTTGCTTTAAATCCAATCTTCAATTCCTGATCTGAATATTGACAAACAATCTTTTCTTCTGCGGAAGTAGAAAAGTCTATATCCTGAGCAGAAACAATCATCTGATTATCGAGAAGATGCAACTTCACTAAACTGCTGGCGGGACTTGAAAAGACGGAGACTCTTTTTAGGGCATTCAGAAAAGACACCCGGTCAATTACTACCTTAAACGGATTATCTTGTGGAATTACGCTGTTGTAGTTAGGATAACGCCCTTCGATCAGGCGACATACCATTTCAAAATTAGAAGAAGTAAAATAGGCATTGTTTTCGTCAAATTTTACCAAAATATTTTCTTGTTCTTTTACCAAAACAGAACGCAATAGATTAGCCGGCTTCTTAGGTAATATAAAAGCAGCTCTTTCCTCCGATTTTACAGTATAATTTCTCAACCTCGCTAATTTATGTCCGTCTGAGGCCACAAACGTCAAGTTATCTGTATTAATATCGAAATAAACACCATTCATCACCGGACGAAGTTCATCGTCTGCCGTGGCAAACAACGCACGTCCAAGACCATTAAGCAACATTTGCGACTCCATTTGAATGGACGTTACGTTTTCCCCAAAAGGTTTCTGTTGTGGATACGTATCACCACGTTGACCGATAAAATTATACTGTCCATTCTGAAACTCGATAAAAACTTCCATATTCTCATCATTGATATTAAAATGCAATGGCTGTTCCGGAAGTTCTTTCAACGGATCAAGCAATATCTTTGCCGAGATAGCAAATACCCCCTGCCCTTCTCCATTTATCACATCAACAGAAGTAACCAACCGGGTTTCAGAATCCGAAGCAGTTATCGTTAGTTTATTCTCGTCTAAACTAAACAAAAAGCTGTCTAATATCGGCAAAGAATTTTTTGAAGCGATCACCTTACTTATCGATTGCAAACGAGACAATAATGCTGTGCTTGATACATCAAATTTCATAGGATTATATTATTTGTAGTTATATCAGTTATTTATAAAAACAAAATTAAGAAATAAATTCATTTACCCTATTGAAAGAGAACAAAAGTTTCCGAACAGAAGAAGCCCTCTTCCGCATAATGCAAAAGAGGGCTTCTTCTTATATTTTTAGCCGGATTATTTCGCGAAATAATCTTTTACAGCTTCGTTTGGCACCATTTCTTCCTGGAAGATATAAGCTCCTGTTTTTGGAGACTTCACCATCTTAATCACTTTTGAATAGGTACGTCCGTCACCTTTCTTAAATGTCGCAACCGCTTTTTTTGCCATTGTTTAATCTCCTTATTACTTAATTTCTTTATGAATAGTCATTTTCTTCAAAATTGGATTGTATTTTTTCAATTCCAATCTCTGAGTTGTATTTTTCCTGTTCTTTGTTGTTATATATCTTGAAGTACCCGGCATACCACTTTCTTTGTGTTCCGTACATTCCAATATAACCTGAACTCTATTACCTTTTGCTTTCTTAGCCATTTTTTAGTCCTCCCAATTAAGCGTTTAAATACCCTTTTTCAGCAGCTTTTTTTATAGCAGCTTCAACGCCTAACTTGTTAATCGTACGCAAACCTGCAGCCGATACATTCAGGCTAATCCAACAATCCTGTTCTACCCAATAGAACTTCTTTCTAAACAGATTGACATTGAATTTACGTTTCGTTCTTCTTTTTGAGTGAGAAACGTTATTGCCAACCATTGCTTTTTTTCCGGTAATCTGACAAATTTTGGACATCTCTATCTTAGTTTTATATTATTCTATCAACTCTTATGGCCAGGTTATAACTTGACAAAATACTTTTTGTCCGCCTAAACGCCCCATAAAACGAACATCCTTCTTCTGAACTAGCATCACGAACAGATATCAAGACGTGAAAGTACAGAGATCGATACCGATTCTACATCTTTCGGAGCGCAAAGGTAAAAAAACTATTCTATATAACCTTAATAAATAGCCAAATAATTAGCTTAATTTATTTTATTCCTTTAATCCAACTGACTATTTCTTCAGACAAAGGGGATGTTTTCGGAGATATACTTCCTACCCATTCGCCATTTTCACTGATCATAAACTTCTGAAAATTCCAGGTTACCTCAGCATCGGCTTTACCATTCCCTTCTTTTGTTGTCAGCCATTTATATAATGGTGCGATATCTTCTCCTTTAACGGATATTTTCGCCATCATCGGAAAAGTCACATCGTAATTCGACCTACAAAATGCCTGTATTTCTTCATTTGTTCCAGGCTCCTGTCCTTTAAAATTATTTGCAGGAAAACCGATAACCACCAAGCCTTTTTCCGCATATTTTGTATATAGCTCCTGTAAAGCTTCGTACTGGGGAGTCAGCCCGCATTTTGAAGCAACATTAACAACCAATACTTTCTTTCCTTTCAATTGGCTCAATGGAAAATCTTTCCCATCAATCGTTTTAACGGTAAAATCATAAAACGAATTACTTTGTCCAATCATTAGTACAGGAAACAGAACAGTCATAATCAAAACAAGAATTGCTCTCATAAACATCCTATTTAAATTGTTAAAACAAAAAAAATCTCACAGGACAGACAGCAATCAGGGAAAACACCCTAATCTGACATCAACACTTAATATTAAGCTGATTCAGAACTGTCCTGATTTTTTCAAATGTGGTAATTCGCGTCGGGACCAGGGGTAAACGCAGTTTATTCTCTATATATCCCATCGCATTTAATATACTTTTAACTCCTGCCGGATTTCCATCAACAAACAACAAATCAAATAATTCCGTAAAACTGTGATGAATTGTACGGGCGTTATCATAATCACTTGCCAAACCAAGCCGGACCATGCGACTGAATTCCCGCGGAAATGCATTTCCGATAACTGAAATAACACCGATTGCTCCTAAAGTAATTAAAGGGAACGTTATTCCATCGTCGCCGGATATCACATTAAAATTAGCCGGTTTGTTTTTAATTATATCATCCATTTGCGTGATATTACCGGAAGCTTCTTTTACGGCGATCACATTTTTAAATTCACGCGCAATACGCAACGTTGTTTCTGCCGTCATGTTTACGCCTGTCCTTCCCGGAACATTATATAAGACAACCGGAAGTTTGGTTGCTCCAGAAACAGCTTTATAATGCTGATATAATCCTTCCTGCGAAGGCTTATTATAATACGGTGTAACAGATAATATCGCATCGATTCCTGCAAAGTCATCGTTTTTCAGTTTATCCACCACCGAACGAGTACAATTTCCTCCAACTCCCAACACGACAGGGATGCGACCTTTTACCTTGGAAACAACAACACGCACAATATCCCTCTTTTCATCTTCTGTCAACGTCGGGGTTTCTGCCGTAGTTCCAAGTACGACGAGATAATCGGTGCCATTCTGCAACTGATAATCAACCAAACGATTCAGCGCTTCATAGTCAACACTCTCATCTTCTTTAAATGGGGTTATCAAAGCGACCCCCATCCCTTTTAAATTAATATCTGCCATGGAGATTTAGTTCCTCTTCTTTATTCTATTTGTCATGCAAAAATAGAAAATTATATCATTTGGAGCGGATACTTTGCAAATAAAATAATAGATATTCAAACAAATCAGCCGTTCCTCCACGTTCTGTCATTGAAATCGAAAAGTCATAAAAGGAACTATCGGGAAGACTCTCCCCGATCTTAAACGCAGCTTGGTGTTGAAGCATCAAAACTTTCAACACATGACATTTACCGCGACTTAAATCGATCAATATATCGGCTGGTATTTTTGCAACCTTTGCGCTAACTTCATCATTCGGGATACCGTATTTGTCGGCTTCTTTACTTTTATCAATAAACAACAACGATGAATCATCCGGTTGAGAAACAGCATCCTTGCTGGAAAAAACACAGCGTATCTGCTTCTTCATTGATCGTAATTTTTTTAGTTGCGGTTCAATAGCTAACCGATCTTCTTCTCTGCACAGGATCAGAATGCTACCGGCTTCGTCTAAATTACAAAACCGATGCTCTCGCGAACGGGAATCTTCTATTAATTTCCGAACTTTTCGTTTAAAAAAGTATTCTCCAAATATCATTCCTCAAGCATCATAAGAAATTCATTCTCATTCAATATTTGTATGCCTAATTTTGCTGCCTTTTCAAGCTTTGCCGGCCCCATATTTTCTCCCGCCAGAATAAAATCTGTCTTTCCCGATACTGAACCGACATTTTTTCCTCCGTGCTGTTCTATCATTTGCTTGTACTCATCTCTTGAATGTAAAGCAAACGTACCACTTATTACAACAGATTTACCTGATAATTTGTTGGATCGCGTTGACAAAGCAGCTTCTGAGAGACTCATTTGCACGCCATATTCTTTTAGTCGGTTAACCAATGTGCGATTTTTAGAATTGGCAAAATAAGAAACCACACTTTGGGCAATACGTTCTCCAATCTCATCGACTTCAATAAGTTGTCCGATTGTAGTAGCCTCCAGACTTTCTATAGAGTGAAAGGCATAAGCCAATTTCTTTGCAACAGTTTCACCAACATAACGAATTCCTAACGCAAAAAGTACACGCTCAAAAGGAATTTGTTTCGAGGCATCCACACTTTTGATGAAATTGTCGGCACTTTTTTCAGCCCACCGTTCCAGGCGTAACAGGTCTGCTGCTTTGACAACATAAAGATCTGCCGGGTTTTTCACATAACCGGCATTATACAAATCTTCTACTGTCTCAGGACCGATATTTATATTCATAGCCTTCCGGGTTACGAAATGCTCAATTCGCCCTTTTATCTGGGGAGGACAGCCCGTTTCATTCGGACAATAATACGCCGCTTCTCCTTCGGGACGGATTAGCGCTGTTCCACATTCGGGACATTTCTTAATGAAACAGACCTTTTCTCCGATTAATATGGAACGAGAGTTAACATCCACCCCAACTATTTTGGGGATGATCTCTCCTCCTTTTTCAACAAATACCTGATCTCCGATATATAAATCAAGTCCGGCAATAATATCCGCATTATGTAATGAGGCACGTTTCACGATTGTACCCGATAGCTGCACCGGTTCAAGATTTGCAACCGGAGTTACGGCACCCGTACGTCCTACCTGATAAGAGACGGAATTAAGACGCGTCACGGCGCGTTCAGCCTGAAATTTATACGCAATCGCCCACCGTGGGCTTTTTGCCGTAAAACCAAGATTCTTTTGCTGCCTTAACGAGTTTACTTTCAGTACAACACCATCAGTCGCCACCGGCAAATTCTTACGTTCTTTATCCCAATAGGCTAAGTACTCAAAAATCTCCTGAAGCGTAGTGCATTTACGAACAGCATCCGATACTTTAAAGCCCCACGAACGAGCAGCTTCCAAATTACCGTAATGAGAGTCGGTCGGTAGTTCTTCACCCAGCATATAATAAAAATAGGCATCCAATCTTCGCGAAGCAACTATTGCAGAGTTCTGTAACTTTAACGTACCCGAAGCAGCATTTCTCGGATTTGCGAATAATGGTTCTTCTTGTTCTTCCCGTTCTTTATTTAAACGATCAAACTCTGGCCAGGGTAATAAAATTTCTCCACGCATTTCAAATTGTTCAGGAAAGTCTTTCCCAAACAACTTCAACGGAATTGAACGTATTGTTTTCACATTTGCCGTAACATCATCTCCTCTTGTTCCGTCACCACGCGTAATCGCACGAACAAGTGTCCCATTTTCATACAAAAGAGAAATTGATGTTCCGTCATATTTTAATTCCGCAACAATTTCAAAAGGTTCGTTCAGGAAGCGGGCTGTACGTTCATAAAAATCACGGACTTCACCTTCAGAATACGTATTACCTAACGAAAGCATCGGATAGCGATGTACCACTTGTTCAAAGTCTTTAGACAAATCGCTCCCCACCCGTTGAGTTGGCGAGTTAGAGTCAGCAAATTCCGGATAGTCCGCCTCCAGAGTCTGTAACTCCTTCATCAGCACATCGTATTCAAAATCGCTAATCTCCGGCATAGAAAGAACATAATAATTATAATTATGTCTATTCAACTCAATCCGGAGTTTCTCAATTCTTTCTTTCGGAATTGTATTCATGCTTTCTTTAAATTACCCCCTTGTTTTAGACCAAACAACCTAAGAAAGGTTGCAACCAACGCTCAAAAATAGAAAAAAGAACGTAACAGATTTTTTATTTACGAAAAGATAACTATTTGCCTGGTCTTCCATAACGGAATATGGAAGAAGTCCTGCCAAATATACCACGTTGCTTAGACCGTATGTCCTCCACTATATAAAAAGCATTCGGATCAAATTCACGAACAATGGATTCAACATCTTTCTCAAATTTTCTGTCAAACACAGATTCTACAACATCAACATTCGACACAGCTCCTTGTCCGTTCATACATGTTGAACCGAACCCTTTTGAATTAAGAGCCTTAGTCAGTTCCAGACCGTTCTTCTGAGTAAACACTCTAAACAGGATTACCCCAAAAGCGATACGTTGTTCAATCATTATTCCGACAAAATTCCCGGCCGCATAACCTCCGGCATAAGATAAATAGGAAACTAATCCATTCGCTCGGGATAAGACCTGAGAAATAACGACAATCCAGATAAAGACTTCGAAGAAGCCGACAAGTGGCGCTTTATATTTCTCTCCTTTTGAAACAAAAATAATCCTTAATGTACCCAGAGAAACATCGCATATACGTCCAAAAAAGATAATAAAAGGAAGTATCCATGGATAAACGTCAAGAAAATCAAACATGATCAGTTATTTTGATTGTTTATCCGGCAAAGATAATTATTTTTTTTGCGACAAAAACACCATATCGGATTCCACCTCTTATATATTATAAAGATGTTAAGAGATTTCGGAATGACATTCTGAAAACTGTGTTGCCCGGTTATCGGAGTACGCAAGATCAGTTCATTCAACCGTTCGCGGCTTCGGAGATATTTTTTCTTCCCGGTTACTATAAGCATAATTTGGCCTCTTACGATTACAGACAAATGCTCGCCTTAATGAATATTCATTCAAATTATAAATTGACTTAATGAATTTCTTGCGTCTCAACGGTTATGTCTGCTCGGTTTGCCGGTTTGCCAGACAAAATCCCAACAAAGAGCAAAAAAAACAATTTGATCATAAATAGGAGTTTTTATCATCAAAAAGGAACCCACCTCAACTCATTAGGCACAACAGCATTTTAACATACCGCTGAATATGCATAGCCATTTTGAAACAAAACTTGGCACACCGGCTCTTATCGGCCTTTTTCAGAGATCGCGCTTTTCCGGAAGGGCAAAAAATAGCGGATATCAGGATTTTGAATCAAAGTCTATAGGGTTTATAAAAAAAGACTATATACTTTTCCGAACATAAAGGTTATCTTCGAAAATATAACCTTCATATTTTTGAAAACAAAGTGACGTTTTTTCGCGCCAAAGAAACATATTTTCACACAAAACAAGCCAAATAAACAGTTTTAAACACTTTTGAAAATTCCCAAAGAAAGCAAAAACGGGAAATTTACATCAAAAAGGCAAATAAAAAAAAAGACAATATCATTGTCGAAAGTATGTCAAATGTACGTCATTCCGAACCTGATCCGGAATCTTTCGATTGACTGAGCTTTAGTAATCAAAAAATTGCAGGTTAAGCCGGCAATGATCTGAACAAGTGGTACCACATTTTCTTTTTTAATAAAAATCAAGAATATTTCTTTTGGATTACCTGAAAAGCACTAAATTGCACAAATAAATGAAGATGATAATCCGTATTTAATGATTGTGACTTTTAAATGAGTAAGACAAGGAATTACAACATTGTTACATGAAATTGCAAATACTTGTATTAGACAAGTTTGTGATTGTAAATCCTGAACGACAATAGAATTCGAGACATGAATAATACTAATTAAACCATCAGATTATGTTCTACTTACAACGAATAGTTATTGGTGCTTTACTGACTTTATTGTCTATAGGAATATCGGCACAGAAGAAAATCGAATTATCTGCTAATCTGTCAAATAAAAAGTCTAAAACGATTAGTAGCGTAGCTAAAGATATTAAATATATTCCTCTGGAAACCACGCCTGAATGTTTGCTAAGTAATGAGCTTCAGATATATTGTGGAGATTATGTTTTCGTAGGTGATCAAAAGACGCAATTGTTTTTCAGGTTTGATCTTGCCGGAAACTTACTTAATCAGATTGGTAAAAAAGGTAATGGTCCGGGTGAATATTCTGGTGCTATGTTCTTTCATGTAAACGAATCTGACGAGTCGGTTTATATAGTTAGTGTGCCTGACAGAAATTTATACAAATACACATACGATGGCCGGTTTATTAAGAAAATACCGATAGAAGAATCCAGTTGGACTATTGCAATGGATGAAAACAATATTTATTATTATAACAACTACTATAACCGAATCAAGAAAAACAAGAACATATTCGAATTATTTAAAGTAGATAAAAACGGGAAAGTAATCAACAAAACTCCGACAAGTGTTAAGTCTGAGAAAGATGATATGCTGTTGTTTGATCTTCCTTTCTTTTATTATTACAAAAACGTAGTGTATTACAAAAATGCGGTGCACGATTTTGTCTATAAGATTAATGACAAAGGAAAGATGGAGCCCCATTATGAGATTGTATGCAAAGAGTTGAACAAACATGATGAGAATGACTTCAAGAATCTCAAAAAATACGGAGAAAAGGTAGGAGTAAGAACTATTTTTGAGAATGATAGTTTTCTTCTTATAACGTATATATATAAAAACGAGTTCAATTATTTGTTTGTGGACAAACCAACCTGGTCACTCTCAAATGTAACTAACAATAAATCCGAATCAGGATTTGAGGAGGATTTAAAAAAGGGACCGGTCTTTACACCGGTACAGAATAACGGATCAGAAAAAAACAAACTTGTTTCAATTGTATATCCGGAGCGTTTTTCTGATTTGAAAAACTGTCTTGATAAAGAAATAAATGAGGATGACAATCCTGTCATAGTGATCGCTAATTTAAAATAGTGAATGAATACAAGAGAGTAATATTAGTTTCTTTACAATATAACTCTTTTTCATTTCCCCTTCAGGACTTTATGGATATGGAATACATTGTTTTGGAGACATATGATGAATTTATTAATCAGGGATTTGTACAGGCTATAGGCAATGAGTATATATTGGTAAGGAAGAATACAGTGAAAAGGTTCCGTTTGTCAGAGGCGACATAAAAACAAGGAAGTCTTATAATTATGTACGATTATTTTAAAAAATAAAGCCCCGAAAGTTATCCGGGGCTCCCGCAAAGCACAATTATAAATGTCAATAAATAATTAACCTAAAGAGGCCTTAACGCCCTGCAGTTTATTTATTATATCGTTAATAGCATTCCGGAATAACCTTTTTTCGTCAGCAGTAAATTTAGCAGGCTTTCCGTTTACTAAATTTCCATTAATCCGCTGATACAACCAATTTCTGGACTTTCCAAAATATTCACTCGCAATAGTTGACAAGCTAATATAAGGCAGGATAGGGTCCAGTTGATCACGCATCGTTATTACTTCAATCAGTTCTTCAGCTTCATCGCACGCCTTTTTTGCTTCTTCTTGAAAGTCATTTAAAAACTTTTCTTTTTCACTGTCAGTCTTGCTGTTAAAGGCCTCAATACTATCTTTTACAAACGACCCTTCTTCTTCTGGGGCAAGCGTATGCCATTTTTCCAGTAATTTGTCTATTTCGCTCATGTCTTATTGGTATAATCCTCCCCCCTTTAAAGGGATTGTTTTTATTTTCGCTGCTTTACTAATTCAATTAGCTGATCAAGTAAGTAATCAACTGTTTTCGTCATGTCCCGCCGCCCTTGTTCTGTTTTTTCGAGTTCGTTTCCAAAAACTGAGAAAAAAGTAAGATTGCGCTTAACATGTTTGATTTTTTTCTTCTATCTCCTCCTTTTCCATTACTTCAAAGATTAATTATTTATTGACATCACAAATGTAATAAGCATTTGGTTATTACACAAGCCCAAACGGAAATATTTCCAAATTAGGTTGTACTTGGAGAGGAACCTGAGGTAGCCGTACTATTTTTATTTATCACAGAAATTCTATTATCTTTATCGTTTTAATGACATTATATCAAAATTTATTTGATTTAAACCGGATGAAATCCTGTTGCCGATAGATAATGGACAGAGAACAAAAGATATTAGCCCTCCTATCCCAATTCGAAAAGTTGGGTATAGGCAAGCAGATAGATTATGACAAATTTTATCTTTACTCTCTTATTACCCATTCTACAGCTATCGAGGGATCTACGGTTACGGAAATTGAGAATCAGCTTCTGTTTGATGAACATATCCGCAATATGGAGCAAATGATCCATAATTATCAATCTTCAATAGAGAATGATAGCATTGAAGCAGACAGCGATGTCCGTGTAAATGTCCGTGTAAAATTGACGGATAGAGAACGCCAAATCATTCGATTAATAAAAGAGAACGATTATATAACCATCCTTCAACTCGCAACAGCGCTTGCCGTACATGAAAGAACTATCCGTAGAGACATTTCTAACCTGAAAAATCAAGGTGTGTTAACCCGGATAGGGGCTGACAAAAACGGTATATGGGAAGTAACTGACGGTGATAAATAACCCCATCATACCTTGTGCGATACTACACAAATAGAGCAGGTGTTGATTAATCTGATAAAAAAATGCCTCTGAAGCGTGCCTTAATATTCCATCACCGCAAGTGAAAGTAGGTATCTCAGTTGTATCAGAAACAGACAAAGGAAGTGTTTTTACGATCTGGTTATAGCATCGGTGTAATTAAAACGTAATACGTATTTCATTATACCGAAACAAACCTGTCGTTCCTTTGTATAAAATACTTATTTTTGTAATAACTAATTCAAAGACTTATGGCAGATATACCACGTATTCTTGTAGTTGACGACGAAGAAGATTTGTGTGAAATTCTAAAATTTAATCTTGAGACTGAAGGTTATGAAGTAGATACGGCACTTAATGCGGAAGAAGCGTTAAAATTAAAACTCACAAACTACAGTTTATTATTGCTGGATGTCATGATGGGAGAAATATCGGGTTTTAAATTGGCAAGTCTGATAAGAAAAGATCCCGCTACTGCAAATACACCTATCATTTTTCTTACGGCTAAAGATACCGAAAATGATATGCTAACAGGATTTAGTCTGGGAGCTGACGATTATATTTCTAAACCGTTCTCGATCCGACAGGTCATTGCCCGCGTTAAAGCAGTGATCAGACGTACGACAGATAAGGCTGTTGAAACAGAAAATAACATATTGGAGTATGAATCACTTACCTTAGACACCAAACGCATCAAAGCGACGATTGATAATAAAGAAATTCCACTGACAAAGAAAGAATTTGAGATACTTCGTTTGCTTTTAGAAAACAAAGGCAGTGTATTCTCCCGTGAGGAAATATTATCTCGCATCTGGAAAGATGAGGTATATGTGCTTGATCGGACTGTGGATGTAAATATTACTCGTTTGCGTAAGAAAATCGGACCGTACGGAAAAAACATTGTTACCCGTTTGGGGTTTGGCTACTGCTTTGAATATTAATTTACATCAAAGATATGTCGCAATTACCGCCAAAACAGCCAAGACGAATATCGTTTAGCCTCCGCCTATTCTGGTCGGTTTTTGCTATATTTTTGGCGTTTATCACCTGCTTTCTTATTTTCCAGTATCAACGGGAGCGTGAATTTGCACAAGAGAAACTAAATATCGTACTAACCAACTACAACCACCAACTCTATTATAGGTTAGCACAATCCGACGATATAAAACAGACAATAGAAGGTTTCACTGTTGAAATACCGCAACACGATATTCGTGTAACAATTATTTCACCTGACGGTAAAGTTATTTTCGATAACAGTGGCGTGGAGCATCTGGACAATCACAACAATCGCACAGAGGTACGCAAAGCCAGATCGAATAATGAAGGATATTCCATCCGTTCGTCAGGCTCTACAGGAAAACGTTATTTCTATTCGGCAAGTAATATTAATAATTTCATTTACCGGACAGCATTACCATACGATATGTATGTGAAGGATGTTCTGACCATCAATAAGGATTTTATTTATTTCATGTTATTGATGACGCTGCTGTTCTTTGTCGTTCTTTCACGCTTCACCTTTAGCATTGGGAAGACTATTTCAAAATTGAGAGACTTCGCTCTTAATGTAGATCTAAACCGGATACCGGAAGTGAGATACACATTTCCGGATGACGAATTAGGAGATATTTCACAGAACATCATCACGCTTTACCAACAACAGCAGAAAGCGAAGGATGAAGTCTCCATGGAAAGGGAAAAACTGATCAAGCATTTCCAATATTCCAAAGAAGGCTTTGCCATGTTTACGGCTGATGGAAAAGAGATTTTATCGAATAACCTGTTTATCCAGTATCTCAATCTTATTTCAGACAACCGGATTGATCAGACAGAGGAAGCGTTGCAGATTGAAGAGTTAAAACCGATCTTGTATTTCCTGAATTCCAATATTCATAATCCCAATAGGAAGAAACAGGTATTGCCTGAACCTGTAACAATAGATAAAGAGGGGAAAATATTCCAGATAGAATGTCTTTTATTCTTAGACAATACGTATGAGTTGTCTATCAATGATATTTCAAGACAAGAGGAGGAAACAAGAATGAAGCGACAGCTGACTCAGAATATTGCGCATGAATTGAAGACGCCTGTAAGTAGTATTCAAGGTTATCTGGAAACAATCATCTCAAATCCTGAATTATCGGAAGAGAAAAAACGCTTCTTTATTGAACGGTGCTATTCGCAAAGTAGTCGCCTGACTGACCTATTACGAGACATATCCGTGTTAAATCGTTTGGATGAAGCATCAGATATGTTCGAACTTTCTGATATAAATATCGGACGACTTATTAATGAGATACAAAAAGAATGCTCTAAGGAGATGGATGAAAAACGGATTACATCTGAAATTATCTTACCTGGAGATCCGAGTGTACATGGGAATTATTCATTGCTTTATTCCATCTTCCGCAATCTGTTTGATAACGCGATCGCATATTCCGGTGAAGGTGTATTAATTACCGTAAACTGTTATCGTGAGGACAGTAAATTTTATTATTTCAGCTTTTCAGATAATGGAGTAGGAATTGACGAGGAACATATCAACCGCATATTCGAACGTTTCTATCGTGTTGACAAAGGTAGAAGTCGGAAAATCGGGGGAACAGGTCTCGGACTTTCTATCGTTAAAAATGGAGTTAACTTTCACAAAGGGCACATCTATGCTAAAAGCAGTCTGGGTAAAGGAGTAACGTTCTTCTTCACCATAAAGAAAAAAATATAAGAGCCTGTTTTAATTCTTATTCGTGGCTTATTTCATTTTATTTTTTGTTTAGTTGTATATCCGCATGAATGAGCATAGCGGGCTATGTGATTGAATGCGGAGATGCAGATAAGCAAAAAAGAAGACGAAAGAAGACCGAAACAAGCCCTCAAGAAATATCCTATAAAAATTTAAACAGGCTCTAAGAAGCCACGAATAAAAATTTAAACAGCCTCTAAAAGGCCAGTCAATCCGAAACTATTTCTTTTTATTACTTTTGCAAGGTATAAAAATCCTATTTTTGTTTGAACATGGCAACTATGATAAAAAGAATAAGCCTGTTTTTTTGCTTTTTACTCATTCCAATTTCCGTTTTTGCGTATAATCTTCGTCAAATAACTAATCGAGATGGACTCTCAAACAGTGCAATCCTATCAATTAGTCAGGACAAAGACGGAATTATGTGGTTTGGATCATGTGATGGATTAAACATTTATAATGGGGTCAATATCCGTCTATATAATCCAGACGACGCCAGTAAAGCCTTATCGGGAAATCTGATAGAACATATTATCCAGTCCAACGATGGCACTTTATGGGTGCATACGAATTATGGGTTGGACAGACTTGATCCGTTCTTACAAAGAACAGAGTCTTTCGAACAGTTCAAAGGAGTATATCATATTCAGAAAGACAATTCAAACGGTATATACATCATTAATTCGGATGATTCTATTCATTATTATAATAATGTAAAAAGAGCATTTGATACGCTTTCATTAAATCGGTTATCTTATACGGACATTCTGGATTTTGTTATCACCGACAATAACATTTTACAGATCATAACAAAGAAAAACGAGCATCCGGCTTATAAAATTCAGAAAAATGCAGAAGGAGAAATCACGCTGAAGCCAGTAGAATTATTTGAGCATGACCCTAATTTATTGTATTGTTTTCATGAGCAGGAAAATAGTAACATTTTATATTTCATTGACAATGAGTTTGTTTTGTACGAATATGATGCGTTAAAGAAAAAGACCTTTTATGTAAGGAAAATAGATAAAAAACTGATCGATAAAGGGACTATTTCTTCTATTATTAAATTCAACAACGAATATTTTATAGGCTTTAAAACAAATGGTCTGATTGCATTAAAAAAGAAATCTCCGGAAGACAAACACTATGTTATAGAAGAGATTAATGTTAATTCGGGTGTGTTTTGTTTGCTTAAAGACCAACGTCAGGATATTCTATGGATCGGGACAGACGGACAGGGAGTATATATGTATTCACAAACTCAGTACTCCATACAATCATATGAGTTCAGTCTTTTTTACCCTCAGGTGGAAAAACCGGTAAGAGCGTTATGGGTGGACAAACAGGATAATCTTTGGATTGGCACGAAAGGAGACGGACTACTCAAACTCAAAACGAATAATAATCAGCATAGCTATATTACTCCGGATGGTGAGATTGAACATTTCAGGGAAGATAACAGTGAATTAATAAGCAATTCGGTGTATGTTCTCGATGAAAGTAAACGAGATATCTGCTGGATAGGAACGGAAGAAGGATTAAACTATTTTTCCTATAAGAGTAAAAAGATAGAGAAAACCCGTATTCAATTTAACGGACAGGATATTAAATACATTCATGCGTTAAAGGAATTACCGGATAATTCATTATGGATTGCGACAGTTGGCATGGGTGTGTTCCGATTCGATATAGAAGGAACTCAAGATAGGCCTGTATTAGCCAATCCAAAACAAATTATAAAAAACACAGATGAAGAAAGTCATAATTACTTCTTTACGCTATATCAGGAAAATGACTCTGTTCTATGGTTTGGAAATCGTGGCTATGGCGCGTTCCGCGTTTTAACAAATACATTGGAGGTTTTCCCGACAAGTATATATACCCTTAGTTCCTTTTATAAGCAAACCATGAATGATGTATTTTCAATCTATAAAGACGAGTTAAAAAACATCTGGCTGGGCACGAGTGATGGATTGGTTAAAAGGTCGGAAAGCGGACAGCTACAAGTATTTAATACGAAAACGGGATTCCTCAACAATACGATTCACAGCATATTGGCAGATCAGTCAAATAATTTGTGGATGAGTACGAATAAGGGTATTGTTAAATTCAACATGACAGATCAATTATTCCAGACATACACGGAACATAACGGATTACAGGTCATAGAGTTCAGTGATGGTGCTTCTTTTTATGATAAGAAACGAGAAGTTTTTCTCTTCGGCGGCATAAACGGGTTTATCACCATATCCGATACGCGTAAAACGATTCCTCCATTTAGCCCGGAAGTAAAATTTGATAAATTCATCTTATATGGGGAGGAAGTTAATTTATATGACTTTCTTGAAGATAAAGATTCTCCTACACATATCGGATTACGTCATAACCAGAATTTCTTTTCCTTATCATTCGTAACATTGGATTATGTAAACAGTCATAATTACACCTGTTATTATCAGTTAAATCCATTAAGTGACTCATGGATAGATAATGGTATATCCAATACAATACCAATTACCGGGCTAACACCGGGCAATTATACGCTCAATGTGAAATTTATAAATCGCTTGACGGGACAGGAAAGCTCCGTTTACCGTATGGAGATAACCATTCATGTACCCTGGTACGCATCCCGCTGGGCAGTATTCTTTTATAGCATAGCAATAATAAGTGTATTAGTTTTATTAATCCGGTCGGCAAGAATAAAAGAACACAAAAGAAAGGCGAGAGAGAAAGAAAAACAAGAAGTCAGACACAGAGAAGAAGTTTATGAGTCTAAACTTCGTTTCTTTACCAACATCGCTCACGAGTTCTGTACCCCATTAGCATTAATATATGGTCCTTGTTCCCGTATTTTGTCTCGTTATAATATTGACCCGTTCATTAAAAATTATACTGAAATTATACAAAGAAACGCCGTACGTCTTAATGATCTTATTCAGGACTTGATTGAATTCAGACGGATTGAAACAGGAAATAAAAAGCCGCAAATCGAACAATTGAACATCGAAAAGATGAGCAATGATATTTTAACGTCATTCCATGACTTATTGGAATCTAAAAAAATACATCTGGAAACAGCTATTGCAGAAGATATGACATGGAATACGGATAGTAATTTCTTTTACACGATACTCTCTAATCTATTGTCTAACGCTCATAAATATACTCCTGAAGGAGGACTGATTAGAGTTTCTCTTATAGAGCAAGATGATAAATTAATCATAACTGTTGCCAATTCCGGGAAAGGTATTCTTCCCAAAGATTTCGACCGGATATTTGACAGATATGTCGTTTTAGACAATTTCGAGAAGCAGGAAAGCAAAAATATCCTTTCACGAAACGGACTCGGACTTGCCATTTCATATAGTATGGTCAAATTGCTGGGTGGTGAAATTGAAGCGACCAATTCTCCAGATAATTTGACGAATTTTATCGTAACACTACCGGAACTGGAAGCCAGTAAGAGCACTTTAAACTTAGACAACGAATCACGCAAAAGCTTAAGTCAGGAAATGAGAATTCCGAACACCTACGTTCCGGTTAAAGAAGAGAGTACGAATATCACACTCGACAAAAACAAACCAACAGCCTTACTTATTGACGATGACGAAGAAATGCTATGGTTACTTAATGAAACGCTTTCGCATGAGTATAATGTGATAAAAGTGAACGATCCTACGCAAGTAGAAAGTCTGCTTGAAAGAATACATCCGGATATTATTCTTTCGGATGTCATGATGACCGGTCTAGACGGTATTCGCATTACCCAGATGGTAAAACAGAATAAAAAGACAGCACATATACCGGTTGTCTTGATTTCTGCCAGTCACTCTACGGATACGCAGATAAAAGGATTGGAATCGGGCGCTGAGATGTACATCACCAAGCCTTTTAATCCTGAAGTATTAAAGTCAACAATCAAACAGATGGTTACAAGAAAAGAGATACTGAAAGATTATTACAGTTCGCCGTTAAGCGCCTTCGAGATGATTGATGGAGACCTGACTCATAAAGAAGATATACGATTTATACAGGACATATACGATATTATCGATAAAAACATAACAAATAAAGAACTATCCGCCGAATTTATAGCCAATGAACTACATATTAGCCCACGCCATCTTTATCGGAAACTAAGTACGATCAGCAAAAAAAGTCTTTCTGAGATTATTAAAGACAGCCGTCTATACATAAGTCAGAACTTATTACTGAATACACAGTTAACTGTAGATGAAATACTCTATCGTTCGGGATACACGAATCGCTCTACTTTCTTCCGTGTATTCTCTGCCAAATTCGGTTGTACTCCTAAAGAATATCGGGACAAACACATGGCAGAACGAGAAAAATAGGCCTTAAAACACTTCTTACCGTACATTTTGACACTTGTATCATATTGAGACAATCTAGTATGATATCAGGACAACCTACAATTCTCACACCTGCAGGGGTGATAACTGCATTAAAAAGAAAATATATTTGCCTCCGTAATCTCAACATGTAAACACATAAAAATATCATAAAGAAATGAAAATGCTATGTATAACCTGAATCAAGAATTAGACAAAAAATCTAATCAATTCACATTAAGTTAAAAGTGGTCTTCTAAAAAAATTATCTACACAATTATTAAATCTAAGTATGGTATGATTAAGAAATTATGCACAAGCGCTTTTATCTGCGTTTTGTTATCCTTTATTTCGGGGATGCCATCAACAGCACACGCGAGCCAACCAGGAAAAGACATTCTCCCCGGATCGCCTTCTGTTATGCAATCAACGGTTAAAGGGGTTGTTGTTGACAAAAACGGAGAGCCATTGATCGGCGTAAATATTGTTGTAAAAGGTACAACCAACGGAACTGTAACAGATTTCGACGGAAACTTCTCAATCGAATGTAATCCGAACGATGTTCTACATGTTAGCTACATCGGGTACAAAATGCAGGAGGTAACTGTCGGCAATCAGACTTCTCTTAAAATCACAATGTTGGAAGATGCGGAAGTATTGGAAGAAGTTATCGTAATCGGATATGGTACGACAACGAGAAAGAGTGCCGTTGGCGCAGTTGATCAGGTTCGTTCAGAAATGATTGCAAGCAAACCTACAGCCAATGTATCTCAGGCTTTACAAGGAGCTTCACCAAGTTTAAATATCCAACAAAGAAATATGAACCCGAACGATGACGGTTCATTAAACATCAATATTCGGGGTATCTCTACGATGAACAATAACAGTCCATTGATCGTGATTGATGGATTGGTATCAGAGAGTGGAAGTTTGAATAAATTGAACCCTTCCGATATTGAAAGCGTATCCGTATTGAAGGATGCTGGGACTGCAGCGATCTACGGTTCTCGTTCATCAAACGGAGTTGTTTTGGTAACTACTAAAAAAGGGAAAAAGAATCAACGTCCCACAGTTCGTTTGAACTCACAAATAGGGATGCAAGACCCTACTGTGTTGTTCAGACCGGTAGCCGGTTATCAAAATGCGACACTAAAAAATCTCGCATTGACTAATGTTGGTTCTTCTCCTCAGTTTACTCCTGAACAAATCAGAGACCTTTATGATCATCAGAGTGAAGAAGAATGGAATTACGACCAGATTTTACGTACCGCTTTACAACAATCATACAATATGAGCGTTTCGGGAGGTAGTGAAAATACGACTTATCTTTTCTCGGGAGGTTTTTATGATCAGGAAAGTAATTTCGTTGGAGATGGTTACGGTATCACCCGATATAATTTACGTTCAAATATTACCACCGAATATGGTCGTTTTAAATTGACTTCAATCTTAGCTTATACAAGAAACAATTCAAAAGCGACAACAGCTGGAAACGCGATAATTAATTCTTCTCGTATTCCTTCATATTACTATTATAGAATGCAGGCGGATAACGGGAAATATCTGATCAATGATGCATTGACAGACCAGAATCCGCTTGGCGAATTACGTGAAGGGGGTTACGAACAAAAAGACAACGACTATGTAAACGTAAATTTAAACTTAGATGTTAAGCTTTTTGACGGATTGAAACTACGTGGAGTATTCGGTGCAGACATTTATGCTGATCATCGTTTTATCAGAAGAAAACAAGTTCCTCTTTATTCAAGTGCAGATGCAGAGAATCCAACGGTCTATGTTAATGCTAAAAGAGAAACAGAAGATTTCAACGAGAAAGCTTATCTGTTAAATTATCAGTTATTATTAGATTATAACAAGACGTTTGGAGATCATACAATTACAGGTTTGTTCGGAGCAACAAACGAATCTTATACTCGCCGTCAGAATCAATTGAAATATCGTTATACTGATCCCATTTTGGGCACACCAACAACTGGTAGTGAAGTGGTTATCAGTGATGATGATACCTATAACTCTGTAGGATCTACGCGCGAAACAAGTATTAATTCACTCTTAGGACGTGTTGGTTATTCTTATGCAGATAAATATTATTCTGAATTTAGTTTCCGTTACGACGGTTCTTCTATCTTCCCCAAAGAAAATCGTTGGGGTTTCTTCCCTTCTCTATCCTTAGGTTGGAGAATTTCTGAAGAAGGTTTTATGGAACAATACAAAGAAAAAGTAGGAGACCTGAAAATACGTGGAACTTATGGTGTGTTGGGTAATCAGAGTATCGACCCTTACCAATATCTGACAGTTTATAAAAGCAGTAGTAATAGCTATGGTTTCAATAATAGTAGTGTTGCAGGAGCTGCATTTACTTATGGCAATCAAGAGTTACAGTGGGAAACTACAAATACGTTTAATATCGGATTTGATGCTTCGTTCTTAAACAATGCTTTGACTGCAACCTTTGATTATTTCCACAAAAAAACGAAAGATATCCTTATTAAACCGGAGATACCTACAGTATTCGGAACAGAGTTGAGCCAGAGTAATGCCGGTGAAATGAAAAACCAAGGATGGGAAATCAGCCTGAACTATCGTTTGAGAACCGGAGAGTTCAATCATAATTTTGGATTGAACGTAGGTGATAGCAAAAACGAAGTAACCGGCTTTATGGGCGAAGAGCAGATTAAAACAGCGGATAATATCAGTAAAATTATTCGTGAGGGATTACCTTTCATGGCTTACTACGGTTATAAGATGGAAGGATACTTCCAAAGCATGGAAGAGATCGAAACATCGGCTCTGCCAACCGGAATTTCGGCATCAGACCTAAGACCGGGCGACGTAAGATATGTAGATATGAACAAAGACGGAGTAATTGACTCTAAAGACCGTACAGTATTAGGAAATGCATTTCCTCGCTACACTTATGGTTTTAATTACAATGTAGAGTACAAAGGGTTTGACCTATCTATATTCCTTCAGGGAGTTGGCAAGAGAGATATGATGATTCGTGGTGAATTGGTTGAACCATTCCATGAAAATTACTCATATGCTATCTATAAACATCAATTAGACTTCTGGACTCCGACTAATCCTGATTCTAAATGGCCAAGATTAACGGCTGCCGGTGCAACTTCTACACAGAATAACTATCAACGCAGTACAGAGCTTTATAAATTCGACGGACAATATCTTCGTGTAAAAAACATTCAGTTTGGATATACTATTCCATCTTCTTTGACGAAGAAATTAGGCTTACAGAATGTCCATGCATATGTAAATGCACAGAATCTGTTCACATTCAGTAAAAACTCGTTTATTGATCCTGAATCATCTGAATTCAACGGAAACATGGATGGTAGTGCGAACAGTGCAAGAAACTATCCCTCATTGAAATATTTCGGATTTGGTCTTGATATTGAATTCTAAAAGAGGAAATTGAACATGAAAAAAATAAAATTTATTACAATTATATGCATCTGTTTAGGAATGATTTCCTTAAACAGTTGTAACGACATGGATCCCGTTCCAACGAATAAATACACAGATGCTACATTCTGGCAGTCTGCAGATAACGCGGAGACGGTGGTCAACATGGCTTATAATCAAGTGTATTCGGCCGATAGAATGTGGAATGACGAAGCTTTAAGCGACAATGTCTTTGAAGGTCGTTCCAATACTGCTCAAAGAGCTTTACGTAATGGAACAGCAGATCCTTCATTGGGTCGTTTCGCTGATGAATGGAAAGATGCTTATGGAGGTATCAAGACTTGCCATATCTTTCTTCAGTACGTGGACAACGTTCCTGATATGGATCCTTCTTTAATAGAAAGGCGTAAAGCTGAAATCCGTTTTATTCGTGCCTTTATTTACTTCCGCTTAGTGAATTTCTATGGTGATATACCTTTCTTCACGCAAGATATTACGCTGGAAGAGTCTAAAACGATTTCAAGAACATCCAAATCTGAAGTTCTGGCATTCATTCATCAGGAATTAGATGAAATCATGGCAATACTTCCGGCTAACAGTGAATTGTCTGCAGACGAAAACGGACGTATCACCAAAGGTGCTGCTTGTGCATTCCAGGCAAGGGCTTACCTCTATGAAAGTAATTGGGAAAAAGTTATAGAATACACAAACCGCCTGATAAACAATCAAGGAGAATATGGTACATATGGTTTATTCTCAGATTACGCTGGTCTATTTAAAGCTGAAAATGAATATAATAAAGAAGTAATTTTAGACTATGGTTATGTACCTTCTTTGAAAACATGGTCTAAATTCTACGATATGGCTCCGATTTCAGCAGGTGCGCGTTTGAATGCTTTTGCTCCTCTTCAAGGCTTGGTTGATAGCTATATCACATTAAATGGTAAGGCAATAACAGACGACTCAAATTACGATGACAATAATCCGTACGATAACAGAGATCCTCGTTTAGATGTGACTATCCTTCGTCATGGTGGAGAATGGGAAATGTTTGATGGAACAAAGAAAACGATTTTCATCAAACCCGGAACAGGAGAAACCGAAAGTGAGAAATTAGATTTATACGTAAGTGCAAGTTCTAATTCTACCTCAACAGGCTACTATGTCAAGAAATATTATGATGAAAAGGCAACTTCTACTTTTGATGCCGGCTTAAATATTATTATGTTCCGTTATGCAGACGTATTACTTATGTATGCTGAAGCAATGTTTGAGACCGGAAAAATGGATCAAGCTGTGTGGGATACTACAATCAAAGCGATCAGAGAAAGAGCAGGATTTACGCTCTCGGGTGCATTAAGCTATCCTTCAAGTCTGTCCACAGATGCGTTACGCGACGTAATACGAAATGAACGTAGAAGTGAATTAGCAATGGAAGGTCTTCGTTACTACGACATTGTTCGTTGGAAAGCAGGGACACAATATCTGAATGGGTATGTATATGGTGCAAAATTCGGAAATGGAAACACAAGCTATATACGTTTAGATAATCGCCAGTTCATTGAAAGTCGCGATTACTTGTGGGCTGTTCCTCAGGCTCAGTTAGACCTGAATAAGAATCTGGCTCCACAGAATCCGGGATATGCAAAATAATGTTCAACAGAAGAAAAAATAAACAATATAATTATGAAAACTATCTTAAGAAATATAAGTCTTTTATTGTCAATCGCATTTGCGTTTTCTGCTTGCGGTACTGACGACATGAATTATAAAGATGCTGCAGTAACTCCTGTAAAAGCGCTTTATGAACCAACGGATAACAGATCTGTAAAATTATTAAGTTCTGCTTCAGCATCTCTTTATTTCGAATGGGAAGCTGTTCGCGTAGAAGATAGTGGAGCAGCACAATATGAAGTATTATTCGATAAGGCAGGAGGTGACTTCTCTGAACCAATTTATATTGTTGTGTCAGACAATAATGGTTATACTAATGCTGCAACGATTACGCATAAGGTATTGAATAAAATAGCCACTAAAGCTGGTATAGCACCTGGAGAAACAGGTGATGTTATCTGGAAAGTAGCTTCATCACGTGGTATTAATCGTGTTTTCTCGGAAGCTTCCCGCACGTTAACGATAACAAGTCTTAGCGGATTTACCGAAATTCCGGACGAAGTATTTATTACCGGAGAAGGTTCTGAAACGGGAACAACATTATCAGACGCTCTTCCATTTAAATTGGTAGGACAAGGAGAGTTCGAGATCTATACAAAATTAGAAGCCGGAAAATCATACTATTTCACGGATCGCAATTCAGGAAGTCCGCGTATCTTCTACACTGACAATAACACATCATTGAAAGAAGCTGAAGAAGAAGGAGCTATTACTCCGCAGAAAACAGGTGTTTACCGTATAGAATTAGATTTCAACGTTGCGACAATCTCATTTACCGAGATTACTAAAATGAGCGTTTTCTTCTCTCCATCCAACGCCACTATCTGGGATTTGGAATATAAAGGCAAAGGTATTTGGGAAGGAACCGGCAAGGTTGAATTCAAACAAGAAAGCTGGGGTAGAGATCAGCGTTATAAATTCCAGATGGAAACGATTAATAAAGGCGGTGATGCAGAAACGGCTCAATGGGGACCAACGATCTCTGGTTTGGACAGTGCTCCGACAGGTTCTGATGATTATTTCTTTATGCAATTAGCACCTTCTGTAACACAATGGGACAACAAGTGGAAATTTGCAGATCAGTTCGACGGAGCAAATACTACAATTATTATTTATCTTCAGGGAGACGGCCAGTATCGTCACGAGGTTAAGTAAAGAATATAAGAACAAAGGGAAGCCGTTTACGATGGCTTCCCACAAAATAGTTCCTATGTTTGAAAAAGGAGATTCCAGTTAGATAGGCAAGAAATAAGCTATATCATTTTAGTTAACTTTGTATTTACAAGAATAACAGAGTGTTAACTTCAACAATATAGCTTATGAGA
>NZ_JAQWCQ010000108.1 GCF_028705895.1 Massilibacteroides sp. | reverse complement strand
CCAACCTCTTCGGATTGACAGACGAGGATATCTATGATGCTATTATAAACAGGTCTGAAGAGATCAAGCATGTTTTTGATATTTACAAATTAAAACTGGCAAGTTGAACTTGCGAAACTTAAATTACATATATATTCCCTACTCAATTCTTTATGTAACTTTCCCAACCTGAGATATGTAATCCATCAGGTTTCTCTTCCGGAACCAACCGGCAAGAACTCATACCCATACGGATATAGTAACCCTTTTCGTCTGTACCTATCTCGTAACAGGAGAAACTTCCACGTCCATAATCTTTATCATAATTGTAAACGAGCAGGTAGTAGCCTCCATCATAACCCTGAAAGATATAAACGTCCGGATTACCGTTTACACTTTCCCATCCGCCCTGCAAGGAAGAAAGGGTATTTAATTGCAACTTCTCTTTCATAGCTTCTTTCCTCTATACTTAACCTGTTTCCGCTTTTCTTCTACAACCGACGTGATCTTCCCCACATCGGAAGATTTGTAATAAATCTTATGGTTGATCCGGCTAAATGGCAGTGTCCCGTTATCCCGAAACGTTTGCAAGGTTCTGGGTGATATGTTCAACAAGAGGCATACATCCTGATTATCCAACCACTCACTTAATTCCTTATCCCCATGCAGGCGGCAAAGGCTTTCCATTCTACTAGCAAAGCCTTCAAACGTTGAAAGCATTGCTTCGAATGTTTTCGAGTCAATGTTTACGATTTCCATTATTATCTTTTTTAAGTTGTTACTTCGTTTTATCCCAAAAATAGAAAGCAGTATTCCACACTCCAAAGAATAGATCCATTTGCGTGTGACCACTACATTTTGCATAATGGATAGCTCTTTATACAGTGCCGGCTTCTCCTTTCTGCCGTGCAAGTAAAATAGAATAATCCGCCCTGCAATGGAGTTTAAATCAGGTGGTAGCCTTTGGCACCGATTTGGTATGGAGTGGCTCTGAAGTCTGATGAATTTTCATCCTTCCTCTACGAAGTAAAGTAGAAAAAGACTCAACAATCGGATGTTGTGTCGATCGGATACTGTCAAATCGGAAAATGGATGCAGTCCAAACCATTTGTTCAACAGGCAAAATGGAAAGTCATTGCAAGTCATAGCAATGAAATCGGTAAAACATTATTAATCAATGATTAATTCTTTATTTGTTTCAGAATTGATTTCAAAACAGAGTTGAATACTAAGTTCAGTACCGGAATATTAATGGATATCAAAACTGACAGTTATATAAAAATCTGTATTAGAATCAATTCTGGAATAATTAATGGTGCCGGTTCCAGACTCAATACTTGCTTCTGTACCGGCATAAGTCTTTAACGCTTAAAATAGTTAAGAAATGAGTTCAAAAAAGAAAGAAAAACAGATTTCAATAGAGGAATATATTGGGACCTATTGCCAGGAGAAACGAATAAGGGAACGGTTTGCAGTATATATCAGCCCCGACACACATCATAATTTGAAAAGAATTGCCCAGCTATTTAAGGATAAACACCACTCTACAACCTCTTCCCTGGCAGATTCTATCATCTCCCATCATATAGAGACATACAGGGAGCTTTTAAATAATGCTCATGAGGAGGATACACGTGATTTCTTCGAATGGCTGGGAAGAGCAAGGCAGAGCGAAAATGAAGAATCGGAATCTTATCAGGAAGGAGTATAGGTCTGTACAGGCGACGACCTATCCGCTTAAAAGAGTAAGCCTGTGTACATTCTACGGCTTACTTTTCTAAAAGGAACATTTCATGTTCGTTTTAGAGGAGCGAGGTTATGTTTTCATTGCATGAAAACCCTCACTTTGGCTAACGGCCAAAGGGGAAACCGCTCCTGATAGTCGCAGTTTCTAAGAAAAGATCAATCTAAAGTATTCATCGAATTGACAGAAGACAATAATGATAAGAGGAAGAAAGGCGGACGACCAAGGAAAAGTTCCACCCATCGGAAGAGCAAGACCATCGGGGTCTGCTTTTCCGAACCGGAACTCTATGCTATCCGACATAGGGCAACGAAAGCCAACCTTCCGCTTAGCGTTTATTGTCATGACGCTATCCTGAACGGAGTAATCAAAGAACGGTTAAATAAAGAAGAACTGGATACGTTGCGCAGTCTTTCAAATATGGGAAACAACCTGAACCAATTAGTTAGAACCTCCAAGTTTTTAAGTATAAAGAGGCTTGAAAACGAGGCATTACTATTATTGGAAGAGATACAAAATATCATAAACAAGCTATCGGATGATTGGAAAAATAGTAAAAGGAAGAAGTTTTAAGGGATGTGTTTCGTACGTTCTGGGGACAAAGGAAGCAACGCTTTTAACAAGTGAAGGTGTACTAACAACAGATCAAAAAGCTATTATCAATAGCTTTTACATGCAAAGCCTACTCAATCCAAACCTGTCGAAATGTGTCGGTCATATTCCACTGGCGTTCTCACCGGATGATAAAGAACGAATGTCGGATCAGTTTATGGAACGTTTGGCTAAGGAATATATGAAGGCCATGGGAATTGAGAATACACAGTACCTTATCGTTAGGCATAAGAACACGAACCATCCGCATTGCCATATCGTATTTAACCGGGTAGATAATGATGGAAAGACCATTACAGACAAGAACGACCGTTACCGGAATGAGGCAATCTGTAAACAACTAAAGGATAAATACAACCTCACTTACGGAAAAGGAAAAGAGAATATCAATATTCAGAGATTAAATGGAGCAGAAAAAACTAAATATGAGATCTATCATACTGTCCGGAATATCCTGCCGAAAGTTAAGAACTGGCAGCAATTTGAACAGGCCATGAAGCAAGCAGGAATATCACTCGAATATAAATACAAAGGACAAACGGATGAAGTACAGGGTATTTCTTTTAAGAAAGACGGAAATAGCTTTAAAGGATCGGAGATCGACCGGATGTTTAGTTATTCCAGATTGGATATGCAACTAAACAACAATAATCAGAACCGGCAGCAACAAGTATCTATACCCAGAGAAACAGGAGTTAATCTTGCGGAAAGTATAGTATCCGGTATAGCTGAAGCAGTATCAGGATTAGGCGGTTTTCTGGACTTTGAACCTTCCGGTTATGATCTGAATGAGGCGGAAGCATTACGTCAACAGGCACTTGAAAGAAAGAAGAAAAAGAAAAAACAGAAAGGGATCAGGCATTAAAAACGAATGATTAACAACTAAAAATAACACAATATGGCACAAACGGTATCAAATGATGCTCTATGGGAGAAACTCCTGGAGATGGATAAGAAACTGACTGAACTTACAACAGGTCTAAATTCAGAGCAGTTAAAACAAAGGGACGGTGTAATAAGCTCTTATTCACAAGATGAAATCTTGGCTTCCATTGATGACAAACTTCAAAGGATCGGTTTTTCCAATGATTCGCATTTTGCGGCAAACAAGCAAAACGTTACCCTCCTGGCAGAATATAATACAAAGATTCTGAATATCGTTGCACGCATCAGGAAGCAACAAAGAGAATCTATTGAATCACGGGAAGAAGATAAAACGGTTTATTTTACTCTCTGGTTCTTGAATATTAGGAAAACATCTTTTATTATAGCAATACTTGGGGTGTTGGTGATTATATTGACTTTGTTCTGTATGAAACAACAGAATGATTATTCGATTTTGATAAATGAACTTCATAAACATATAAAACGACAATAGAGTGGAGTATTTTGATTAATTTTAATTGAAACTACCACCAAATTTGGTTCCCATTTTCATACGTAAATTATGTCTGTGAAATCACGTTTAAATAGGTGATTTCGGTTAATAACTCAATTTTTAGACAAAGAAAAGGCAGCACTCTTCTACTAGAAAAATGCACAAATGGTTATTAAGAA
>NZ_JAQWCQ010000107.1 GCF_028705895.1 Massilibacteroides sp. | reverse complement strand
GTTGCTTGGCAATTTCTCTTCGTCCGATGTACAACCGGTAATAAGAAACAGTCCTGCAAGAAATGGAAACAAGCTACAACAATCAATCATTTTTTTCATAATCATGTTATCTTTTTCTTCTTATTTTCTATTAAATGCTAATCACTGACTATTTGGCTTGCTCAGATCAATTGTCACATCTTTTTCCACAACACTCCAATCGTTCACACGAATACGAAGCTCCTTGATTATACCGGTTTCCGGATCTCTTGTAAAACCTAAACGAATTACAAAGTCATACATACGTGAAAAATCAATCTTACGCTGTGTTGCTTCACCGGCAAGGAGCAGGTCAATAAGGCATTCCTGATACACAAGCTGTCCCGTCAAACAATCGTATAGTTTAAGATCTGGACGACGGTCGCGGGAAAGACGCAAAGTGCCCAATTCTGTTGAATATATTTTTTCGGACCCTTTGTAATCGAACAAGGATGTATAATGTACCTTTGGAGAAGAAGCAAAAGAGTTATCAAATTCATAACAAGCGTTATTGTCTGTCAGCACAGCACGATAGAAACCATTTCCCTCATCTAGGCCTGTTGCCTCGATTTTTAGTGTATAGAGATCTTTTACGATAAAAAGGGTATCTTTCAGATTGATAATTTTTTCGGATGAACGTGTTGTGCTCGAAACGGTTAAAGAACGGTCGCACAACGAAGAGAAAAACAGAGGGGGAGGAATCACGGAAACCGTATCCTGTACAGCACCCTCATAGACCAGACGGACATCTTCATATTTGGTCTCTCCTTTTTCAAAACCAGAACAGTCAAACCGATAACAGTCATAAACATTTCCCCAGGCATAAAAACTATAACGTCCTTCGGGAAGCAGAAAATCCATGCCATAATCAGGATCTGCAAGACGTGGTTCATCATGAGTCACCGAAGTAACAAAATACCCTAAGGAATCAAAAGCGTAAACCGTTAATGTTTTCAACTCAGATGGATCAAAACCTTCTTCCTGTTCGACTGACAGGGGGACATATGTAAAGGAAAGGCGGTACGCCACCGATACCGGGTCAGGTCCGGGCTTAGGACAAGCTGAAAGATCTTCTTTCATACACGAAGTATGGCCAATCAAAAGGAAACAGGTACAGAGAAATAAACGCAAAGCAAATGATAGTAGTTTCATCTTAAAATCGTTTTTCTTATATCGATCATGTGCCACAACCGGCACGGAGTAACCGTAAATGGGAAGGAATCTACCTTCCCCCCCATTTATGGAATAATTAAAATCCTTAGCTTAGTGACTGACCACCTGTAACTGGATCCCAATCCTTTACCACAAGGTCAAACTTAATATAACCTTTAGATGTAGGAGTGATTGGAACGATAGGATCTGTAGGCAGACCAATACCACCAAAACCTGTAATTGTGATTACATAGTAGGTATTACGAACCACATCGAATTGATTGGTCGTTTTTTCAAGCGTAATACCATAGTCGCACAAACCGTTCAGATATTCTACAGGGATAGCACTTGGTGCAGGAGCAATACCTGTAGGAGCCCCTATATAGGCATTAGCAGCAGCAATGTCTTCAAAATAAGCAACCGTACCATCACTCATGGCCAGCGTAGCAAAAGTACCGCTAGTTTGCAGTGTTCCTGTACTTCCTGTTCCATCCAAAACCACAGTTGGAGTAAATTTACAACGTACCCGTGCCATTGTAGCATTTACAGCAACTCCGTCTGCAATATTTTCCATCAAATAGAAAGGATGGTTTGCAGGACCGTTAGGATCTGCTTCAACGACATTAAAAGAAGTAAGTGTAGCAGAGCTAAAAGGAGAAACGGTAGGTTTTGTTAAATTGAATACTGTATTACCATTATCCACCGCATATTCCAGAGTAGAAAGAGCGATAGAACCACCGGCAACCGAAACAGATGCAGAAAGTGATCCGTCATACACAACAGCCAGTTTTGCAGCCAAACGTTCCAATGCCACCGGATTTCCTGCGTTTATATGACGAGGAGCTAAATTGGTATTACTATTTGTCACCGTTTCAGTTAATTTACCTGAAACCATAACAAAATTGCCTGAAGCTGTCAGACTGGCCAGGGTTTCATTATAAGCTTGTGTAAAAGCAGCAGAAGCAGCTCCTGTAATGGCACTACGCAAAGATGTAGTCAGGTTACCTACCAACAAGACGGATTTGTTTGCTTCAACAATCACTTCAATCGGAGAGCCTGTCAGTTCATATTCATTAGGAGCACCGGTTGGTTCCACATCCTTACCTGCGCCTACGTTAAATGTAACATTCTTTTCTATGTTTCCATTAGCACGGAATACAAACACATCGATAGTGTTTAGTGTTGATTCGGATGCATCCTGTGTAGTTGTCACAGCACGCGTAGAAAGATCGCTCGTTTTTACAGTAAAAGTGATATGACCCTTTTCGCCGTCAGGGTTAACGACCGGCTCGTCATTATCATTACTACAACTTGTAAAACCGGCTGTTAATGCCGCGCAAGCCAATAAAGCAAATTTGAAATTCTTTTTCATTTCGATTTTTGTTTAATTAATAATAGAAATTATAAACCTTTGTTATATGGTTTTTTTATCTTTAGTTATTACGGTTATGTGTTTTGAGTTGAATTAAAAAGCATAAATCAGGTTTACACCTATGTTGGTTGGTCCTATATAATTTTTTGTTCCTTTACCTTTTGATTCTCCACATTTTTCGCATGCGAAACGTTTGTAATCCTGATAAGCATAACCCAGGCCAGCGGTAGCTTCCAAATTCCAGTTGCCGGATAGATGCCATAAATAGCCATACGAAAATCCTCCTCCGGTAAAGTTTCCTTCGCGTCGTTCCTTTTTTAGACCCAGAATAGAAATACCTCCGGCATTAAAGCGTCCATGGAAAGCGTGAACACCGAAAAAATGGCCATTGAATGTTTTATCCAGCCAATAACGTCCTTCCGGACGAATGATCCAATGCTGAAATTTCCTATTCTCAGAGAAGGTCCATGGGTTTAACGATCCTGTCAGATTTAAAGAATATTGTTCTGAAAGCCGGACTTCAGTTCCAAGGTTGAACGTCGTTGTTATTATTTCCGGAAGGTTGATCTTTACTGCCCATGTCTGCCCATATCCTTTCATCGAAGACAGTACGATAAATAAAACTATAAAGAAGAAGTGTTTTAACATACGGTTGTTATTTGAGTCAATAGATTATTACTTAGTAGAAATGACCGTTGACAATCTTTCCTCAAGAAGGGAAAAATTAACAAATGAATTTACTAATGCAAAGGTCTGTTACTTTTTGCTATGATCTACAACAAAAAATCGCACAATAACACCAAATTTTAATCCAGATTTACTATAAAAGTCATTATTGCACAGGTATTCTAATCAAAAAGACGTTTGTCTGGATCCTCTTTCTTTGTTACTTTATCGAAGACCAAGCTTGATGAGCCGAGCTGTTTTGAATTGTATCCACTCTTGCTCTTTCATGAATATCAATCATTCTTATATAGTAATAAGCTTGTGTTCTAAAGCGCATTCTGTTAAAGATTAGTTGCAGGTTTCACAGTATTGGTTTCTGGTTCCTGAAAGTTCGGTTGTCGGGTAACATTCGAATTTCTCAGGTAACATCGGTCATGAAAGAGGAAAGAAGTATCTCGAAGGAATTGATTTCTTTTTCGTCGATAACCGACAAGGCAACTTCCAAGATATGCTCCATTTCGGATGATGCTTCCTGAGCTGTAACTTCTCCGTTTTTTACTTCTTTTTTTAGAGCCTGTTTAAATTTTATAGAAATAAAAGGTTAAGAATGTTTCCGTATTAGTCTTCACATGACTTTATTTGAAGTGACGAAACTAAGAATAAAGATGTATCAGACTAATATAACGGAAACAGAGT
>NZ_JAQWCQ010000066.1 GCF_028705895.1 Massilibacteroides sp. | reverse complement strand
CACCACGGGAATGCCTATTTCAAAGATGCCGCAGTTGCCTCTGTCGAGGACTATATTGTATTGGGTCCGACTAAAGATGGTTCTTCAATAACTTTATTTGGGACGAACAAAAAAGAAATCAGAATCGGCGATTATGCTCATCACAGAATATATCGTTTCGATGAGTTTGTCAGTTTAAAACTACTTCCCGGAAACTTTTTATCTCCCGCCCTTTCCGCCGTTTGCTTCGAAGCTTATACTCAGTTCGCCAAGAACCTATATAAAATTTAAAGAGTTTTATTTTATCCAAAAAAAAAATTTATGGTATAATTAATCATAAAATAATAAGGAGAAAAAAAATGGAAATTAAAAAGAATCAGTATTACATAGTAAGATGTGACAGATCAGGTGTATTCTTCGGCAAAATTACCGAAAGAAACGGACAAGAAGTAACTATGAGCGACGTACGTAATATTTATTATTGGGACGGAGCTGCAACCATAAGACAACTCGCCGCAGAGGGAACAACAAAACCCAAAGAATGCAAATTTACCATGGCGGTAGACGAGATTTTATTGTTGGATGCAATAGAGATTATTTCCTGCACAGAAACGGCGGTATCCTCTATAAAGGGTGTGAAAGAATGGAAAATGTAATTTTGCGGAATAAAATTGCGGAATTTATTGCAGTTGGCTCTGGCTATGGCTCTGGCAATAGATATGGCTTTGGCTCTGGCGATAGATATGGCTCTGGCTCTGGCGGTGGCGATGGCTCTGGCTCTGGCAATAGCTATGGCTATGGCCGTGGCTCTGGCTCTGGATGGTGCGATGGCTCTGGCTATGGTGGTGGCTCTGGCTTTGGCTCTGGCGATAGATATGGCGATGGCTCTGGCTATGGTGGTGGCTCTGGCTTTGGTATAAAAACCATAAACGGACTTGAAATTTTCAATATAGACGGCATTCAGACAATTCTCACCCAAGTGCATGGAAATATGGCAAAAGGATTTATCCTTAGAAGCGACCTTACTTTTGAAGAAACCTACATTATAAAACAAAATAATTTATTTGCACACGGCGCAACACTGCACGAAGCAAGGGAAGCTTTAGATGAAAAATTATTTGAAGAAATGCCGGAAGAAGAACGCATACAAGAATTTGTAGAAGCGCACCCGGACATAAACGGAATACATTCAAATGATGATTTTTTTACATGGCACAACAAATTAACCGGAAGCTGCGAACAAGGTAGAAAGCTATTTGCTGAGGAGCATAATATTGATTTAATAAACGGCAGCATGTCTGTAAAAAACTTTATTGAATTAACAGAAAACTCCTATGGGGCAGAAGTTATTAAAAAGATTAAGGAGAAACTCTTTGATGAAAATAATGAAAAAATTTAAAATATCGTCGATAAATTATACAAATCCAGATGATGTAACTTTATATCGAATTTGTGCCGTTTCATCTTTCGTTACGGCTTCTGGGGATAGAGTTTCAAAAGGCGAGTTTGGCGGATGGATTGAAAAAGAGTCAAATCTCTCTCAAGAGGGCAATTGCTGGGTATTTGACGACGCTAAAGTATTTGGGGATGCCTTCGTAAGAGGAGATGCTATAGTCAAAGGAAATGCGAAAGTTTTTGGGTCGGCGGAAATAAAAGATAATGCAGTTATCTCTGGAAACGCAGACATCTTTGGTGTAGCACGAATTTATCAGAATGCGCAAGTTTGTGGATTGGCTAAGGTTTTTGGGTCAGTGCTTATAAAAGGTAATGCATTAATTACTGGTCGAGCAAAGGTTCGCGGAGATGGAGTTATTATTGGCGGCAATGCAATTCTTAGTGGTGATACTGAAACATATGGCTCAAAGTTTCAGATATATGAAAGTGTCTTTTTTGAGGATGCTATAGTGAAATCTATTGATGATTTTTTTTCCTTGGGTCCTATAGACGGTCTTTCAATAACTTTATTTAGAACAGCCAATAACGAAATCCGAATCGGCGAATTTGCTACCTGCTCCTACTACGATTTTGAAAAATTTATGTCTTTAGGCAAAATGTCCCCTCTTTTTAAGGAGATTTTCCAAAAAGTATACTCCGTTTTTGTCGAATATGTGCTGCAGGATATTTTTGCCCCTTGTCCTATCTGTAGAGGCAGAGTAAACAACGACCCAGACGCCTCTACTATACATTGCCTCCATTGCGGATGCTCGGCACCTAAAGAATCTTGGCGGAAAATTGCGGTTTTATCCAAAAAAGATTTTATGGTATAATTTATTATAAAGTTGAGAGGAGAAAAAAAAATGAATCAAGAAAAGGTCAACAAAATCTTTGAAAAAGTATATGAAAAAATTTCGCCTAAAGATATCTTTACAGTCTATCTTTTCGGTAGCCAAAACTATCTTCTCGATACTGCCAATTCTGACTTCGATATCTGTGCAGTAGTTTTTCCTACGAAAAGCAATTTACTGCTTGGCGAAAAGCACTATTTAAACAATAAAACAATAATCAAGGAAGAGAAAGTAACAGTATTCGTTAAGGACATACGAGATTATTGCACTGGTCTTTTAAGTGGTGGAAGCATTTTCCTCGAGAGTCTTATAACGCCTTATAGAGAGAATCCATCCAACATTTACATGGAAAAAGCAGTTAAAGATGATATCTTTTATGGCGTCCGTCATCGAATCTTATCGGAGACAATGGGTCAAATCCATGCCGCTGTAAAGACTCTTTCAAAAGTTTCTGATGCAAAATTCAAAAAGACTTATCGCAATATCTGCCGTTTAACAGAGTTTTACAAGGTCTTTTATGAATACCCCACTTTAGATGGGTATTCGCGAGCTATCCGCTTTGGCAATAAGGTCAACGCCGTTTATGAGCCTAATCTTTCAGGGATTGCTGCTCTACATGAAAATGTAAAGAACTCTTCCGAGAATCGCATAGACTGGGAACATGCTCGCCTAAGGGTAGACCTTTTCCTTATAAAAGTATTATCAGAAAGGTTGGAAAAATGAGTAAAATTTTGAAAGCACGCCTTTATTCAAAAGCCGAGAACGGCGAGTATGAAAACAAGCCAGACCTCTTTAAAGAGGATTTAATTCATTGCTTTAAATCCAACGCCGCACCCGAATCATTTATCGAGGGACTTCTTTCTTTTGCAAAAGAAATGATTAAAGACGGCAGACTTGACAGTATTGAAGGCTACTATCCTGTAGTAATAAACTTTGTGCAACGTATTTGCGAAGCACTTGATAACGCAGAGGAGGGTGTATCATAGTAAGCTGCCGAGAATGTCCACATTGTTTATTGTTATTTTCTTTAGAAAAAAAAGAGTGTATCCATCAATGTCAGCTAACAAACAGGAATGTAGGAGCATCGCACTTCGGTAGAAACAGTCCTCGGAACTGCCCTTTACGTATTATAAATTCAATTGAGGAGAGTAAAAATATTATGGATAAAAACTATATCCCCGCTTATGAAGCTGTTATATCTGGAAATCTCAACATAGCTTCAATCGTCATCAAAAATTCAGTTATTGGGCAAAAAAGTGTCCTTAACGGCAAAGTTGAAATAATAGGCTCTAATTTAAAGGAGATTAAAATTGCATCCGAAGCCGCACAAGGACAAATTATTAACTCTTTTGTTAGGAGTCCTATTGAAGTATTAGGCACTACGGCTTTTATAATTAAGGACTTCTATTGGAACACTCCTGACTTTCCCTTACGTTTGGAAAACCCTCAAATCTATGGACCAAGCACTTTTTATTGGGACAAAGAGAGACGCCGATTCTATTATCTCTCTAAAAACGGCATTTTAGTTCAAGACGATATCGGCAGAATCATCCCAATTGAAGTATATTTAAATGACGAAACCGTTGTTCAGAATGAACAACTCATCGAGAGATTGGGCGATCATCGAGTTGTCTTAACAAGAGAACCGAGATATGTTACTGGTGGTAGAGGTAATGCAAGAATCTTTTCGTACGAAAGCGTAGTTTCATCTCGACCAAGCCCCGAAATTACTATGCCTTTAAAAGATTTCGCATATGCGAGTAAGCATTTTACCAACACTATCTCAACAGATTCTATCATGGTCGAAACAAATCAGGGTCAGAAGAGTTTTATCGAAGGAAAACAAGAACGTTTAAATTTTGCTTTCAAAAACTTCTCTATACTTCGTAATAAAAACTTCCGACTTTTCCGTGACAATGTTGCGATCTCCTCTAAGGAAGCCTCTATGGTTTTCGTTGAGCCGCGAAGCAAAGTATCATACGAAGTCTTCGGTAACAGAGTTTTCGCAACAAGAGATGGCTCCAAGCCAATAGATATTTTTCATGAGCTTCTTCAAAAAGATCTGCCGTTTTTCGAGCGGGCGCCGATACCGCTAAGAAAAGCCCGAGTGTCAATAAAGGAAAACGGAAGAATTCACCTTATCGCTTCTATTGAAACGCTTTTAGCACTAAGAGAAGCGAAGAGAAAGGGTTTTTCGTCTTCTACTAATCCGATTTCAGGATTTATGCTAAGAGATTCCAGCACAGGAAAAGCTATTGATCTCGGCATTTCCTTAACAAAAGGTTCTTCTTTCCCAAGCGATTTTTTCCCTACAAGAGAAGTATTTATTGACTATATTTTAGGCATTTTTGATAGACATGCCTATCCCGATTATCACAAAGCAGTTTCAGATTTTATCATAGGTCCTAAAGAACTTCCCAAAGACGCAATTTGGACTTATAACCATTTAATTTTAACTCTCGGCGACCTATCTACAAAATCTATACTCCCGAAACTCATAGCTGTTCTTGAAGAGGAGTTAAAAATGCCTCAAGAAGTGATCATGCAGGTTTATCATTTCTATTTAGAAAGCTTTTACAAAACTATTTCCAGTGCAAGAACAGACCTTAAAACAGAGAACCATGATTTGCTCATAGCTGCCGACAAGATCGTACGTAATTATTTAAAAAAGTGGAGGGTATAAAATGAATCATATAGCTTTTTTTGTAAGCTCAAAACCTAAGAAACGATATATCTATATTGGGTCGGGAATCCCCGGCTCGGGCAAAACAACCTTTTTGAAAAAGCTTGCCGCCGAGCATCGCGAAGGCTCCGCTATTGTTGTATCGAGAGATATCTTTCGCGACCAGTTAAGGACAGAGATGGGAGTAAGCTCCTATTTCCCCGTGGCGGGATTTAAAGAAGATTATCTATGGCAAAGAGCTTTGGAAGACATCTTCGCCGAGAACTATACCCATATCTATATCGACCAAACTTCGATAAACACAAAAGCGATTTCAAGACTTTTGATGTTAATTAGTCATTTATTAAACCCACAGGACGAAATTTTTATCTACCGTTTTTGGACACCTTTTGAGGTCTGTATAAAAAGAAACGAAAATCGACCGCTTCTTAAAAAAGTTCCCGATTCGGCAATGCTGCATTTTTTAAGACTTTTTCATGAGCCTTTGAATATAGAAGCTCTTAACAAAATTCATCCAATATCAGCACTAATACCAGTTTTGGGAGGTTACTATGAATAAAAAAGTATCTCGGCTCGCCCTTATCGTTGTTGTCCTTACCTTAGTCCTAATCGCCGTTTTCTCTATACTAAGTATTAGAGTAGGCGCCAATCCTGTAAATGAATTTGATTCTATTTATGCGGATTATATTTCCATTTATAATGAAGAGTATCGCCCAGTCTATGAAGCTTACAATTCAAGCTTGAAGGCTTTTGCAGAAGAGGTTAAAGCAACCTCTTCTGCGGCAGATCTCGAACGCTATTTAACAGCTATTAAAGAACTTAAAACTAAAGATTCTTTATTTTGGGGCGATCGCAACACTCCCGGCACAAGCCGAACAGATGTCCCTACTAAGAGAACAGAAATGTATACTCACTTTAAAAATAAAGAATACGCCGAAGCCGTGCAATCGGCGAATGAGCTTATTATCTTAATTGAAGAGCGAATCACACATATAAAAGAAATGGAAAACGCCATTAATGCCTTACGCCCTATACCTTTAAGCTTAACAGTAACTAAAATTAACGACTGGTATTCAGAGTTTGATATTACCTTTGAGAATTTTTCAGAAGATACTGTCAACTGGACACTTACGTTGGAGGTTGCTGGTTTTCAAAGTTTGCAAAATGTCTGGGGCGTAGATATACAAGGCAACGTTTCTTTTAGAATTACTGGTAACTTCATTGTTATAAGCTCTGATTCATACTTGTTTAGGAAAAACGAAGTCTTAAAGTTTAAAGGTAATTGTGCAAACGCCGATTCGGCTGTTATTATAAGTGCTACCTTTAAGTCAAAGAAGTAAATAACCGTTATTAAATAAATTGCATTAAAAAATTTTTTATATTATAATTAAGAAAAGAAAAGAGGTGTTGTTTTGAAAAAATTATTAAAACTAATTGTTGCATTACTTGTTATTACCGCCGCTCTGCTCACTTATAGGTTCATTGTTTTACCGATCGCAACTACTCAAGGCATTGCAAGCAGAACTATGAACGCCGAAAACGCCATCTACAACTATGAATGGTTTATAACACAAGAGGCTGATATTAGAAAATGCTTAAAGAATGAACAAATCGCCGAGTCTGCATTAACTTCCTTTATATCCAGTTTACCTACCGATCGCACTCAATGGTCAACTTTCGATAAGAAAGAAGAAGCAAGCCTCAGAAACTCTCTGGTTGCGCTTCAGCAGGTAACTAATCAAGCAATAGAAACCTACAACGCCAAGTCAGAAATGGCGAATAGAAATATCTTTAAGGATAATTTACCTTCTAATATTTCAAGAGCGTTTTATGCATCAGCAGAATTGGCGACACAATAATGAAGAGATTCTTGTTATATCTGGCACGTTGGCAACTATCGACGCCGATTCTGCTATTAGTATTGGCTTTATTAGCATCTTTTCCGCCAATTTTTGCTACTATTATCGCTAATCTTATTGGCGGAATCATATTTTATTTCGTTGACCAATTAATTTTTAAAATGGAGAAAGAGGAAAAAGAATGAAGAAAATCATTTTACTTTTGATAGCAGTTATTGCTGCCGTATCTTTACTGGTAGCTTGTGAAACAGAAACATCAACCTATAAACAACAGGCGGTTAAAAATGAAGAAAATGCACGAACAGTCACGCAGCAATATTCTTTTCCAAAAGTGGATCGCTCTTTAGATTATGAGAACGTAATTCGAAGAGTAGAATACTTAAATCAAGGCAACAACATCGGCTATCTTTATTTATTGACAGATACTGGAGCGGTTATCGAGGAAGTTCAAGTACTTGGCAAAGTTACCTCTCTTAACACTTATATCACTCCCATGGAAGAATCGCAAGTCGCCAGACACAGGATAGCTGGCACATATGATTCAGCAATAATCGTTGTATCAGCGCCAGATATTGACGGCACATATGGCGATAATGTATCTGGAATCTTCTGGTTTACTCCAGATGGCACTTATGGCGAGTGGAACGGCAAATTTAGATTCAGTTCAACAAGACTAACATTTCAAACAGAGCCAATCATGATCGAAAATTTAGCGTCTTAATTGACGCTATATAGCGGGGAGAATCGGTATTCAAGTCGGTCTCATAAGCCGACCTCCGGTGGTTCGAATCCACCCTCCGCTTCCAATTTGGAGGATTAGTTCATTTAGTAGAACGCTGGTTTTGGGAACCAGAGGCGGGGTGAGCAAAGCACCCATCTTCCACCAATATCTTAAAAGAAAGGAGCATAAAAAAATGTATGGAACTGTAAAAGAAGCACGCGATTATCTGTCTACTCAACCTGAAGATGCGCGTGTTTTGGTAACGGTATTGCTCCCCAATGATATCGAGTCATCGCCCTTAAAAGAGCATGAACAAGAATTGCGCCGTTTATGCCAATCCTTAGAGATACCAGACGCATCTATAGTGTAAAGGTCAGCATTTCAGTCTTCCAAACTGAAGGTAGGGTTTCAAAATCCCTTAGATGCTCCAGCGCATATTAGGAAAGGATTGGACAAGATAAGTATAAAAAAACTCGTTGCCGCAATAATGCTTTGTATAATTTTTTCATCTGCCGTTCAAGCAGGAGAAATTGATAGAGAGTATTTAGCAACAAACGAGAGAATTTTGGTTCTCGAAGGACTTATTCAAGAACAGCGAGATATTCAAAATTTAGCTCAACAATTAGCGGCGATTTCGCGTTTCTTTGGACTTCCAGAAGATTCTCCAACTATTATCTTAGCTCAAGAAAAATGGTGGAAAGCTCAAGAGGAAATCGAAAGATTGCAAAACGAAATTAAGCAATTGGAAGCAATTACCTTGCACTATGTTCCTACAGAAAAAGTCGGACTATCAGTATTGGCTTTTTCAAAAATGCTTGAAAATACAACTTTAGCCGATGAGGCACAGATGTTTTTTGATTTGGAACAAAATTATAATGTAAACGGCGTTTTCGCAATCGGCGTAGCCACTATGGAATCTTCATTAGGAAAAAATTGTAACTATTTTAATCCTTATGGAATGTTGAGATCCGAGGGCGGCTTGATCCGATTTGAAACTTGGAACGATGCGACAATGTTCTTCGGCAAATTAATGCTTAAAGATTGGTATTATAACAAAGACATTGCCGCTATCGCAAAGACTTACTGCCCGCCTAATCATGAGTATTGGGCGACTACTGTGACAAAGGCTATGACTAACAGCTATTCTAAAATAAAAAGCTAATACAACAAATCTATAACTAATGAAAATATGCGCTTTCGCCAACCCAGAAATGGGTTGGCAAGAAGAGAAGGAGAAGAATATGGACAAAGAGATAAAAGCTTTAGCGAAAGTTTTTAAGATTATTCCGAGAAGTAAAGGTAGATATTACCCTATCTACGAACAAATTGGTCATGGGTTTCTCCTTTTGGATGAAGACCAAAGCCCTGTTGTTGAATTATCTGAAAAAACTCTCGATATTTTAACAACTCTTTATGACAAATCTATAACTTTTAATACAACTCTTTTCCAAAAGGGCTGGAAAGAGGGTCTTACTGATGAAGAAAAGTTCATAAAACAAATTCTTCACTATTTCGCGCCCTATACTTTCACTCCACAGGCTGAAATTGCCGTTCCCGGCTTCTCTTCGCCGATTGCGGTTATTACCGTGATGCCAATAGAATCTATTATTCGTCGCTTGAACGGATACTTTGAAACCACAACCGCTCCATCAGAACATGTTATGGCGGATTTAAAAGATTTAGTCCCTTTGCTTAGCATAAGAGCCGAAGAAATAGCTTCTTTTGAATTGAAAGTATTTTCTTATGATTATTATGGAGCCTTGCCTACGGATCCGCAAGAGTTCCTAAGATTCCTAATTTATAAGACGACCGGCTCCACTCTAATAATTAAAAATGATCGAACAATAGAAGCGATAAAGTCAGCCGCAGCAAGCTCTTACAACCTTGAAAAAGCTATCTTAAGATATATCAAAGAATATCCTTTAGAGGATTTGGCAACAATCTTTTATCGTTTCAAGCCCCTCTTTCTTGCTTTTAAGAAGTTTCGAGGTGTCGCACCATATATTAATACCGTTCGCCGTTTAGCACCAAAATATAATAAGCCTTTGCCAAGAGTGCGCGTTGAAAACTATGCCCATCTTTCAGAAGCCGAACAAGAGTATCTGCGAGCCAAAATGAAAACAAAAGATATCATTGGTCTTATTAATTATTATTATGCGCGATATGCCAATGAGGGCGCCTTTATGGCTCCGAACGTATATACCGTTCGGAATGGACGGATTTTTCTTGACTTAAAATTAAGAAAACCTTTAAATAATGCTCAATCAGCAGTTCATAAGCTTGAAGAAGAGCTGGTTCGGCGCATTTCCCCTAAAGTTAAAGGAAAAACTTTTTATATTCCTGATTATATCTCTTACGCAATGCCAGTAAGTGGCAAACAAATGTTAGGCAACATACCTTTCCGATCAACTATAACTATCCCCGAAGATACCGGCTTTACGGCAGGCATATCTTGGAAAGATAAAATAGGACAAAGAACAGATTTAGACTTGCATTTAACTGGCGCTGATACCCATTACGGCTGGAATGCACAGAAGAGTGATGGAGATTCCATAATATTTTCTGGAGATGTTGTTGTGGCGCCAGATGGTGCTACTGAAGCTTATTGGTTTTCTTCTTCAAAGAAAGCTAATGAAACTATTTTGGGGAACTATGTTTATTCATCTCATGACCCAATCGAAGAGCTTGAATTTGATTTCTTCTTGACTGCGGAACCAAAAAAGAATAGAGATGTAACTTATTCACCAGAAAAGGCGATTATGCCGTTGATTAAACTCAAGTTTATTAATGGGCAGAGAACCCAGAGTTTGGGAATGTTTATGGGAAATCGGTTTGTATTCTTTGGCGGTTCATTGGAAGATGCGCCGGTTCCTATGAAAGATAAGGAAAATTATATAGATGCCCTTAAGAAAACCTTTAAAAGTACGGTATCTGTTAGAGAGGTTATACAACTTTCTGGCGGCAAGGTAATTGGCACAAAAGAATACACCGCTCTTTACAAAAAAGAGCGAGAATCAGTAATCTCATTTGCTCCAGAGGACCTCTCTCCAAATACTTTATTTGACTTATATACAGATATTGAAAAGTAAGGATTTGTATTAAAAAAATTTTTATGTTATAATTAAGTATAAAGAAAAGGGAGGGAAAAAGAATGTTTGGTGGTACGGCAAAGACTTATGCCAATTGGCGGTTCGATTCAGAACCCTACCAAGAGGGTAAGGTATATTATATAGATGCGGTTAATCCCAAAACAAACACAGTTAAAAAAGTTCGTTGGTATTGCGATGCGGCTCATGCGGCTTTAATGCCTAACAGAAGTTCTGATTGTGTCCATAAACGATTTCTTTTTCCTTCCGATTCTTTAGTTGATGAAAATAACTATATCTTAGTTATTAAAGCAACGGATGTTAGCACTGATGAAGAGTTAAAGTTTCTTCGATTCAAATGGCGATTCGCTTGTAGGCTTGGCGGGATTTGGTATAGTGCGCAAGATACTCAAGTCCCAACGGCTTTGAGAGAAAAAGTCAATAAATTGCATTGGAAAAACTTTACATAAATGGCACAAGAGGTTCCTTATACAGGATTTTTAGATTTATCTAAAATATTACCTCTCCGCCGCACCCGCACAATTAGTTCCTTATTCTTTATTTGCTGATAACAATTTTACTAATCGCGGGCTTTACGCCAACGGCAGATGGGTTTAGCGCAAACTCCTCTGCCGTTGACCTCATTTTAAAGAGAAAGAGAGCGAAACACAATGAAGGAAGAAGAAATCTTAGCAATGACAAAAGAAGTCTTAACAATGACAGAAGAAGAAAAATTATTCTTTTTAATAGGATATCTTGCAGGCGAAAAACTTAAAGATATTCAGGAGAATGATGAGTAGCCTATTCGGGTTTGGCGACCCGAGCTTAGATTTGGTTCTTTTAGAAGAACTTGAAAAAAATATTAAAGAAGAAGAGGAGAATGAAGACGATGCCGATGGCGAGAGATATGTTCGTAAAACAGACCGCAACAGAAAATGAAGCAAGAATAGAGAAACTTTTAGCTAAGTTTCGAGAGAAGTGTGTGAACCGGCTCCAAGAAAACCTTGAACAAAAAAAAGAGCAGCTTCTTAAACAAGATTCTCGTATATCTAAGATCTGTTCTTTAATGAAGGAAATTGAGGAAATATACGTTGAAAACGGATATGGAACTGATTTAGTTGATATCGCAAAGGATACCTTAAATATCCAGTCATTATCTACTGATGAGACAGACGGCTTGATTTATAAGAAAGAAGAGCTTGTCGAAAAGGCGATTAATAAAGTCGGCGAGATTTTTAAAGATACCCTTCTTTTATGTAAAATGGCAGATACTTTTCAGGAAAAAGTAGCTATCCTTAGAGATGCCGGTATAATGCGGGAGGACACTTTGGAATTTAAGCCAGTCAATAGCTTTCTCACCAACAGAATTTCTTCATGGATTTGGCTATAGGAGGAAAAAGGATGAAAAACTTTATTCAGAAAATAGGCGAAAAAGGTCTTGCCACTTTAGCAGAGATTGAAGAAGATAGCATTAACAAATGTTTTTTTGCTGATGAAAGAGTTCGGAGATTAATTTTACTTACAACTGATATTCGCGGAGTTTATCTTGATAGTGGACGAAGTGACGAAGCTGTTGATAATGCAATAAAGATTCTGAATATCCAATCTCTTGCAACTGACGAAACTTCTAAGAAAGTTCGCCAAATCAAGGAAGAGTATGAGAAAAAGGCGACTTATTTTAAAGAGCAGATGAACGCCGTTTTCTTGATGGCGAATATCGCCGAAGACTTTAATCAAAAAATTCAAATCCTTAGAGATGCAAACTTAGTATCTCAAGACTCTCTTGTTGTTCGTCCTGTAAAGGAGATCTTAGAGTCATACTTTGGGACATCGTTATATAAAGGAGAAGAATAATGATACTTATATCGCTGCCGAGAGGAAATGGAAAAACGGTAACTTTGATTAAGTTATCCGCCGAAACACGAACCCCAATATTGTGTTATACCAGAGCGCATAAAAAATACGTGGAAGAGAAAGCAATTGAGTTAGGTTTAGATATTCCAACTCCACTTTTTTACTGCGGTCGACCAATCCTTGGCGTAAAAGAAATTATAGTTGATGAGGTCGAAGCTTTACTTCGGTCTGCTTTAGGAACAAAAATAAGTTTCGCAACGTTCAGCGAAGAGGAGGGGTTTAATGGACTGTAAGACAGGGCGTTTGCCAGATTATCAAGTCTGGAAAATGATGAAATACAGTAGTCCTACTAAGCAGAGCGTTATTGAAGCCGCACTGGAGAACCCGAACTATTGTCTTCAGTTAAAAAAAGATGGTGCCTCTTATTATCTGTCGAAAGACCCTGACGGAACGGCGCATCTCTATAAAGACAGTATCAGTAAAAAAACTCACAAAGTAATTGATAAAATTGAAAATTTTCCTCATTTGAAAAAATATGTCGAAGACCATTTCCTGCCCGGCTCACAAGTTTTAGTTGAGATTTTGCACGGGGAAGATTCTAAAGATGTGAACAGGCTTTGCCTCGCCAATCCCGATAAAGCTATTCGCAGGCAGCAGGAAGAGGGTTGGGCAACGGCTTATATATTTGATATCCTTTATTGGGGAAATCTTGCGTTTTATGTCAAAGACTTTAAGGTTCGACTTGAAACTTATGAACAAATTTTTAAAGCTCTTCAAAACGAAGAACCTTTCAAGTATCTTGTTACCGCCGAAACCGTCTTTGAGAACAAGAAAGAGTCTTTGGAAAAATGGCTTAATTCGGGTGAAGAGGGCGGAGTCTTAAAATTGCTTGAAAGTACAAGTAAAACTTCTGCCGCTTATCAAGTAAGAAGTATTGGCTCGAGAGAAGCGCGACCAGCGAATGTTACAATGAAAGTAAAAAAAGTAGATACCAAAGATGTTGTTATCTGCGGAGTAACATTACCGACGCCTGAATTTACTGGAGATAATCCAGATGATCACCCTTATAAAGACGCAAGCGGTAAAGCGATTAATCGTTTATATGCTTTAAACATGATAAGTGCTTTTGTTGTTGGAGCATATAAAGACAGAGTATTAACCGAAATCGGCACTATCAGCGGAATGGCAGACGAAACAAGACTTATGGCAAAAGAGCATCCCGAAAACTTTATAGGGCAAGTAGCTGAAATTACTATGATGTCCGTCGATAAAGAAAAACAAAGTTTTCGTCATGCTCGTCTATTCAGATTTCGTCCAGATAAACCTGCCGAAGATTGCACTTTTGAAGAAATTTTTGGAGAAAAAGAATGAATAAAGATTTATCAACAATAACAATGTTATTTGCCTTAATCATGACTGCTATCGGCTATATCGAGTTGTTAAGAAAAAGGAGAGAAATGGATAAGCGTTATGTGATCGGCACCTTGACGTGTTCTATTTGGGCATTGAGTATAAATGCCCTTGCAGCAGTAGCGGCAGTTCCGCTTTTTGTTTCTTTGGTTCTTTCCACCGCAGTCGCAGCTCTTATTATTTTAGGGCTATGCTTTGATGGACCTCTGCCAGAAAAGTTTAAAGGTCTTCCTTGGGTAATCAGCGGATATGCTTGTTTATCTATTATCTCGCCTTTTAGTACGGTAATTTTAATTGCTGCAACTATTATCGGTATTTCGATTGTACTTATCTTTGTTACCAGAAATGATGAAGATGAAGATGAAGATGAAGACGAAGATGAAGACGATTGTGAATGACTTATATTTTAAAAACAAATACGGCGAGGAGAGATTCCTCGCCGCTTGTGATAGCGAAGATAAAATATATAAGGAAATTTATCTTTTTTGTGAAAAGAATAGTTATAAGATACCTTATATACGAGGCTGGACTGAAGAAGATCGAGAAGTTATTGATATCGGCAGTCATAAAGAGTTTTTTATTATTAGAAAAGGAGTAAAAGGATGAGTCAAGAAAATGTTTTGATTAAAGTGAAGTATGAGTCAAAATTCGCCAATCCCATTGAACAAGCGCACGAGGGCGAGTGGATTGATTTACGATTGGTTAAGGATTATGAACTGCAAAAAGGCGATTTTAAATATCTCGACCTCGGCGTTCGTATTGAATTACCTGAAGGATATGAGGCTATTGTGGCGCCGCGCAGTTCTACATGCAAGTCTACCGGACTGATTCAAGCAAACAGTATCGGCGTTATTGATAACCAGTACCATGGGACTTGGTATTTTCCTGCTTATGCAACCAGAGATGTTTTTATTAAAGCTGGGTCACGTATTGCTCAATTCAGAGTCCAAAAGATACAGCCAAAAATAGAAATCCAAGAAATCGAGTTTCTTGAAGATACCCGGGGTGGACTTGGTAGCACTGGAGGTATAAATGCGAAATAAGAAAACTGCTCACAGGGTTGTTGCTTTTCTTGAAGAGCAAAAATCAAAATGGGAAAGAGGGCGTTATCCAGATGCTTTTTTAGATGAACTTCTTTTTATAGTTCAAGGCTATTCCTTAGCGATGTTAGGTGAGCCGCTTTTTGAAGAAGATTTCTTTTTGGACGAAAACGGAATATTATTTCTTCAAAAGACAACTGGAGATTTTGAACCTTTAACCGAAGTTGAAAGAAATTTTATTGAGAGAGTTCTTAAAGAACATTTTATGAAAGATGACTGGTTCAGTTCAATAGCTATTCTAAAAATAATGGCTTCTTTGAGGCAGGAACTTGAATTTGAAGTTAAAAAAAGAGGTTTTCTCTTTTTTAAAAGAAAAAGGAAATTTAATAAAACCGATATTAAGAATGCCTTTGTCAGATTTATATTGAAAAATTCTTTAATACCAAGTGAGCGAGTGTCGGCGGGGTATTAACGAAGCTTTTGCCCGTGTTTCGAAAAACTTTCTTATACTTTGGAAAGTGACTAACTTGTGTTGGTCACTTTTTTTATTTATAATCCTATAAAAGGTATTAATTTAAAGCTATTGAAAGGAGCATTAAAATGGTAAAAGTTTCGTACAAAAGAAAAGATTACTATGGACAAATCCCTCGAGGATGCAGTCTGACAATACCGGTAACGATTAAAGACCAAACAGGTACTCCTATCGATTTAACTGGGACTATGGTATCTTTTACTGTTAAAAAGGATAAATTTGACTTCGATAGAGAAGATCAAATGGCATATATAGCAAAAGACTTTTCGCCCCAAGAGCCATTAAATGGCAATTTTTATGTAAAATTAAATAGTCAGGACACTGACTTTGAACCCGGAGATTATTTTTTTGATATCCAAATTGTAAATGTAACTTCGGGAGCAGTTTTCAGAGCTTGCGTTTTACAATTTGAATTAACTGGAGCGCCAACTAACAGGAATGTTAATAATCTTGACGGCGAATGCGGAATTGGCGATCAGATATTAATTTTAGGCACTAATAAAGGTAATGAAATTAATATTATGTCTCCGACTGGGATGCTGTCTGGCGCGGCTTGGAACAAATTAATGGAACTCGAAGAAGCTATTGAAGAGATAGATCTTGAGGCTGTTGAAGAGCTAACATCGAGAGTAACCGCTCTGGAAATTGAAGTAGGTTCAATTGATGATGTTCTGGATAATATTATCGAACTTCAAGATTCTATATTAGGTGAAGCATAATGAGTATTGCAGATAAATTAGGAACTATCTATGAAAATGAGCAAAGATATGCCATATTGAACGACAGTTTAGAAAGACGGTTAAACGGCGAAGAAATAGTAGGGGAAAGTTACTATGATGCTTTTTGGGATACCTTGCAGCTAAATGGCACAAGAAGACAATACGGATCAACCTTTGGGTATGCCTGGAATGATGCGCTTTTTAAGCCCAAATATCCATTTCATGCGCTTACAGACTGCTCGAATATGTTTTATTATGCAGACATTTCAGAAATAAACATCACGCATACAGGCAAGTTTTTGTTTCTTGCATCATCGTCGAGTACGTTTAGCGACGGCTTCTATGGTTCATCTATTCAAAAAATTCTTGTGGACATAGATGCAAGTTTATCGATAAATAATTATGTGTTCAATGAAACATTTAGAGGTTGCTCACGTTTAAAAACCATACAAAAAATCATC
>NZ_JAQWCQ010000017.1 GCF_028705895.1 Massilibacteroides sp. | reverse complement strand
TAGCCAACCTCTTCGGATTGACAGACGAGGATATCTATGATGCTATTATAAACAGGTCTGAAGAGATCAAGCATGTTTTTGATATTTACAAATTAAAACTGGCAAGTTGAACTTGCGAAACTTAAATCAAATGATAAGAACGACTGATCTCTGTTTTTAAGAATGGCCACAATCTCATAGTCTGTTTCTTCTTTTTTCGTAGTCATACCGTCTCCTTTGGATTTCAATCGCATAAACTGCCCTATTGGATAGTTATCTCCTGTAACTTGTTTTGCAAACTTTTCTGTAAGTGCAATTTTATGGGGAGATGAAAAAACTTTATTTATATCTCCTTGTATAGATTCATAAGGGAAAAAATGTACAAACGATGAATCAGTACTGATTAAAGAGATATCCGCCATTTGATCTTTGTTAATCAAAAAAGAAAGATTGTCAATACGCTGAAAACGGACAAAATCTTTAATCTCAGGATACTTGTCTTTTATTAATTGAGGTACTTCACCTGAAATATAAGAGATCGTTTTCGTTATGTCCATAGGGAATGTCTGACTCATATACAGGATATTTTCCCGGTTAGGATTGTCCGCTTCAATATTAGATTCATAGATAACAAAGGCCAACAACAGATTGGCGCAAGCTAATCCAATAGCCAAACTTAATACGGAAATCACGAAAAAAAGTTTGTTTCGCCACCAATTCCGTGTAATCAATCTGAAAGTATAAGATAAAGTCATCTCTGCTATTTTTGTACCATGCTAAACTATAGTTATTCTTTTGTATTTATAGGAAACCAAGAGTAAAAAAGCTTTTTTGCCTTTAATTTGTCCATTTTTTTGACAAACACTTTTTCTTTTAATTAAGAATCTGTTTTGAATTTATTCTCTATTTTTTTTATACCTGATTTGGTATTTGGCGAAACACATGAAGACAAGACAAAAAGAAACTATTTTAACCATTTTGCTTACGCACTTCAAAAGCACTTAACCTCATTTTTCTTTCGTTTATATAGTTTCAAACCAATAAATATTCCATAATGACAAAGAAAGACCGTTTTTTCACCAAAAACACAAAGATTGTATTCCAAAATATAAAGGTTATCTTCCGAGACATAAAGGTTATCTTTCGAAATATATCCTTTATCTTCAAAAAAGAGTAGCGTAATTTTGGATTTTTTTCTTTTTACAAATCTTGAAAAAACGGACATGCCGAATAATGCAATTTAAGCAACATCTCCCGGGTTCTGCTCTTCAGGCACATACTTTGTCGTTTTGCCAGAGAAGTTAGCCCAAAAGGACTTATTTGCGATCGGTATCAATCCGACACAAAAGTAGGTGATTTGCCAACATTTTGTTTTTTTTAAGCCAATAGCTCAGAGCTTCGGCAGATTGAACCAAATGCTTCAACTTACTTTTTATACAGTACGAATATAAAATTCCGAAGGAGCTATTATATTTGCATATATGAATGATTTTAAAATCATTGTAATTGATGACGATGTTGCAATACTAAAAACATTGCGTCGCATACTGAAGCCGAAGTTTGGCTACATTACTGCAGTTTCAAGCCCTGCAATTCTGCCCGGATTATTGCATCAGGGTGGGGTGGATGTTGTTCTGTTGGATATGAACTTCAGCAAAGCATTTCAATCAGGAAAAGAAGGTTTGTTTTGGTTAGCAAAAATACTATCTTTTCCGCACCACCCATCGGTTATTCTTATGACTGCCTTTTCTGATATCGATCTCGTTATTACGTCTTTTAAAAATGGAGCTGTTGATTTTATCATCAAACCCTGGGATAATGACCGGTTAATTCAGGCAGTAGAGCAGGCAATAGCGCGTAAAGAAGAACGAAAATTGAAACTTTTAGTTGAAAAAACAGAAGAAGAAGCTTCTGCGGTGCTGGCTTTAGAGGAAATGGAAAAGCAACTGATCCGTCATGTTCTGGAGAAGAATGAAAGAAATATTGCTATCTGTGCGGATATTCTTAAAGTATCACGACAGACATTATATAACAAGATTAAGAAATACAATCTGTAAGACGCAATGAATAGAACGAATGTGTATTTTGCGGGTGGGGTTATTATTGTCCTCCTTTTAGCACTGTTCGGAGCTTATATGGTTGTGTCCGGAATTTCGTACACTTTGGCTGCACTATCTTTGTTGGGTATTCTTTACACCGGTTTTTTGCTTTATAAACGATTTACAAAGAATAACGAACGGATATTTCGCTTTCTGTGTTCGTTGAAAAATGCAGATCCTTCTGTTATTATACCTCCAGAAGAAGCAGAGTTGCATGAACAACAATTTTGTCATGAGTTGAAAGATATAGCCGATATTGTTCGCGATCATAGACAGCGTTATGAGGAACAAACGACATATTATGAAGGGATAATGAACGTGATGACCCATGAATTGAGGAATGGATTAACGCCAATTTCTTCCCTTAGCAGTTATCAATTGAGCGAAAATAAAGAATCAAATAATTCTGAACTAATTGAAGATTTAGAACTGATCCATTCACAAAGCAAACTATTGCAAAGTTGTCTGGAGGCCTATCATAAATTAATGTATATGCCCGAACCTGTGAAAGAAACGGTAGCGTTAGATTTACTCTTTCAGAAAGTGGAACGAATGATACAGGGTGAAAAGAATAGTAATAAAGTCGTTTTTGAACTAAATGCAGACTGGTCTGTTCTGGCAGATTCCGGTTTACTGACCTTAGCAATTCTCCATGTAATCCGTAACGGAATCCAAGCTGTGGAAAGCATAGATAATGGCGTGGTGACAGTAAGAATAACAAATGATAAACCTTATAGTGTTGATATAGAAGATAATGGAAAAGGTATTCCGGAAAACCTACAGTCTTCTGTTTTTAGCCCGTTCTTTTCTACAAAAAATACAGGAAGCGGCATTGGCTTAAGTATAGCACACCGCATCATGCAATTACATGGCGGAAAACTAGTTTTTACTTCCCTGCCCGGGAAAACAATATTTACTTTTCAGTTTAGATATTCCTGAAAATAGCCGTTTGTAAAATTTCGAAACGTTCCGTATTTAGATAACCTTTCTTCATAGTAGGGGTGTGGTATAATAGTGACATAATATGATTTTTTGATTGAAAGAGGTCACGGGGAAATTTCCCTGTGGCTTTTTTCTTTGGAGAAAACTCCTTTTTACCAATTGTATTTCCCTTTTTATTATTACTTTGCATATTCTTTAAAGAAGCTAAGTTTTAAATAAAAAGATTTGGATATGAATAGTTTGAGGTGTTTATTCTCGATGTTATCGATTTGTCTGTTGTTTGCTTGCGGTTCAAAAAAAGAAACGGATAAGTCTATCCCTTATAATTCAAATATTGGAGCTTTTACTACAGGGAAAGTGTCTCGTTTTTCTCCTGTTTACTTAGTTTTTAATAAAGATGTGGACTCTGCACGGATGACGACGGATGTGTTGAAGAAACATTTTAAACTGATACCGGAAACGGAAGGAGCATTTACTTTTGAGAATAGTCGTACTGTGGTTTTTCGTCCTGCCAAAGAATTTAAACGGGATACGGAGTATCAGGTTCGGGCGGATTTGTCCGGCTTGTTTGATGTATATCCCGAAGAAAAAGAATTTCATTTCTCGTTCACAACGCATCGATTAGCCCTTTGGGGTAATTTGAAGACTTTGGATGTGAACAAAGAGAATGAGAACGGATACGATCTTTCTATCACTATTTTTACTTCAGATGTTGAAGAACGGACTACTATTGAGTCTTTATTGCATTTTTCTGAAAAAGTAACGACTGTGTGGCAGTCAAGTTCAGATGAGAGAAGACATGAGTTACTTATTTCTAATGTTCCGCTTGGAACGGAGACGGGACGGAATCTTGTTGTCTCTGTGGGGAAAAATAAATATGGAATAGAAGAGAAAGACTTGTTATCTGTGCCTATTCCGGGCATGAATGATTTTTCTGTTTATGATGTGAATTTAATTACAGACCCGGAACGCTATATAGAGGTGGTTTTTACAGAATTATTGGACGAAAATCAGGCGATGGAAGGTTTGGCTTATATTGAAGGGAATAATTCGGAACTTGTACACGTTTCGGGTAATAAAATACGTCTTTATCCCGATGCTAATTTAAAAGGGAATGTGAATGTTCATCTGAGTACGGGTATTCGTTCGAAAAAAGGACTTCTCTTGAAACAACCTGTGGTCAGACAAATCTCTCTTCTAAAAGCTAAACCGAGTGTTCGCTTTATCGGAGAAGGGGTGATCATTCCGCAATCTACAGAATTAACTGTGCCGTTTGAAGCTGTTTATCTGCGTGGAGTGGTAGCCCGTATAATCCGCATTAATGAACAGAATATCGGACAATTCCTTCAGACAAACGATTTGTCCGGTTCGTCTGAATTAGTGCGTGTAGGGCGTATCGTAGCGCGTAAAACAATTTTCTTGGATGAAGACGGAATTGATATTACTCAATGGAATACGTTTGCTATTGATCTGAAAGAATTTATTGAACCTGAACCGGGTGCTATTTATCGCGTGGAACTTTCCTTTGATCGTAATCTGTCTGCTTACCCTTGTGATGATGATCAGGTAAAATTATCTAAAGAGGAATTGCTTGCCAAAGATGAAATTGAGTTCAGGGAAGAATCGAGCCGTTTTGATCAGGGATGGTATAGTTACTACAATGAAAATTTCAATTGGTATGATTACGATTATGATCAAACAGATAATCCTTGTTCCAATTCATTCTATTACAATAAACGTGTAGGAAAGAATGTGCTTGTTTCTAATCTTGGCGTGATTGCTAAGGGGGGTGAGGGTAATGAAATGCTTGTTCTGGTAAATAATCTGCTTAATGCGATGCCTCAAAAAGGAGTTGATGTCGCGGTTTATAATTATCAACACCAGCTTATTACAAAAGGGGGTACGGATGAGAAAGGTCTGGTTCGTCTTATGCTTGAACATAGGAAACCGCATTATCTGGTCGCTTCTCAAGGTAATCAACGCTCTTATTTGCGTATTGATGCTGGACAAGCCTTGTCTTTGAGTACATTTGATATTGACGGTGAAGTGGTTCAGAAAGGCATTAAAGGTTTTATTTATGGTGAACGTGGCGTGTGGCGTCCGGGGGATACGCTTCATCTGGGCTTTATGCTGAATGATCGTGAAAAGAATCTGCCGGAGCAACACCCGGTAGTGATGGAACTGCGAAATCCATTAGGGCAAATATATTTGCGTAAGACGCAAACACATGGTGAACTGGGACTTTATGCGTTTAATCTGCCTACGGATCCAGATGTACCTACAGGAGCATGGACGGCTACGGTACATGTTGGCGGTTTAACTTTTGATAAACGTATTCGTATCGAAGCGATTAAACCAAATCGTCTGAAGATTAACCTGCCTGTTCCAGAGAAACCTTTGTTGATCGGTGAAGATTTTAATGTGGATATGCACGTGGAATGGTTGCAAGGGGCAACAGCTCGCAATCTGAAATACGATATTAAGGGTACGTTTATTTCTACGGCAACCGCATTTAAAGGTTATAAAGACTATATATTCGATGATCCGGCTAAGAAATTCAATAGCGAAGAAAGTAATCTGATTTCGGGTAGTACGAATGAAAAAGGAGACGCGGTAGTAAAGCTCCGCTTTGATCTGGGCAGTTCGGCTCCGGGTATGTTATTGGCTAATTTAGTGACTCGTGTTTTTGAAGAATCCGGTGATTTCAGTATTGACGGAGCGCGTTTGTTTTATTCACCTTATAAACGTTATGTAGGGCTTCGTTCTCCGCAATCGGGCAGGGAACAGTTAAATACGGGAACAAACTATTCTTACGATGTGGCGACAGTTAATTACGATGGTACTGTTGCTGCCAATCAGGATGTGGACGTAACTGTTTACAAGGTATATTGGTATTGGTGGTGGAGCTCGGATAATAATCGGTTAGCAAATTATGTGTCTGATTCTTATAATAAACCGATAAAAGAATTTTCTGTTCGAACGGATGGTAATGGGAAAGTGAAGTTTAATCTTTCTTTCTCGGATGAGGAATGGGGTACCTATTTTATTCGGGTGACTGATCGTTCGGGGAAACATTCTACGGGAGTGATGAGTTATTTTGACTGGCCGTACTATGAAGGTAAACGGGATGCTTCGGGTGGTCAATCCCCTTATGCGCTTACTTTTAAAACAGATAAAGAGAGTTATACCGTTGGCGAAGAGATGGTGATTACATTCCCGTCAACGCAATCCAATCGTGCTATTCTTACCGTTGAGAACGGAACAAAGGTGTTGTCTGTCAGTCATTATGAATGTAAGGACAAGGAAACTACGGTGAAGGTTAAGGTAACAGAAGATATGCAGCCGAATTCATATGTTTATATAACCTTGTTGCAACCTCATGGTGAAACACAGAATGATTTACCAATTCGTTTGTATGGTGTTGTGCCTGTTTCTGTAGTGTCGTCTGATAGTTATTTACATCCGGAAATTCGAATGAAGGACGAATTGAAGCCTGAAAAGTCATACGATGTGATTGTGTCCGAAAAAAACGGTCGTGAGATGGCTTATACATTGGCTATTGTAGATGAAGGATTGTTAGACCTGACTCGCTTTGCTACTCCTGATCCATGGAAGGTGTTTAATGCGCGCGAAGCGTTAGGCGTGAGTACATGGGACTTGTATAACTTTGTAGTTGGTGCTTATGGCGGACGTATAGAGAAATTATTTAGTATAGGTGGTGATGATGCGCTCAATAAAGGACCGAAAGCAATCGTTAACAGGTTTAAACCGGTAGTCCAATTTGAAGGGCCGTTTGTTTTGAAAAAAGGAGAAAAGAAACAGCATACTTATACGATGCCGAATTATAACGGACGTGTTCGTGTAATGGTAATTTCGGGAGATGGAAAAGCATACGGACATACGGATAAGAGTGTCCTTGTTCGTAAACCGGTGATGCTTCTCGGAACGCTTCCGCGTGTAATTGGTGTAGGAGAGGAGATGGTTGTTCCAGCTACGGTGTTTGCTACGGAAAAAGGTGTCGGACAGGTGAAGGTTAGTATCCAGTGTTCAGACAATATGGAGGTGATCGGTAATACAGCGAATGATCTTCACTTTGATGAACCGGGGGATAAACAGGCGACTTTCCGTATTCGTGTGAAAGAAAAACCCGGAGCCGGACATGTTAAATTGATAGCGTCCGGTAAAGGAGAACAGTCAACGTATGAAACAGATATTGAGATTCGCTCAGTAAGACGTCCGCAAACCCAAGTAGTTTCCGCTACACTTGAACGCGGAAAAAGTTGGAAAGAAACAATCAGGATGCCGGGAGCCGATGGTACAAATAAATTAGCGTTGGAAGTTTCGGATATTCCGCCTCTTAATCTGTCTAAACACATTAAATATTTATTGGGTTATCCGCATGGTTGTCTGGAACAGATTACATCAAAAGCATTCCCGCAACTTTATCTCAAAGAATTGGCTTCACTAACCGAGTCACAATCTACTTCTGCGGATGTGGCGGTTAAGTCTGTCATTTCACGTGTTCGTTCTTATCAAACGGCTGAAGGGGCTTTTGCTTATTGGCCGGGAGGAACATCCACGAATAGTTGGGGAACTGTTTATGTAGCTCATTTCCTTCTTGAAGCAGAATCGAAAGGCTACTTAGTGCCTTCTTCCTTAAAGCAAACAGTGATGAATAATCTGCGATTGGTGGCTCGTAAATGGCAACCGAACACCACCTATTCTTATTATTCAACATCCGAAGAATTGACACAGGCATATAGACTGTATGTGCTTGCTTTGGGAAATGCTGCAGAGATTGGGGCAATGAACCGCCTGAAAGAGCAAAAAAGAAATAATGGTATATCTACATCTTTATTAGCCTCCGCGTATGCATTGGCCGGTCGAAAAGACGTGGCAACTGAATTGCTCACTAAGACAACTGAGATGAAGACCAAGTACGACGAATATGACCTGACTTTCGGAAGTGATCTGCGTGATCAGGCTATTCGTTTGCAGACTTATTGTCTGTTAGATAAAACGCAGGATGCAGCCACATTGGCTAAACTTATTTCTACAAAATTGAGTACGGCTGATTGGTTAAGTACGCAGGAAACAGCTAATGCCTTAATGGGTATGTCTGCCTATCTGAAAAAGTACCATACCGATGAAAGTATGGATTTTTCATATTCCGTTGCCGGAAAATCGGACAAAGTTAAAACAACAAAAAATATATGGACGGCTGATTTATTAGATCAGGCTACTGCAACAACTTCCGCTGAAGTAACGAACAACGGTAAATCTACGTTGTTTATTCGGGCTATCTCGGAAGGTATTCCGTTACAAGGTGAAGAGGTTGCTTATAGTAGTGGATTGACGCTTGCCGTATCCTATACCGATGCCACAGGAAAGTCTGTTAATGTGGATCAATTAGAACAAGGAACTAATTTTGCGGCAGTTGTAACAGTCCGTAATCCTTCATCGCAAGGGATACGTAATGTTGTTCTGACGGAAATTTTCCCGGCAGGGTGGGAGATATTGAATACCCGCTTCCTGCATCAGGATTCACCGGGCGCCAATGAACCTCCAAGCAGTATCAGTTATCAGGATATCCGTGACGATCGTGTATATACGCATATAGATTACTTACCGTCAGGCCGTCAGGTAACCGTACGGATTAACCTTTGTGCCGTATATCCCGGAAAATTCTACCTGCCTCCGGTTTACAGCGAAGCGATGTACGATAATTTAACCCGTGCGAATACAGAAGGAAGAATGGTTGAAGTAGAATAGAAAGATAGCGAAGGGATAAACAAATAGCAGGTTGTATTGTTTTACTTTTGATAAATATTGAAAACAATGACAGAAGTAGCATTCAAACACACTATACCCCTTCAATTACGATTTAATGACGTAGATAAATTCGGACATATTAATAACGCAGTTTATCTCACGTATTATGATCTGGGAAAGACAAATTATTTTGAATCGGTATGTCCCAATGTAAATTGGGATACCGATGCAATAGTGGTAGTCCATATTGATGTGGATTTTATGGTACAAATATTTAGCACCGACCACGTTTCCGTTCAAACGTCTGTTACAAAAATAGGCACGAAAAGTTTCGAGTTGACGCAACGCATCGTCGATTCAAAAACGGCAGAAGTAAAATGTCTTTGCCGTTCGGTTATGGTTACTTACGATTTAGTAAAACACCAAACTATACCAATGCGCAAAGAATGGATAGATGCCATTTGTGCTTATGAAGGACGGGATTTGAGAACGCAGAAGTGATTGTTACTGTTGAACCTTTCCCACTTTCATCCCTGATTAATGTTCCTATATTGTCTAATCTATCGCTCATTCTTATACTTATCTTTTTTATAAAGAAAAATAAAAGTTTCCCATTTGGGAAACTTTTATTATAATAACCTTGGTATTTCCCCCGGTTCTTTGGCTACTTTTACGCCGGCAGCTTCTAAGGCTGCTATTTTTTCTGCTGCTGTGCCTGAGCCGCTTGAGATGATTGCGCCGGCATGTCCCATTTGTTTTCCCGGAGGAGCAGATTGTCCAGCGATGAATGCAACAACCGATTTGGTGACATGCTGACGAATATATTCAGCTGCCAGTTCTTCTGCATTACCACCGATTTCTCCAATCATAACAATGGCATGTGTGTCGGGGTCTTTTTCAAAACGTTCTAATATATCACGAAAATAGAGTCCGACAACCGGATCACCTCCCATCCCTACTGCGGTAGATTGTCCCATGCCTGCGGCTGTGAGATGATAGACCACTTCATAGGTTAATGTACCGCTTCTACTCAGTACACCTACATGACCTTTCTTAAAGATATGTCCGGGCAAAATTCCGACGAGGCTTTCATCGGGGGTTACCAATCCGGGACAATTAGGTCCGATAAGAGTGGCTCCGCGTTCTTTTACAAAACGATGTGCTTTGACGACATCTACGGTTGGGATACCTTCCGTGATACAGATTATCTGCTGAATGCCTGCGTCTGCTGCTTCCATGATTGAATCCGCTGCAAAGCGAGCGGGAACGAAAATGACAGACGTGTTGGCGCGGGTTGTCTCTACTGCTTCATAAACCGTATTAAAAACCGGAAGACCGTGTACTGTCGTACCTCCTTTGCCCGGAGATGTACCGCCTACAACGTTTGTTCCGTATGCTTTCATTTTTTCTGTGTGAAAACCACCGTCTCGTCCGGTGATTCCCTGTACAATAAGTCGGGTGTCTTTATTGATTAATATGCTCATGATTATTACACTTTAAGGGGTTGTTGGGTAATTTTTACAGCTAATTGTGTGGCTTCGCTCATTGTTTCAGCCGAAAGGAGTAGGGTTCCTTTTAACATCTCACGACCTTCTTTCTCGTTAGTTCCCGTTAGTCTTACAACTACAGGTACTGTCGTGTTCAGTTCTTCAAAAGCGGTGATCAATCCTTTTGCAACGTCATCACAACGTGTGATACCCCCGAAAATATTGATAAGAACTACTTTTACTTGCTTGTCATTGAGCAATAATTTCATGGCATTGATTACCTTTTGGGGATTGGAACTTCCCCCGATATCTAAGAAATTAGCCGGACTACCACCATAGAGTTTAATCATGTCCATTGTTGCCATAGCCAATCCGGCACCGTTAACCATACAGCCTATTTCACCACCCAGATGAACATAACTAAACCCCTTTTCCTTTGCTTCCGTTTCAACCTTTTCTTCGGCCGTCGGTTCAAATAATGCAACGACATCCGGATGCCTGAAAAGAGCATTATCATCAAACGTCATTTTTGCATCAATAGCAATCAGATTTCCTTCGGTAGTCCGAACCAACGGGTTAATCTCTGTGAGTGAAGCATCTTTCTCAATGAAAAGACGATATAAGTTCTGTAAAATAGCAGCGAATTGATTGACCTGTCCGATTTCAGAAAACATGGAGAAAGCATATTTACGCGCTAAATAATCAGGTAGCCCAATCAACGGATCAATACTGAATTTATAAATCCTGTCCGGCGTATACTTGGCTACCGCCTCAATATCCATACCACCATCCGGACTCATCATCAACAAAACAGATTTAGTATTACGATCAATTACAAAACTGACGTAATACTCCGATTCAATATTAACGGCTTCGCTGACGATTACCTTTTCTACCGTGTAACCTTTGATATCCATTCCCAGAATAGACTGAGCGTAAGCTTTCACTTCAGCTTCGCTTTTCGCTAATTTAACTCCACCAGCCTTTCCACGACCACCCGTTAGCACCTGCGCTTTCACGACTACTTTTTCTTTCTGGAACTCATTCCAGGCATTTACGGCCTCAGAAGAACTCATGCAGAGTTTGTACTTTTCTACCGGTATTCCGAAATCAGAAAAGAATTTCTTTGCTTGATACTCGTGTATTTTCATTTGAAATAAACTTATGTAAGAATTAAGGGTTGTTCATAAAACAACACGTGATTTCAATAAAAACACTTCTACTCTGTCAGATGTTTTTGTTCAAACTATGTTATTCAACCATATTTCTGAAATTTTAGCCGCAGTTACTGGTAGGTCTAAATTTTGAGGTAGGTCTAAATTCATTTAGAGGTAGGTTAAAATCAATTTAGAGGTAGGTGGAAAATCCATTGTTCGTTGACCCCTTACGCCAAAACAAAATTGACCCCAGAAAATTATTTAATTTTGCCTCCCGAGTATCCTGACAAGTGGGGTCATTTTTATTTTAGGAAACCATCATCAAGCGATAAACCATTATTTTTTCTTTTTTAATTGATATACATTTCATTCATGGAAACGATAGATAAGCCAACACTTTCTAGAAATTTACTCTTTCGCTGGCGAAAGGAAGAAATTTCTAGAAACCGCTTGCGGCTTGGTGTTGGCGTTCTATCGTTGGAATGTACCTTTGTATATCTCTTAAAAAAGAACTTTGACTACCCTTTATCTAGTTCATTCAGTTTTATTTTCCTTTCCTACAAGCTGTACTTTCTTGAAAGTATAAAATCTATGTTGGTTTACATTTCAATGGGGTCATTTTTATTTTGGATAGAGGGGGCAACCTTATTTTAGAGCAAGGGGGCAATTTCATTTGGTTTACGGGGTCAATCTGGACTGGATTTTCCATCGGATGCCGACAACGTTTCACGTGAGGAACTTTTGAGAGAGCTTTCCATCAGTTTTCGAAGCGTAACCGAACCGAAACTAAAGTCTGAAATAGGTCTGAAAATAGCTGAATTACAGAGATTTAAGCAACAGACTGATAGCGAAGCAAAGGTACAGGTTTACAGGCAATTAGAATGTTCGGAATGTCCTCTGTATTTAGAGAAACAGAAACAATTAGCCGAAAGCAAGGCGGAATAAGAACGTTTAAGCCACTTTCTTTATTTGATGGACAGATTATCCGCTTTGATAACGTAATTCCGTTATGATATGCAGAATCTTGCGTGTTTAAGCAGGTGGAATCTGTCTTATTTTGCATAGGTAGAAATCCGCCTATGTAAACAAGGGGAATTCCCCCTATTTATAATATCGGATATTCCGACATTATCAAAGGTGATTTGCGGTCACTATTAAAACCCCCATTTTCGTGTGTATTTGAAGCAAAGGGCGTGATAATCCCTTTGGTTGAAGTGCGAAAATAACACTACTGGGAAATATCGTCAAAAACGACATTATAAATCCCCAGAATTATGGGTATTTGCAAAGGTAGGAGTTTCGTACGTTATGAATTGGGGAATTGTGGGTAAATAGGGGGGGGTAGAAACCCGTCCGAGCCGACAAACACAAATATTCTGCTTTATCCTTAACCCGACACGCTTCTTTTAAAATTAACTCACGGTATTAACTTTCGATATTAACTTTCGACCTTGATTCAGACCTCTATTTTTTGACCTGTTTTCTCATAACACGATTCTTACAGATTTACAGTCAACCTTAACTCAGTTCAAAGTGCTATTTTCGAACTTTGCCCGGTTTGTTTTAGAAGTGGGCTAAAACCACTTTTAGGAGAAAGGTATGACGGTTATGACGAGAATGACGACGAAATAATAACTTTATTTTACTTTTGATGAGGGTATAAACAGGGTGTTTTACAGCAAGTGGGGACAAATGTGGGGACATCGTTGTAAAAGAAAAACGCTAACAGCTTTATTTATAGGCTATTAGCGTTATTGGTGGCGGTATGGACGGGACTCGAACCCGCGACCCCCTGCGTGACAGGCAGGTATTCTAACCAGCTGAACTACCACACCTTTTAGATAATGCTCCGATTGGGGAGCAGCATTTTCTCTCAAATGCGATGCAAAGATAGGGGGTTTATTTTAAATTTGCAATATGTGTTGAGAGATTTTTTGTTTTTTCTCAGGCTTGATTTATCCGTGTTACGCGACTTACAAGGTCATCTATCTGATCTTCAGATTCAAGGCCAATTGTCATGCAGTGAATGTTTGCTTCTTTTAGGGAGTAATTTAGTGAGTGTTCTCTTTCTTCTTCTGTTACTTTTTTGCCTTCTCCGAAGATTTTCATGCCAATTATGCCTTTGCCGTTCTGTTTGGCTTTGCCTAAAAGTTCGTTTACGGCTTCTGGGGTTCCGTCCATATTTGCCTGGAATGGGTTGATGCGTGCTAAGATGACATCTACCCAGGGGCTGTCAACGGCCTCTGCCATAGCATCCCAGTTGTGGCAGGAAACTCCGACTGTTTTGATAATACCTTCTTGTTTTGCTTTGGAGAGTGCTTCCATATAATATGAACGGGATTCTGTCCAATTGGGTTCCATAAGACAGTGCATCAGAACAATGTCGAGATAGTCTGTGTTTATTTCTTTTCTGAAACGGTTTATTGTTTCTTCTACTGCAACAATTTTGTCTGAACCGTTTGGGTGTGTCCATATCTTACTGCATAGTTGTACTTTTTCTCTATCCATGTGTTTAAGCGCATTGGCTATATATGAATGGGATCCGTACGAATCGGCCAAATCAAAGTATGTTAATCCTCTATCATATGCGTGTTGTGCCAGCCTGAGAAAATTATCCATACCAAGTCGGGTTTGGTTGGAGGACTTATCATAAGCTACCGTACCTGTACCAAGTCCGACCTGAGAAATCTCCAAGCCTGTATTTCCTAATAAAACACTTGATATCTTATTTTTGACAGTTGTTTTTGACAAGGCTGAAAGTGCGTCCTGACCTGATATTGCCAACCCGGCAAATCCTATGGCACTCGTTTTGATGAATTTTCTTCTATTAATCATATGCATTAAAAGATTTAAGGTGTTGTAAGATAGAGACTTTATTTTAATTAAAGCAGAAAAATACGTTTTTATGTTGGATATAAGAAAATTTTAAGGCGCCTGGAAACGAATGTTGAGGCGCTTCAACTTTCGTTTCCAGGCGCCTCAGCAAACAAGTTGAAGAGCCTCAAAATTTTCAGAACTACTATTTGCTGAATATCGCTTTTGAAGTTCTCGACTTTTTATAGTGGACTCATCCTTTATATTTCCGATATATTTCCGAAAATATCCTACCTGTTTGTTTTATATGTTTGAATCTAACTTTTTGTCGGTTGTTTTTTTGTAAATGGGGTGAGATGATTTTAAACATTAAGAAGATGTTGAATAATAGAAGAATGGTGATGTCTTTTCGATAAAAAAGCGTAATATTGCAAATAAAATAATATTACGGATGTGTTTGAGATCTAAACAGATAGTAGGATGGTTGTTAATTGTCATTTTTGCATTATTCTATGCAAATATCTGTTTTTCGTTTCATGGACATGTCATTAATGGAGTCACTATCGTTCATTCTCACTTTCATGATAAGTCGCATACGGATACGTATAAACATAGTCCAAATGAACTGACTCTAATTTTTACATTATCTTTATTTCACTCTCTTCAAGCAAATTTTGGCTTTTCTGAACTGGTATTGTTTCTTATTTTACAGACAATAATCTTGTCTGGATTGCTTTTAAACGTTTGTTGTAATTACTCTTCTTTTATTTCCCTGCGAGGACCTCCTGCTTGTCCATTTTCTTATTGAAATTTCATTCTTTAATAAAGACGCCAATAGTGTATATCTACGTGAGCAGGTGTCAATACTAATATTTAAAATAATAATTTACCAATGAAGAGTTTTTTCATGTTGGCAAGTTTGTGTCTGTTGGTGAGTGCCTGTGGGCAAAAAGAATCAACACAAGAGGGATCTCGTATTCAACATAATGGTGACACAATCACCGTACCCGATAATTCTTCTGTATTAGGACAGATTGTTGTTCAAAAAACTCAATTACGTGAGTTTTCGTCCGAATTCAGAACTGTAGGAACTGTTCGTCCGGTCTCCGGAAAATTAGCAGAAATAGTACCTCCTTTTGCCGGACGTATTGTTAAGTCTTTTGTCCGGTTAGGACAGAAAATCAATGCGGGAACGCCTGTTTTTGAACTGGGTTCATCGGAGTTTTATGAAGCAACTAAAAGTTATTTTTCTGCTCAATCGGCAAACGGTATTGCTCAGATAAATTATAACCGCCAGAAAGAGTTGGCTGCTAATGGGGTAGCATCTCAAAAAGAATTAGAACAGGCTAAGAACGAAGCGTTAATTGCTAATCAGGAATTTGAACAGGCGCAGGCAACGCTGAATATCTTTAATATCGACGTTTCATCGCTTCAGATGGGACAACCCTTAAAAGTGATTTCTCCTATCTCAGGTGAAGTAGTGCAAAACAATATCACGATAGGAAGTTACGTGAAAGAAGATTCAGAAGCTTTGGCGGTAGTTGCTGATTTATCTGAGGTTTGGGTTGTGGCACGTGTCAAGGAAAAGTATTTCGGAGCTATCAAACAAGGTGATCAGGTGGAGGTTTTTGTAGATGCTCAACCGAATAAAACGATTTGGGGAACCATCTACTATATAGGAGAGATGTTAGATGAAGAAACGCGTTCCTTAGATGTGATAGTCAGATGTAATAATACAGACAAGGACCTGAAACTGGGTATGTTCTGCGTAGTTCATTTTCTAAGTTCACCGAAGGAGTCGATTATTTTACCGTCAACCGTTATTATGAAGGAAGAAGACAGAGATTATGTTTTGATTGAATTATCTAAAGGGAAATATCTACGTAGATACATTGAATCTGAGTCTGTTAATGTTGAAGAAACACGTATTCTGAGTGGTCTTCGTGAAGGCGAGACGGTTGTTGTTAAAGGTGGAATTTACCTAAACCTGTAAGTCGATGGAGAAATTAATGACCACCTTGATCCGGCGTCGTTGGTTGATGTTGACCATATTTGTGTTACTCTCAGGTATTGGTATTTATGCTTGGAAGCAACTTGCTATAGATGCTTATCCGGATATTGCCGACGTAACGGTTGGTGTTGCAACACAGGTTCCGGGACTTGCTGTTGCCGAAATTGAACAACAGATCACGATTCCCCTTGAACGGGAGCTGAATGGCATTCCGGGCTTGAAGATTATGCGAAGTAAAAACTTCTTCGGTATCTCAAAAATTACACTGGTTTTTGAAGATGGCGTTGATGATTATTGGGCGAGACAGCGCGTATTGGAGCGGATAAATGATGTAGAACTTCCTTTTGATGCTAAGCCCGGATTGGATCCGTTGACATCTCCTACGGGTGAAATATTCCGTTATATTATTACCGGTAGTAAAAATCTTCGTGAATTGACAGACCTTAACCATTGGGTGATTATTCCACGATTGAGGCAGATTCATGGAATTGCCGACGTGTCGAATTTCGGAGGTATTACAACTCAATTTCAGATAGAAATAGACCCCAATAAACTGTCAAAGTATAATATTTCACTACAAGAAGTAACAGAATCCATAGAGAATAACAACTCGAATGCAGGTGGTAGTACGATTATCCGCGGCGATCTGAGTTATGTAGTGCGTGGACTCGGGCTTGTGCGTGATTTGCAGGATTTGGGCAATATCGTGGTCAAGACAGTTGGTGGAGCTCCTGTTTATATAAAGGATTTGGGCGAGTTGAAGTATGGAAATCTGGAACGGAAAGGTATATTTGGTTATGTAGATGATGAGGTGGATTATACCGATGGGGTAGAAGGGATGGTACAGTTGTTACGTTATGAAAATCCCTCCCGGGTTCTTGAAGAGATAAATAAAACGATTGCTGAATTAAACGAAAACGGTCTTCCGGAAGGAGTAAAAATACATTCTTTTTATGACAGAACCGAATTGGTCGATGCCACGTTAAATACGATTTCGCATACCCTCTCATTTGGTATCTTATTAGTTGTCGGAGTGCTGATTATCTTCCTCGGCAGCCCAAGAGGGGCTTTGCTGGCTACGATTACTATTCCTGTGTCTTTATTGATTGCCTTTATTCTGATGTGGTTGACTGATATTCCTGCCAACCTGCTATCTCTCGGCGCAATAGATTTCGGGATCATAGTTGACGGCACCATCGTTATGATGGAAACGATTTTGAAGAAGCGTGAGAATGATCCTGATGCTCCGCTGGATGAGTCAAATATTGCCAAACGGGCAGCAGAGGTTGCAAAACCGGTCTTTTTTGCAACGTTAATCATCATCATTGCATATATGCCTTTGTTTGCCTTTGACAGAGTAGAACAGAAACTGTTTACTCCGATGGCATTTACTTTGAGTTTTGCGTTGCTGGGTGCTTTAGCTTCCGCTTTGATTCTGATTCCAGGTCTGGCATTTGTTATTTACCGCAAACCACAAAAGGTTTACCATAATCGCTGGCTGGAACGTTTGACCGATATGTATAAAAGACAGACGGAAAAGTTGATTGCCGCGCCCAAAAAGATTATTGCTCCGATTGTTGCGGTTCTGGTGGCAGTTGTCGTACTTTCTGCTTATGTGGGGAAAGATTTTCTACCTCCGCTTGACGAAGGAAGCGTTTGGTTGCAAGTACAATTTCCTCCGGGAATCTCACTTGAAAAATCGTCCGAGATGGCAACCGTATTAAGGGATAAACTTATGAATTTTGATGAGGTCACCTATGTAATGACGCAAACTGGGCGTGACGATGAAGGCGGATGTCCTTTCTCTTTCTCGCATACAGAAGTTATGATAGGTCTGAAACCCTATAATACATGGAAAGACGGACGCAGAAAAGAAGACTTAGTTGCAGATATGGCAAAACTGATAGCTACCATGCCGGGTTATAATGTTGGTTTTTCTCAGCCTATCATTGATATGGTTATGGATCAGATTGCAGGAGCACATAGTGATTTAGCGATAAAAATATACGGCGAAGATCTGACAGAGAGCCGCCGCATTGCTGAAGAAGTGGTGACGGTTGTAGAGAATGTAGAAGGGTCTGCAGATGTAAGTATTGCAGAAGAACCTTTTCTTCCTCAGTTACAGATTGTGGCTGATCGTGACAAAATTGCTCAATATGGTCTGAATGTTGCAGATGTTGCAGAATTGATAGAGGTAGCGATCGGAGGTAAAGCAGTCTCTCAGGTGTTCATCGACAGTCGTGTTTATGATGTAATCTGTCGTTACAATGATCTGTCGCGCGATACTCCGGAAAAGATAGGAGCTTTATTGCTAACATCCGGCTCGGGGGCGATGATTCCCCTTTCAGCCGTAGCCCAAGTAAAGATGACAACAGGAGCGAGTATGATTTCGCGTGAGAAAAATCAGCGCTTTAGTACCGTTCAGTTGAATTTGCGTGGAAGGGATTTAACATCGTTTGTAAGCGAAGCTCGTTCAAAAATTGAAAAACAGGTAGAATACGATCATTCTAAATTCCAGTTTCATTGGGCCGGACAGTTGGAGAATCAACACCGGGCTTTTGGGCGACTCGCTGTGGTTGTTCCTATAACGTTGGCGGTTATGTTTCTCTTGTTGTTTTTTAGTTTTGGCAAATTCCGTCAGGCCGGATTACTTATTGGAATGCTGCCATTGGCTGTTTTCGGAGGAATGCTTGCGTTAGTTTTACGAGGGATGACCTTCAACGTATCGTCTGCAGTCGGGTTTATCGCTCTTTTTGGCGTTTTCATACAGAATGGTGTTATCATGATTTCGCATATCAATAATTTGCGTGCACGTGGTTTGAATCTGAAAGAAGCCGTCCTTTCCGGAGCATCACATCGTTTGCGTCCTGTAATGATGACTGCTACGGTGGCTGTATTAGGATTGTTGCCCGCTTCCATATCTACCGGAATCGGATCCGACATACAACGTCCGTTGGCTACGGTTATCGTTTACGGACTCTTGTGCGGAACTATCCTGACGCTTTATGTACTGCCAACTCTCTACTATATGTTGGAAAGAAGAAATCTGAAAAATGAATAATCCGATGAAATATATAAAAGAAATACTGATCTGTTTTTTCTGTGTTATAATTACTACAGGTCATGCGCAGGAAAAACGAGTGTTGACATTTAACGACTATCTGAATAACGTTAAGCAGTCTAATATCGACTATTTGGTTGAAAAATATAATGTTGATATTGCTGAAGCAAATGTGAAAGCCGCGAAGGTATTTCCTGACCCTGAATTATCCGTGAGTTATGCTAATAATCAGAACTGGGATTTACAAATGGGATACGGCGTTGATGCGGAATTAAACTATACGTTGGAATTAGGAGGTAAGCGTAAAGCCAGAATAAATGTGGCAAAAAGTGAGAAAGAAATGACCGATGCTTTGTTGGAAGATTATTTTCGAAACTTACGGGCTGATGCTACGATTGCCTATTTGGCCGCGGTAAAACAAAACCGGCTTTATGAAATACAAAAAGAATCCTATCGGCAAATGTTTATGTTAGCACAAGCAGACAGTGTACGTCTGAGTGTAGGCGAGATAAAAGAAATTGATGCCCGTCAATCAAAGTTGGAAGCTGCTACTATGCTGAACGATGTTTATACGAGTGAAAACGATCTTAAAGAAGTTCTTCTTCAATTAGCTTTATTTCAGGGAGATAAAAACATCGAATTGTCGGATTCTATTGCGGGAGATTTGAATGATTATAAAAGAGTGTTCGATTTAGCCTCTCTGATAACCGCCGCACAAAATAACCGCGCAGATTTGCAGGTGGCACTAAAATCAAGAGAGTTATCACATAATAATTTACGATTGGCTAAAGCAAACAGGGCTATTGATGTTGGGATTAGTCTTGGGGGAACTTATTCCTCCATTGTCAAGAATGAAATAGCACCTGCACCTGCGTTTAAAGGCTTTTCTGTCGGATTTAGTATTCCGTTGAAGCTGTCGAATACAAACAAAGGCGAGTTGCGTGCTGCTGAATTTGCTGCCGCTCAAAGTAAAAGTCAGTACGAAGGGGTAGAGTTACAGATTACTTCCGAAGTAATGCAGGCGTATAATAAATACACTACCGCATGCCGTAAGATGGAACAGTTCAACTCAGGGCTCTTACATGAAGCGGAAACGATTTTTCATAAACAGGTGTACAGCTATGAACGTGGTGAGAGCAGCATACTTGAAGTGCTGAATGCACAAAGAACTTATAATGAGATATTAGTCAGCTATAATGAAACTCTTTTCGACTGTGCTACTACCTTGGTTGAGTTGGAACGTGCCTCCGGTATATGGGATATACGTATTGACTCCACAGAAGAAAATTGATAGTAAGAACAAAAAAAATATCCGTGGACTCTTTGATAAGTAAAGAGCACACGGATATTTTTTATTATACGCTTAATTATTGAATTCCGCGTTCACGAAGACGTTTTTGCCAGTTCCAGGCAGTAACAAGCGTGTCTTCAACGCTTTCTTTAGCTGTCCAACCCAGCACCTTGTTGGCATGTTCCGGATTTGCCCATACCTTTTCGATATCTCCTTCGCGGCGTCCTACAATTTTGTGAGGAACTTTTACGCCTGTTCCTTTTTCAAATTCAGAGATAAGCTCGAGTACACTCACTCCACGACCTGTTCCTAAGTTAAAGATTTCGAGTTTTTCGTCTGATTTATTTTCCAACATACGATCCATTGCAATAACATGAGCTTTGGCAAGATCAACAACATTGATATAGTCTCGTATGCAAGAGCCGTCAGGCGTATCGTAATCATCTCCGAATACACTCAGTTCTTTACGAATGCCCATGGCTGTTTGTGTCAGGTACGGGATAAGATTCTGAGGAACTCCGTTTGGCAATTCTCCGATCTCTGCACTGGGATGTGCACCAATCGGGTTGAAATAACGAAGAATAATACTCTTGAAAGGAACACCCGCATATATCGTATCACGGATAATTTCTTCATTGATCTGTTTCGTGTTTCCATAAGGAGACAAAGCCGGTTTGATCGGGGCATCTTCTGTAACAGGAAGTATGTCCGGTTGTCCATATACCGTACAAGATGAAGAGAATACTATTCCTTCGATACCTGCTTCAGGCATCAACTCCAGCAAATTGATCAGGGTTACAATATTGTTTCTGTAATAGAGTAGGGGTTTGTGAACAGATTCACCTACAGCTTTGCTTGCGGCAAAGTGAATAATCCCCTTGATTCCGGAATGTTCCTTGATTAGCGCTTTAAGTCCTTCTTTGTCATTACAATCCAACTCCTTAAAGTAAGGACGGATACCGGATATTTTTTCAATCCCGTCAAGCACTTCTACATTAGAATTGGAGAGATTATCAATGATCACGACATCGTAACCTGCATTTTGTAACTCTACTACCGTGTGCGAACCGATATATCCTGTTCCTCCGGTAACTAATATTTTCTTCTTCATCTTAATTAGATTTTAGTGTTTTTATACGATACCAGAAAAACCCATGAAAGCCATAGCTAATAAACCTGCAGTTATAAGGGCAATAGGGGTGCCTTTCATTCCATCCGGAATACGCGTCATGGCTAATTGTTCCCTGATGCCTGCAAAGATAACTAAAGCTAAGGCAAATCCTATCGCTGTAGAGATTGCATATACAATAGATTGTAATAAATTAAATTCTTTCTGAATAACCAATATGGCTACTCCAAGGATACAGCAGTTGGTCGTTATCAAAGGAAGAAATACTCCTAAAGCCTGATATAAAGCCGGAGAGACCTTTTTCAAGATAATTTCTACAAGTTGCACTAAGGAAGCTATAACTAAAATATAGCTTACTGTTTGCATAAAGCCTAACCCTAAGGGATTCAGCAGGTAGTTCTGCATTAAAAAAGTAAACAACGTTGATACTGTAAGGACAAAAACAACTGCAAGTCCCATTCCAATTGCGGTGTCAATCTTTTTGGATACTCCTAAAAACGGACAAATACCTAAAAATTGAGTCAATACTACGTTGTTGACAAACACTGCCGCTATAAACATTAATACGTATTCCATAAATTCTCGTTATTAATTGTTGTACATTGGTTTCTATTAATTCTTATCCTCATCACTCTGAGAAGTAGCGCCTGTTGCTGCATCCAGACCAATATAAGCATTGTAGGCTCTGTTCACAGCTTCAAGAAAAGCACGACTCGTAATAGTTGACGCGGTAATCGCATCAACATCTCCTCCGTCTTTGCTTACCGAAAGGCTTCCTTTTGAAAGAGATCGGCCTATAATACATTGGTTATTCTTTTCAGTTCTGAACCATTCGTTCATTTTAGCTCCAAGTCCTGGCGTTTCCGCATGTTGTAAAACCGAATAATTAAGGATTTTTCCTTCGTTGTCAAAACCTACAATAATCCTGATTAAACCACTGAATCCGTTTTTAGAACTACTTTCAACCGCAGCTCCCACCATTTTACCGTCTTTCTGAGCTGGATAGATCAGAAGCTCATACCCATCGGGAGTTTCTACTTTAAATGATTCGGAAACCGGATTGTTATCAAATTCAGGAGAAACATCTTTGATTGCTGTCTCTAAAGCTTTCGCTTCAGTTTCGGCTATAGGTCCTGCTGTGTATTTATAAGTTGTTGCTAATAGCCCACTGGTTATGATACAAATCAGGGTCAATGACAAAAACATATTTGGTAGTGTTGATTTTAACTTTGCCATATTATTTTCCTCCGAAATGTTTAGGTTTGAAATATAGGTTGATTAACGGAGTTAGTGCATTCATAATAAGTATTGCGAACGACATTCCTTCGGGATAAGCGCCAAACAAACGAATTAACGAGGTTAAGAGGCCTATTCCTATACCGAAAACAAGCATACCGCTTTTACTCATTGGTGAAGTAACATAATCTGTTGCCATGAAGATTGCACCTAAAAGCAAACCTCCGGAAAGAATATGAATTATCGGGTGAGCATATTCTGCGGGATTGACTAAATGCATAATGCCTGTAAATATAAAAGAGGTCAGAATAATAGAAATTGGTATATGCCAGGTAATTATTTTGCGTACAAGCAAAAATATTAATCCGAGCACTAAAGCGATAGCACTCACTTCACCAAGACTTCCTCCCATATTCCCTAATAACATGTCTGTGTAAGTTGGCAACTGTGTTACCCCTTCATTCATTAATGAAAGAACTGTTGCACCCGTTTGTCCATCCATATAAGACATCGGAAATGTTCCCGGAACCGGCCAGGTTGTCATCTGCGCCGGAAACGAAATCAGTAAAAATACGCGTCCCACTAATGCCGGATTGAAGATGTTGTTTCCTAATCCTCCAAAAGACATTTTGCCAATACCTATAGCGGCTAACGCACCAATCAGAATAATCCAGACCGGCAGGTTAGAGGGTAAATTAAACGCGAGTAATAGGCCTGTTAATATTGCCGAACCATCTGTAATTGTAGCTGGTTGTTTGAAGAAAAACTTCTGAATCAAGTATTCGAACAGTACACAAGCAGCAACAGAAACAAGTGTTACAATCAATGAACCTAATCCGAAATAATATAACGATACCAATAGAGCCGGCATAAGGGCTATCAGTACGCCATACATATTCTTACTGACACTATCGCCACTGTGAATATGCGGCGAAGGAGATATAATTATTTTATTTTCCATAACAAATCCTTAATTACGCCTTTCTGGCACGAATGATACCCATTACTTTTCCTTTTCCCAAACGTATATAATCCAGCAACGGACGATTAGCGGGACAGGTATAACTACATGAACCGCACTCAATACAGTCCACAATATAGTTTGCTTCAGCCATATCCCAGTTTGTGAATTCCGTAGCATTCATTAATAGGGTTGGGTTTAACCCCATTGGACATACATTCACACATTTGGCACAACGGATACAATTCTGCATCGGTTTGCGGACAGATTCTTCTTTTGTGAGGAGCAAGATTCCCGAACTTCCTTTAGTGACCGGAACGTCAGGGCTAACTAATGCTTTCCCCATCATCGGGCCTCCTCCGATTATCTTTCCTGTATTTTCAGGTACTCCGCCGGCTTCTTCGATCAAGGCATTAATAGGAGTTCCTATACGAGTTAATAAATTAGTGGGGTTGGTAAGTTTCTTTCCGGTTACGGTTACCACACGCTCAATCAGCGGTTTGTTTTTTTGCACAGCCTCATATACAGCAAAAGATGTTCCTACGTTTTGTACAACTGCACCCGCAGAGATAGGCAATGCACCACTTTTTACCTGCTTGCGAATTACGGCGTCAATCAGTTGCTTTTCGCCTCCCTGAGGATACTGAACCTTTAGCGGCATAATTTCAATGCCAGGATATGCAGAGGCTAAATTCGTAAGATGCTTAATAGCGTCCGGTTTATTGTTCTCAATCCCTATAACCGCTCTCTTTACATCAATAGCTTTCATTAATAAGGTGACACCAATTAAAACTTCTTCTCCCTTTTCCATCATTAAAATGTGATCGGAAGTCAGATACGGTTCACACTCTACGGCGTTTATGATTAGTATTTCTGCTTTATTTCCCGGAGGAGGGGTTAATTTAATCTGAGTAGGGAAAGTTGCTCCCCCTAAACCAACAATTCCTGCAGCAGCTATTTTGTCTATAATTTCTTTACCGGATAATTTACAGTCTTTGATCAGGTTGTCACTTCTGTCAATTGCGTCCTCCCATTCATCTCCATCAACATCAATAAATATGGCGGTTCGTTTATATCCGCTTGCATCAATGGCAGAGTCTATCTTGTTTATTTTACCCGAAACGGAAGAGTGTATATTGGCTGATACAAAACCTCCGGGTTTGGCGATCAGGGTACCTGTCTTCACCATATCCCCTTTTTTTACAATTGCCTGTGCGGGCGCTCCGATATGTTGGCTTAAAGGTATAATTACCTGTTTTGGAACAGCAAGTCGGACTATCTTTTTCCCGGCAGACAATTTGTTTTCGGGTGGGTGGATACCTCCGATTCTAAATGTCCTAAGCATACTATTAGATTTTATTTTGTATTGTTTTTTATTTGTTTTCCGGCGTTACTGTTGCTGCCGTTTCTGGTTGTATTTTTTGTGGCTTTACAGTAGAATCTGCTTCTTTCTCCTTGCGTGGAGGAAAATTAAGTTCGTGAATAGCCATTGTTGGACATACAACAACACATTTGCGGCAGAGGCGACATTTAACAGGATCAATATAGGCCAGATTGTTTTCTACTTTTATTGCATCGAATGCACATTCCTTTTCACATTTGCTGCAACCTATACAAGCATTGGTGCATGCCTTACGTGCCACTCCACCTTTATCCTGATTTACACAGCTAACATATATACGCCGCGATTTTGGCCCCTTTTTTCTAAGCTCGATAATATTTTTAGGGCAAGCTTTGACACAAGCTCCGCAAGAAGTACATTTATCTTCTATAACTTCCGGTAATCTGGTGACTGGGTTAATATGTATAGCATCAAAATTACAAGACGCTTCACAGTCTCCCATTCCGAGACATCCGAAAGAACAACCGGTTTCTCCTCCATATAAGGCGGCAGCAATAGCGCAGTTAGATACTCCGTCGTATTGATTTAACTGAGGACGAGCATCACAATCTCCGTTGCAGCGAACAACGGCAACAGTTGGTTCTGTTTTCAATGCCTCTTTTCCTAAAATAGCCGATACTTTTTCCATTACTGAAGCTCCTCCTACAGGACAGTTCAGGTTATCTAAGTTATCAGCCTTAACACAAGCTGCCGCAAATCCGGCACATCCTGCAAATCCGCAACCTCCGCAATTCGCAGCAGGAAGTACCTCCTGTACCTGCGAAACCCTGGGGTCTTCGTAAACCTCGAACTTTTTAGATGTAGCGTAAAGAAGAGCAGCGCCGGCAGCGCCGATTCCTCCTAACGAAATAATGGCGATTAAAATCATAGTATAATCAATTAAGTTTTCTCATGGCAAAAACAAATCGTTTTTTTAACTTGTCTTTAAAAAAGTATAACACACTATAATAAACGGGTAAAACCGCAAGACCTGCCAAAGCGCTGACAGCTTCACTCCGATTAGATTCTAAGCAAAAAATAACTACCGCTAATAAAATAATAAGAGGGAGGACAAATGCATATAAAACGGCCAAATATCCCAAAGAACTTCGGCCGTATAAATCAACCACTTCATTTACCTGAAAGGAATTGAATATGCCATCGATTTCGACAAGACGGTCTTTGCTTTCCGATGCGTTGCACATGGATTTTGCATGGCATCCCGCACAAGCCGACTGCTGAATAATTTTCACATATACCTTGTCACGGTCTATGCGTTCGATAATTCCTGTGTGATGTATTGTATCGTCCATATTTGTAAACTCCACATAGCAAAACACGGCAAAAGTACGTAATATTTGGGAGAATAAGTACGATTAACAAAGTTTATTACATCAATATAATGTACTTCTTACCATTTATAATTAAACCCGAAACTCAACAGTTCATTAACCTGGAAATAGCTGAAATCTGTGTCTTTGGTAGTCGCAGTGTCATCATATCGTACATTAAGATATATGCGGGTAGAGAAAAAGCGACTAATTGCCATCGTTAACGTGTTTTCAAATTCCATTTTGACATTGTCGTATGACGTAAAATAGTTTAATCTTGACTGCCAGGTAACGTTTCTGTTAAAGTTAAAAGTAAGACTCGAGTTGATGCTTGATCCTAAACGGGTAAATGAATTTTTGTATAAATTAGTTGTAGTATCTAACTCAAAACCATGTCGGCCGAGGTCTATCTCCTCAGGGTCTTTAAGGGTACTATACATATAGGTAAGACTTAACGGTGCTAAGTTTACTGCCATAACTAATTTTTTGTGTTTTTGTTTGAACTGCTTAGTCAGGTCGTACTTCATACCAATACCGAATGTCGCTGTGACAGGTGCTAAAAGAGCCGCTTGTTTCTGTTCGGTGTTTTCTTTATAGTTCTGAAACACCTGCGTTTTGATTTCGGTATCGAATGTGTAGCTCCACTTATTGAAAGCCTTATACCCAATGTTGTTACTCAAACGGAGTACATCATCACCTACTTTGTAAGCGTGAATAGTGTCTTTTGGAGCCGTATAGATACTTGTTCTGTATTCAACCTGATTTGTGATATTTACTTTGTCTTTAGTATAATTGTAGCTTAACACATTTTTTGTATAAAGATTCAGGTTGCTGCTTCCTCCTTTATGCCAGTTTTTGGAAATATAATTCTGAGAAAACTGCACAGCACTTTCAAAGCCTGAAGTCCAATAACGTCTTTCGGGAATAAACTTTACGGGCGTAACATCGCTGAAATCCGCGTCATTCTCTACTTTCAATTGTATATTTTCATATGTATCCCGTTTGATAACTGAGGCCTTTACGAGTTCGCTGGGCATATCTCTTTCCGTATAATGTATATATGACGGATGTTTTTCCTCTACGAAGCGTAGAGCTATCTCTTCACTCTTTTTCTTATCGATATAATCCTTGAATATGGGTGCGGGCGTGTATAAATCCGGTCTTTTGAATTTAGGGTTTGTAAAATCCATAGAATAGAATGTCAGTTCCTTTTTCGTGAAAGGATGCCCCTTAAATACGATCGGCAAGAAGATGGGATCAACAATAATCGTGTCTTTGAATGTTTGATGTTCATCAACATAGTAAGAAGCATCTCTTATCAAGCGTGCCCAATACATGGCTTCATTTGAAATCTGAAGTTCATCTTTCTTTAAAAAACGCAAAAGATTTTCTCCAAGAGCTTTTGGAGTACTATACGTTGCATTCTGTTTTTCAAATATAGATCTGATATCTGTTATTTTATTTAGCTCTACACTGTCAACCGTTAAATAATCAAGGCTGTCAATATTGTTTGTCTTGTCGTAGGAGTTTACGATCAATACGCTATTTAGAGTGTTTATATTCTGCTCTTTAGCATGCAGGGATGATATCAGCACTAATACGAATAGGAGTCCCCAACAGAGCTTTTTTACCTTCATGACTATTTTTTTACTTTTGTATCTCTATATGTTTATTGCAAAAATAGATAAAAATGTAGTATTTACCATGCTTCCTCTTTTGAAAGTACTTGTTAATTCATGATAAAAAAGAGTTTTGCCTATTTAGAGCCTGTTTAAATTTTTATAGGATATTTCTTGAGGGCTTGTTTCGGTCTTCTTTCGTCTTCTTTTTTGCTTATCTGCATCTCCGCATTCAATTACATAGCCCGCTATGCTCATTCATGCGGATATACAACTAAACAAAAAATAAAACGAAATAAGCCACGAATAAAAATTTAAACAGGCTCTTAAAGCATAAAAATAGCTCCGGAAAAAACCGGAGCCAAACTATTATTAACTAATTAATTACTGATTCTGCTATCTTAACTTATTCACTACGAAAGCTTTTTAATGACTTTTGCAGCTCCTGACGGGCAAAGAAAATTCTACTTTTAACCGTGCCAAGAGGTACGTTCAGTTTTTCGGCTATTTCATTGTATTTATATCCGCTCAGGAACATAGAGAATGGTATTCTCAAATCATCATTCAGGTCATTGATTGACTTTGTGATTTCCTGAATCTGATAACTTCCGTCCGGTGAATTAAAACCCGAGTCATTGATTACATCCAAATTGTATAAATCAACACTCTGATCTACAATTGTCTGCGTGCGCACAAGCTTATGGTAGTTATTGATAAAGATATTACGCATAACCGTTAACACCCAACCTTTAAAATTGACATTGTCAACAAATTTTTCCTGATTATCTAATACCTTTAAAGTTGTATCTTGGAGTAAATCTTTTGCGTCATCTTTGTTAGCAGTGAGCATTAAAGCAAAATTCATCATGTTTTCTTGCATGCCCAATAATTTTTTCTGAAATTGCAGCGTATTCATGTCCGTAATTTGTTAAATGGTTTAACCTCTACAAATAAAAGTTGTTTACCTAAATTGTTAGTATCACAAACATACTAAATTCAATTGAGAATAACAAATTTATATGCATGAATCCATAGCCTAAGTTTTTATTTCAATTTTATTCACATACTATATGATTATTAAAGAGTTAAGTGGATTTCGATTTGTTACTGATAAAAACTATCTATCTTACGATTATTTTTGTCAATGCAATGCTAATTTGTTGTGTGTTAGTTTTTTAAGAAAGATGCTCGCTTTTCTTGCTTTTGGGCTTATTCTATTCCTTAACCCGCATCAATCCTTGGCTGTAGAGAAATCTATTATATACAAGATTGATATTAAGAATCAAATTGATAACAGAACGCGAATTTATCTCTCAAAAGGACTATCCGAAGCTCAATTATTAGGGGCAGATGCAGTCCTGATTCATATGAATACGTATGGTGGCTTAGTGGATACTGCCGACTCTATGCGTACGGCTATTCTGTATAGCCCTATTCCTGTTTCTGTGTTTATAGATAATAATGCCGCTTCTGCCGGAGCTTTGATTTCTATTGCAGCTAAGAATATTTATATGCGGAAAGGAGCTAATATCGGTGCGGCTACTGTTGTGAGTCAGACAGGTGAAGCAATGCCGGATAAATATCAATCGTATATGCGTTCAATGATACGATCTACAGCAGAAGCACATGGCAAGGATACGATCATTCAGGGAGGAGATACAATTTATAAGTGGAAGCGTGATCCTTTGATTGCGGAGGCTATGGTGGACGAACGAACGGTTGTGCCGAATTTGTCGGATAGCGGCAAAGTGTTGACATTTACTGCTGAGGAGGCTGTTCTCTGGGGATACTGTGACGGGATTGCCGAGTCGGTTGATGAGGTAATAACAAAATATATGGGATATGATTCTTATGAAATAAAGAGTTACGAACCTTCATGGATAGACAATGTGAAAGGCTTTCTGATGAATCCCGTAGCTCAATCATTGCTTATTATCATTATTCTTGGTGGTATTTATTTTGAAATGCAAACACCGGGGATTGGTTTTCCCTCAGTTGCATCTATTATTGCTGCTATTTTGTATTTTGCTCCGCTTTATATAGAAGGATTAGCGGCTAATTGGGAAATAATTTTGTTTGTGATCGGAATACTTCTCATGCTGGTTGAGATATTTGTTATTCCCGGCTTTGGTGTAGCCGGTATAACCGGGATTGTCTTTATCATCGGAGGTTTGACAATGGCCTTGTTAAGTAATACGAACTTCAATTTTGAGCATGTTACTTCAGCGGAAGCGGGGAGGGCTTCATTAACCGTTTTGATGGGACTTGGAGTTGGTTTCGTTTTGATGATCTGGTTGTCCAGCCGTATAGGGAATCGGGGGATGTTTCGTAAAGTCGCATTGATCACCGATCTGGAAGAGTCTGTCTCTACACCTGCATTGACCAATCTTATCGGAAAAGAAGGGATAGCATCGACAGTGCTACGCCCATCGGGAAAAGTGTTGATTGATGGTGAAATCTATGATGGTGTATCCATGCAGGATTTTATAGAAAAAGGAACACCTGTAAAAGTTATTCGTTTTGAAAATGCTCAGGTTTATGTTCAGGCAATTCGTCGATAGGCAATCCGCTTGTCGATAACGACATATTGCAGACTGTTTATAGCTAATAAATCACTGAGTATGTTTTTTGCCGTATAGTAATTAATCCTTCCTATGCGGCAAAATTGGTTTGTACTAATGTGCGGATGATTGTCGAGGTAATGGAAAAGCCGTTCAACCGGTTTGGTTAATTTCAGTAATGTCCCATTCGTTTGTTTTCGCTTCTCCCAAGCTAATACCAACACCTCATTTGCCAGAATGTTTTCATCCTTTACACGAATGTATGCTTTGTATTCATCTTGTTTGTCGGGTGCGAGATAAGGGACTCCTTCTGCGGGAGGAATATAGACCTCAAGTACTGTTTTACCGTTTATTTCCCATTTCCGGGCAGTGAATTTAACTTCCGGTTTAGTGTACAAGTGGGACGCTGCTTCAATCATATAATATTCTTCTTCACTTCGCACGCCTGCGATTACACCATTGTCTTTTACTCCAATCAGCAAACGTCCTCCGTCCGTATTGGCGAATGCACTCAAGGTTCGGGCTATCTTTTTACTGTCACTTACCTCAAACTTAAAATCAAGTTGTTGGTGCTCACCTTGCTCTATCAATATTTCAATAGGATGCTTCTTCATGTTGAAGATAATTACGCGGACAAAATTAAAATAAATAGCTAACTTTGGCAATACTTCAATTATTACTGTTACAATAACACAGATGAAAGAGATAAGGTTTATTGGAATAATCCCTGCCCGTTATGCATCTACACGCTTTCCGGGTAAGCCTTTGGCGGATATGAATGGCAAGACGATGATACAACGCGTCTATGAACAAGTAGAAAATGTATTGGATACAGTCTGTGTGGCAACAGACGATGAACGTATCGAAGCTGTGGTGAAATCCTTCGGAGGACAAGTTGTTATGACTTCGCCTGACCATAAAAGCGGGACAGATCGTTGCTATGAAGCTTATACCAAGGTCGGTACGGAATTTGACGTTATTGTCAATATTCAGGGCGACGAACCTTTTATTCATCCCTCTCAGATCGAAACGTTGAAAGCCTGTTTTGCTGATGATAAAGTCGATATTGCCACTTTGGTAAAACCCTTTGATGCTGAAGGCGATTTTGAAACTACATTGTTTAACCCTAATTCTCCTAAGGTTGTTTTGAATAAGAATAACGAAGCAATGTATTTCAGTCGCTCGGTAATTCCTTATATGCGAGGGAAAGAACATACCGAATGGCTGCGTAATCATACTTACTACAAACATATCGGTTTGTATGCCTACCGGGCAAACGTGCTGCGCGAAATTACTCAGTTACCCCAATCTTCGTTGGAATTAACAGAAAGTTTAGAACAGCTTCGTTGGTTGGAAAACGGCTATTGTCTCAAGGCCGGAATTACGCATCAGGAAACTATCGGCATAGATACACCGGAAGATATGCAGAAAGCGCTTGCTTTTCTGAATGGTCGGGAATAAAACAAATTAAAAATACCCATATGAAAAAACTACTCTTTCTTGTTTCTCTTCTTCTCCTAACCGGAGGTGTCCGGGCGCAATCGAGAGGTGAAAACTATGATGAATCGAAAGTTCCGGTTTATACGTTGCCTGATCCGCTTATTTGTGAGAACGGTCAACGTGTAACTTCTGTCCGGCAGTGGGAAACTACCCGTCGTCCCGAACTCCTCAATATGTTTTCTTCGCAAATGTATGGGATAACCCCAAAGGAAGATATACCTGTGGAATATCAGATTGTCAGTGAAAAGAAAAATGCGTTTCAAGGCAAGGCAAGCTGTAAACAGATCCGTTTTTGTTTTAAAAAGAACGGAAAAGAGATTGAAGCCATGCTGATCCTTTATACTCCGAATGCCATTAAGGGGAAAGTTCCCGTGTTCCTTTCGTACAATTTCATGGGAAATCAAAGTATTGATGCTGATGAAGATATTCTTGTCTCTCCCGGCCTGAAGTTCGTTAAAAGTCCGGATGACAAGAGCATGGAGCGCGGATATCAGCAAAGCCGATGGCCAATAGAGATGATTCTTGACGCCGGATTCGGATTGGCTACGATGTGCTATCATGATATCTATCCCGATGATAACGCGCTGAAAGATAAAAGTGTATTAGCTCTGTTCGATGATTACGAACAAACGAACGGTCGTCCGGATGCCTGGCAGGCATTAGGTGGATGGGCATGGGGGTTAAGCCGTATTATGGATTGTTTAGAAAAAGACGATCGCGTGAATGAAAAACAGGTAGTAGTAATGGGACATTCGCGACAAGGAAAAGCTACATTGTGGTCAGGAGCCCAAGATAAACGTTTTGCCATTGTCATTTCTAATAACTCCGGATGCGGTGGGGCTGCTTTGTCGAAACGCAGATACGGAGAAACATTTCGGATTATGACTAATTCTTTTCCTCATTGGTTGTGTAAAACGGCCGAACAATACGCGGACAATGAAGATATGCTTCCGTTTGACCAACATGAACTGATTGCGCTTATTGCTCCACGTCCGGTTTATATAGCCAGTGCACAGGAAGATCGCTGGGCTGATCCGAAAGGGGAGTTCCTTTCCGGCGTACATGCAGCTTCAGTTTATGAACTTTATGGCTTAAAAGGATTAGGGGTGACAGAAATGCCGGCGGTAAACCAACCCATCATGAATAATATCGGCTACCATATTCGTCCCGGAAAACACGATGTGATGGATATTGATTGGCAGAATTATATTCGTTTTGCTCAGAAACACTTGGCGGAGTTAAATTAGAGTATATTTCATGCCGGTTCAAAAGCTTGGCAAAAAGCGGATCAGTCCGAAACCCCGGTCGTTATTACACTTGGATTATGTCGTTTTTAATGGGATTACCTCGATAGGTTAAAACAAATCGTGGACAGCGAATATAAAAAAGTGAAATGAAAAAACAAAATAATAGCAAAATTTGTCTTTTTTAGACAAATTGTCGTCGGCTTCAACAGCGTTGTTTTAACGCGCTTTGTTAAATAAAATGACAATATATGTACCCGAAAAACAAACACCGAAAAACCGCACTTAAAACGCGCGATACGGCATGTCCGTTTTTTTTGAATTATCAAAATTGAACAAAAAAAGGCAATGGATAAAATCTCCCTATTCTTTTTGGAAAAAGACTCTATTCTTTTTTTGAAGATAAAGGATATTTTTCAGAAAATAACCTTTATATTTTCGGTAAAAAACGGGCTATTTTAGTCTAAATACAATATTTATTGGTCTAAAACGATGCCATAAATCAAAAAACAAGAATAGATATTTTTTTACGCGTAAGTAAAAGGACGAAAAAAGTATCTATTTGTCAAAATAAAACACAAAAAATCAAAACTATTCGATTGATTTTAATATATTGTAAATCAACAATATGAACGGGATTGATTTTATTGGAAGCCTCTGCTCAGCGTAATCTCTAAACCAATGTCATCAACTTAAGCTATACAGTTTGGTTTTAAGGCTGAAAGCCTGCTATATTATAGCCCAACGCAACGCGTTGGGAAGGATGTAGAACGAGTCTCGCGCCCTGAAGGGGCAACATAGCAGATGTTAGGGTAGGTTTATACTGTCCTTTCAGGCCGCAAAGGAAGGGTGTCCTATTACCCAACACGTTGTGTTGGGCTGATATATACTCGGCTTTCAGCCGGAATTATTCGATGAATAGTAAGACTAAAGTGGAGCAAGAAGTTTGAGTTGATGACATTGGCCTCTAAAATGCCAGTTTGCAGTATAGACGTATCACGATGGGTGATTACCATAACAACCGGATATTTTGCCTGATCCAAAAAAGCTAAAATTTGAGTCAATAGAATAAATAAAAAAATATAAAGGATATAATTGAAAAAATATCCTTTATATTTTTGTGGCTATTTTTGTGTTGAAATTCAGTAACTAAAATAATGGCCAATTTAAGGGCATATATTAGTATATATTTAATCTGTTTTATGGACCTGTTATCCATAATTGTTCTGTTAGTGGTTGAGATTAACAAGATTGATTAAAAATAGAAACAGATGCCAATTCATATGGTTGTATTGATAAAATCGTGTAACTTAGCGCCTCAAATTCGTTAAATAGGTAAAATAAGCAGCATTAATATGGGAATTTTCAGTTTTTTCAGTAAAGAAAAAAAAGAAACGTTAGATAAGGGATTATCCAAAACAAAAGAAAGTGTTTTTTCAAAATTAACCAGAGCTATTGCAGGAAAAAGCAAGGTCGATGATGATGTACTGGATGATCTGGAGGAAGTTTTGATTACTTCGGATGTAGGCGTGGAGACTACATTAAAGATAATTTCCAGGATTGAAAAACGTGCCGAAAAAGATAAATATGTAAACACGCAGGAATTAACTTCTATTTTACGTGACGAAATAGCATCGCTTCTGACAGAAAATAATACAGAAGATGCTGAAGGTTTTGTTTTGCCGGAGGATAAGAAACCGTATGTAATTATGGTGGTTGGCGTAAATGGAGTCGGCAAGACTACTACAATCGGGAAATTAGCCTTTCAGTTCAAAAAAGCCGGACATCGGGTTTATCTCGGTGCGGCAGATACTTTCCGTGCGGCTGCGGTTGAACAGCTTGTTATCTGGGGAGAACGGGTAGATGTGCCGGTTGTTAAACAAAAAATGGGTGCTGATCCCGCGTCGGTTGCTTTTGATACTTTGAGTTCAGCAGTTGCTAATAAGGCGGATGTGGTTATTATTGATACGGCCGGCCGTTTGCATAATAAGATAAACCTGATGAACGAATTGACGAAGATAAAGAACGTCATGAAAAAAGTAGTTCCTGATGCACCGCATGAAATATTGTTGGTTTTAGATGGTTCAACAGGACAAAATGCATTTGAACAGGCAAAACAATTTACGGCTGCAACAGAGGTGAATGCCCTTGCTGTTACTAAATTGGACGGAACGGCAAAAGGGGGTGTGGTGATCGGTATATCAGACCAATTCCGTATTCCTGTCAAATATATAGGACTTGGTGAAGGCATGGAGGATTTGCAAGTCTTTAATAAGAAAGAATTTGTAAATTCCTTATTCGGTGAGTAATCAGTAAACATGAGAAAAAATAAAGTAGATATAATTACACTGGGTTGTTCGAAAAATCTGGTGGATTCCGAACAGCTTATGCGCCAGTTTCAGGCAAATGGCTATAATGTTTCGCATGATCCGGACAAGGTTAATGGCGAAATAGTGGTTGTAAATACCTGTGGCTTTATCGGAGATGCGCAGGAAGAATCAATAAATATGATTCTGGAACTTGGCGAAGCAAAGAAGAAAGGCAGAATAGGGGAACTTTATGTTATGGGATGTCTTTCCGAACGATTCCTGACGGAGATGAAAAAAGAGTTGCCTGAAGTGAATCGTTTTTATGGTAAATTCAACTGGAAAGAACTGATAACGGACTTAGGAAAATCTTATAATAAGGAATTAGCTTCGGAACGTATTCTGACTACTCCGTCGCATTATGGCTATTTGAAAATTTCGGAAGGTTGTGACCGTACCTGCTCTTATTGCTCGATTCCCATTATTACAGGGCGTTATAAATCGCGCCCGATAGAAGAGATTGAGGAGGAGGTAAGAAATTTGGTTGCACAAGGTGTCCGGGAATTTCAGGTGATAGCGCAAGATCTGACTTATTATGGTTTGGATAAGTATAAACGGATGGCTTTACCCGAATTATTGGAGAGGATTTCCGATATACAGGGTGTGAAATGGATCCGTTTACATTATGCCTATCCGGCACATTTTCCTTATGACTTGTTGCGCGTAATGCGTGAAAGAGATACTATCTGTAAGTACTTAGATATTGCGTTACAACATATCAGTGATCCGATGCTTAAACTGATGCGTCGCAATATAACGAAGGCTGAGACGTATGACTTATTGCAGCGTATGCGCGATGAGGTACCCGGTATTCATTTACGGACCACCTTAATGGTGGGGCATCCCGGAGAAACAGAGCAGGATTTTGAAGAATTGATTGATTTTACCCGTAAAATACGCTTTGAACGTATGGGGGCTTTTGCCTATAGTCATGAAACGGGAACATATGCATATAAGAACTATAGGGATGATATACCGCAGGAAGTAAAGCAAGATCGTTTAGACTACCTGATGCGCATACAGGAAGGTATATCCGCGGAAATCAATGAATCAAAGACCGGACAGGAACTCGAAGTTGTTGTTGATCGTGAAGACGAGGACTTTTATATCGGTCGCACGCAATTCGATTCACCAGAGGTTGATCCTGAAGTTCTGATTGAAAAGACTAAACCGCTGAAAATCGGAGGTTTCTATAAAATTAAAATCGAACGTGCCGAAGCATTCGATTTATATGGAAAACCGGTTTAATCACCGGTTTTTCGCTTTCAGATTTGTTTATGTCTGAAAAAATCATTAATATCGCCATTGATTTTAAACGAGTAAGATTGTGAATAACAAAGAGTTGGTAACTAAATTATCCGGTAAACTTAATTCTTCCGCACAGGATACGGAAGCCTTGTTGTCGGCGTTGTCTGATGTTGTAAGTTCAAAACTCGTTGATAATGATACAATTTACCTCCAATCCTTGGGCTTGTTTGAAGTAAAAAAACGTGCCGAGCGTGTTTCGGTAAATCCGGTGAATGGTAAACGCTACTTGGTTCCTCCCAAATTAGTCCCCGTATTTAAGCCGGGAACTACACTCAAGAACAGATTAAAAGAACTTGATGCAGAATGAACGAACGGTTAAATATATCAGATTTGGCTACCCTGCTTGCAGAATATACAGGTAAGGATAAAAAAACTACTGAACTGTTTGTACGAGAATTGATCTCTGTTATTTCAGATGCGTTGTTGGAAGAACGCATAGTGAAGGTAAAGGGATTGGGTACTTTTAAGATTATCCAGGTTGACGAAAGAGAGAGCGTTCATGTAAATACCGGCGAGCGGTTTGTGATTCCGGCTCATTCTAAATTTACGTTTACCCCTGATAAAGAATTAAAAGAACAGGTTAATAAGCCTTTTGCTTCATTTGAAACGACAGAACTGAACGACGGTGTTACGTTCTCTGAAATAAAAAGTGAAGATGCGGAAGATTCCGAAGAAGAGATAGAAGAAGTGAAAGAAGTTGTGAATGAGGAGGAAAAGGAACTCCCGCAGCAAAGCTCTGAAGAACCAGAAGAAATAGCTGCACCTATTGTTGCATTGCAAAAAGAAAAACTTTCCAAAGAGACTCATCATAGTAGAAGATCACATAACTCCCGCAAGCATCATGAACGATCCAAACGAAGTGGTACAGCTATATTTATCAGTTTGTTTGTGTTGGTTTGTCTTGGCGGTGGAATTTACCTATATTATATGAATCGGACTCCTGCTTATCTTGAAGAAAAGGCGATAGTCATAGATGCCCGAAAGCAAACGGTTACTCCTGAGCCGGAGATTTTACCGGATTCTGTAGAAGAGAAAGCGTTGTCAGAAGAAGATCAGCCGGAATCTCTCTCAGAAGAAGCTGTCTTACCAAAAGTTAATGAATCTCAAACAAAAGAGATAATTAAAGTCAAAATTGTACCTGATACGCGGTTAACCCTGATCGCTCAGAAGTATTATGGTCATAAAGTTTTTTGGGTATATATTTATGAATATAATAAAGCGATTATACAGAATCCTAATAATATTCAAATAGGAACAGAATTAATTATTCCGGATGCGAGTTTATATAATATTGATGCGAAAAATCCGGAATCGATAAAGAAGGCAAAAGCGTTACAATCTGAGCTTAATTCAAAGTTTTAAAATAGTCTGTTTTTTTGAAAAATAGTAAAAAACAGCGGTATGTTAGTTAGTATTATTTAACTGCAAAAGTTGAGGATACGAATTTAACATTTCTAATTTTGTGCATTCGTAATTATTGATAGAATAATAGTCGTTTTTGAAGTAAAAAGAATATATAATAAATAAATAGTTGAATCGTATGAATCAGACAGTCGATATTCGTGAGTTAAATGAGCGAATAGAAAGTAAGAGTTCATTTGTGAACATGATTACCGTTGGTATGGATCAGGTAATCGTTGGACAAAAGCATTTGGTTGAAACGCTATTGATTGGTCTGCTTTCTGACGGACATATCCTGTTGGAAGGAGTTCCGGGGTTGGCAAAGACACTTGCAATCAAAACATTATCTTCCCTAATTGATGCGCATTACAGTCGTATTCAGTTTACTCCGGACTTGCTGCCTGCCGATGTTATCGGTACAATGATCTATAGTCAGAAGCGCGAAGAATTTCAGGTAAAACAAGGACCTATCTTCGCGAATTTTGTATTAGCAGATGAAATCAACCGTGCTCCGGCTAAAGTACAGAGTGCTCTGTTGGAAGCGATGCAGGAACGTCAGGTGACTATCAGCGAGAAAACATATAAACTGCCGGAACCTTTCTTAGTGATGGCAACGCAAAACCCGATCGAACAGGAAGGTACTTATCCGCTACCTGAAGCGCAGGTTGACCGTTTTATGCTGAAAGTGGTGATTAACTATCCGAAAAAAGAAGAAGAAAAATTAATCATCCGTCAGAATATCGGAGGAGAAAGACCGGAAATTAAACCGATTCTGACGAAAGAAGAAATTCTGGATGCTCGTAAAGTCGTACGTGAAGTCTATTTAGATGAAAAGATAGAACGTTATATCGTAGATATTGTGTTTGCTACACGATTCCCGCAAGAACACGGATTGTCAAATCTGGGCGGAATGATTTCTTTTGGAGCGTCTCCGCGTGCTTCTATAAATTTAGCTTTAGCCGCCCGTGCTTATGCTTTTATTAAGCGTAGAGGTTATGTGATTCCTGAAGATGTTCGTGCAGTATGTCACGACGTGATGCGCCATCGTATTGGCTTGAGTTATGAAGCGGAAGCAAACAACCTGACTTCAGAAGAAGTTATCAGTGAAATATTGAATAAAGTAGAAGTACCTTGATGAGTAGCGGTATTGCTGCTTGTCTGCTCGGTCTAAATATAATTAGTTGATTATGGAAACCAGTGAGCTGTTAAAGAAGGTACGACGGATAGAGATAAAGACACGTGGTCTTTCACGTAATATTTTCGCCGGACAATACCACTCTGCGTTTAAAGGACGTGGGATGGCTTTTAGCGAAGTGCGTGAATATCAATTCGGCGATGATATCCGGGATATAGATTGGAATGTAACGGCACGATACAATAAACCTTATATAAAGGTGTTTGAAGAAGAGCGTGAACTAACCGTTATGTTATTGATTGATGTGTCTGGTAGCCGTGACTTTGGTACGGTCAATGTGATGAAAAAAGAAATTATCACAGAGATCGCCGCAACGTTGGCATTTTCCGCCATACAAAATAATGATAAGATTGGGGTGATCTTTTTCTCAGATAAGATAGAGAAATTTATTCCACCGCAGAAAGGGAAAAAGCATATCCTCTATATTATTCGGGAATTGATTGACTTCAAACCTGATCAAACGAAGACGGATATTTCGCAGGTTCTTAAATATTTGACCAATGCGATAAAGAAACGTTGTTCTGCTTTTCTTATATCAGACTTTATTGATAAGGGACAATTCAAAGATGCCCTGACGATTGCGAATCGAAAGCATGATGTTGTCGCTATTCAAGTGTATGATCGGAGAGAAGCCGAATTACCGTCTGTCGGCTTGATGAAGATCCGGGATGCAGAAACCGGCATGGAACGTTGGATTGACAGTTCTTCGAAGAATGTTCGCGAGACTTATCATCAATGGTGGGAGAAACGACAGAAAGAAATGTCTGATTCGTTTAAGAAAAGTCGCGTGGACTCCGTTTCTATACGTACAGAAGATGATTATGTGAAGGCATTGATTGCTCTTTTTGAAAAACGTAATTGAGTATGACTAAGATAAAAAGATATAGCTGCTTATTACTTGTATTTGTTCAGTCCATTTTATGTGGACAACTTTTGGCACAAAAGACGTTGATAGATGTATCTGCTGACTCTACGGCTATATTAATTGGTGAACAAACGGTTTTGCATTTGTCTGTAACAACAGCAAAGGCAAGTAACGTTATTTCACTGATTCCGCGTGATACATTGATGAGAGGAGTGGAAGTTCTGAATATTTCGCTTCCGGATACGACCAATATCGACAATGATCGTATTATAGTCAAACAGGATATTCTGGTTACTTCGTTTGATTCCGCCCTCTATTTGTTGCCTCCGTTTAAGGTAATTGATGGTTTGGATACAATAGCCTCCAATCAGATTGCATTAAAAGTTTCAACGATACCTGTAAATGCTGATAAACCGGAAGAATTTTATGATATTAAAACGGTATGGAAGCCTCCTTTTGTTCTGGCAGATTATTATGCTTTGATCTATGGGGTTCTGTTTACTTTATTCCTTATCTGCGTGATAGGCTATATTGTGCAACGTTTGCGGAATAAGAAACCGTTAATCCCACAGAAAGCTCCGGAGCCGTTACTTCCTCCACATGAACAAGCAATTAAAGAATTGGATGAGCTGAAGTTGCAGAAGTTATGGCAACAAGGACGAAATAAAGAATACTATACCTTATTGACGGATACATTAAGGAAATACATTGTTTCACGCTTTGGCATTAATGCACAGGAAATGACTTCCGGAGAGATTCTGGATATAGTCCGTAAGGTTTCCGAAGCGGAGTCTGTTTATTCAAATCTCAGACAGGTTCTTCAGTTAGCTGATTTGGTGAAGTTTGCCAAGCTACACCCGCTACCGGATGAAAATGATCTGAGTTTAGTAAATGCATATTTGTTTGTGAACCAAACAAAAGTGGAGGAGATAATTCCTGCCGATAAAGAGCAGAAAGAAGAGGTAAGTGAAGGTTCAATTGAAAATGATGATGTAAAATGATATTTGCTAATCCTACATATTTATATTTACTGCTACTGCTGATACCTCTGATTGGATGGTATATCTGGAAATTACGTAAATCTCAGGCAAGTTTGCAGGTGTCCTCTTCTCAAGCTTTTGATGTGCCCGGTGCATCATCATATAAGGTTTATCTGAGGCATCTTCCATTTGTTTTACGTATGGCTGCGATAGCCTTTTTAATTATTGTATTAGCCAGGCCGCAATCAACAGATAACTGGCAGAACTCTTCTACCGAAGGGATTGATATTATGATGACGATAGACGTTTCAACAAGTATGCTGGCTGAAGATCTGAAGCCAAATCGTTTGGAAGCGGCTAAAGATGTGGCAGCTTCATTTATTAATGGACGCCCGAATGATAATATCGGATTAGTGGTTTTTGCTTCTGAAAGTTTTACGCAATGCCCTCTTACCACAGATCATACGGTACTGCTGAACCTCTTTAAAGATATTCAAAGTGGTATAATTGAAGATGGTACAGCCATTGGTTTGGGACTGGCAAATGCAGTAAGCCGTATAAAAGATAGTCAGGCAAAATCTAAGGTAATAATACTGTTGACTGACGGTTCTAATAATGCAGGAGAAATAGCTCCTGTAACGGCAGCTGAAATAGCGAAAACTTTTGGTATTCGTGTTTATACGATTGGGGTAGGTACAGAAGGTGAAGCTCCGTATCCATTTCAGACGGCATTTGGTGTACAATATCAGAATGTAAGAGTAGATATTGATGAACAGACGCTAAAGCAAATAGCAACAACTACCGGAGGTCAGTATTTCCGTGCAACGGATAATTCCAGTCTGAAAGAAATATATTCGGAAATCGATCAGATGGAAAAAACAAAGATTCAGGTTCAGGAATTCAGTAAAAAACAAGAAGAATACAAGAACTGGGCTTTGATTGTTCTGGCATTGTTATTGCTTGAGGTGTTATTGAGAAGAACTATATTAAGGAATATACCATAAAATAGAAAGGCTTATGTTTCGTTTTGCAAATCCCGAATTTTTATATTTATTGCTTGCTTTGCCGGCCATCATCGTATTTTATATATACTCTTTGATAGCGCGGAAAAGAGCGATAAAGAAGTACGGGAATCCGGAATTATTATCAGAACTAATGCCGGAAGTTTCAGAAAAAAGGCAGAATATGAAATTCTGGATATTATTTGGTGCAATAGGTGTGATGATTTTTGTTGTGGCAGGACCTCAGTTTGGCTCTAAGCTTGAAACCGTAAAACGGCAAGGAGTTGAGATTATGGTGTGTCTCGATGTCTCAAACTCCATGCTTGCAGAAGACGTTGCCCCTAACCGCTTGGATAAAGCCAAGCAAATGTTGTCCCGATTGACAGAAGGTTTCCGGGATGATAAAGTAGGACTTATCGTTTTTGCCGGGGATGCCTTTACACAATTACCTATTACGTCGGACTATATTTCCGCAAAAATGTTTCTTTCTTCCATAACGCCTGAAATTGTTCCTACGCAAGGGACTGCAATTGGATCTGCTATTAATCTGGCTGTCCGTTCTTTTACCCCCAATGAGTCTTCAGATAAAACGATTATACTTATTACCGATGGTGAGAATCACGAAGACGATGCGATAGGAGCAGCTAAAAAAGCCGCAGAAAAGAATATACATGTGAATATTGTCGGAATGGGGCAGCCAAAAGGAGCACCAATACCTATTGATAGAGGTAATAATTACATGAAAGACCGTGAAGGGAATGTCGTTATCTCTAAGTTGAACGAACAAATGTGTCAGGAGATAGCTGCTGCAGGAAATGGTTTGTATGTGCGTGCTGATAATACGAATTCGGCATTACGCGCATTACAGAAAGAAATAGAAAAAATGAATAAATCTGAACAAGAGAGTAAGATATATTCAGAATATGACGAACAATTTCAATTATTGGCATGGATAGTTCTTGCTTTGTTAGTTGCGGAATTTTTAATTCTGGATCGCAAAAACAGAATTTTCAGAAAAGTAAAGTTGTTCTCTTAATTAGAAAAGCGATGAAAACTGTACACAAAATAGTGATATTCATATTTACTTGTTTATTAGTCCCGACTCTTGTTAATGCGCAAAAGGCGGAACGAAAGAATGTACGTGATGGAAATAAGTTGTTTTCAAAAGAAAAATATACGGAATCAGAAATTGCGTACCGAAAGAGCCTGGACGTAAATCCCCGTTCCATCGAAGGCACATACAATCTGGGTAATGCATTGTATAAACAACAAAAGTATCCCGAAGCAGCAGAACAATATCAAATGCTGGCAGGGCAGGCTGAATATTTATTGTCAGATCAGAAGAACGCATCCCGTCTGGCGGAGGTTTTTCATAATCTTGGTAATATCGGGATGCAAAATAAGGAATATGCCAAGAGTGTCGAGTCATATAAGATGTCTTTAAGATTGAATCCGAAAGATGACGAGACCCGTTATAATCTGGCCTTAGCTCAGAAGTTAATGCAAGATCAACAAAACCAGAACCAGGATGATCAGAACGACCAGAATGATGAAAATAAAGATGAGCAGGAAAATAAGGATAATCAGCAGAATCAGGATCAGCAACAACAGCAACCTGAAGATAAGAAAGACGATAAAACTCAGGAACAACCTCAGCAAAATGAACAGATGAGTCAGGATAATGCTCAGCAAATTCTGGATGCATTCCTGCAAGATGAAAAAGATACGCAGGAAAAGGTAAAGAAAGCGCAAATGCAACAGCAAGAGCGTCGGAAAACTGAGAAAGAATGGTAACTAATAGTAACGATATAAACAGATAAAGATAATGAGGAAATTATTTTTCTTATTCATTTTATTCATCACAATCGGAGGGCATATAAAAGCTCAAAGTGTAAGTTTTAAAGCCTCCGCACCTGAAGCTGTTGTTATGGGGCAGCAATTTAGGTTAAGCTATACCGTAAACGCGGAAGGAAAAGATTTCAGGGCGCAGGAAATGCCCGATTTTGATGTGTTGATGGGGCCTTCTCAATCAAAGGCTCATAGTACTTCTATTATAAACGGAGCTGTTTCAAGTGAAACGACTATTACCTATACATATGTTCTTTCTCCCAAGAAAGAAGGAACGTTTACAATTCCTCCGGCAACGATAAAAGTCAAGAATGCGAATTATACGTCTAACGGATTAACCGTTAAAGTACTTCCGCCTGATCAAGCCAGTCAGGCAGAATCTTCTTCCGGAAATGCCGCCACAGGAATATCCGATAAAGATTATTTTATACGCGTAGAAACTTCCAAACGAAGTGTTTATGAGCAAGAGGGATTATTGGTAAGCTTTAAGTTTTATGCGGCTCAACCATGTCAGTTAAGTCGGTTTAAATTCCCCGAATTCGAAGGCTTTTTAGCGCAAGAAATTGAATTACCGGATAAACAATGGGGACAGGAACATTATAACGGGCGTAATTATTGGATGGTTACGCTAAAGCAAACTGTACTTTATCCACAACGTGCCGGTAAATTAACGATCGAGAGTGGTAGCTTTGATGCCTTGATTCGTGTGCGTGTTCAACGACAAGGGCGTGGCAGTGTGTTTGATGATTTCTTTGATAGCGGCTACCAGAATGTAAATAAGGAATTAAAAACCTCACCTGTTACTATTGATGTGAAATCATTACCGTCTGGTAAACCGGCTTCTTTCTCCGGTGCGGTAGGTAATTATACCATGAATGCTTCGATCAGCACAAATCAACTAAAAGCGAATGAAGCAGTAACCGTTAAAGTAAAGATAGAGGGTAATGGAAATATAAAGTTGCTGAAGAATCCGGACGTGAAGTTCCCGAATGATTTTGAGATTTACGATCCGAAAGTGGAATCCAGTATCCGTACAACGGCTGCAGGTGTTTCCGGTAGTAAAACGATAGAATACATGGCTATCCCGCGTTTTGCCGGTGATTTTGAAATACCTGCCATTCAGTTCTCTTATTTTGATACAAAGACGCAAACATACAAATCACTCTCTTCAGAACCTTTCAAACTTCATGTGGAAAAAGGAGCAGAAGGCGAGGGGACTTCTGCCGTTGTTTCAAACTTCACAAATCGTGAAAGCGTTAAATTCTTAGGAAATGACATTCGATTCCTTAAAATAAAGGGCATTAACTTTGAGCCGGTCGAAGAAATATTCTTCGGAACATTTTTGTATGTCCTTTGCTATCTGATACCCGCCGTTTTGTTTATTGTATTCTTTATTATTTACCGTAAGCAGGTGAAGGAAAACTCTGATTTGGCTTTAGTACGAACAAAGAAGGCAAATAAGATGGCTGTGAGAAGATTGAAGAATGCCGGTAAATTCATGAAAGAGAATAAGAAGGAAGAGTTTTACGACGAGGTTCTTCGTGCTCTGTGGGGCTATCTGAGTGATAAACTGAATATTCCTCAATCGGAATTGACGAAGGACAATATTGAAACTGAATTAACAAAGTACGGTGTGTCGGAAGCCTTAATACAAGAATTCCTTGACATTCTGAATACATGTGAATTTGCCCGTTATGCTCCGTCGCAAGCTTCTGATGCAATGGATAAATTGTATGATCAGACGATCGGTGCAATTGGAAAAATGGAAAACACGATAAAAAAATAAAAGGAGATTGATAAATATGAAAAATATATTTCTGTTGTTATTTACGTTGTTTTTCTCTGTTTCATTGTTTGCGCAGGAGAATGCCATAAAAGAAGCAGAGACTGCCTATACGCAAGACGATTATTCAAAAGCGATAGAACTTTACGAAGGTGTCCTTAAAACACATGGTGCCTCCGCCGAAATTTATTATAATTTGGGTAATTCATACTTTAAGGATGGTCAGGTAGCACCGTCTATTTTAAATTATGAACGTGCGTTATTGTTAGATCCGGGGGACAGAGATATTCGTTTTAATCTGAATGTAGCTAAACAAAAGACAGTTGATCGTATCGAGCCGATTGGCGAATTCCTATTCGTAAAATGGTTTCATGGTGTACAAAACATGCTTAGTGTAAACGCCTGGGGAGCTATTGGTATTATTTGTTTTATTCTTTTGATTGGCTGTCTGATTTTGTTCTTTTTCTCCAAATGGGTTCATTTGAAGAAGATCGGTTTTTATGTAGGTTTGATACTGGTGTTTATAGTCATCCTTGCTAATGTTTTTGCAGCAAATCAGAAACATGATTTGTTAAATAGAAACAGTGCGATAGTGTTTTCACCCACAGTTACTGTGAAAAGTTCTCCAGATGCGAGTGGTACGGATTTGTTTGTTATTCATGAAGGAACAAAAGTGTTTGTAAGAAACATCCTTGGCGAATGGAGCGAAATAGAGTTAGAAGACGGTAACGTTGGGTGGATGCCAAGTAAAGATATCGAAAAAATTTAAAATGTTAGAACAGCTTTTGCATTACGAACGTAATGCTTTCTTCCTCTTAAATGGAAGTGACTCTATATATCTTGACCATTTTATGTGGTTGTTTTCGACCAAGTCTGTCTGGCTTCCTCTTGCTGTTTTTATTCTTATAGTACTTTGTTATAAAAAAAACTGGAAAGAGGTTTTATTTATTTTAATTTCTATTGCATTAGTTACCACTCTCTGCGATCAGTTCGCATCACATTTTTGTAAACCATTCTTTGCTCGTTTCCGACCCACTTCACATCCTGACTTTATGAATGAGGTACAAACGGTTTTCGGTTATAGAAGTGGGCGTTACGGCTTTATATCCAGTCATGCAGCAAATGCTTTTGGATTTGCTATATATCTGTCTATGGTCTTTAGGAATAGATTTTTTGCCTTTACAGTCTTTTTCTGGTCTGCCTTTACAGCCTATACCAGAGTTTATTTAGGTGTACACTTTATTTCGGATGTTGTTTTTGGTGCAATTGCCGGATTAATCTATGGTTTTGCAGTTTTTCATCTTTACAAGTTTGCGCGAAAGAAGATATTAGGAGGAAATCCTATTCCTCCTTCTGAGATTTATACTTCGAAAAGTGTAAATATGATCTCCTATGCTATCTGGATATCGATTGCTTTGATCTTGATATTAAATTATCCGTTAGTAGAATTTATCAGATTGTATTTTTAACTATTCTTTCATGCCGTAAAGCATGTTTATTACAAATCTATTTCATTCATAATAATTTGTTTCTCTTATTTATATTGGCTAAGTTAGTGGCATGTAATTAACTTAATATATAAACCTACAAAATAGAGAGACCATGACAAAAACAATCACTTTTAATGAGCTACGTCGTCTGAAAGATAGCCTTCCTGATGGAAGTACCCATCGTATTGCTGACGAATTGGGCGTTACAGTTGAGACTGTTAGGAATTATTTTGGTGGACAGAACTATAAAGCTGGGACAAGTTGTGGTATCCACATAGAGCCGGGACCAGATGGCGGTATTGTCGTTTTAGATGACACTGCTATTTACGACCGGGCTTTGGAAATATTAGAAGAAAGCGGGGTGTCAGTGACACCGGAATCCTAGCCGAAGCAGAACTTTTTAAATAAAATCCCATAGTCGTTAACAGCTTTGGGATTTTTTTGTTTTACTAAATATACAAATGATTTTATGGAAAATAATTTGATAACATTAGCTATTCATACCTTTGAGAAAGCTCAGATATTGAAGACTATTCTTGAATCAGAAGGTATAGAAGTTTACATTCATAATGTAAACCAGATACAGCCGGTGGTCTCAGCCGGAGTAAGGGTTAGAATAAAAGAGAGCGACTTACCACATGCTTTGCGCATTATTGAGGATATGAAATGGTCGGAAGAACCGGAAAAAGAACTCGAAGAAATGCAAAAAGATAAGAAAGTACTAATACCTGTGGATTTTTCGGATTATTCATTAAGCGCTTGTGAAATAGGAATCAATCATGCTGCAAAGATAGGAGCTGAGGTTTTCTTGTTGCATGCTTATTTTAGTCCGTTCTTTCCTTCTGCAATACCTATGGCTGATTCTCTTGTTTATCAGGCAGGAGAGAGCGAAATGATGATAAATGTAAAAAAGAAGGTGGATGTCGATATTGCCAAACTGATGAAGGACGTGACTGTTAAAATACAAAACGGAGAACTTCCCAACGTAAAAATAACTCCGGTTCTCAGAGAAGGCATACCGGAAGAAGAAATTATTACCTATGCTAAAGAAATACATCCGGCACTTATCGTAATGGGGACACGAGGCAAGAGCCAGAAAGAAGCAGATCTTATAGGTAGTGTAGCAGGTGAAGTGATTGAAATCTCTAAAACACCTGTTTTGGTTATTCCTGAAAAAGTTCCGTTTAATTCAATAGACAATGCCAGGAACATTGCTTTTGCCACTTCTTTTAATCAGGAAGATTTAGTTATGTTTGAACGGTTTATGGATATCTTCAAAGGATATAATGCACATATTCATTTGTTTAATATATCGACGAGTAGAGACGAATGGAATGAGATTCGTTTGACAGGTGTACGTGAATATTTTAAGAAGCAATATCCTGAAATAAATATAACACACACCGTTTTAGATGACGGCGATTTGTTGCTTGCGGTGGAACGTTTCGTACGTGAGAAAAACATTGATATAATTGCTCTAAGTACTTACCGGAGGAATTTGCTGGCACGAATGTTTAATCCAAGTATTGCAAGAAAAATGCTTTTCCATACGGATACGCCGTTGTTGGTGATGCATAGATGAAAAAACGAATTATAAAATTCATTAATGTTTTTTTGTAAATGACAGAAAACTATATTGTATCTATCCTTGTTTAATTAGTACAAAGCGAAAATAGAGTAATTCTATTTTCTGGTAACAGGGATGTTATAGATACTTTGTTAGTAGTATTTGTTTTTTCATATAAGTAGAGTTTGTTATTTGTTTGGTCCGTATGTAACTGTGAAGTTTTATACGGACTCTTTTTTCTAAAAACGTTGTAACTCTTTATATAAACGTTGGACGGGCAATCCCATTACATTATAAAATGAACCGTTTATCGATTCAACCCCTATATAACCGATCCACTCCTGTATGCCGTAAGACCCTGCTTTATCGTACGGACTATATTTCTCTAAATAATAATTTATTTCTTCCGGCTCTAACCGGGCGAAAGATACGGTGGATATAACCGAGAAGCAAGAAGTTTTATCTTTCGCAACAAGGTGTACCCCCGTTATTACCCGATGGTCGCGACCGGAGAGACAGTTTAATATCCGTACGGCATCTGCTTTATCTTTCGGTTTCCCAACTATTTCAGTGTCGGTAACGACAACTGTGTCCGCTGTAATCAGTAGTTCATTACTTTGCAGAGAAGAACGAAAAGCCTCCGCCTTTTTCCCCGCAATAAATAGAGGAACCTCTTCAAAAGGAAGCGAATCCGGATAAGATTCATCAATATCAGCAATAGTTTTAACCTCGAAATCAATATCTAATCCCGCTAATAATGTTTTACGTCGCGGAGAATTGGATCCCAATATGATTTTGTATTTTTTCAGATTGTCTAACATAGCAGAGTACCTTTACCAACCAAATGCTTCTTCACCCATCCACTTTCCCTGCGCTTTCATGGTTTGCTCGATTACGTCCCGGGCAATACCTTCTCCGCCTTCTTTATGAGAAATATACTTCGCTATTTCTTTAATCTCCGGAGCAGCATCAGAGGGAGCGACAGAAAGTCCCACATGTTTCATCACCTCATAATCCGGAATGTCGTCGCCTGCGTAAAGAACTTCATCGGCTTCAAGTCCTGATTTATCCAGAAAATCCTGTAAATCGATTTTTTTAATGGAGCTACCCATATATATATGCTGAACCCCTAATCTGGAAAAACGCAAACGGACAGATTCTGTGTTTCCTCCTGTTATAATACCTACGTGATATCCATGTTTAACAGCTAATTGCATTGCATAACCATCTTTTATGTTTACCGTTCGCATTGGTTCTCCGTTAGGGTGGAGCGAGATAACATCTTTAGATAACACTCCGTCCACATCAAATAAAAATGCCTTAATCTTTTTTAAATCGTAATTTATGCTGCTCATACTTGTTTTGTTTTATATATGCTTTGACTCAACAATCTATAGATCGTTTTCATGTCCTCACTCTCTAACATGTCGAGATGCCTATTAATAACTGTTTTGTCGTAACGGATAGCAGGACCGGTTTGTGCCTGATCCGGCGTTAGTTCCTGTATTTTAGCTGCTGTTTCTTCAATCAGAGGAACTAATATTTCAGGTGGAATCTCTTTTTCCTCCAATAATTTCCAGGCAAGCGTCCACATATGATTCGCAAAGTTGCAGGCAAATACAGCAGCAAGATGTATCTGTTTTCGCTTCTCGGAATCGAGAAAATGTACATTGCCTGTCAATAACTTGCATACCTCATTTAATGCATCCAGATCATGTTCGTTATTAGCCTCAATAATAAAAGGGATATGAGAAAAATCCACGTTTCTTTTTTTACTGAAAGTCTGCAAGGGGTAGATCACTCCATAGCGATCAGTGCGTCCTTCGAAAATAGTAGCCGGCACACTTCCTGCTGTATGCAGCCAAAGTCCGCCGTTCGTTTTTAATTGTGTTGCTAATTCAGGTAGGGCATCATCCTTTACCGAGAAGATATACCAATCCGCATCCGGGATGATTTTATTCATGGACGTTGTCCATGAGCAGTTTAACCTATTTGCTAAAAGAAACGCACTTTCCGGTGTTCTGCTATATACCTGACTAATATGTAATCCGTAGCGAGACATTTCCTTAGCAAGTAATGTGGCTAAATTTCCCGCTCCGATAAATACGATATTCATGTTAAAACCAGCTTTTTTGAATACTACGAAGATAGTCTATTTCTTGCATGTACCGCAAATATGCGTAAATTTGTTTTTAGTACCAACAATATAAATTTCCATGAAGAAAACAACAATTATTTTACTTGTATTCCTGATCACAGGCTTGTGCCCGTTGTTAGCACAAAAGTATAATTTAGTAAGTAACGTTCCGTACGAAGAAAACTCTTCAGATCAATATCGTCGCGAACGTTGTAAAGTAGATATCTACTTGCCTGAAGGAGAAAAAGACTTTCAGACACTCGTTTGGTTTCACGGAGGAGGTTTGACGGGTGGCGATAAAAATGGTGTTCCTGAAGCATTGAAAGGACAGGGTTTTTGTTTTGTAACGGTAGATTATCGTTTAAGCCCTAAGGCTCAACATCCTGCTTATATAGAAGACGCAGCTGCCGCTGTCGCCTGGGTGATTCGTCACATTGCAGAATATGGAGGAGATCCTTCTCAGGTGTATGTAGGAGGTCATTCAGCCGGAGGTTATCTTACGTCTATGATAGGCTTAGACAAAAAATATCTTCAGGCAGAAGGCATTGATGCTAATCAGATTAAAGCGTATTATCCTGTGAGCGGGCAGACAATTACTCATTTCCAGATACGCACGGAAAGAAATCTGTCCACCGATATTCCTTTGATTGATGAATATGCTCCTTTGGCACATGTGAGAAAAGACGCTTCACCGTTTCTTCTTGTGGCCGGACAAACGGAAAAGGAAATGGCCTGTCGAACAGTTGAAAATCGTTTCTTATACGAAGCTTTACGGGCAATAGGAAATAAAACCGTGATGTATCATGAACTTTCCGGATTTGATCATGGAAATGTCGTTGATCCGGCTGTGTTTCTGATTATTCAGGATATGAAAAAACGCAAAAACAAAGAATGAGATGAAAGAGCAAAAACTGAGAATTACTTTAAAGTCCGCCCCACTATCAGAATGGGATGAACAATATCAATTGCTTTATAAAGAGGCTGTTGCGACGACAACAAAAGCGTACGCTCCGTATTCTAAGTTTCATGTCGGAGCGGCTGTCTTATTGGCAAACAACGAAATTGTATCGGCTTCTAATCAGGAAAATGCCGCTTATCCCTCGGGATTATGTGCCGAACGCGTTGCTTTGTTTTATGCCGGAGCAAAATATCCGGATGTTTCCGTTAAAGCGATAGCCATTGCAGCAGAAACAGGGGGGAAACTTGTTGAAGGAATCTCTCCATGCGGAGGATGCCGTCAGGTTATGCTTGAAACAGAAACCCGCGCAGGTACTCCCATGAAAATATTTCTTTGTGGAGCCACTTCCATGAGGTCGGTAGATAGTGCCGCCGCATTACTGCCCGTCGGGTTTGATGGTAGTGATTTATAGGATTTATAATCCGACCTGTAGGTGGAATTAAAATTCAGATAATTTATGGTTTAAAACATTCATTTTCAGAAGATTAAACCTTCGTTGACTTGGCTTCTTAAATCGACTTGTTTTATTCTTTGAAAATCAACGTAAAAATCAATGCAAAAAAATAAAGGATATTTTTGCAAAAATATCCTTTATTTTTCCGAAAATAACCTTTATATTTTTTTTGTGTTACTATGACTTTTCTATTATTCCACAAAAGTGGAAAAGTTTACCTTAGAACAATTTGTTTGGATATTCACCGGCATCGATAAGTGCCTGGATCTTATCTACCACTCCTTGTCTGTCGTCTGCATAGGTTACTCCGAACCATTTTGATGTGGTGTCGAGAACTTTGACTGTTGATTTTCCGGAGGTGATTAATTCGTTAACCGTTAACGGAATGAAAAATTCCGATTTCAGATTTTCTTTATTTGCATTCAGGAAGTTAACAAATGAGGCTTCTGAATGTTTGAAATAATCGGGAGTGAATCCCCACATATTCATTGAAACAGGAGTGTTTTCTTCCAATACAACTTTCTGTCCGTTTTCGTCAACAAACTGAATCTTGCCATCGATACGTTCGATAGCAGTCCGCTCAACTACCCCTGTAAGATAGCCCTCCCCGTTGGTTTCACATACACCACGAGCTACGGAGCCACTTTCGCTTAATGTATTGCCTACACGATAACCTACCATGCAATAGTCGTTTTCCGTGCCTGTCATAGCCGTAAGTTGTTTACCTAATACGGCAAAACTATCTTTTCCATAAAAATCATCCGCATTGATAACAGCAAAAGGCTCGTGAATTACCTCTTTACCCATTAATACGGCATGGTTTGTCCCCCAGGGTTTTTCACGGCCTTCCGGACAAGTGAATCCTTCCGGCAAAGAATCTAAATCCTGAAATACTAATTCAACCTGAATATGGTCTTGGTATTTAGAAATAATTTTCTCACGGAAGTCCTGTTCAAACGATTTACGGATTACAAAGACTAATTTTCCGAATCCGCCGCGGATTGCATCAAAAATAGAGTAATCCATGATTGTCTCTCCGTTGGGGCCTAAACCATCTAATTGTTTCAAGCCTCCGTAGCGACTGCCCATACCGGCAGCAAGTACGAATAAAGTAGGTTTCATATTTTCTTCAATTGTTTTTAATAGTATAGGCAAAAGTACTAAAAACAGTACGCTTATGCCAATATGATCTTGTTAAGTTTAGATTATAATTGTTTGTTTTCCTCCATTCAGCTTGCGAGTCTCGTTTTTCCATACAAATGTTCCTGTTACCGACTCAGGAAGATTAATTTCGGCTGTAAGCACCCCTTTCTTGTCGATTTTGTAGGATACGGAAATCTTTCCTTTCGGATGCGGAATACTTCCCGATGCTTCCTTCAGCTTTCCTAAAGCCGGTGAAATGCAGACTTCACTAAAGCCGGGAGCTGAACTGTCAATTCCCAGCAGTATGCGGTAAAACTCAATATTCGGGCTTGATCCCCATGCATGACAATCGGATCTGGAAGGTTCCGGTTTTTCTGCCCAGGTAGTTAAACCAAGCGCCATCTGATCGTTCCATATTTTTAGATTGTCTAATAACTCGTCTCCCATACCGGCTTTATCAAGTGCCTGGTGCACGTAGTAACGGAAATAAATCGTAGCTTGCGCTAAAGACGTATCGGTTAATGTCTTTCGCATAAGGCCTTTTGCGTCTTCTCCCTCAATAATACCGGCAATAACAGCTAAGGCATTAACGTGCTGCGAATAGCTCCTATGATCATGTGTATCGGCAAAAAGCTGACGTTCTGAATCCCAGTAATACTGCTTAAACGTAGTTCGGATCGCTGACGCAATCGAACGATAATGTGTTGCAATGGAAGGAATACCTATGGCATCTTCCATTTCAGCTGCGGCATCTAAGGTCAATAGATACATTAAATCCTGAAATGACGAATTTCCGTTCTTTTCACGGATAGGTTCTCCGTGAGGGAATCCTTCAGACCAATCAGCAAAGAACCAATGAGGAACAAAATCCAAGCTGTTATTTGGTTTCAGCCACTGTTCATACCAGGCCAATACACCACGAAAAGCAGGAAGTAATGTTTTTACATATGTTTCATCTCCTATGTACATCCAGTAATCGTGCCCCATGTTTATCCACCAGAGCGAGAAAGATGAAATAAACTGATGGAGGTTGGACGGATAGCGGCTCATCGTAATACCGTCTGCCACGATAGACTGACGTCCCTGTTCGATGGCATTCTTCACCATATATTGATCTGTCGAATTATAAAGTGAGATCATCGCCTGTATCCTCGTGTCGCCAAAGTATTGCAACTGTTCATAATACGGACAATCCATATACGTTTCATTAGCGCAAAGGCGGGCTGTACGCCAACCAATTTCCAACATTTTATTCAGCTCTTCATGTCCCGGCACTGAAAAAGCAGTTTCATTCCGGAAAGGATAAGCAGAATAGGTTCCATAAATATCGTGAATTACTAATGGAGAATCTTTTGTTTCTATGGTAACGTTTACATAACGCCAGGTACGCCACCAAAGAGAAGTAGAGAGGCGATGTTCGCCTCCGTCGGCCACAATCTTATCTTCATAACCTATAAACCTTTTATTCTCAACTTCATTTCGGTTACCTTTTGAGTATCCTTTTCGTGTATCCGTTTCCTTTTCATACAATGCTTCCGCATAACCTAAGGTTATTTCTGCAGATTTACCTTTGCTGAATAAAACTGACAGATAACCGGTCATGAGTACTTGGTTATCCAATAAAAGTCTGACTTTACTGTTGGCAGGAACTATAATATCTTTTGCTTTAGCGGGAAATTCAGCAGGTGTTTTTATTCCCTCTTCCATGCGAACGGCAGAGAATCGTTCCGTTTTGTTTTCCATCGGTGGAATAGGAGAGGGAACTAAGAGTCGCCCCGGATAATCCCGAGCACCTTTCATCGCACCTTCTATTCCATTTTGCGCCTTTAACCATGACGTATCATCGAAATCCGGCTTTTCCCATCCCCACGGATAAAGAGCGGCATCTGTTTTCTCGCCCGGACCGGCTACATAGTAACCCGGAACATGAATATTTATAGGGCTATAAGCCTTATTGACATAACAAAGCCAGGTGTTGTCCGTATTTACAATATATTCTTTTTCTGTATTCCCCTGCAGAATGAAACCGGTTTGATTGAAACTGATTTGGGCTACAGGTTTTTTGTCGGCGTAATTCCATACAATTGCTGCAAGCGTGTTCTTACCGCTTTTTAGCCAGGGCGCAATGTCAATCGTCTCAAAATTCCAGTTATAAATATCGCCGCGCGCAGGTCCTGCAGAAACTTCGGTTCCGTTGACATAGAGTTTGTATCTGTTATCAGCCGAAACGTGTACAACAAAAGAATTTGGCTTCTCTTCTAACTCAATATTTTTCCTGAAATGATACACTCCGAATGTATTTGCAGGCTCGTTGGGAACGGCTATCCATCGGGCTTTCCATCTTCCGTCGTATAACGATTTATCAATCGCTTTTTGATTGAATCCTGCCAAACGTATTTGCGCATTGCCTGTCTGAATCCAGAGCAGAAAAGATAAAAGTAAGATAAGAGTTCTCATGGGTGTTGTATGATTTAAGGTTAACCGTGTTTTTATGTTGTCTGAATTTGTTTGGCTACTTCGTATCCTGCTTTTAGTGCATTCAGGTTCATCGTTACGATCTCATCACCTTTCCTTCCGAATATCCTTCGGATACCATCCTCTATTTTGTCGTAGTCAATCCCAATGAATGGAGTCGCTGCTCCCAGCATAACTATGTTGGCAGCCCTGACGGAGCCTAATTCTTTCGCAATAGCTTCAACGTCAAGGATTACTTTATGCGGTAGTTTATCAAGTTCTTCATTCACCTTGTCTAACACCGGATAGTTTGGTATATTAATAAAAGGACGCGAATTGGTTACTAACCATCCGTACTCTTTCAGATAAGGTAAATAACGCAAACTCTCCATCGGCTCAAGTGAGATGATAATATCTGCACTGCCCTTGGGAATAAGATCGGAAGCAACCGGCTTGTCGGATATGCGTAAATTAGACTGAACATCCCCGCCACGTTGACTCATACCATGCACTTCGGCCTGTTTCATATACAGACCTTCTTCCAATGCGGCTTCTCCGATAACAGCGGCAATAGAAAGGATTCCCTGTCCGCCGACTCCTGATAAAATTATATCTGTTTTCATTGTTTTGCTGCTTTTTTCTTGCGGGTTATCGTTTGAATGCATTCACGACAAGGAACCAAAACGGATAATCCTTTGTGTTCGATTTCTTCGCGAATGATTTGTTTCATCTCTTCATAATTTTTCTTCAAAGGCGTCATACTGCGTATATGCGCAGGGTTAACACCAATTCCTGCACAAATAGCTTCTATCTTTCCGGTTCCCGCAGAATCTTGTCCTCCGGTCATAGCCGTTGTCTCATTATCGGAAATAACAATCGTAATCGGACTGTTTTCATTAACACAATCCAACAATCCTGTCATGCCGGAATGCGTAAACGTAGAATCTCCGATAACGGCTACTGCCGGAAATACTCCTGCATCTGCAGCTCCTTTAGCCATCGTGATAGAGGCGCCCATGTCTATACACGAATCGATTGCCCGAAAAGGAGGAAGTGCCCCAAGCGTATAACAACCGATGTCACCAAATACTTTAGCACCTTCGTATTCTTTTAATACATCATTTAGTGCATCATACATATCCCGGTGTGCACAACCTTGGCATAAGGCCGGCGGACGTTGTTCTACGACTTCCGGCACGGAATAAAAGCTTTTTACTTCTTTACCAAGCGCAAGAGCTACAGAGTCGGGTGTTAATTCTCCTTCACGCGGTATAGCTCCATCTAATCTGCCGTGTACTTTTATGCCGATACCCAAATAGCCTTTTAATTGTTCTTCCACAAAAGGAAAACCTTCTTCAAGTACAAGGATTTCGTCGCATTCTTCAACCAATCTGACGACAAGTTTCTTAGGTAACGGATATTGTGTTATCTTCAAAACCGGATTCTCAAAACCATCCGGGTAATTTTCCGAAAGGTAATTAAAGGCTATACCTGTTGTGATAATACCCTTTTTCTTATCCGGAGCATCAAAATATTGATTGTATGGTGATTCTTCGGAAGCTGCAACAAAACCGTCTTGGGCAGCAAGCAAACTCTTGAACCGTTTACGAGCCAGAGCAGGCAGAAGAATGAAGCGCTGACGACCATCTTCCGGACAATTCATTTTGTTTTCTTCTCTCATTGGGCGGGTCACAACACCTGCACGGGAATGTGCCATACGGGTTGTTACGCGTAATAAGACAGGATAACCTAATTTTTCAGATAATTCAAATCCGTCATACACCATATCGTAGGCCTCTTGTTGATTGGATGGCTCCAATATAGGGATCATGGCAAAATTACCATAGAAACGATTGTCCTGTTCATTTTGCGACGAGTGCATCGAAGGATCATCTGCCGTAATGATGATTAGTCCACCGTTAATCCCGCTCATCGCTGCATTCATAAAACAATCTGCTGCAACATTTAAGCCTACGTGTTTCATACAACAAAGAGCACGTTTACCGGCATAACTCATTCCCAAAGCTGTTTCAAGAGCTGTTTTTTCGTTTGTACTCCACTTGCTGTGGATTCCTCTTTCTGTCGCTACAGCAGAATTCTGAATATATTCGGTTATTTCAGTTGAAGGTGTACCGGGATAGGCATAAACACCGGATAATCCGGCATCTATTGCCGCTTGAGCAATGGCCTCATCCCCTAAAAAAAGATGTTTTTCCATGTATGATTATTGTTGTCTTATTGATTATTTCTTGATAATAGGAATCAAAGATAGCTTTTTTGTGATAAAAAGTAACCTTATCGTTACCTAATCTGTCGTCTGTTTAGTTCTGCACGATAACGTTCGGCATTTCTATTGTGTTCCGCTAATGTGATTGCAAAATTATGCCGCCCCGAGAAGTCCTCTTTGGCGCACATATATAAATATTTATGTACGGTATGATTCAGTACAGCATCAATACTCCTGATGGAAGGGGTGCGTAATGGACCCGGAGGTAATCCCGTATGTTTATATGTATTATATGGAGAGTCCACTTCTAAATGTACGTAAAGAATCCGTTGCAGGCTGAAATCCCCTACGGCAAACTTTACCGTTGGGTCTGCCTGCAGCGGAATGTTCCGGTTAAGGCGATTGAGATATAGTCCTGCAACAATTGGATATTCGTCTCTTGCTGCTGTCTCTTCTTCAACGATGGAAGCTAAAATACTTACTTCAACGGGTGTTAATCCGATCTCTTTCGCCTTATTTCTTCGTTTCTCCGTCCAGAAATTGTCGTATTCCCGTTTCATCCGTTGGAATAAACCGTCCGCAGAGATATTCCAATAAACCTCATAGGTGTTAGGTATAAACATGACATTTATAGTTTCTGTACTAAAACCTAACGAATCACAATAAACAGAATCATTTAAACGAGATAAAATAGATTGTTCGTTCACCATTAACTGTTCGGCAAGTCGTTCTGCTAAATCTTTTTTTAAACGAATATTATTGAAGGTCAGGCGAACGGATGTCTGTTGACCTCTTCGGAGCGTATTGATAAGTTGCATCTGACTCATCCCGTTAATAACGGCATATTTCCCTGTTTTCATATTATCCGGATACTCCAGATAATCTGCCAATAAACGAAAATGTTTCAAGTCTTTTTTAGGAACAATACCGGATAGCTGATCACACAATCCATCGAAATTTTTACTTTCATCAATATATAAATAGACGGTCTCTTTGAGTTTATACGTCTGACCATATAATATGGTATATATATAATACGCGCTTCCAGCTCCGATAATAAATAACAAGGAGAAAACCAGAATAATTACATTACGTTTTGACATCCTACAGTGAACTACATTAATAAATAAACTATTGAGTATCAGAATCGGCTGTAAAAGTAGTATCTTTTTTCCTTAAAATATAAGTAAAAGCTTTGTTAATTCAGAAATATACATCTATCTTTGCATCGCATTTCTAAGGAAGTGTGGGTGAGTGGCTGAAACCACCAGTTTGCTAAACTGACGTACGGGTAACTGTACCGGGGGTTCGAATCCCCCCGCTTCCGCTAAACAAGCATTGAAAAGAGTAGCTCAAAAGGCTGCTCTTTTTGTTTTTCCTTGTTTTTTAAGGGCTAACACAACGTGCGCTTCCGTATGTTAATATGTGGTCGATAGTGCTGCAATGTGGCAATATCCACGCCTGTTTCTACCAAAATTGCTTATGGTAGAAAAATGGGTAGAAAATTTCACTACTTTTGACGTAGTAATCTTAAAAAAACAGACGTCTATGGATAGTGGAAAATCCATTGTTCGTTGACCCCTTACGCCAAAACAAAATTGACCCCAGAAAATTATTTAATTTTGCCTCCCGAGTATCCTGACAAGTGGGGTCATTTTTATTTTAGGAAACCATCATCAAGCG
>NZ_JAQWCQ010000016.1 GCF_028705895.1 Massilibacteroides sp. | reverse complement strand
TTGCTTGTGTTAAAGGGAAAGGACTTCATTACGGTGTCGGGAGAATGAAGCGTATGTTGAAAGAAAATCCGGATGCTGATTGGTTCGGTCAAACAGACTTGAAGAAATTCTACGAAAGTATCCCGCATGACACTGTTATCGGGATGCTCAGGAGAAAATTTAAAGATGAACGTTTTATCGAATTAGTTGAAAAGGTGGTTTTGTCGTATGAATCGAATGTTGAAAATGAGTTGCAAGATGAAGAAAACAAGAAGAGGCGTTGCTATTGGAGCATACACCAGTCAACCGCTTGGTAATTTTTGCCTCTATGCGATTGATCATCACATTAAAGAACAGTTAAGGATTAAATGCTACCTGAGATATTGTGATGATGTGATTTGGATGACAAAAACGAAAGCTGAAGCGAAAAAAGTGCTACGGGAATACGACCGGATGTGTACTGAAATGGGATTAACGGTAAAAGCCGGGGCGATAATAAGTCGGATAGGCAATGAAAAGAAACGGAACGGAAGGAAGCGACAAAGAGGTAAGCGGAAGGAGCATTGACTTTTTGGGTTATCGCTTTACAAAGGATAAAACATTGCTCAGGAAGTCGATCAAAGAACGTTTTGCCCGGAAACTAAAGAATGTAAAGAACGAAAAACGGCGACATGAGATCAAAGCATCCTATTGGGGGTGGTGTAAACATGGTGACTGCCGGCATTTATGGAACATAATAACGGATAATGACATGAGTTTTTTGGAAAAAGGAATTAAGCGAAGCGACAAAACGAAGGACGGAAAGAAGTTTTTCGAAGTCGAAGAAAAGCGGATGATGGAGATTCTTAATATCTCTATTACAGTTGTAGATTGTGAACTTGGGCTTCATACGAAAATGGGAGATGACAGGTGTTGTATCCTGTTTAGTGAAAAGGGCTCTGAGAAACTATGTAAGGTGATTACAAACTCATTTAAGATCAAGGATGTGCTAAAATCGGCAAAAGAAGCGGAGAAAGCGGGAAAAGAAATCTTTCCGGTTGAAGACGTTGTAATCCGGAGGCGTGCATTACGCGACGGTAAGAGTGATTATTATTTTGAAGAATAAAAAAACGTATATATATATGAGAGCTGTAATACAATTAGACACATTTCCGGAAACCGGAATACACGTAATCCGCGAAGGGAACTCTATCCGGATATTTTTTGATTTTTCCGCATCTGAGGAAGGTGGTTATAACTGTCAGAATGTTGATCTGAGAACGCCAATCACATACGACAGGGTGGTTAGTGCTATTATAACTGATGCTTACACGATAGATAAGCGTGAGGCGATCTTCGCTAATTACGAAGAGGCTAAAGACGCTGGAAGCAATATCACAGAAGATAAACGCGCTGAGTATATCTCTGAGTATAACCAATTCCAGGCGTGGCGGAGAATGGCAAAACAAATCGCAAAAATGATATGAACGGAGCAGTTTACATACGAAATAAGCAGGGCAAACTAATACCGATCACGACTATTAAGGGTGATCCTGGAGTATCCCCTGAACTTCAGATGTCAGAATTAGGGTATAAAACATGGTGGGTGTATAGTAATATATTGAATGACTATGTTGATACGGGGGTTAGAGCGGAAGCTATACTTCATATAGAGGATGGTGTTATAATCTTCACAGAGTCATCCGAGCGTGTTAATATTGCATCAGGTGAAGCAATGTCAATTGTTTTAGGTAAAATAAAGAAGTGGCTATCTGATCTGAAAGCTATTTCATTTTCAGGCAGCTACGATGATCTGTCCAATAAACCGTCTATACCTTCAAAGGTGAGCGATCTGACGAATGATAGCGGGTATCAGAGCGCTGATCAGGTTAACGCAGCAATATCCAATCTCGTGAACGGTTCACCAGCTGCATTAGACACATTGCAGGAATTAGCTACCGCGTTAGGAAATGATCCGAATTTTGCCACGACTGTATCAAACCTAATTGGCACCAAGGCGAAAAAGTCTGTCTTAAAATCAGCAACTCTCACGGCCGCAAATTGGGTTGCGACGTCAGATGTTTTCAGCTATACAATATCGGACGCGGCAATCACGTCCGATGCAAAGAGTGTCGTATTTACGCCTGCTACGTTGGCAGATAGGGAAAAAGGACAGGATGCAGGGCTTCTGGACTATGCAGAAGCGAGCACAGGCAGTCTTACTATCTACTCGGAAGAGCAAGCAACAGAAAATATTAGTATTAACTATTTAATTTCATTCTAATGATAGCATACGGAAGAGGATGGGGCAGCGGATCAGATAAATCAGGAGATATTAATACAAGACTGCTATTACATTTTGACGGCAGCTATGACGATAGCAGTAATGCTAAAGTACCCGTAGAGGGTTCTCCTGTCAGCGATAAATTTGTCGAAGGAATGTTCGGCCAAGGATTGGATTTGGCTAATAACCTGCCGATATACCCAATATATTTAAATAGCAAAGATTTCACAATTGAATTTTTTGCGAAAGAAGCTGTACAAAGGGGCGGCGATTGGGCTGGTATATTTGGTTCTTATAACTATGCATCAAATACAGATAGTGGGATAGCGCTAAGGTATCATTCTGGTACATCATATGGGTTATTGGCGTACCTTAAGAATAACGGGACAGAATACAGCTCAGGCTGGCTTGGGCGATTGCCTAACACCTGGGTACATGTCGCAATGGTATTGATTGGAGGGCAATTCGCCATGTATCTTGCCGGAGTGAAGATTTTTAATGCTACAGGATGGAGCTATGGCGGGATGTCAGGGCTGCATTTGGGGCGTTGGACATTGTCGAATATTGATGCAAATGGCATACATATTGATGAGTTAAGAATATCGAATATAGCAAGATACACAGCAAATTTCACCCCACCTACTTCACCTTTTAGGTGAAAATCCGGTTTGGGTGAAATTTTGGTTTAAAAGGTGTTTAATCAAAATGTTTTTTTTGCACTTTTCGTTTAAAAAAAGTGTACCGTTCGTTTTGCCAATTATAACATAGTATTTGATGAAAAAATATAACCTTTATAATTGGAATTATATCCTTTATTTTTTCCAAAATATCCTTTATATTTTTAGAGGTGATTTATCCGTTGATTTTCAATAGATGAAAGCAGGCCTTGTTTGCGGTAAAAAGCTGTAATAACGAAATATTGAGATGTGAAAAAATGATATTTTTAGCCTCCGTTTGTTAAATAATGTTTTTGGTATGATTCTTATATCAAAGAACATTATTTTTGCTCAAAATGAAACAGTTTCTGAAATATATGATACTTTCTTTACTTGCCGCGTTAATCTTTTATGGTGGGGCGGGAGTAAACTTGGTTACGTATTGTTGCGATGATTGTTTTAAGGCAGGAATTCAGGCTGTTATGTCTGAATCTTGTTGTAGCTCTTGTCCGGATGGGCTTGAAAAGAAGCAAAAAGAGGTTGATCTTTCTATACAAATAGCCTCTGTTAAGGCGATACATGATTGTGGCATTGAACGTTTAGAGTTTAAATGGACTACGAATGAAAATCAACATTCTTTATTTATGCCGTCGATGTTTTCTGATGTCTTATTTACTACATCTTCTATCTCGTTAGTACCGGAACTCGTTCTCTGCTCATCTTTCTTATATAATGAAGACCATCCTCCGGCTTTTTTACATCCCAGATATTACCTTTCCTTACTCAGAATGCTTTTGATTTGATTTTGGAATTTTGATTTCAGAGTGTAATATATTTATACTCTTGTCTTTGTATGTCAGAATATTCCAGTCATTTTAAAAGAAATATATGTTAAGTGTAAGAAAATCAAGTATTGTTATTCTATTATTATTATTCACTTTTTCGGCTTTTGCTGGGAAAAAGATAACCGGTCGTGTTATTGATGAATCCAACCAACCAATCATAGGGGCCAATGTTTATTGGGAAAAAAGTCGTAAAGGAACGACTACCGATTTAGACGGTCGTTTTGAATTGGAAAAAGAAAGTTCCGATACTCGCTTAGTAGCCAGTTATATTGGCTATACGTCAGGAATTATTGATGTGAGTCAATCTGATAAAGACATTGAGATTAAATTAAAAGGAGAAATAGAATTACAGGAGGTGGTAATCAGTGAAAGAAAAGCCGGAACAATTGCCTCCCGTACAAGCGTAGTACAGACCCAAAAGATAACCTACGATGAATTATGCAGGGCTGCTTGCTGTAATCTTGCCGAGAGTTTTGAAACGAATCCTTCAGTGGATGTGTCCTATTCGGATGCGGCAACCGGAGCGCGGCAGATTAAACTATTAGGATTATCAGGTACTTATGTACAGATGCTCACCGAAAATTATCCGAATTTCAGAGGAGCAGCCTCCTTGTATGGTTTGGATTACGTCCCGGGCACTTGGATGGAGAGTATTCAGGTTTCGAAGGGGACTTCATCCGTCAAGAACGGTTATGAAGCGTTAGCGGGACAAATTAATGTGGAATTTAAAAAACCTCCTACGGCTGATATTTTTTCCGTAAACCTGTTTGCCAGTGATGCGGAACGGTACGAGGGAAATGCTGATGCCTCTTGGCATATTAATGAAAAATTATCAACAGGACTGCTGGTTCACTATTCAAAAGACAATAATGAACACGACCGCAATGGGGATGGGTTCTTGGATATGCCATTAAAGGAACAGGTTAATCTGATGAAGCGATGGGATTATAAATCAGGCAATTATGTGTCTCAATATGGCGTACGGTATTTACATGAAAACCGTACGGGAGGACAAACAAATCATTCTGAACACGGGGTTATAGCCGATCCGTATCGTATTCATTTTAACACAAACCGTGCTGAACTATTTACCAAGCAAGCCTATATTTTAGATCCCGAAAAAGTAGAGAGTGTGGCACTTATTTTATCCGGTTCATATCATCAACAACTTTCGGATTATGACAAATCACCATACAATGTATATCAGAAGAATTTGTATGCGAGTTTGCTGTATGAAAAAGAATTTACCAAGATGCACAGTCTTAGTTCCGGTTTAAGCTTGAATTACGACGGATTTGATGAGAATGTGACGCTTGCAGGCATTCGTACGCCATATAACAGAAAGGAAACGGTTCCCGGAGCCTATGTGCAATATACATATAATCTGAATGATAAATTGATTGTACTTGCCGGAATAAGAGGTGATTATAGTACTTTATATGATTTCTTTGTAACTCCTCGCGTACATATTAAATACAATCCTTTCGACTGGTTTCATGTGCGGGCTTCAGCAGGAAAAGGATATCGTACAGCTAATGTTTTGGCCGAAAACAACTTTCTGTTGTCCAGTAGCCGGAAAATGGTTATTGCAGATGATTTAGAGCAGGAAGAAGCCTGGAATACAGGTCTTAATTTATCATTTTATATTCCTCTTTTTGGAAAAGAATTGACCATAAACGGCGAATGGTATTATACAGACTTTATGAAGCAGGTCGTGGTCGATGTAGATAGTGATCCGCATGCTGTACGTTTTTATAACTTAGATGGTAGGTCGTATTCCAATAGTTATCAGATAGAAGCTACCTATCCGTTTTTCCGCGGGTTTACTCTAACGGCAGCATATCGCTATACGGATGCAAAGACTGATTATCAGAATGCAGCAGGAGAAACGTATCGTTTGAAAAAAGCGTTGACAAGCGATTATAAAGGATTGGTGACTGTATCGTATCAAACACCCTTGAAAAAATGGCAATTTGATTTAACCAACCAGTTTAACGGTGGTGGACGTATGCCTATAGCCGATAAAGCATACCCACTCTGGGATGAAAACTTTAAGGCATTTACCATTGTCAACGCACAAGTAACAAAATTTTTCCGTACCTGGTCTATCTATATCGGATCCGAGAACCTGTTTGATTTCGAACAAAAGAATCCAATTATCGACTCGGCCAATCCAAGAGGAGATAATTTTGATGGAACTATGGTTTGGGGACCTGTGCATGGACGTAAAATATACGCGGGATTCCGCTTTAATATAAGTAGAGATTAATAACCTTTTAAATTACAAGAATATGAAACGATTAGTAGTAGCCTTTATTTGTGTTATGTGTGCTTGCTCGATTGCATTTGCGCAAGACAAGCCTAAAAAGAAAAAAGAAACAGTAACATTCTACGTAGAAGAGATGGAATGTAAGAATTGTGTGAAAAAAGTAGAAAAGAACATTGCTTTTGAAAAAGGAGTTGCCGATCTCCGTTGCGATTTGTCTAACCGCACAGCTAAAGTAACGTATAATACGTCAAAGACTTCTCCTGAAAAAATAGCTGCAGCCTTTAAAAAGATAGGCATGGAAGCGGTAGTTGCAGATGGAAATGAGGAATCTAAAGATAAAAAGTAACATGAAGAATCGTTTTCTATATATAATATTTATATTTGCAAAGCCTCTAAATCAGGGGCTTTGCGTTATTTTAGAGAACATGCATCACTTTCCAGTCAAAAATTGGTTTTTTATGCAGCGTTTGGCGCTCTTTTCACATCTATCAAATATACTTCTCTATAATGTTGGGAAGTTGAAAAAAAACTAGATGAACGAAGAACAACTGATAGAGAGTTGTAAGAGGGGAGACAGAATCGGCCAAAAAGAACTTTATAACCGGTTTTCTCGTAAGATGATGGGAGTTTGCTATCGTTACGTAAACGATAAGGAAACTGCCGCAGACTTGCTGCAGGAAGGTTTTATTAAAGTCTTTATGAGTTTGAAGTCTTACTCCGGTACAGGTTCTTTTGAAGGTTGGGTTCGGAAAATATTTGTAAACTCTGCGCTGGAGTATTTACGAAAAACAGATGTGTTGCGTGAGGCGACCGATTTGGATCACATGGTGGAATTATCTCAACCGGACAGTTCGGTGATTTCGTCTATGACAGCAGATGAGTTGATGAAATTAGTACAGGAACTGCCTCCGGGATTCCGGACGGTTTTTAATCTGTTTGCTATAGAAGGCTATTCTCATAGAGAGATAGGTGAACTATTGAATATTACTGAAAGTACATCTCGCTCACAATATACAAGGGCAAGACAGTTATTACAGAAAAAGATTAATGCATTGCATTGACACATGAAAAAGGATGAAAGAGATAAAATAGACGATTTGTTCCGTTCAAAGTTATATGACTTTGAGTCGGATGCTTTACCTGATGAAGTTTGGGAAAAGATAGAAGGGCGTTTAAATACGCAAAGATCTGTCTTTCCGGCTTCGGTTAACAGGTGGAGATGGTGGGGAGCTATTGCTGCCGCTGTTGCTCTTCTCATTGTGGGCGGTAGCTTCTTCTTTTTACAAGAATCTGCCGTTGAAACTGTTGTTGCTGATAAAATAGAACAGAAAACAGAAGAGCTCAAATCCGCACTTCGTGAAGAAGAACAAATCGTTCCAGAAGTGATGAAACCGGCTGCTGTCATTGCGGAAGTGAGGACGAGAAAAGAAACTGGCTCAAAACAAGTTGTAAGGTCTTTACCTGCAAGAGAAAAGCAGGCTGACTTAACCGTTGAACAGATATCATCCCTGTCTGAAAAAGAGACAGTAACAGTACATAAAGACGATAAAACTGAAACTGTGGAAAATGCGGATGCTATAATAAAAGAGTCTGATCAGGCTATGAAGGCTGATAACAATATAAATAGTCGTAACGATCAGGAGTTTACGGATCGTACGGAAAAGAAAAAGACAAAACGTTGGGGTTTCGGAATGGGAGCAGGGAGCATTACTGCGGGTTCAAGCGATGCCGCGAACATCTATGCTTTCAGAAATACAACATTCGAAAATCCTCAGTTAGACTTTTTGAATTCATTTGCTACAAGCTATTCTTCCGAAGCGCCCAAAACAGATATTAAGCATCGCCAGCCCATATCTTTCGGGCTTTCGGCAAGTTATATGCTTTCGCCTCGCTGGTTCTTGATGGCCGGGCTTAATTATTCTTATCTATCATCTGATTGGAAAACAAACGGAAGTTACTACACCGCAACCGAACAACGCTTGCACTTTGTCGGTTTACCCGTATCTTTGGGCTATAAAATAGCCGAATGGAATAATTTTATGTGGTACGCTTCTGCAGGTTTCATGCCTGAGGTCAATGTAGCCGGAAGAGTGAAAGAAACAAAATATACAGATGGACAAATAATGGGAGATCCTGTTAAAAACAATATGCGAATGAAAGAATGGTATTGGTCAGTCAATGCTGCTACAGGAGTAAGCTATCCTTTATTACGTTACCTGAATGCTTTTGCAGAAGTAGGCGCCGGTTATTATTTCGATAACGGTAGTAAGATTGAGACGATACATTCCGACAAACCGTTTAATGTAAATATAAGTTTCGGTTTACGATTCGGATTCTGATATAAATAGTGAAAGTATTAATATAATAATTAAAGAAAAACATGAAGAAACTTTTTTTAGGTAGTCTATTTGCTTTATGCACTTTGTTAATGACTTCCTGCTTAGATGGCGGAAGTAATCAAAATTCCGGACAGACTTACGGTGTTATTGAGTATGTTAATGGAAAAATGTTAGTAAATGTTGGAGGTGGCACTTATTTTTATTCACCGACAATTGCGGCTGACTTTAGCGTAAACGAAGGCGATTGTTGCTTTTTTGATTTTGTTTTGGATTATGATCTGGCTGAGAATGCAGATGTTGCAACTACAGGATATTACACTGTAACAACAAGTTATTATAGCCTGATTGATAACTATTACACAAGTTCCTCATTAAGAGACACAGCCAATATAGATCCGCAGGAATTGGTTGTACAAAAAATAGAAAGCTTAAGTTCTTATTCAACAATCTGGCCGATGATAGATAAGAATATGTTCTTAGTAACCTATCATGAAGGCATCTTAAAAGGACAAACACAACGATTTGATTTGTCATTTGATGCGAATCAGGAACCTGAAGTGGTGAATGGCGAAAACGTCTACAACCTGTTTCTTCGTGTAACAAAAGAAACCGAAGGAACTTCTCCAAGTCAAAGCGGAGGTATTGTTAATGCATTTAACCTGAATTCGTTCTTATATACAATCGGAACTAAAGTGCAATCTGCAGGAAAGACTAATGTAAAGTTCAAGATAAACTATATAAGTAGTCTTAATGATGATAATACAAAAGCAGAATGGAGTTCTTCTGATGTAGCTACTTATACTTTCCCGACAGAAGAAGAGTAATTCGGAAAATAATATTGGAAGGTTGAATGATGTCTTATTTAACCTCATTTGAAGAAAAGAGAATGACCTATCATCCGGTTATTCTCTTTTTTATTAACTTTGTACTCATCTTTTGAAAATTATTACATTTTGTAACTTGTAGAAATAATGGGAAACAGAGCAATTATATTGGGGGTAGGTTTGATTCTTTTATTCTTTTTCATTACCTCTTGTTTGGATGATGGAGGAAATGAAATTATGTTGACCTCCCAACCGGCAGTGGTTAAACTTGTTCCGGAAAAAGTGCTTTTAATCAAAGGTGGAGACCTGATTCATTCTGCAGAGATGGAAAGTAATCCAAATCTGGAAGAAGGTGATTGCGGACTTGTTGATTTCGTATTGGATTATTCTGATGCAGAGAATATTAATACTGCAGATAGCGGATATTATACGGCAAGTGATGTTCAGTTTACGTCTATGGATAAAAATCCGTTAGAGACTATTCTTCCTGATACCGGTAAAGTGAATGCTAAAGAGGTGGTTATTACCGATATGTATGATAAAAGTGTGTTGTTGGACTATAATCTTTTTCTTTTTACGAATCATACTATAGAATTTAGTTTAGATTCGATTAACTTGTCTTATAATGGAGAAGACTCTCAGCCTGTAGTTTCCAGTGCAGGACAACGGGTCTATAATTTTTATCTGCGTTATTTAGGGGATACGATAAGTACTCAAAAAGAGATCAAATATAATGTGTTTGATTTAACTTCTTTTGTTGCGGAGAAGACTAATGAGGAACGAGAAGCAGGGAAAGACAGTTTATATTTTAGAATTAATTATATTTCTGCGATAAAGACAGACTCCACTGCCTCATGGAGTACGTCGCAAAACTTTGGTGTTAGTTTGCCGAGAAATTAAGAATTAAAGACTTAGTGGAAAAGAATGTTGAAAGAAGTATTTAAATGTGTGATTGCACTTATCTCTCAACCGGCAAAGGCCTGGGAGTCATTGAGTGAAGAAAATACAGAGGATAACGAAAAATATCTGACTAATTATATTTATCCATTAATTGGACTTGTTTCTATAGGTGCATTTCTGGGAGTTTTATTTACCAGAAAAGAATTTGATGTAGAACTGGCGTTGAAAGCATCGGTTAATTCTTTAGTTTCGGCATTAGGTGGTTTCTTTCTTGGAGCTTATCTTTTGAATGAATTATGGTTCAGCGTCTTTAAGCGTGAGAAAGATATAAAGCTATGTCAACGGTTTGTGGGCTATTCTTCGGCATTATTATTTGTTCTGGCTGTTGTATTAGCGTTGTTGCCCGAATTCTTTTTTTTAAAGATATTCGTTTTATATACTGTTTATATTATATGGGAAGGAGCTGCACCCTATATGCAGATCAAAGATGACGAACGAATGAAATTTGTGGGAATAGCATCGGCTGTGGTTTTAATAACTCCTTCAGTTATTGAAATAATCTTAGTCATGTTGATGCCCGGTCTTCGTTCTTGATAAAATTAATCATGAAAGAAAAGATCAGTAATAATATATTGATTAAAAATAAACGGGCAACCTTTGATTTTGAGTTGCTCGATACATTTACAGCCGGAATAGTGCTGACCGGAACGGAAATAAAATCAATCCGTTTAGGTAAGGCAAGTCTTGTTGATACGTTTTGCATTATTGAAAAAGGAGAATTGTGGGTGAAAAATATGTATATAGCCGAGTATTTTTACGGAACATACAATAATCATTCCGCACGCCGTGATCGAAAATTGCTGTTGACCAAAAAAGAACTACGAAAAATAGAATCTGCGGCCAAAAATAACGGTTTCACGATAATCCCTACTCGTATGTTTATAAATGATAAAGGGTTAGCAAAAGTAATTGTAGCAATTGCAAAAGGTAAAAAAGAGTACGATAAAAGAGATTCCATTAAAGCCCGTGATGATAAACGCGAAATGGACAGGGCTTTTAAAAGGTAGTATAGATACATGAATAAGGTTATTAATAGAATCTGGTCTTGTGTGACGAAAGCGTTACCTAAGGCAGGTAAAACCTGTCTCTGGTTATTTAAGATTATTTTACCTATTTCCTTATTGGTGAGATTATTGCAGTATTCCGGTTTTTTAGGTATCATCTCTGAATTTTTCTATCCGGTATTTTCTTTTGTCGGCTTACCGGGTGAAACGGCAATCGTATTTATCACCAGTTTATTTACTCCTTTGTATGCTCCGGTTGCATTGATTACGTCTATGTCTTTAGGATTGCGTGAAGCGACCATCCTTGCATTGATGTGTTTATTATCCCATAACTTAATTGTTGAATCTTCCATTCAGGCAAAGACCGGATCTTCCTTTTGGGGAATAACAACTTTACGAATTTTGATGAGTTTCGTAATTGCATTTACGTTAAATCTTGTAATGCCGCAGGATGGATGGGGTACAGTTGTAACTACGCAAAGCGCCGAAAACTGTGATACCATAGCGCAAGTATTCTTACTGTGGTTTACATCCTCAATGCAGGTTGTACTGACTATTTTAGTTATTGTCTCGGCATTGATGTTATTACATTATATATTGGTTGAATTTAATCTGCTGAATAGAGTTTCCTCTTTTTTATCTCCGTTAATGACGATTTTCGGATTACCGAAAGATACGGCCTTCTCGTGGTTGGTTGGTAATCTTGTAGGACTTGCCTATGGAGGTGGAATTATGGTAGAACAAATTGAAGAAAAGAAGCTTACCCGTGAATCCGGCAGGCTTTTAAATATACATTTAGCCGTATCGCATTCACTTTTGGAAGATACATTGGTTTTTGTAGCGATAGGTATTCCTGTTTTGTGGATTGTTGTTACGCGACTTTTATTTGCAATCGTTGCAGTTTGGCTTCGTAGAAGCTATGATTATTTTATATTGAGTAAGCTTAAACATTCTTATGACTAAGAAAAGATTTATAGAGTTATTAAAAGAACGTATTTTAATACTGGATGGTGGGATGGGAACCATGATTCAAGGGTTCAAACTGAAAGAAGAAGATTATAGAGGTAAGCGTTTTGCTGATTATCCTACATCCTTAAAAGGAAACAACGACTTACTTTGTATCACCCGTCCTGATGTAATTAAGAATATCCATCGTCAATACTTGGATGCCGGTGCTGATATTTTTGCTACAAATACGTTTAATGCCACAAAAATATCTATGGCTGACTATTCTATGCAGGAGTATGTCAGAGAAATTAATATAGCGGCAGCTTCATTAGCCAGAGAAGTTGCGGACTCTTTTATGCAAGAACATCCGGAGCGGGAGGTCTTTGTTGCGGGCTCAATCGGGCCTACTAACAAGACAGCTTCTATGAGTCCCGATGTAAGTAATCCGGCCTATAGATCGGTAACTTATAAAGACTTATACGATTCTTATAAAGAACAAGTAGAAGCATTGGTTGATGGAGGAGTGGACATCGTTTTGTTTGAAACGACCTTTGATACACTCAATGTAAAGGCCGGATTGGAAGCAGCGGAAACTACGTTAAAAGAAAAAGGAAGAGACCTGCCGATTATGTTGTCTATTACATTAGCAGCACAAGGAGGGCGTACTTTCTCGGGGCAGACTTTAGAGGCTTTCCTGGCATCTGTTCAACATACAAATATTGTTAGCATAGGCTTGAATTGTTCGTTCGGTGCGTCTGATATGAAACCTTATTTACAGGAGTTGGCACAAAAAGCACCTTATTATATCAGTGCTTATCCAAATGCCGGTCTGCCGAATAGTTTTGGTGAGTATGACGAAACTCCGGAAACGATGGCCGGTCATATAAAACCGTTTATTGAAGAAAGACTTATCAATATTATTGGTGGGTGTTGCGGAACAACTCCCGAGCATATCGGTCGGTATCCGGCAATGATCAAAGGAGCTATACCTCATGTTCCTGCAAAGAAACCGGACTGTCTCTGGTTGTCCGGAATGGAATTGTTAGAAGTAAAGCCGGAAAATAATTTTATAAATATCGGGGAGCGCTGTAATGTAGCAGGTTCGCGTAAGTTCCTTCGGTTAATAAAAGAAGGCAATTATGAAGAAGCACTGACTATTGCACGTAAACAAGTGGAAGACGGGGCGCAAGTGATCGACGTTAATATGGACGACGGTATGCTTGACACAGAGAAAGAAATGGTGACATTCCTTAATCTGATTGCTTCCGAGCCGGACATTGCGCGTCTTCCGGTTATGGTGGATTCTTCAAAATGGACAGTCATTGAACAAGGGCTGATGTGCCTTCAGGGTAAAAGTATTGTAAACTCAATCAGTCTGAAGGAAGGAGAGGAAGAGTTTCTTGCCCATGCTGCCCGCGTAAAACAATTAGGTGCGGCTGTAGTCGTTATGGCCTTTGATGAAGTAGGACAGGCAGATGTTTGTGAACGTAAGATAAAGGTCTGCGAACGCGCTTATCGTTTATTAGTAGATAAAGTTGGTTTTAATCCTCAGGATATAATCTTTGACCCCAATATATTAGCAATTGCGACAGGGATAGAAGAGCATAACGGATATGGCTTGGACTTTATACAGGCAACTGAGTGGATAAAGAAAAACCTACCGGGAGCAAAAGTCAGCGGTGGGGTAAGTAATCTATCCTTCTCTTTTCGTGGAAATAATTATGTCCGCGAAGTGATGCATTCGGTATTCCTATATCATGCCATCTCTAAAGGTATGGATATGGGTATTGTGAATCCGTCTTCTTCCATTATGTACGAAGATATTGATCCGGAATTCAGGACATTAGTAGAAGATGTTATTCTTGCACGTCGTCCGGAAGCAGCGGAGGAATTAATTACGTATGCCCAGAATCTTCATCAGGAGAAAAATGGAGCGCAGGAAGAAAGACATGAAGCATGGAGAGAACTGCCGCTTGCGGAACGCCTTGAACACGCACTTATAAAAGGAATCGGAGATCATTTAGAAGAAGATTTAAAGGAAGCATTAGATACGTATCCACGCGCTGTAAATGTCATTGACGGACCGCTTATGTCGGGAATGAATAAAGTAGGTGATCTGTTTGGTGCTGGAAAGATGTTTTTACCTCAGGTTGTTAAGACTGCTCGTACAATGAAAAAGGCTGTAGCTATTCTTCAACCCACTATCGAAGCTGAAAATTCGGTAGGTGGAGCAACAAAAGCCGGAAAAACAGTCTTTGCAACTGTCAAAGGTGACGTACATGATATTGGAAAAAATATAGTGTCGATCGTCTTAACCTGCAACAATTATGAAGTCATAGATCTTGGCGTAATGGTTCCTACTGAAACTATTATAAAGAAAGCGATTGAAGAAAAGGCAGACTTTGTAAGTCTTTCAGGCCTGATAACTCCTTCTCTGGAAGAGATGGCTACTGTTGCAAAAGAAATGCAGAAAGCAGGTCTCAAAATACCTTTGATGGTAGGCGGGGCAACGACTTCTAAATTACATACGGCAGTCAAGATAGCACCTTATTATGATTCTCCCGTTATTCATGGGCTGGATGCTTCGCAGGCTCCACTGATCGCGGCTAAATTACTTAACCCTGAGACCCGGGATGAATACGTAACGCAAATTGGTCAAGAATATGAAGTGCTTCGTGCTTCGTTAGAGAATAAACGAGAGGAATTGATTCCTCTTTCTGAAGCAAGAAGAAAACCTCAACAGATAGATTGGGCTTCCTATATTCCTGTAAAGCCAAGAAATATGGGAGTACATGTTATTCCGTACATTCCATTAGAAGATATTATACCTTATGTGCATTGGAATTTCTTTTTCAGTGCATGGAGATTAAGTGGACGATATGCAGAACTTGCGTACTTGCATGATTGCGATGCTTGTCGCGCAGAATGGCTGAATAAGTTTGAAGGCGAAGAACGTGAAAAAGCGAAAGAGGGAATGAAGCTTTTTGCGGATGTAAAGAACTTATTGGATCGTTTGGTTTTGATGAAAGCCGATTATTGTCGTGCAGTTTACGGATTCTTTCCCGCATCGAGTGATAACGATATTATTCGTTTGGAAGATATGGAAATTCCTGTTTTGCGTCAGCAAGCTAAAAAGAAAGACCGTGTGGATTATAAATCGTTAGCCGACTATGTTATGCCGGCGTCAGAAGGCCGGGAGGATTACGTAGGTGCATTTGTTGTTACAGCGGGGGCGGGAGCAGAACAGCTTCATGCCGAGTTTGAAGCAGAAGGTGATACCTATAGCGCAATGCTCCTGCAAAGTTTGACAGACCGTCTGGCAGAAGCAGTTGCTGAGTATTTACATGAAAAAGTCCGTAAAGAATATTGGGGATATGCGCCCGATGAAAATTTATCTATCCCCGATCTTTTCCGGGTAAGATATCAAGGAATCCGTCCGGCTGTTGGGTATCCATCTTTGCCGGACCAATTGCAGAATCATATGCTTGACAAACTCTTGGGTATGTCGCAGATAGGAGTAAGCCTTACGGAGAACGGAGCCATGCTGCCAACAGCTACTGTGAGCGGGTTGTATTTTGCGCATCCCGAGTCTCAATATTTCATGATCGGAACAATTGACGAAGAACAAATAGCAGAATACGCATCCCGTAGCGGATATACAATAGAACAAACAAAGCGACTGCTTAGCCGCAATGTCGCTTTATAAGTTGTATTGTTGTCGATTTATGCCCCTTTAATCATCGTCAGCAACATTTTGAATGCTTTTACTGCCTGTAAAGCATGAGGAACATTAGCCGGCATAATGATTGATTCCCCTTGTTTAAGTAGATTTGGATTTCCGCCGATACGGATTTCCACTTCTCCTTCAAGTACTTGTACCATTGCATCAAAAGGTGCAGTGTGTTCTGTTAAGCCTTGTCCCTCGTCGAAAGAGAACAATGTGATATTTCCTGCCGTATTTTTAAGCACTTGCTTGCTAATCACACCACCTTTAGAGTAATCTATCAGTTCATCCATTTTCAGGATTGTACCTTTTGTAAATAATTCGTTCATATTTTTAACCCTTTAGTATTAATGATACCCTAAAGATAATCTCTTTGTACATCTTGAATTTGTACCTATTGTTACATCTCATTTAATTAAATCATTAACTTTGCAAGCATACGAAATATGAAAGTTAATTACCATGAATAAACTGATCCTTTCTGCCCTGATAATAGTATGTAGCTATAGTCTTGCTTTAGCGCAAGGAAAAGCACCTAAATGGATGAATAAAAGCCGTAAAGCAGTTCTTACGGTCACGACATTTGATAAAGACAACCGGCAGTTACATACAGGAATAGCTTTTTTTGTGTCTGAAAACGGGGAAATATTATCTTCTTATTCATTATTTAAAGGAGCAGCCAGGGCACAAGTAACAGATCCGGACGGAAAGAGTTATTCAGTTGAACGGATATGGGGAGCAGATGAAGTCTATGATATTATCCGGGTTCAGGCTTCAGTATCCAAAAAAGTTGAATTTTTACCCGTAGCCAATGATCCGGTGCTAACAGGTTCTCCCGTTTATTTCCTGCCTTTCTCAACCGACAAGAAGCCTGTTTTCAAAGAAGGTCAGATTGTAGAAGTTAGTAAACTTTCCGGAGCATATAGCTACTATAAAGTTTCTATGCCTTTAGCTTCAAAGGATGTAAATACTCCTATACTTACAGCTACAGGAGAAGTGATCGGTCTTGCGCAAGAAGACGCATCAGGAAAAAACGAACAATCTTATGCTGCTTCTGCAGGATATGCACATAGTCTGCGTATCGGTTCGACGGATTTCTTGAGTTCAACGTACAATTCGATTGCAATAAAGAAAGCCTGGCCGGAGGATGCAGAACAAGCATCTGTTGCCTTGTTTATCGGAAGAAGTACACAAACACCACAACAATATTTGGAAACTGTAAACGATTTTATAGCGACGTTTCCAAATTCACCGGATGGTTATACAACACGCGCTTCTCATTATGCTGTTTACAGAAAAACGTTGGCTTCTTCTTCGACAGATGAAAGAACTTATTTAGACAAAGCATTGGAGGATATCAATACGGCTGCTCGTTATTCTAATAAACCGGGCGATGCAAATTACAATCGTGCCAAATTGATTTTTGATATTGCTGCTACGGATTCGACAATTACGCAACAGGGATGGAGTGTAGATGATGCATTAAATGCCGTTAATCAGGCTATATCGGAAGATGATCAGCCGGTTTATCGTCAACTGCAAGGAGATATTTCTTTCTATCAACAAAAATTTGAAGATGCATATAACGCTTATATGAAAATAAATGAATCCGATATGGCTACGGCAGAGACCTATTATATGGCTGCTAAAGCAAAAGAAAATATAACCGGATTTAATATTGGAGATGTAATTGCTTTATTAGACAAAGCAATTGAAAAAACAGGAACTCCTCCGGGAGCTACTGCTGCAACCTATATTCTTGAACGCGTGGAATGGAAAATGAAACTGATGATGTATGCGGAAGCCGTTGCAGATTATGACTTATATTATAATGCAGTAGGAGGTAGGGTAGAAGCCCCTTTTTATTATTATCGTGAACAGGCAAAATTCCGTGCAGGAGATTTAACGGGAGCATTAGCCGATATTCAGCAAGCTATAACGATGGATTCTACTCCTGATTATCTAGCAGAGGAAGCCTCTGTTTATATTCGTCTTGAAGACTACACAAAAGCAATGGTCAGTTTAGATAAAGCATTAGATAAAGCACCGGATTTTGCTTCATGTTATCGCCTGAAAGGTATTTGCCTGATTCGTCAGAACAAGAAAAATGAGGCTTGTGAGGCTTTCAATAAGGCAAAAGAATTAGGCGATCCATTAGCGAATCGCCTAATCCGTGAACATTGTAAATAAGTTCATTCTGTATCAATAGACCTGACGGGCTATTTGTTGTACGCTATCTGTCGCCATCATAGTGTAAAAATGCAGACTTGGTACTCCTTTTGAAATAAGATCCTTACATTGTTGTATTCCCCATTCAATTCCGACGGCTTTAGCATCGTTGTCTGTTTTACATTTTCTTAGTTCGGAAGCCAAAGGTTCCGGGATTTCTGATCTGAAAATACGAGGTAGTACTGTTAATTGATTTTTCAGAACGATCGGTTTAATTCCGGGGATAATCGGAACTGTTATACCTTCCAAACGCAGACGGCCAACGAAGTCATAATACTTCTGGTTGTCGAAAAACATCTGAGTAACTAAATAGTCTGCACCATTTTTCACTTTTTCTTTAGCATAGAAAATATCCGACTCCATATTAGGCGCTTCTTCATGTTTTTCGGGATAACAAGCCATTCCATAAGAAAACGGTGTTTCGTTTGCTTCAAAGGTAGAACCGTCAATAGCAATACCTTTGTTAAAATTATTTACTTGTTCTTGCAGGTCAGTCGCATAATTGTGATAGACATTCGGATCTGTAATCGGATCAAGTTTTTTTATATCACCACGCAATAACAACAAATCATATACTCCAAGGAAGTTTAAGTCTATCAATGCATACTCAGTTTCATCTTTTGTAAAACCTTTACATACAATATGGGGAACCGCCGTGATTTTGTATTTGTTTTGAATAGCCGATGCGATTGCTACAGATCCCGGACGCTTTCTGACATTAACCTTTTGTATTGTTCCGTCAGGAAGGGTTTTGTATATATTTTCACTATGATGAGACGTGATATTTACATACTTAGGATCAAAATCCAGTAACTTATCTATTACATTATAAACCTTCTGAATACTGTTTCCTTTCAGAGGGGGAAGTATTTCGAACGAAAAAGCTGTTTTTTTACTGTTATTTATAAGATCGATAACTTTCATATTACTATAAATTTTCAGGCAAATGTAACGATTATACTTCTAAATAGCTTACTTTTGTAATTGTTAAATCATAGAACGATGAGATATGGAAAATGTTAACTGGTCTGATCTGTCATTCGGATATATGAAGACTGACTATAATGTACGGTGTTATTTTCGTGATGGTAAATGGGGTGAATTGGAAGTTTCATCTTCCGATATAATCAATATCCATATGGCAGCTACATGCCTCCATTACGGACAGGAAGCTTTTGAGGGATTAAAGGCTTTCAGAGGAAAAGATGGAAAAACCCGCGTGTTCCGTATGGATGAAAATGCGAAACGCATGCAGGCTTCCAGTCGCGGAATTATGATGGCCGAATTTCCTGTCGAGAAATTTGAAGAAGCAGTACGGAAGGTTGTAAAATTGAATGAACGTTTTATTCCTCCCTATGAGAGTGGTTCTTCCTTGTATATTCGTCCGCTTTTAATCGGAATCGGAGCGCAAGTCGGAGTAAAACCGGCCGATGAATATCTGTTTCTTGTTTTTGTAACTCCTGTAGGACCATATTTTAAAGGAGGATTTAAACCGGCACCTGTATGTATCATGAGAGATTATGATCGTGCTGCGCCGCATGGAACCGGAACTATAAAAGTAGGCGGTAATTATGCTGCAAGTATGGTAGCCGGCGAAAAAGCGCATAAAGGAGGTTATGCTGCTGTACTCTATCTTGATCCAAGAGAAAAGAAATATATAGATGAATGTGGTCCGGCTAACTTCTTCGGTATTCGTGGCAACAATTACATAACTCCTGCTTCTCATTCCATATTACCATCAATTACGAATAAAAGCTTGATTCAACTTGCTCAGGATATGGGCTTAACGGTAGAACGCCGTCCGGTTCCTATTGAAGAACTGGCAACTTTCGACGAAGCAGCTGAATGTGGAACTGCAGCTGTTATTGCTCCAATTTCACGTATTGATGATTTGGATGAGAACAAATCCTATGTTTACTCTAAAGATGGAAAGCCCGGACAAGTTTGTGAACGTTTATACAACAAACTCAGAGGTATCCAATACGGAGATGAACCGGATGTACATAATTGGGTTTCAATTATTGAATAATCAGACTAATGATCTGATATAATTTAAAAATCACTGCGATACTTTTATAAATATCGCAGTGATTTTTAAATTCTCAAAAAAGGGGAATCATATAAGAAAGCTTTACGCTAAGAACCTGACTCGAAGATTTTGGAAAATAATCCTCTTTCCGGCTACCATATATATCACCAAGTGCATAGGAATAACGTCCTTCAAGACTAAACAATCCTATTCCTGTTCTAAGTTCAAAACCCGGACCGCCGCATAAACCCCATGCAAATTTTTTCTCAACAGCCATATTGTGTTGTTCTGTCACACGATCGCTGATTTCTGCTCCATTTATGTTTTGCGAAGTACTTTCGCTAAGCATATAGCCGATCTTTGGTCCGAGATTAATAAAAAAACGAGCTTTTTTGCCTCCAAAAAAGATGTGCGTGAGGAATGGAAGTTCCAGATAATTAATTGTTCTTGAATATTTATAGTTTGGATTAGATGACTCTGAAAAATCCTCATCCCAACCATTTTGACTATAATTAAGTTCAGCCTGTAAACCGATGTGATTCTCGGTGTTCCAACGAACGATAGCACCGCCCATATAACCCATTAGTTGTTTAGTCTTCACTTTCGGAGCAAAAGAAACAGACGAAAAATTAGTTCCAAAAGATGCCCCAACAAAAAACTCCTGATTGAATGTGTTCTGAGCTTTGACAATAGAAATACTCAAGAACCCCAATAGGGTAAGTATAATTATCTTCTTCATAAGTTTACATCTTCACGGGTTATAGTGAAATCGCTTCGATAATGCACTAAAAACAAATGTGTATTAACAAAACCTCCCCAGTTGTTTACACGGTGCAGGTCAAAACTTGTCTGAATTCCATTATAATTGATTTTTGAAGGATTATCTTCAAAATTAGTTCCGTTCTTATATAATGAAGTCAAGAAATACATTGCCGTATCAAATCCCAATATACCATATTTAGGATACGAATTAAAAAGAGATTTAGAGAACCATGTTCTGTATTTTAAATGGAAATCGCGTGCCTCCTTAGATATATTATCTACGTAAAAGTTAGAATAAATATAAGTGTTCAGCGCAAAGAAATCATCTAAGCATTCACGCATATAAGTCTGCCATTCAGGATAACCATACAATGTTAATCCGTATTCGGGATTGGATTCAGATATACTTTTTAGTGGTATTCGGATTTTATTCAAGGCCTCCAATGTACCCGAATAAGGAATTACGACATTACGTTTAGTGCTGTCTAATAAAGTCAGAAGATCATCGCTAAACGTTTCCGACTTTAAATTATAATCAGTATAAGTCAGATTCCGTAATTCCATCTCTGTTTTAAGCGCTTTGATATAATCAGTCTTGTTTTTTGAATCATTCGTGTTTATAAGAATAATATTATACTCTCCAAACAGACGACAACCCGCCTGAGCAGCTTTTGCATATAAATAAGAATGAGGAGTATTCACCTGAAAAACGTAATTGTTCGATAATACATCATCATTGCGTGAGGTGAAAGGTATGACATATTTTATCTCCTGTTTTTTTGCAAAATCTGCAATTAATTTTATCTGATCATTCTGGACACCTCCAAGAATCAGGTTTGCCTCTTTGAGCTCTTTATTCTTAAGAACATCTTTTGTCTTCTTCGTTCCTTCCCCGATATCATAGACCGAAAGAGAAACAGATATTCCCTGGTTTTTAAGACTGTCGATTGCAAGCAGAAAACCTTCATAGTACTCCAGCGTACGAAGAGCTGCATCAGATCCGGCATTCCCGTCAGCCATAAAAGGCAGAAGAACAGCTACCTTCAAAACGTTTACCTTATCTATCTCTTTAGGTGTACTCAACAATGCGTTTACATCTCTTTCCTGAAGTTGTTCTACCGTCGTAGTTACTGTTTCCTCAGCCTGAATAGGGATTTTAATTGTCATACCTGTTTTCATCCCGTTTTTAAGTTCCGGATTTCTTTTAATCAATTCAGAACTTGAAACATTAAAACGTCTGCAAATACTATACATTGTTTCACGACGTTTCACGCGATATTCAATTTCTTTCGTAACAGTCTTTATTTCTGTTGTCGGCAGGTCATCAATATTTGTTGCCGGAATTCGGATTGTTTTTCCTATTGTAAACGTTTCAACAGACAATCCGGGATTAGCATCCACTATTCGCGTAGCCGGTATATTATATTTCAACGTTAAAGAATATAATGTTTCTTTAGGTTGGATTGTATGGTAGGTATATGCATCACTTGCTTCTCCGGTATCTGAAGAAGTGCCTTTTTGCGGAATGATCAGGATCGCTCCGGCTTTGATAGACTCTTCGCTGCCCGGGTTAAGTCTGTAAATATCTTTTTCACTTACTCCATACATCGTTGCTATGGAATAAACCGTCTGTCCTCGCTCGATTGTATGATGAAATATATTACTACCCGCAACGTTATTAGTAATGACCGTGTTGTTCTGCTGCGAATAGCCGGAAAGTAAAGATAAACTTAATAAAAACAGTAGTATAATTATACGTGTCTTGTTCATGTTCTGATAGGATATTTAGGGCAAAGATAGTGTAAGTCCGTATAAAATACTAATTTTGGAAACTAATTACAGGGCTTGAATATGTTTAAAAAAAGATTAATAAGTATAGGTTTTTTAATCATTTTATTACTGGTTTCGCTTAATGTATGTGCCCAATATACGGTAACAGGAGGAACTGGCATTCCGTTATTAGCAGAACAAAACACCAATAATGATATTGATGTTTATTTAGTTTACGGCATGTCGGGGGTAGAGATTAGTTATACTTCCGCATCCACTTCCCACCAATGGTTTCGCTACAAAACAAAAGCGCTGGATGCAGAGCCAATAACAGCCGAACAAAATGGAACAACTTCCGTTTTGAGAAATGTAGAAGAGGGATATGGGTATTTTGTTAAGGAATCGACAGGTTTTACAAAATACATCTGGATTATAGATTATAGCAAATATCAGGTTGAATTGACTAATTTCCAGGTCTCCGAAAAACTTAGCGGTTGCAGTGGTGTAAAATTAGAAGGAGAAGGCAATATCGCTTTGCTTCATTATTTTACACCGATGGGAAATCAAACAGTATTAGACCGTAAATTCGAACTGAAATATACTACTTTAGAATGGGCGGAAGATTCTTATTTTCTCAATTCTATCCCCCAGACAGATACAATTCAGGGAAATCCCTTTGATAAATTTTTGAATAATACACCTTACACAGATACCAATTTTACACTAAGCGGAGATTTATTTGCCCGTCATTTTGGCGTAGAACAATCTGTTTCTTCAGACCTATATACAGCAGTAGCTCTGTTAGTAAAAGCAGATACTACTTTGATTATGGAAGACGACAGAGTTGCTAAGTCTTCTGATGATGGGGTTTTCTCAGCCCCTCTAAATATACGGTTTACGGCTTATGCCAATGAACCCGTAGCGAACAACTTTACATGGAAAATATACTTGGTAGAAGATTCGGCTCAATTCACTGTAAACTTTCGGGGAAGTGAATTTGACTATACTTTTGAAAAGGAAGGAAAATACAAAGCTGAATTAACGGTATTAGATCGTACCGGAAGCTGTGTAAACACGGATTACAGTTATGACTTTGAAATAAGTAAATTTTTCTGGGATGCCCCGAATGTGTTTTCTCCCGGAGCTTCTCCCGGTATAAACGATGAATTTAAAATTACCTACGAGTCTATCGTTTCTTTTAAAGGATGGATATTTAATCGTTGGGGAAATGAAATATTCCATTGGACAAACCCGGATTTGGGTTGGGATGGAAAAAAGGGAGGAAAGTATGTTGCTCCCGGAGTGTATTTCTATGTATTAGAGGCCAAAGGATCGGATGGTAAAACCCATAAAAAGACGGGAAGTATCAGTATTTTACGATCTAAAACAGAAAGAGATGAAATTATTGAGTAAACAAAAGATTAGTTATTTAGCCGGAGCTTTTATTTGTCTTTCGGCATGTATTTCTTTGGGATCAGATGATTCAGGTAAAATAAACAGTAAAAGCGTAGGTCCGGATGGAAAGGATATTCATCAGGCAGTCACACTGAATCCTGAAATACCGACCTCCGTTTTATTCTGTGGTGAAAATATAGATATTACCCGTTACAATATGCATGAAGGACTTGACCGGGAACTCTCGAGTTTTACGTATTTTCATTCTACTACGATGTTGCTGATCAAACGTGCTAATCGATATTTCCCTGTTATCGAACCAATATTGAAAGCTAACGGTATCCCCGATGATTTTAAATATTTAGCTGTAATCGAAAGTCATTTGGATCCTCAGGCTTCTTCGCCGGCGCGTGCAGTCGGTATGTGGCAATTATTGGAAGGTACGGCAAAGGATGGAGGGCTGGTTGTTGCGGGTACGGTAGATGAACGCAGACATGTAAAGAAATCAACAGAGGCTGCCTGTAGTTATTTAAAGAAAGCATATGCAAAATACGGCAGTTGGGCAGATGTTGCGGCATCTTATAATGCCGGAATGGGGCGTATTTCCGGTGAACTCCAGAAGCAAAATGCAGATAATGCATTAGACCTCTGGTTAGTAGAAGAAACTTCCAGATATGTATATCGGATGATTGCCATAAAACAAATTTTTGAAAACCCTTCAAAATATGGCTTTGTACTGAAAGCAAAGGATTTGTATAAGCCTATCCGAGTAAATCAGGTAAAAGTTTCTTCGGATATCCAGGATCTGGCTTCATTTGCACAAGAAAACGGAATAACTTATGCCGATCTAAAACGTTTCAACACCTGGTTAAGGGATCGTAAATTAGTAACAGGTGGAAGAACTTATTATATAGACATTCCCGAATTAAAGGACTTATTTTATAATACACCGAATACTGTTGTTCACGATCCGCGTTGGGTTTTTGAGCAATAAAAATATTGATAGTATTTGAAAAAAAAATATAACCTTTATAATTGGAAAAATATCCTTTATTTTTCCAAAAATAACCTTTATATTTTTAGGCGGTTTTATTCCTTGATTTTCAACATGTAAAAAATGGGCTGTTTTTATAGAAAATCAAGCCTCGAATTGCCCGTATATTTCAATGTGACATTGTAGTAGAACACCTTCCACAGAAGAGGGTGTATCTTGTTTGTTTTCTGAAAAAGCGAGCCGAAATATTGTGTATATTTGCATCAATCATATAAAAAGATGAATGATAGTACTGTATTAGAAGAAGGCCTGATATCCGTTTTGGGCGCTCGTGTTCATAATTTAAAAAACATCGATGTTGAGATTCCCCGCAATAAGCTTTCCGTGATAACGGGAATGAGTGGTAGTGGCAAATCTTCTTTGGCATTTGATACGATCTTTGCCGAGGGACAACGTCGTTATATTGAAACTTTTTCTGCTTATGCACGTAATTTTTTAGGTAATATCGAACGGCCTGATGTGGATAAAATAACGGGGTTAAGTCCGGTTATTTCTATTGAACAAAAGACGACAAACAGAAATCCGCGCTCAACGGTGGGGACAACTACCGAAATTTATGATTTCCTGCGTTTATTATATGCAAGGGCAGGGGAGGCATACTCTTATTTGAGTGGAGAGAAGATGGTCAAATATACTGAGGAGCAGATATTGGATTTAATTCTTGATCATTACAAAGGAAAGAAAACATATATATTGGCTCCCTTGGTAAGGAATCGTAAGGGACATTATAAAGAATTGTTTGAACAAACCCGAAAAAAAGGATTTCTGAATGTGCGTGTGGACGGTGAACTGCGTGAAATCATACATGGCATGCGCTTAGATCGTTACAAGATGCATAGCATTGAGGTGGTTATCGATAAGATGGTGGTTTCGGCTACTGACGAGAAACGCTTGAAGGAAAGTGTACGGGTAGCGATGAAGCAGGGTGACGGACTGATTCTTATCTTAGATGCCGACAGTAACGAGGTGAGGCATTATAGTAAACGTTTGATGTGTCCTGTGACCGGCTTATCTTATAGTGAGCCTGCACCCCATAATTTTTCTTTCAATTCGCCACACGGTGCTTGTCCTAAATGTAAAGGACTGGGTATTGTGAATCTTTTAGATATGGAAAAGATTGTACCGGATTCATCATTGAGTATTTATAATGGTGGTATCGTGGCACTTGGAAAATATAAGAATTCATTGATATTCTGGCAGATCGATGCCATATGTGAAAAGCATGGCGTAACGGTCAAAACACCTATTAAGGACATTCCCGAAGAAGCTATTGATGAAATTCTGAATGGCACGGATGAACGGTTGCACATAAAAAACGAATCGCTCGGTAATTCGAATTATTTCATCAGCTATGAAGGCGTTGCCAAGTATATTTTGATGCAGCAGGAGAGTGAAGCCTCTGCTTCTGCACAAAAATGGGCTGGTCAGTTTATCAAAGAAACGATTTGTCCGGAATGTAATGGCGACAGACTTAACAAAGAGGCGCTGAATTACCGGATTGACGGGAAGAATATAGCGGAGTTATCTAAAATAGATGTTTCCGAACTTTATGAATGGTTAGAAGGAATTGAAGAACGTATTAATGATAAGCAGCGACAGATTGCTATTGAAATATTAAAGGAAATACGTTCCAGACTGAAATTTTTACTGAATGTAGGTTTAGATTATTTAGCATTAAATCGTGCGTCAGCCTCTTTATCCGGTGGAGAAAGTCAGCGTATCCGTCTGGCAACCCAGATTGGCAGTCAGTTAGTGAATGTATTATATATCCTTGATGAACCAAGTATCGGTCTTCATCAGCGCGATAATGTCCGATTGATTGACTCACTTAAAGAACTTCGAGATACGGGCAATTCGGTTGTGGTTGTCGAACATGATAAGGATATGATGCTGAATGCGGATTATATTGTTGACATGGGACCTAAAGCCGGTCGTCTGGGAGGAGAAGTTGTTTTTGAAGGTACGCCCGAAGAGATGCTTAAATCCGATACGATGACCTCTGCTTATCTGAATGGGAAAATGAAAATAGAAATCCCCAAGATACGTCGCAAAGGAAATGGCTCTTTCATTAAAATAATCGGAGCAACGGGGAATAATCTTAAAAATGTTACGACAAAATTCCCTCTTGGCACCTTGATTTGTGTAACAGGAGTTTCCGGAAGTGGCAAGTCCACACTGATTAATCATACGCTTCAGCCAATCATCAGCAAACAGTTCTACAATTCATTGGCAGAGCCGTTACCTTATAAATCAATTGAAGGAGTAGAACATATCGATAAAATTGTCAATGTAGATCAATCTCCGATTGGAAGATCTCCGCGAAGCAATCCGGCAACTTATACCGGTGTGTTTTCGGATATCCGCAACCTGTTTGTGGAACTTCCCGAGTCCAAAATGCGGGGTTATAAACCCGGACGTTTTTCATTTAACGTTTCCGGTGGTCGTTGTGAAACATGCAAAGGAAATGGATATAAAACAATAGAAATGAATCTCCTTCCGGATGTACTTGTTCCATGCGAAGATTGTCAGGGGAAAAGATATAACAGAGAGACGCTGGAGGTTCGTTTCAGAGGTAAATCTATTGCCGATGTGTTGAACATGACGATCAATATGGCGGTAGAGTTCTTTGAGAATATTCCTTCTATTCTCTCGAAAGTCAAGGTTTTACAAGATGTAGGCTTGGGATATATTAAACTGGGTCAACCTTCTACTACGCTTTCGGGAGGTGAAAGTCAGCGGGTAAAATTAGCTACAGAACTGGCAAAACGAGATACCGGGAAAACCTTATATATCCTTGATGAACCGACTACCGGACTTCATTTTGAGGATATACGTGTACTATTGGGTGTTCTGAATAAATTAGTTGATAAGGGGAATACGATTATTGTTATTGAACACAACTTAGATGTCATTAAGAGTGCGGATTACCTGATTGATATTGGTCCTGAAGGCGGACGAAAAGGTGGTGAGATACTTTTTGAGGGAACTCCGGAAGAAATGGTTACTTCAAAAACGAAAAGTTTCACAGCTCCCTTTTTACGAGAAGAATTAAAAAATAAATAGATAACGAATTTGTAATGGCAGAAGATAGTTACAGAACCATCAAAGAAATATCAGAAGGCTATTATAGCGAAAAAAGAAGTAAATTCATATCATACGCTGTACCTGTACGTACGGTAGAGGATGTGAAAGAGGCATTGGATAAATATAAAAAACAGTATTATGATGCTCGTCATGTATGCTGGGCATATATGCTGGGAGCCGAAAGAGAAGAATTTCGTGCCAATGACGACGGCGAACCTTCATCAACTGCCGGCAAACCCATTCTCGGACAAATTAATTCAAATCAACTAACCTATATTCTTATTGTTGTTATTCGTTACTTTGGAGGTATCGAGTTAGGCACGGGAGGTCTTATCGTTGCTTATCGTACAGCGGCAGCAGAAGCTATTGCGGCAGCAGAAATAGAGGAAAGAACAGTCGATGAAGATATTACTGTATGCTTTGAATATCCATATCTTAATAGTATTATGCGAATCGTTAAAGAAGACGGACCAGAAATCATATCGCAAAATTTTCAGATGGATTGTGAGATGACGCTCCGTATCCGAAAAGGAAGCGCAGAAAGATTAAAAGCCCGTTTAGAAAAAGTTGAAACTGCTTTTCTGAAAGAAGAATAAGTTTTATTCTAAAAGTCCTACTATCTGCTCTAAATAAAACACATCTTCCTGAGTGAAATCATTTACTTTATCGCTGTCGATATCTAAGACACCAATGAATTCGTCGTCGTCGAACAACGGAATTACAACTTCTGATTTTGACAACGAACTACAGGCTATATGTCCAGGAAACTGATCTACGTCGGGGACAACGATTGTTTCCCCTTTTTCCCAAGCGGTACCACAGACCCCTCTGCCTTTTTTGATCCGGGTACATGCTATAGGTCCTTGAAAAGGGCCAAGTACCAATTGGTCTTCACGTAGAATATAAAACCCAACCCAAAAGAAATCAAAAGTTTGTTTTAATGCCGCCACCACATTTGCCATATTGGCAATAGAATCAGATTCATACAGAATCAAAGCTCTGATTTGAGGAATCAATTCTTCATACTTTTCGGATTTGCTGCCTTTGCTTATTATTAAATCTTCTGCCATACCTAACTTCATTCATAAATAATGAGGTGAAGATATGGAATATCATGGATATATGAAATAAAGTAAAGTATTGTATATATAATGTATAAGTAAAATCGTATTTTAGCCTTCAAATACTAAACTTGAAAAGCTATGAACATAAAGAATAAAATCAAAATCACAATTGGTCGTCAATTCGGAAGCGGAGGTTACGATATCGGACAAAAACTTGCTGAATTATTGGGGATTTCTTTTTATGATAAAGAGCTCTTAGTTCTTGCGGCAAAAGAGAGTGGTTTGAATAAAGCTTTTTTTGAAAAGGCTGATGAACGTTCTACGCAAGGCTTATCCTACGCCTTTTCGGTTGGCTTACCTTATATGGGGATGTTTACCCCATACACTGATATATTATGCAACGATGGTTTGTTTAAACTTCAAAGTGATACGATCCGTAATTTAGCAAAGAAACAATCTTGCGTTATCGTAGGACGTTGTGCGGATTACATTTTAAGAGATGATCCGAACTGTTTTAATGTCTTTATTCACTGTCCTTCCGGAATTCGGAAGATGCGTATTATGGATAAGTTTAAAATAAAGGAAGATCAGGCAGTTGAGTTAATGACAAAAAAAGACAAAGAAAGAGCAGCATACTATAATTACTACACGAACAAGAAATGGGGTAGTGCTATGTCTTATCACCTTACTATTGATTCCTCTATTTTAGGCGTAGAAGAAACGGCTGTGTATATTAAAGATTTTATTTTGAAAAAACAGATAGATTAAGTGGTTTCTGTTAATGATTGAATAATCTCTCTCTGTTTGTTAAAATATTGGATACGTTGCATTTCTGCACTTTCCGATATGAGGGTTGAATATTTTTTTAATGACAGGATAAAGTCCCGGTTATAATTATAAACCAATGGATCTGTGGAATAAATTGCATTAATTGAATACAATCTGAATGTAGCCCAATTGCCTATAGGAGTACTTACATAAGTATATGTAGCTTCAAAATTGACATTAGAAATATATACCTGCAGGTTGTTTCCCGATTTGAATTTACCTTTTGTTGCATATTCTTCCAGATCACCCAGAAGGTGAATTAAATCTTCTTTAATCTGCTCAACCTCTTCTTGTTTTATTAGATGTATATTTATAAAATAACGGACATCATTTACAAAGCTGTTAAATATCTGGTTATCGAGAATATAGATCGTTGTTTTGATAAACTGAGTTTCTCTTACGTATTCTTTTTGCAAATCACGTATATGATCGGGTATTATAAGATCAGAGAAGGTACTGTATGTATTCGTTTTATCATTCTGATAAATCCACTTGAATAATCTGAATTTTGAGAGAGTCGCATATTTAAGATAGAATACCTGGGGAATAAGATTTGCAGCTAAGCCTAATTCGGTATTGTCCAAATCTTTAAAAGACCTGTATATTTGACAATACTGCTTAATTACTTTTTCGTACGCTTTAATCGGTTCTGCCGTGTCAATCATACTTAAGTCAAACAAAGCATTGTCGGTCGTTTTTGTTCCTACCGTATTATCTAAAGAAATCCCCAATTCACGAGCTATAATTGCAGCCTCGTTTAATGTAAAGGGAACTTCTCCACGCAGCCTTCTATAAACGGCTTCTTTTCCAATAAAAAGTATATCAATAAGTACATTTGCCAATCGCGTTCCATCTGATATCTTATTTTGCATTGCAGCAATAAGCGCTTCATTTAATGTTTGAGTTGCCATATCATATCTCATTTATTTCTTGTACATACTTAATAAATAAACAAATAATTAAGCCAAATGCTCATATAAAACTATACATTTTATTAGATAATTTACTTTTTTAGTAGCGTTCTGATTGATATTGTTTCGATTTTCTTATTCCTTACATAAAGAAAGTCAACAAAGGCGAAGCAAGAATCATTTTTTAAATAGAGTAAACTATCCATTTCTGCAGGCGACGTTTCTTTCTGTAGTAAAGCCGGACGTTCTAAAAAGAAATCATTTATACTAAATGCCGTAATAAGAATAGAGTCCTTTTTCAAAAACAAAGAATCATTTTGGAGATCAGTTCTAAAATCCAAATGCATTAATTGGTTATAGCCTTTGATATCATAGGAATAAGAATCAGACCTGTAATAACTTTTTATATTATTTGTTTCCTCTACAATATAGTCCGGTACATGATCAGCAAACAATCCTTTATTCAATGCTTCTATAGAAGAATATCCGTATTTTTTTGTCATATAGTCTGCTGATGTGTTTTTCATTATGTATTGAAAAATATCAACTAATCTTTCGTAACCCTGTTGGGCGGATTTCTCTCTTAATGTTTCCGGGATATTGTCCATTCTTATGCGTTTTGTCTCCGGATCTTTGAGATTAAGTTCTTCTATTACGCTGTTAAGTCTTCTTTCCTGAGATAATATACCTATGTTTTTTGCACTTAAAGCAGGAATAAATGTAATTGGTGCTAAAAGAAGTATAACGAGGTAAAGGAAGTACAGATATTTAACTTTTGGAGAATTAAAAGAAAGAAGAGCTATAACGGATATAAGTATTGCCAGAATAAAAAGATATACGCGCTCTTCTGTAAAGCCATACTCTTGTATTCTATATAATATTCCAATCCAGAATAGAATCAAAACCGGAATTACTAACAGATGAAACCGGTTGTAATACCACCCGTAATATTCCTTTTTTAGTAATTTCTGACAAGCTCTTGCTATGACTGCTATAAAAAGAAAAATAGAGATCATGTAGGAAAGCATTCCTTTGGGAAGATTCCAAGCAATCAAAATTTTTAATCCATAAACATATAGGAGAGTGGTATAGGCCAACACGGCAGGGGTAACAATCCAATTATTCAGAATTTCAAAGAAACGGCCGGGTATCCATTGATAATTATCCTGTTCTTTCTCTTGAAACAGACAAAAAAGAAATGGGGCTATAATTGATAAGGGAAATAGGAACAGATAAAAACGCACATCGTCCAGATTGAATAACTCTATTTCGAAAATATAGACTAACGATGCATAAATGCCAAAGAGCAATCCCGATAGTGCAAGCGTTAGAATTCCGCTTATTGCAACATGGTAGGGGATGCGTAATGTATCCATCGTAAAATGCAGATTGTTCTTTTGAGAACGACATGCAAACAAGACAGTAAAAGCAATAATCCAGGTTATTCCATAAGGCAGGTTAATCGGATTCTCTATTGGAATAAAAGGAGCTATAAATGCTAAAAGAATACTGGAATAATAGACCCATCTCAAACGGGGAGCTGCAAAGAAATGATTTAAGGAAAAGCTGGCTATCCAGAACAAAGGCAACAGAGCCAATGCGTTGTAAACATTCTCTGTATGCCAATTTGTTGTTTCTTTATCGATAGCAATAGTAATAAATAAACAAATGCTTAGTAGAAACTCTATCGGATAAGCTTTTATTGTTGATAGAGTATTTGATTTTAATTTACTCCAATTTATCTTTTTCATAAAACTAAGCATTTGATTGTTTATATTTTATGTAAAACTTGTAGATGTTAGTTTTATTGTTGCAGAATGAAAGTTTTCTATAATTTCAGTCATTATCTCTTTTACGGAAAGTTCTTCTTTAAGCAAACTGGCAACCTGTCCGATTTCCAATTCTCCTTCGTCTAAATTTCCTTCAAAAATTCCTTTTTTTGCTCTTCCTTTTCCCAACAATTCTTTTAATTCTTCAACCGACGCTCCTTTTGCTTCTGCTTCTTCTACTGCCGAAGCGAAGGTTCCTTTAACTAAACGGGTAGGGGAAAGCTTTTTTAATAATAATTTGGTATCTCCTTCATTCAGGTTCAGGCATAAGTTTTTGAAGTTATCGTGCGCTGAACTTTCTTTTGCTAAAGCAAAGCGAGTACCAATCTGTACGCCTTCTGCCCCTAAAGCAAAGGCTGCAAGCATTCCTTCGCCTGTTCCTATACCTCCGGCTGCTATTAAGGGTAAAGACGTTGCTTTACGTACGGCAGGAATAAGGCAAAGAGTGGTTGTCTCTTCGCGACCATTATGTCCTCCTGCTTCAAAGCCTTCGGCAACAATCGCATTAACACCTGCCTCTTCGCATTTCGCGGCGAATTTTGAACTGCTTACAACGTGTGCTACGGTTATTCCGTTTTCTTGCAGATGTTTTGTCCATATCTTCGGATTCCCGGCAGAAGTAAAGACAACTTTGACTTTCTCTTCAACCAATATTTTCATTATAGAATCAATTTCAGGATACATTAAGGGAACATTAACTCCAAAAGGTTTATCTGTTGCCTCCTTGCATTTTTGAATATGTTCTCTTAACACCTCCGGATGCATCGAGCCGGCTCCAATCAGACCTAATCCTCCGGCATTACTCACTGCTGATGCTAATCTCCATCCACTGCACCATACCATACCACCTTGAATAATAGGGTAGGCAATATTGAACAACTCACAAATTCTATTCATATTTCTATATGTATTTAGCTGATTTCACGTTCAAAGTAATACAAAAACTTCTATATTTGCATAGTAACGAATATTAATGTAATAATTATTAACGAATGAAAAAGTTTGTCATGGCCGCAAGTATTGCTGTTGCACTTAGCGCATGTGGTTCGTCGGGGAGTAAGACGGACAGTGTGGATACAGGTAATCCTTTCTTTACGGAATACACGACACCATTTGGAGTTCCTCCTTTTGACCAGATAAAGTTGGAGCATTATAAACCTGCTTTCCTTCAGGGTATGAAAGAACAGGTGAAAGAAATTGAAAAAATTATTAATCAAACGGCAGAACCTGATTTCGAAAACACGATTGTTGCCCTTGATCAGAGCGGTGAGTTATATCGCAAAGTTGCTATTGTGTTTAGCGGACAAAACTCAGCAAATACGAATGACGAAATGCAGGCATTAAGTCGTGAATTGTCTCCATTGCAATCTAAACACAGAGATGATATCAGCCTGAATCCAAAATTATTTGCACGTGTAAAGGCCGTCTATGACAAGCAAGATCAATTAGGCCTGAATAAAGAACAAGCCAAATTACTTGAAGAAACGTATAAAGGATTTGTACGTGGTGGTGCAAATTTAAGTGAAACAGATCAGGCCAAGTTGCGCGAATTAAATAGTGAACTATCTATGCTTCAGCTAACTTTCGGTCAGAATATGCTGAAAGAAACGAATGATTTCAAATTAGTAGTTGAAAACGAAGCCGACTTAGCCGGTTTACCTGAAAGTCTTATTGCTAATGGGGCAGCAGTTGCAAAAGCGAATAACCTGGAAGGAAAATGGGTATTTACCTTGCATAATCCCAGTGTGATGCCTTTCCTTCAATATGCGGACAACAGATCTTTGCGCGAAAAAATATTCAATGGATATATTAATCGTGGAAACAATAATAATGATGCCGACAATAAAGAAGTGGTAAGAAAGTTAGTGTCGTTACGTCTTGAGAAAGCAAAACTAATGGGATACGAAGATTATGCATCTTTTGTTTTGGAAGAACGGATGGCCAAAAATGAAGATAATGTATTTAAACTTTTGAATGAGGTCTGGACTCCGGCGTTAGCTAAGGCAAAAGACGAGTTGAATGATATCAAGGTCGAAATAAAAAAAGAAGGTGGTAATTTCGAGCCCGAAGGTTGGGATTGGCGTTACTATTTTGAAAAAGCGAAAAAAGCAAAATTTGATTTGGATGAAAATCAGGTACGCCCTTATTTGAAGTTGGAGAATGTTTATGAAGGCGTTTTTTATGTATCGAATAAACTTTATGGAATTACGTTTACACCGATTAAAGATATTCCATTACCTCACCCTGAAGCTGTTGCATTTGAGTGTAAAGACAAAGACGGTACACATTTAGGAGTACTTTATATGGATTTCTTCCCTCGCGAAAGTAAACGTGGAGGAGCTTGGTGCGGCACTTATCGTTCGCAGACATATAAAGACGGAAAACGATTGGCTCCGGTTGTAACGATTGTCTGTAATTTCACTCCTCCGGCAGAAGGAGAACCGGCTCTGCTAAGCGCTGATGAAGCGAATACATTGTTCCATGAATTCGGACATGCGCTGCATAATCTGTTTAAAGATGTTCACTATTACGGAATCTCCGGAGTTCCTCGTGATTTTGTGGAGTTGCCTTCTCAGATAATGGAACATTGGGTATTTGAACCGGAAGTATTGAAGGTATTTGCTAAACATTATAAAACTGGCGAAGTTATTCCTTCCGAATTAATAGACAAATTAGACAAAAGCGGCAAATACGGACAAGGATTTGCTACCACGGAATACCTTGCAGCTTCATTCTTAGATATGGATTTTCATGTATTAAAAGAAGTTCCAGAGAATTTGAATGTAATGGATTTTGAAGCGCAGACATTGAATAAACGCGGATTGTTGAAACAGATACCATCCCGTTATCGTACTACTTATTTTAATCACACCATGGGGGGTGGTTATACAGCAGGATACTACAGTTATATCTGGTCTGAAGTACTTGATTGCGATGCTTTCCGTGCGTTTAAAGAAACCGGCGATATTTACAATCAGGAAGTTGCCGCTAAATTCCGCAATTATGTATTAACACCCGGAGGAATTGACGATGCTTCTGTTATGTACGTTAACTTCCGAGGTAAAGAGCCGGGAACAGATGCCCTGCTTGAAAACAGAGGATTAAAATAAGTCTTTAAAAGTTCATTCCTATGTTTTTTCCTTTTGATGGGTATCAAAAGAAAAAACATAGGGAATAAACAAAAACCACTTGCACTTTTTTATTTACTACCCTAAATTCTGTTTACTGTTCAATATAATTTATTTTATTATCTTTGCGTTAGGTTTGAATGATAAATAATTACTTACGTATGGAGCGGTATTTGATTATTAAAACGAGAGATGAATTATTACGGATCAAAATAGGACAAATACTTTTTTTTGAGGCAGATCGGAATTACACCAAACTTTTTCTTTCCAATGGGATACAATTTACATTCGCTATTAATATTGGGAAAATAGAAGAAATTCTGGAAAAGCAAGTTTCAGGAAGTAGTCGTATCTTAATGCGCGTGGGGAAAAGCCATATCATCAATAAGAATCACATTCTACAAATCAATTTGCCCAAGCAGAAATTATTATTGCTGTCTGCGGATGGTAAACCACGTGAATTGGTGGTTTCAAAAGATCCTCTAAAGGTATTAAAAGATCACTTAGAGCAGGAAATGTATAAAACTGAGAGTGAAGAATGATTATTAAAATCGGCAAAGCGACTACGAACGACTTGGTGATAGATAATGCATCTGTCAGTCGCGAACATGCCCGCTTGCTGTCTGATAAATCTTCCAACCTGTTAGAAGACTTGGGTTCTACAAACGGAACTTTTGTTAATGACATACAAATACTAAAAAAACAGATTGGTTCTTCGGATCGGATTCGATTCGCAAATAGTGATATTTATACCCTTAATGACTTACTGCACGCAAGCAATGATTATAGCGAAGAGTTTGACAAATTAAAGAATGTATATAAATCATACATTGAAGAAAAGGTCAAGATTCAGTCTTCCAATCAGTTGAAAACAAGACTTTTACAATCTCTTCCATTTGCTTTGCCGGGTATTATTGGTGTAACAATAGGTTTTCTTGGCAAAGGAAATCCAACCTTGTTAGGAATAAGCTTGTTTATTACTATTCTTGCACCCACAGTAGGTATATATATGGGAGCGAAACAGTCCGCTAAAACGCCTGCTTTACTTCAAAAAATAGCAGATAACTTTAAAATCAACTATGTTTGTCCGAAATGTGGGGCGTTTCTTGGGGAAATACCCTGGGAATCTTTAGCAAACAAAAAAGAATGTCCTGCCTGCAAAGCAAAATGGATTAAGCAATAGTCATTTCGTATCGGAAAGTAAGACTTTCGTACAAGAACTCCAAGTCTTTGATTATAAGTGAGAATATTCCATTATATTAATGGATAACTTTTCGTAGATTTGTAACGATATAATATTTATTGTTATGAGGAAGGATACTGAATACACTTTTGTGACGATTGATAATGACGCAGACGATATGCTGAGAGATGCTGTTGTTATTGATGTGGATCAAGATGGAGATTTACTTGCTGCTGTTTCAATAGATGGGGATATGGAATCGGGAGATTTTATAACCTTGGCAGACGATACAATTATGTTCTCTGATGCAGATATGACAGATATCATATCTTCAGATATAATTGATGATACGGATATTTCTCTGATTCTATGATTTCATTAAAATGTCCACACTGTCAGGTTGGCCTGAAAGTTGATGAGACGAAATTGCCTGAAGGGATTAAATCTTTCAAATGCCCTAAATGCAAAAAACAAATACCTGTCTCTCTTCTTGCTACAGAGGAAAGAAGTAGTAATACATCTGATACGGTCTTGTTAACTCCGGTTAAGGCTGAATTAGGATGTATTATTGTATTAACAGGATTGAATACCCCCGAACAAACATTTCCCTTACACGAAGGATTGATTACTTTAGGAAGAAAATCTTCTTCTTCTGAGGTTACATTTGGTATTGATACGACCGATAAATTAATGAGTCGCAGCCATATTAGTATAGAAGTAAAAAAAGATCCAAAAGGAGGATATAAACATTACCTTTCCGACAATAACAGTAAAAACCGAACGTTATATAATAACAATTACCTTGAAGCCGGAGAAACGGTTGTCCTGCATGATAATGATGAAATCATAATAGGCAGAACAACACTCCGATTTAAAGCATAAAAGTTATTAATATGAATATAACGATAGGAAAACCATATGCTGCTTCTGAAAAGGGAGGAAGGGCTAATAACGAAGATTGTATATATCCATTGCCCGAAGCAGTAAACACAGACCAACAACTTTTTATCGTTTGTGATGGAGTGGGAGGTTCTAATAAAGGAGAAATAGCCAGTTCTATGGCTTGTGAACTTTTTCAATCTTATTTAGCTTCGTTTTCTGAAGGTGAAATTGATGCGGCTATCATCAATAAAGCGTTGCAGTTTACTGAAGTACATTTTAACGAGTATGTAAGAGAGAATCCTTCAGCTTCCGGTATGGCAACTACTTTGGCCATGGTTTATTTGGGAAATAAAGGTATAACTGTAGCTCATATAGGCGATAGTCGTGTTTACCATTTTAGAAAAGGTCATATCCTGCATCAAACAGAGGATCATTCTCTTGTTTATTCACTTTACAAATTAAATTCTATCAAAAAAGAGGATATGCGGTCGCATCCTCAAAAAAATGTTATTCTGAAAGCAATACAAGGCAGCAATAATCCTACGGAGGCAGATGTCAATGTGCTAACTGATGTTTGTGATGGCGATTATCTGTTTATATGTACTGACGGTGTGTTTGAAATGTTCTCGGACGAAGATCTATGTACCCTGTTTGACGGTACGCATTCAGCGGAAAATTGCAAGGATATTCTTATTGAAAGATGCAATGGAAACACAAAAGATAACTTTTCATTTTACATAATTCCTATTCATCATGTTCGTGATAGTAAGACCGTAACACAAAATATTCTTTCATTCTTTTATTCTTTAGTATAAAAAATGTACTTTTGACTGTTAAATGTCAGCAAAAGGTATGAATCTTCCTAACGGATATATACTTCAGAAAGGAAAATATAAATTAAAGCATGTCGTTGGTCAAGGTGGTTTTGGCATAACATATAACGGCGTGTGGTTTACGGAAGTAAAAGGCCCATTAGGTGCGCTTGAGACAGAAGTACCTGTTTGCATTAAAGAATATTTCTTTAAAGATTACTGTTTCAGGGAAATAGGGACTAATATTGTTAAAGTACATTCCGAAACCGGGAAAATACTTTTCGAGAAATTTAAAGAAAAGCTGATCAAAGAAGCTAAAATCCTTTCTGATGTATCTCACCCTAATGTTGTAAAAGTACTGGAGGTTTTCGAAGAGAACGAGACCGCTTATATTGTAATGGAGTATATTACCGGATGCTCATTAAAATACATGTTGGATAAAAACGGTGTGCTTCCGGAAAACAAAGTATTAAAATATATCCATCAAATAGGGGAGGCTTTAGAATTCGTTCATAAAAAGAGTATTCTTCATTTAGATATTAAGCCCAGCAACATTCTGATAGATAAGGATGATAATGCACGCCTGATTGACTTTGGTGTCAGTAAGCGTTATGATATCGAATCGCAAGAGACAAGTACAACAATGTTGACTTTGTCAAAAGGGTTTGCCTCTATAGAACAATATGACGACGAAGGGATGCAGACGTTTTCTCCCTGTCCGGATATTTATTCTTTAGGAGCAACCATGTACAATCTGTTGACCGGAAAGATTCCGACAGAATCCATCTTAAGAGCAACCCGGTCATTGATAAAGCCAGTCGAAATTAATCCGTCAATTGCATCAAAAACTGAAGCTGTGATTCTTAAAGCAATGGAAATCATGCCCGAGAATCGTTTTCAATCAGCTAAAGAAATGATATCATCTTTAGATACGCCTCCACAGGAGAAAGAGACAAAAAATACTCTTCAGGAGATACATCAGGTAGGTGGAGATGAAACAGAACTCCTGTCTGACAATGCTGACCAAATAATAGACAAAGCGTTGTCTCTAAAGAAGAAAAAAAATAAGACAGAGAAAAATAAAAAAAGGATTCTGGTAAGTGTTTTTATAACTGTTTTTCTTCTGGTGGTATCTGCGGCTGTTTTCTTTTTACAAAAAAATGTTGCTCAGAATAATATCGCAAATGTTCCGAAAGTTATTGATATTCCGAAAGAAGAAACCGAAGAAATAAAGTCAGATATTATTCCGGAGGAAACAATTCAGGAGACAGTACAAGAAGAAAAAACGACCACCCCTCTTGAACCTGTCGCGTCAGAAGAAATCCCTTCGCCTTCGTCTTCTCAGTCTGTAGAAAAAAAAGAGGAACCCAAACCCGAACCGCAAACAGTCCATGAGAAACCATTATCAACATCTTTAGCTGAAAGTGAAGAAAAATTTATCCAATTTATGACAGACGGTAAACAGAAAATGGATATATTTGACTTTTCAGGGGCAAAAGCTGCTTTAACACAAGCAAAAACATTAAAGCCTGGTAACTCAGAAGTTCAGAGATTATTAGCTTCTTGTGAAGAAAAAGAGGCTGAACAACAAACAGCTAAAAGGATGTCTTTATATGAAGAAAAGATGTCTTTTGGTTTTTATAAAATTGTAAGAAAAAAAGAAACAGGCAGATATGGTGCTATAGATAATAAAGGGATAGAAAAAATACCTTGTATCTATATTGGTGTAGGGGTTGCCGAAAATGGTAGAGCTTTTGAACGTGAAGATCATTTATTTGACATATATAATGCTGATGGAGAAGTACTCGGAGAGGGTCTAACTTATTATTAACAGAATGAAAAAAGGATGGATTTTATTTGCTTTTGTGTTGATTTCTCATATTGTGACAGGACAACAGCAAACGACTTATAATAAAAAAGGAGATGAAGCCATGGCGCGCGAAGATTATCGCGAAGCAAAAATGTGGTATGAAGAAGGAGTTATTAATTGTGACCTGTATAGTATTGACAAAATCACTCAAATATGGAGAAACCAATCATCTATGCGAGTTTCTATGCGGTCATTGATAACTAAATGTTATGACTGTCTTACAACGAAAAGTGCTGAAAACGACACCACTGCTATCCGTAATCTTATTTATTACCATAAAGAAGGTATAGGCGTACCGGAAAATAAAACTTTAGCATCGTATTGGACACAACGTCTTGCTTTTTTATCAAAAGATGCGGATTTGACCGACTTGTATGAACGACCTGAACTCAAAAAGGATAGAGAATCCAATTTTTTTATAGGATATAACTATTCTGTTGAAGCACCTTTCGGTTTGACATTTGGTTCGGTTGGTAAAACAATGGGATGGTATGCTCGCATAAAATCAAATCTATCTTTTACGGGATACGATAGAGATACGAATAATCAAGGATTATCTGATGTTGATTCGCAGTTCAGATTTGAGAAATCAAAAATCAATGCTCATATTGGTACTGCCGGTGTCATTTTTAAATGGTCGGATCAGATTCATTCATCCATTGGTCTGGGCTATGGTGTAAGAGAATTATTATGGTATTATTCTATCTATGATGATGATAAAAAGTCCAGCGAAGGTTGGAGTAAGAACGTCGAAGCTTCGCATAAAGGATTGGTTACGGAATTAGATGTTATCTGGAGTTTCGGCAGCATGTTTATTAGCGTTGGTGGACATTCTGTTAATTTTAAATATGTTGACCTGAATGCAGGTGTTGGTGTTTATTTTTAAATCTTGAACTTATGAAATCAAAATATACTCTATATATAATAACTCTCCTTAGCATTATTGTGTGCTATAGTTGTGTTTCAGATCCGGACTATCCATCGGAGATGGTAAATGCTAAAGTACCCGAAATTAAAACCTTGCAGATAGATAAACAAACAGCTACATCTATAACAATATCTGCGGAAGTTCTAAAAAATAACGGAATGCCTGTTATAGAATACGGAGTGTACTGGAGTACGACATCTCCTATTGATACCACAAAGGCAGATCACCTTGCTGTAGGCGAAGGTAAAGGAGAGTTTACCGCAACAATTGAAGGATTAAAAGACAACTCAGAATACTACGTAGCGCCATATGCAATGAATGGCAAAGGAATTGCATTAGGTGAAACACTTAAAGGTGTAACGAATAGTGGGTTGGGAAGCGTAAAAACTCTTGATCCGGTGGATGTTACGGCAACAACTGTTACAATAGGAGGTAAAATTGAAGTAAGAGGAGAAGGCGAAATAAAAGCACGGGGAGTATATCAATCTGCAACGGCGGATTTTGTTGATCCTGATACAATATACTACAGTACTATGCAAACAGACTCGTTCGTTTGTTATGTAACAGATTTAAGTCCTAATGCAACATATTATGTAAAAGCATTTGTTGTGAATAACTTCGGAACATTTACGGGTACTGAGAAGTCCTTTGAAATGGCCGATGGTCGTCCTTCAATAACTGGATTGACAAAGATAGAAATAAACTTTTACGATGCGATTTTCCAAGCTGAAGTGATAAGTGAAGGAAGTTCATTGATAAATGAAAGAGGATTCTGTTGGAAAGAAAAAAATGCAGGAATTGATTTACCAACGATAGATAACGATACAATTCTTGTAGATTCTGTTGGTATTGGTACCTTTAAAGGTAAAATAGAAGGATTATCACCCCAGAAAAGTTATCATATCCGTGCCTTTGCGAAGAACAAGTTTGGAATCTCCTATAGTAATGATACGATATTTTTCCCCAAAAGTGATTTCCCATCTGTTGCGATTGACAAAAGCGTTAAATTTGGATACGGAACAGCAACAATTTCAGCATCCGTCTTAGATGAAGGACAAAGTGAAGTTATTGAATCCGGATTATGTTGGTCAAGTACAAACTTAACGCCGGATACATTAGATAATAGATTAATTCTTAGTTCCGGTAAGACTAATTTCTCTGGCGTATTAGAAAACTTAAAAGGTGATACCAGATATTATGTGAGAGCCTATGCAAAGAATAAGATAAAAACATCTTATAGTGAAGTGTTTAATTTTGACACGCCCGCAATTTATTTCGATTTAACGCCATTGAATCAAGAGATAATACAAGGAACAGCTCGTTTCTTTTATACAACAACGGCCGGATTTATTCTTGGTGGAGATAAAGGGGCAACCTATACGAATGACCTGTACCGATATAATCTGGCGCAAGGTACCTGGTCGTCAATGAAAGCTTATCCTGAATTTGACATTATCTCAGGCCAAACTCCAGTCGTAATTGATCGGGTAGCTTATGTGTTCGGAGGTAAAAACATGAGAACAGGAGATTATATTAATGAATTATTCACCTATGATACCTATGAAAATAAGTGGAGTGATTTAAGTGTTTCCGGTGCTCCTGATCCTATTGGTTTATCGGCTGGTTGCCTGATAGGGAAAAGTGCCTATTATATAGGCGGAATACGTAAGGACTCTGTATGTAAAGATGTAAAACAATTCAATTCATTAGATAATAATTGGACAACGAGAGCAGATATACCTGAAGCACAATATGGAGGTATCGCTGTTGCTGTAAATGATGTAATATATGCCGGATTGGGGCTTAGCTATACAAATGAGAATAACAAAAAGTTATGGAAAATCCAAAAAATCTGGCAAAACGACCCTTGGGTTACATGTGAACCGATTCCTGATGAAGCATCTAAGATTATTGGCGGAGTTGTATTTGAAAATAATATTTATGTGATTGATAATAACGGTCAAATCTGGAAATATTCAACGGCTAATGATACCTGGTCTAAAAAGATTCATCTGACAGTATTGGGTAATAATATCCACTGTATGTATGTGCTCGATAATAAAATCTATATTGGATTAGGAAGTGGAAGCAGTAAATTCGTTGCGTATAATCCCTATTGGGATAATTAATCAGAGTAGGGGAGGCGCATCTTATGGCAAAGATTCTGCTCGTTGAAGATGAACGAAATATAGCCTCCTTTATTGAAAGGGGGCTACAAGAATCAGGACATGACGTAACTGTTACTTACGATGGACAGTCTGGTTGGGAAATCGTACAAAACAGCGATTTTGATCTGTTGATTTTAGACATTATGATGCCTAAAAAAAACGGATTAGAACTATGTAAAGACTTTAGGAAGACAAAAGGATATGGCACGGCTGTTATTATCCTGACGGCTTTGGGAACGACAGAGGATATCGTTCGTGGCTTAGATGCGGGAGCCGACGACTATTTAGTAAAACCATTTAGTTTTCAGGAACTTGAAGCACGTATCCATGCGATGCTAAGGCGTAAAACAACCCCTTTGGAGACCGGAAATATTACCTCTTATTCATGTGCAGACCTTACGCTCGATATAGATTCTCATAGAGCAATCAGAAAAGGAAAACCGATAAATCTAACAGTACGAGAGTTTCGTCTTTTAGAATATTTGATTAAAAATCAAGGAAAAGCATTAAGTCGTGCCGATATTTTAAGAGAGGTATGGGACAAAGAACCAGAACGGAATATGAACGTGGTTGATGTCTATGTTAACTATCTCAGAACTAAAATAGATAAAGGCTCCAAACATAAACTAATTCAGACCGTAGTAGGAATAGGCTATATGATTGAATAGATGAAATCAAACAATAAGATAGTACTGATTTACACCGGAATAATAATGGGAATTATTATGATTTCCTTTATCTTATTTGGAGTAATAATTAGTTATCAGGTTGATTTTACTCATGATCTTCATCTTTTGTTCCTCCTTGTAGCTATATCTTTTATTATATTGCTAATCAGTGGAATAAGCATATTTTTTATAGGTAAACGTTATCTTAATCGCGTATCAGAACGTATTAATCAGGCTTTTCAACGCGAAAAATCCTTTATTAGCAACGCATCACACGAAGTAAACAATCCGCTGACAGCTATACAAGGTGAATGCGAGATTAGTTTGATGAAAGAAAGAACTCCCGGAGAGTATCAGGCTGCTTTGAAACGCATTGCTGCTGAAACAAAACGAATGATATTGCTGATGAAACATTTGTTGTTTCTGGCACAAGGGGAAAAAGAAATGCTTAATAATACCACAGAACCAATTCAACTTGCTAATATGTTGATGGAGTATGCACAGGGAAGAGTCCATTTTTCGATGGATAATTTTGCGTTAACCATTGAGGCCAATCGCCAACTAATAAAGATGGCACTCGACAATTTAATTGGAAATGCCTGTAAATATTCAAACAACAAACCTGTGTATCTTGATTTGCGAGGAACAGTTTTAGAAGTAATCGATAATGGTATCGGAATTCCCGAAGAAGAACTTAGAAATATCAACCAACCATTTTACAGAGCCACTAATGCGCGCGATTTTTCAGGTAATGGGATCGGATTAAGTTTAGCAATTCGTATTTTAACTTTTTATGGAGCTAAAATCGAAATCAGATCTAAAGAGAACGAAGGAACTACTATATCTATTGATTTCCAACAGGCATATACGGCAAATTAATGACTTGGGGCAGAACTTTATTTTTTATTTCATAATTCTATTAAACATAATAGTGATTATACTTAATAAGTATAAGATAAATCAAGGACATTGTTTTATTTGATTTATTATCTTTATAGCAATATTAAAACTTACAAATTCATATACATATGTTTAGTAAAGAAACTTACATTGCTCGCAGGGCAAAATTAAAAGAGACAGTTGGCTCTGGACTCTTACTTTTTTTAGGTAATGAAGAAAGCGGAATGAATTATGCAGATAATACATATCATTTCAGACAAGACTCAACTTTTCTTTATTTCTTTGGATTAGCTCACGCCGGATTGGCTGCTATTATTGATATTGACAATGATCGTGAGATAATCTTTGGTGATGAACTATCTATTGATGCAATAGTTTGGATGGGAACTCAACCCAGCTTGAAAAACCTTTCAGAACTTGTTGGTATTTCTGAAGTTTTACCTTCAAAAGACATTGAAAATTACCTGAAAAATGCTCAAACTAAAAAGCAGGAAATACATTATTTACCTACATACAGAGCTGAACATCAGATTAAACTACAATCATGGCTGGGAATTTATCCCGGAGCCGAAATGCCCTCTGTACAATTCATATTAGGCGTTGTTAATCAACGAAATTACAAATCAGCTGAAGAAATTGTTGAAATTGAAAAAGCTTGTATTGCAACTGCCGATATGCACCTCGCAGCTATGCGTATGGTACGTCCGGGCATAAAAGAGAGCGAAGTGGCTGCAGTTGTTGCCGAAGCTGCTTTTTCTCTTGATTATCAGTTGTCTTTCCCCATAATTGCTACGATCAACGGGCAGACTCTTCATAATCATTATCATGGAAATGTGATTAAAAGCGGCGATATGCTGCTTTTAGATGCAGGTGCTGAAACTGAAATGGGTTATGCCGGTGATATGTCTTCTACTATTCCGGCAGATAGAACATATACTGCGCGTCAGAAAGAGATTTATGATATCAGTGTGGCCGCCCATGAAGCTGCTGTAGCTGCTTTGAAACCGGGTGTTTTGTTTGAAGATGTATATGACTTGTCGTTGAAAACAATAGCTGATGGTTTGAAAAGCATGGGATTCATGAAAGGTGATTCAATGGAAGCTGTGAAAGCGGGTGCATGTGCTTTGTTTATGCCTTGTGGATTAGGACATATGATGGGACTTGATGTTCACGATATGGAAAACTTAGGTGAAAAATATGTAGGCTATGGTGGTCGTGAAAAAAGTGTTCAATTCGGTCGTAAGTCTCTTCGTTTAGGTAGAAAACTTGAACCGGGTTTTGTACTGACTATTGAACCGGGCATTTATTTTATTCCTGAGTTGATCGATCTTTGGAGAAGTGAAAATAAATTTAGTGAATTTATTAATTACGATAAAGTTGAGACATATAAAGACTTTAGTGGAATTCGTAATGAAGAAGATTATCTGATTACTGAAACCGGAGCTCGTTTGTTGGGTAAGAAAATACCTATTCATACAGAAGAGGTAGAAGCAATTCATTGTTAATTGCTAAAGGCAAAATAAAAACAGCCCGATGATAAACTTAATTTCATCGGGCTGTTTTTTGCAAGTCTCCAAGAACAACCTTTATATCTCTAATTATAACCTTTATTTTCACCTTCCATATATTGCTGATATACAGCAGTTTGCAAATGCACTTATTTTTGCAATCCGGCAGCAGACGGAGGAGGAGTATTTATCCCCCAACTGCGATTAGCCTTTGCTCCCATCACAACTTCCAACACCCCTCCTGTCGCTATGTCAGCATGACTGAACCAGGCCTGATTAAGTTCCTTACCGTTCAGCTTTGCTGATTGGATATACTTATTTTCAGGGGATGCATTTTTTGCAATGATTTCAAAGAATTTTCCTTCTCCCATATCTATTTTAGCATACGGGAATACCGGGCTGCCTATATTATAGGTAGGCGAACCGGGGGTTACGGGATAGAAACCTAACTGACTGAAAGCTACAAAAGCAGACATCCCTCCCCCATCTTCATCACCGGGTACGCCCATCAGGTCGTTACGGAACCATTGGTCAAGAAGCGTACGAATCCGTTTCTGCGTTTTCCATGGTGCTCCGGCGTAATTATATAAGTATGGGATATGTAAACTTGGTTCATTAGCCATCGAAAATTGTCCTACATTACCGGTATGATCGGGCAAGGTGGCATAGAATTGCCATTTGGATTTGCCTAAAGGGGTATTGAACATCTCGTCAAGAGCATCGGTGAATGCTTTATTACCTCCTACGAGAGAAACCAGATCACCAATATTGTGTTGCACATCCCAACGATATACATAGGCATTATTTTCATCATAATAATCACGCGCACCTAAGCCGCCTGAAAAACGGTAATCAATTCCTTCAATAAATTTTCCGTCTTTATCTTTCGGATGGAAGAATTTGGTTTCAGGATTGAATACATTACGGTAATTATAAGAACAGGACAAATAATAATCAGCCTCCTCTGCCCTACCCAATTCACGGGCTATTTGAGACAGACACCATTGGTCGTAAGCTGTACCTAATGTAACAGCTATCGGTTGCCGTTTTTCCCAAGCAGAAACGTTCTCTACCGTTTCTTTTTCTCCGGGTTTCAGAGACGGAAAATAACCGTGTTCTTTATAAAATGTATCTAACCAACCGGCAGGAGTTCCTGTCCAGGGAATCAATGTTTTTTCTTCCATACCCTTACGGCAAGCTTCGTAGGCATAGGCCAGATCAAATCCGCGTACCCCTTTCAGGTAAGCATCTATAACAGTTGCTACGCCATGGTTGGAGTTCATTCTTCGTGAATCACCGGTTACTTCGGGGAAAGTAGGCATCCAGTCATTACCCATTTGTTTGGCCATAACTAAGAATGAGTTGATGATATCACTCTCGCGTTCTTTATCGATCAACACACGTAGAGGATGCGTTGCCCGATACGTATCCCAGATCCAGTCGTCAGTATAGAACGGACGTCCTTCGTCACTATGAACATTACCATCGAAAGCACTGTAATACTGTCCGTCTTCACTCAGGCAAACAGGACGTTCGTAACAACGATACAAAGAAGTATAGAAAACTGTCCTATCTTCTTCATTGCCGTCCTTTACTTCTATTTTACCAAGAGCCTTATTCCAAACATCGCGTCCGGTCTGAGCAATAACATCAATATCATAATTCTTTATCTCCCGTTCCAGATTCTTCCGGGCTTGTTCTTCGCTGATAAAAGAGATACCGTAACGCAGGTTTACATGTTGTGTGCCTGGTGCAAAAGTAAGTACAACGGCAGCATCACGTCCTTCGACGCTTGTTTCGCCATAAACAGAAGAACCATCTTTCACAACACCCGTTTTAACCGGTATTTGTTCTGTCTCTGCATAGAGATACACTTTTGTTTTATTATCCACATACTGATAGCCTTGCACGGAGTTCCCATTTGTTTTCAGAGCGCCATTTCTCGAGTTGAATAAAATGTTGGATGTAGCATCCGATTCAAAATCAATGGAGTAAACAGCACTCTGTGTAGATGGTGCATAATCAATATCTATTCCTGCTTCATCTAAATAGACCTGATAACGATAGGGATGAATTTTTTCTAAATCATAGCTATATTGCATAACAGGTGATACCACAGATAAATCGCCGCTTACAGGACTAAGGTTAAATGCCGAACTACCACGGTGACTGGTCACAATAAGTGGCAAACCATTTAACCGGTCGCCCGTAAAATCGCCACGTTCAGGATAAACACGAAGCATACTGTTGGGCAGATGAACCGTAGGATAAGTTGGAACTAACAAATGACTGATGTTTCCCATGTAAGGATTAACATAATCTACAGGCTCTTTTAAACGATTAATACTTGCCTCCCGCGGGGCGCAGGAAGCAAGTATTAAAAGAGCTAATGATAGTTGGATTATCTTCGCTTTCATTTCAATAATTATTTTTTCTTTTCGTTCACCGAAAATGAATAAGGAAAATCTTCCGCATTTACACCTCTGTTAGTGGCTGGTTTATCAGACATTTTTACATCAAGAACACCTCCCTTATACAAATCGGCATGTTTCAGATAGTTCTTGGTATAATTTTGTCCATTTAATTTTACAGATTCCATATACACATTCTTGCTGCTATTTTCCGGAGCATTGATAACGAAATCTTTTCCATTCTCAAAGTGTAACGTTGCTTTCTTAAATAAAGGAGCGCCCATCACGTACTCATCCGTACCCGGACAAACAGGATAGAAACCTAATGCTGAGAATACGTACCAGGCAGAAGTCTGTCCGTTGTCTTCATCCCCACAATAACCATCAGGTCCGGGTGTGTACATTCTGTTCATTACCTCACGCAACCAATATTGAGCCTTCCAAGGTTCACCGGCATAGTTATACATATAAATCATATGCTGGATAGGCTGGTTTCCATGAGCATAGTTACCCATATTCATGATTGTCATTTCACGGATTTCATGAATTACACCACCATAATAACTGTCGTCGAACAAAGGAGGAACAATAAATACGGAATCAAGCATTTTTACAAAGTTTTTCTTCCCTCCCATCAAATCAATCAATCCCTGTGGGTCGTGGAATACTGACCAGGTATAATGCCAACTGTTTCCTTCTGTAAAGGCATCCCCCCATTTCAAAGGAGAAAAAGGAGATTGGAATGTTCCGTCTGCATTCTTTCCACGCATCAGGTTTGATTCCGGATCAAACAGGTTCTTATAATTCATCGCACGTTTTGCAAACAGGTCTATTTCCTTTTTAGGACGTTTCAGATCCTTTGCCAATTTCCAGATACACCAGTCATCGTAAGCATATTCTAACGTACGGGCTGCATTCTCGTTGATCTTTACATCATATGGTACGTAGCCTAACTTGTTATAATATTCATGTCCTAAACGGCCTGTTGAAGACGCTTTCGGATGTACATTTTCAGTTCCGTGAATCAATCCTTTGTAAAGTGTTTCCAGATCATCTACTTTAACTCCTTTAAAATAAGCATCAACTAAAACGGATGCAGAGTTATTTCCAACCATACAGCCACGATGTCCGGGGCTTGCCCACTCAGGGAAGAATCCGCTTTCTTTGTACGTGTTGATGAGTCCTTCCTGCATTTGTTTGTTCATTGATGGATACATCAAATTCAGGAATGGGAACAAACAACGGAACGTATCCCAAAAACCGGTATCGGTAAACATATAGCCCGGCAAAACTTCGCCATTGTATGGACTGTAATGAACAACTTCACCCGCCGCATTGATTTCATGGAATTTGCGTGGGAACAGAACGGAACGATAAAGACAAGAATAGAAGGTACGATACTGATCTAAATTTCCTCCTTCCACTTCTATTTTTCCAAGTACATCGTTCCATGCCTTTTTCCCTTTTTCAGCAATCTGATCAAAACTGTCATTACCAAGTTCTTTCAAGTTGATTGCTGCCTGTTCCGGACTGATAAAAGAAGAGGCTACTCTGGCGTGAACAATTTCACCTTTCTTCGTCTTAAAACCGATAATAGCACCTGCATGGTTTACGGTCTGCTCCAAAACGTTTTCCTTTACGTTAGAATCAGCAACCGTAGCTTTGTAAGTAAATGGTTTATCAAATTCAATAACAAAATAGTTCTTGAAATTCTCCGGTACTCCCCCACTATTCCGCGTGGTATAACCGATAATCTTGTTTTCCCCCGGAATAATTTTTATTGACGAACCTTTATCAAATGCATCCACAACAACATAAGAATGTTCATTGTCCGGGAATGTAAAACGAAACATCGCCGCACGATCGGTCGGTGCAATTTCAGTCACGACATCATGTTCAGCCAAATACACCTTATAATAATAAGGTTTGGCAACTTCGCTTTTATGCGAAAACCAGCTCGCCCGTTTATCCTGATCAAATTCAGGCGTACCAACAACCGGCATTAAAGAAAACTGACCATAATCGTTAATCCATGGACTTGGCTGATGCGTTTGTTTAAACCCTCTGATTTTATTAGCCGTATAAATATAAGCCCAGCCATCACCCATTTTTCCTGTTTGAGGAGTCCAGAAGTTCATTCCCCAAGGCATCGCTATAGCAGGATACGTATTTCCGGTGGATAATTCGAATGTAGAATGCGTCCCCATCAACGGATTCACATACTCCACCGGATCAAACCCCTCCTCTCCTACTGCAAATGCCGGTTTAGCCGTAAAAATGACAGCCAGAATCAATACAAAATTCCAGATTTTTCTTTTTCTCATGATTAGAATAGTTATTTATAGTTTTGTTTCAAAAAATCATTTGTGAACAAAAATAAGTTTTTTTCTTCACCTATCTTCATCTAACTTCTTTTGATAGTGAATAAGGTTTGTCTTCTTCTAAGATTCCTCTCTGTGTGGCCGGTGTATTCCCCATGACATATTTTATTACGCCACCTTTCATTAACTCATCATAATGGAGAAAATTCCGGGTAAATGGGGTGCCGTTTAGTGAAGCTGATTGAATATAGACATTTTCACTGTTATTATTTACTGCTTCGATAATCAGTTGTTTACCGTTCTCTAAATTAATTGTCATTTTAGGAAAGACAGGGCTGCCTATCACATATTCCGTTGTCCCCGGACATACCGAATAAAGTCCCATTGCACTGATTACATACCAGGCAGAAGTCTGTCCCTGATCTTCATCACCCGGATAACCATTCGGCGTTGAATCATATAGATCAGCCATCACTTTACGCGTCCATTTTTGTGCTTTCCAAGGTTGCCCTGCATAGTTATACAAATAAATCATATGCTGGATAGGTTGATTACCATGTGCATATTGCCCCATATTGATCAGTTCCATTTCGGCCATTTCATGAATAACTCGTTTATATGAACCGACCTTGAAATCACTTGGCATTGAGAAAACCGAATCTAATTTATTGACAAAAGCTTTATCTCCACCGATCAGGTTTATCAAACCTTTCACATCATGAAATACCGACCAAACATAATGCCATGCTGCCCCTTCAGTAAAAGGACCTCCCCACTCTATCGGATCGAAATCAGGATACCAGGTACCATCATTTTGTCTGCCACGCATAAAGCCAACAGAAGGATCGAAAACATTTTTATAGTTATAAATCTGCTCCTTAAACAAACCTTCATAAAAAGGTTGATTAGTCATTGATGCAAATTGCATAGCACACCAGTCATCATAGCAATACTCTAATGTTTTAGCTGTAGATTGATCATAATCCGGATAAGATAAATAACCTAACGTGAAATAATCCTTCCATCCGTCACGTCCGTTAGCCGGTCCCCATGGCCCTTTATTTGTTACTTCATGAAACATCGCTTTCATCGCTTTTTTAGGGTCATAATCACGAAATCCTTTCACCCAGGCATCTGCGATTAACGAAAGTGCATGATTACCAATCATTCCGCCTTGATGACCAGGGAATGACCAGGAAGGTAACCATCCGCTTTGGTCATAAGCTGTGATAAGACTGGTAATATAATTATTATGAAATTTTGGATGCAGAATTTCGTTAAGAGGAAACTGTGCTCTGAAAGTATCCCAAAAACCATTGTCTGTGTACATCAGACCGTCATGAACCATTCCATCATACGGACTGTAATAAATCGGATTACCATTTATATCCTGTTCATAAAATTTACGAGGAAACAACATTGAACGGAAAAAGCAGGAATAAAATGTTGCTTTTTCATCTTCCGTACCTCCTTCAACCTGAACTTTATTAAGTTGTTCGTTCCATGCTTTCTGTGCTGCAACCTTTGTCTGCTCTAAGGATTTATAGTTTCCAAGTTCTTGTTTCAGGTTTAACTCTGCTTGCTCATAACTAATAAATGAAGAAGCAACTTTAGCCTGCACTTTGCTTCCTTTAGCAAATTCGATATAAGCACCTACATAGTCTTCTTCAAGCATTTTCTGATCAGGAAGAACTTTGCCATCCTTCCCATTCCATACACCATATGATTTAAATGGTTTGTCAAAAACGATAACAAAATAATTGGCAAATCCTTCAGGAACACTAAAGTTTGCATTCTTGCTGTATCCTATAATTTTACGTTCTTCAGGAAATATCTCTACCAGGCTGCCCCGATCATATGCATCAAGAACAATATATGATTCTTTAGAGGGGAATGAAAAACGCATATGTACTCCTCTTTCCGTCGGAGACATTTCTGCTTTAATTTTATTATCAAAAGTTACTTTATAATAATGAGGTAATGCAATCTCATTCTTATGGTTGAACTTTGCAGCTCTTTTAAATTGGTTTACTTCCAACTGTCCGGTTACGGGCATTAACGAAAAAACAGAATAATCGTTTGTCCACGAACTACACTGATGAGTCTGTCTGAAACCGCGAATAGAATCTTTGAAATGTTGATATATCCAACCACTTCCGTTTTCCCCTGTCTGAGGTGTCCAAAAATTCATACCCCATGGCAAAGCTGTTGTCGGGTATGTATTTCCTCTCGTTAATTCATGTTTAGAATTAGTTCCCTGTAATGTGTTTACATACCGCGTCAGATCATTTTTCTGCGCTCTCAGTGATACACCTGAACTAAGAATAATACTGATAAATATAAAATATAAATGTTTCATTTTTCTGTAATAATCGATCTGTTTAGAAACTATATAAGACAAAAAGAGCATAACCAATTTGGCTATGCTCTTTTCTATAATAGACCAAAGCCTTATGTTATTCTATTAATAACCAGGATTTTGGCTTAAACTTGGATTACGTTCCATTGCCCCTTGAGGTATTGGCCATAACAACATATGATCGTTATCCTTAAATGATTTGTTATCACGTTTGTTATAGGTATTAGCCGTTTTTATATCAACCCATTTAAGAGATTTATCTGCTTGTGCCTGCGGGTATAAACGATTACGACGAATGTCATCCCAAATTTTTAATTCTAATGGCAATTCGTGTAAACGTTCTGTCAATACATCATCAATAGTAACAGTCACAGGAACCGAATAATTAGGAGAAGTTACTCCATTAACAGTAAATGCTCTTTTACGAACAACTTCCAAATATTCTTTTGCTTTAGCAGGATTTGGTGAAGATTGTTTCAACAAAGCTTCTGCAGCAATTAAATATACTTCAGACAAACGGAAAACCGGGAAGTTAAGACTTGAACCAACTGTGTTTATCATTGAATAATCATCAAACCAAAGCCAGTTATCATACTGGTTACAATTGAATACTGTTCCTTCAGAGGATGTATATGTCTGGAAGAAATAGTTTTTTTCCATTGAACGAACATCACCATTTACATAACTGTCAATAACCGGATCACTAACATGATACATATTAGCAAGTACACTGGTTTTGAATACCGCCGTACCGTCATCTTCTCTCCATGTTGTTGCTTGATTAGTCATACAAGCATTGATATATCCGTTTCCACGTTCTAATGCTTGCTCGTATTCAACTGCATAGATAATCTCTTTTGAAGATTTGCTGTTTTTTATTTTATTATATGCACTTTTCTGATCAGCACCATTGTCATCACTTGATTCTAATTCATGACCTGCACCACCATTTAAGACTGCTTCCGCCATTTCCGCAGCTTTCGCATACATTGCTGTATTTTGCAACGGATATCCAGCCCATTGTAAATAGACTGTAGCTAAAAGAGTCTGGGCAGCAGGCTTGGTAATTCTGCAACCATTGTCATAAAATGTTTTGTTTGGCAAATGCTTGATTGCTTCAACCAGATCTGATTCGATTTGTTCATAAACTTCAGTACTTGATGCACGTGGCTTGTTTATAACCGAAGGATCAACAGTTTCAACTGGTTCTAATACCAAAGGAACACCTCCGTTACCTCCATCATTCGCTTCACCGTCTTTACAACCAAATTCTTTAATCAGGAAATAATAAGACCAGGCACGGAAATAATAAGCCTGTGCCAACAGTTCATTCTTATTACTTTCAGAAATAATCCCGACTTCCACCATTCCCGGCAGACGAGAAATTAACACGTTACAACGACCTATACAAACGTATGGTTCACGCCAAAGTTCACCTACATCACTTGCCACTGTCTGAAAAGTGATATTGAGTGTTTCCATGTTTGCAGAAATATCTCCATCCTTCTTATCGTCAGTAAATAGCCCGGACAATAATCCAGTATACATAAGTCTGGTTGGCTGCCATCCACTATTACGTCCTCCATATAAATAAGGAACACCACCATAGTAAATCATATTGACTGCAGACTCTGCGTCAGTAGCGGAAGTCCAAAATTGATTGTCTGTCTTTTCGTCTTTCGGCTCTTCTTCCAAAAAATCGCTACACGATACTGTAAACGCCAAAGATAAAATGGCTGTTGTACTTAATATTATATTTTTCATTTTTTTCATGAGAGTATTTTTAATATTAGAATGTAATATTTGCTCCTAAAGAAAACGTACGAGCCTTTGGATATGCAAAGAACATCACGTTTTGCCCCCATTGAGAAGTCCCTTTTGAAGAAGCTTCAGGATCATAACCTTTAAAGTCATCAGAACAAAGCAAGAATGCGTTATTCACATTCGCATAGATACGGATGTTTTGCAATCCTAATTTCTTAGCAGTTTCAGGTTTTAATGAATAACCTAACTGAACAAGATTCAAACGTAAGTATGAACCATCTGCCAACCAAGATGAGTTAAAGTTCTGATCGCTATAACCATCACCATATTGGCGGTTATAGATCATCTGTACATCTGTGTTTGTATTTTGAGGTGTCCATGCATCAGTTAGGATTGTTGATAAACCAGATGTTAGGAAACGAGATTGAGTTGAATGCAAGAAATCCTGCAATACATCTACACCTAAGACAAATTGGAAATCCAATGTCAGATCAAAGTTTTTATAACGGAAATTATTGATAAAGCTACCCGTAAGATCAGGCAAACCTTTACCTAAAATTGTCTTTTCTGTTGCAATTTTACTACGCCCGATCTGATCACCGGAATCATAAATACCCAACCATTCATATCCACCGAAAGAAGATAAAGATTCACCAACTTTCAATGTTCCCCAGTTATTCCATATTGTTTCGTCATTTGCTCCTAATTTTTCAACTTTATTTTTGTTGTAGTTCATATTCAAAGTTGAAGTCCAGTCAAAATCACGTGACGTAACAGGTATTGCATTAATCATAACATCAAGCCCCTGGTTAGAAACTTCTCCGATGTTTGCTGTAATGTCAGAGAAACCGGTAGAATACGGTAGTGGGCGACTATACAATAGGTCTGAAGTATATTTACGATAATAAGAAACATCAAATGACAAGCGATCTTTGAACAGACCAAGATTAACACCTAAGTCGAATTGGCTTGTTTTTTCCCATTTCAAATCTTTATTTGCCATCTTACTCAGATAAGCTGTAGTAACAGTTTCTCCACCGATTACAGTAGTTCCCTGACCAATCGTAGCCAAAGAAGCATATGTTCCGATTTCACTATTACCCATAATACCATAACTTGTGTGAAGCTTTAATGTATTAATGAGAGTATTATCTTTTAAGAAGTCTTCATTTGAGATGTTCCATGCCAAACCTACAGAAGGGAAAAATGCATATTTATTGTTCTTTCCAAATTTAGAAGAACCATCATAACGAGCCGTTACAGTCGCCATATATTTGTCATCATAGCTATAACCAAGACGTAAGAAATAAGAATTCATTGCCCAACGGTCATGTGAAGAAGAAACAGAAGGACGTTGTGTTCCTGCTCCTAAATTATAATAGCCATAATAGTCATCAGCAAACGTTTTAGCTGTTGCATCAAAACTTTCATAAGTACGTTCCTGCCAAGAAAGACCCAACATCGCGTTGATACGGTGAACGTCTAATACCTTTTTATAGGTAAGATATGTTTCTTCCTGCCAGTACAATGTGTTAGAGTTGCTTTGATAAGCTTTTCCCTGATCACCTTTACCAAAGTCATGCACATCACTAGGACCGTATTCTCTGTTTGTGTTTATGTGACTGTCGATACCTAATTGAGTTTTTAAGTCTAAATCAGGAAGAATATGGAATGTTAATGCTGCATTTCCGAATATCTGTGTACGATATTGATTACGTTTTACTGACTTAAGGAAATGAACAGGATTAGCGCCGTCTTCAGCTGAAAAACGAGCAACTTTACTTTCATCATCCGGTGTTGTCGGATCGTCCACTTGCTTTACTACTTCCTGGAAAATCGCGGTATTGTTATCAGCCCAACTACCGTCTGCATTTTTAACCGGATACCAAGCCGGCATTTCAATCATGGTACGAAGAGCATTCTGTCCGCCATCACCATGATCCGTATTATTTCCCCATGAATGATTCACCAACACATTTATTGAAGTTGATAACCAATCTTTCGGTTTAGCATCATACGTCATTTTTGCATTTACACGCTTCATAAATGAGTTCAGCAATATACCTTCTTGGTCAGTGTAGTTTAAGAATGCTCCCACTGAAGAATTTTTTCCAGCTTGTTGGATACTTAATTGGTGATTGTGAGAGATCGCTTCACGAGTGGCTTCGTCTTGCCAATCTGTATTATATTTTGCTGTTCCGTCGGAATTGAAATAACGAGAATCTGTAAAGTGATCACTCATATTAAGTGAATAAGACGTTCCATGATAAGTGTTTGCGTTAGCTAAACCTTGCATGAATGCTTCTTGCCATTGAGATGCACTTAAAGTTTCCATTTTACGTGCGATAGTGCTTAACGTTACTGAACCCTGATAAGATACAGTAACACCATCTCCGTCTTTTTTACCACGTTTTGTAGTTACCATAATTACACCATTTGCACCACGAGCTCCATAAATAGCAGCAGATGACGCATCTTTCAAAACTTCAATATTTTCGATGTCATTAGGGTTAAGAAGACGGAAATCTTCCATTACCACACCGTCCACAACATAAAGAGGGTTTGTAGAAGCATTAATTGTATTCACACCACGAATAAGAACACGAATTTCAGCGCCAGGTTGACCTGAGTTTGAGAAAATGTTCACACCCGAAGCTTTACCTTTCAATCCATCTAATGCACTGAACGATTGCGTTTTCAAGATGTCAGATGATTTAACACTTGCTATTGATCCGGTTACATCGGATTTACGCATAGTACCATACCCTACTACAACCACTTCGTCCAATAACTGTGTATCTTCTACCAGATTAATTGCGAATGTAGTCTGGTTTCCTACAGGTATCTCTTTACTGAGAAATCCAATATAGGAAACATGCAAAATTGCATTGTCCGGAACTTGCAAACTAAAATTACCATCAAAGTCTGTAATAGTTCCGGTTGTTGTACCTTTAATAATGACGTTAGCACCAATAACTGGTTCGCCATTACTATCCGTGACAGTTCCGGATACTTTTTTCCCTTGCTGGGCAATTGATGGAATAGCATTTTTAGTTAACACAATGTAATCGTTTTCAAAAGCGTATTTCACATCAGAGCCTTTAAACGCTTCAGTTAAACACTGTGCAACTGTTTTTTCTCCGGTGTTAATACCTAAAGTTTCTTCCGGATTAACTTCATTTTTACTATAGACAAACAGATAATCTGTCTGGCCTTCTACCTGATCAATAAAGTCGGCTATTGTCAGATTACTTCCTTTAATGTTCACCTTTGCATTCTGCGAAACAGTCTTCGATGCAAAAGATGAAAATACACAAAGGAAAAGAAAGAGTGTTGAGATTCTCATAATATTCAAAAATTTCAATCGGTGATCATTTTGAAATAATAAAAGACTTGACAAAGGTTCTTTTTTCATAACTTTGTTACATTTTCTTGTTAATACTTAATTAGATAATTTTGTGTTAGCACAATTCTGCCGGTAGATGCTGCAACATCTGCCGGTTTTGTTTTTCTGATATTCTATGTCATCATAAGCACGATTATTTATTAGGTTACAAATTCGAGATTTTAATTACTTTATAGTAATATGATTTAATTCATCATCTTTATAAAATTTAAATGGATATGCTTTCTGAAATGTCTTAAGTGCACTGACGATACCATCCCGTTGTCTGAATTTTCCATTGAATGGGTATTCTGCCAGATCTGTATTGTTTATCTCTATTGTTATATCATAATATAGTTCCAGTTTCTTGACAATTTCTTTAAAAGGAAGATTGTCAAACGCATATATACCCTCTTTCCATAATAGAAAATCTTTATTTTCCAGCACTCGTTTTCTGAGAACGTTATCTTTTAATTCTACTACTTCGTTAGGACTCAAAACTAATGAGTTCGTTTTATCTTTGGTACTATATATTTTGACCGAACCTCGCTCCAGATAGGTGCTGAATTCATTTTTCCCACGATAAGCAAAGATGTTAAAACTTGTACCCAGAACTTCTATATTTAATTTTTCTGTAGAAACAATGAATGGCGCCTTTTCATTATGCTTAACATCAAAAAAAGCTTCACCATCCAATTCAACATTACGTACGTTATTAGAGAACACATTGGGATAACGTAAGGTTGAAGCAGCATTTAACCATACAGTAGTACCATCATGTAATTTTAAAATGGCTCTTTGACCCGGAGGAGTTTTAAACTCTTCATAGGTAATCACTAAATCTGACTTTTTTTGAGGCAGATTCATGAATATCCATGTTGAAGCAATTGTCAGGCAAACAATTGCTGCGTATTTCGTAATTGTACTTAATACAGGTAAAATTTTCTTTTTCTTGCGTAGTTTCTTAAACTGATGAAGTTTGTTGATTCCTTCTTTTTCATCACCATCAGCAGGGAATAGACCTGATAATGCGTAAATATTTTGTATATACGCAAAATCCTCCCTAACGCTTACATCTTTCTGAACAAGTTTGTTTAACTCTTCTTTTTCTTCAGGTGTAATTGTTCTTTCGATATATTTATTGATAAGTTGATGCATTCCTTTCGGTTTATAATTGAAAGAGCGTTTCAATGATTAAGTACCACCAAGCGAAATAATAAAATACAGAAAATTTAACAATTTGTTAAAAATATAAACAGAGGAAGAAGGTCTTTTAGTTCTACTCGTAATTTTCTCAAAGCTATAGCCATTTGATTCTCTACAGTATTAACCGAGATATCTAAATCTGTTGCTATTTCTTTATACTTTTTACCTTCAATACGACTTTTAAGAAATATAAGTTTACACCGTTCCGGTAGTTTATTTATCGCATTTGTAACGATACGTTCCACATCCTCTTCTGAAGAAAGTGAATAAT
>NZ_JAQWCQ010000065.1 GCF_028705895.1 Massilibacteroides sp. | reverse complement strand
TGTTTATTGCTGACAGGTTGCTCCCCAGCAGAGCCTGTTTCCTCTTAACGCCCTGGTATAAAGATAGAATATGAAAGTTAATTAATAACAATAATCCAGGAGTTGCTTGGATTTTAAATGGAAAATACTAAAATGAAAAAACTTATTACTCTTTTTGTATCTCTTCTCATCCTGACATCTTGTTCTTCATCATCTGAAAAACTTTTATTAGCTGGCTCCGGTTGGAATAAGTTAGTAATAATAGATAAAGAATCTAAACAGATCGAATGGGAATATCCATTGAACGCGGGTTGGGAATGTAATTCGGTTGACATGGATAAAGCGGGAAATATTCTTTTTTCTTATTCAAAAGGAGCTCAGTTAATTACAAAAGATAAAAAAGTATTATGGGATATTCCGGCACCGGAAAATTGCGAACTTCAAACGGCAAAAGTCCTTCCGGATGGAAATTATCTGCTTGCCTGGTGCGGTAATCCGGCTTCTATTATGGAAGTTGATTCAAAAGGTACGATCTCTTCACAAATTTTTTTCGATACGAAGATAGATGTCCCTCATGCTCAATTCAGGCAGGTAAATAAGAACAATAAAGGAAATTATCTTATCCCATTGTTTCAATCTTCAGATTTGTGGGAAATATCTCCATCGGCCAATGTTGTTAAACAAATTCCTTTAGAGGGAACTCCTTTTTGCACTGCCCTTTTACCAAATGGGAATTATCTTGTTGCCTGTGGCGATGCTCATAGTTATGTTGAACTTGATATAGAAGGGGGAGACGTTGTAAAGGAGGTTCAGGCAAATGATATTGAGGGTATTTCTTTACGTTTTGTAGCACAATTATTACCGACTAAACAGGGAGGGCTTTTCCTTTGTAATTGGCAAGGGCATGGTACAGATCCTGATTTCCCTGATAATCCACAATTAGTTGAATTGGATAATCAGGGAAATATTGTTTGGAGTTTGAATGACAACGCTACATTTGGAATGATCTCTACCGTTTGCGTTGTAAAATAAAACTTATTTTTTCTTTGCTGCTCGTTTTTTAGTAGCAGGTTTATCAGCTGCGGATTCCACAATCTTTTTGCATTCTTCAAGAGTTAAGTCTTCCGGTTTTGCAACAGATTTTGGAATTCTGTAGTTTTTGCCATTATAAGCAATATAAGGGCCATAGCGGCCATTCAGAATTTCCATTGCCGGATCTTCGTCAAACTTCTTAATATTACGCTTTTCTTCTTTTTCGCGTTTCTCTTTTATCAACTCGATTGCTTCTTCAGAAGTAATCGACAGCGGGTCTAACGTTTTAGGAATAGAAACAAATTTGCCCGCGTGACGGATAAAAGGTCCGAATCGTCCTACTGCAGCAACCATCTCTTCTCCTTCGAAATCTCCGATCACGCGAGGAAGATCAAATAGTTTGAGAGCTTCTTCTAAAGTTATCGTTTCTATGGATTGATCTTTCATTAATGAAGCAAACTGAGGCTTCGGTGCATTTTTGTCGTCCGGATTAGCCTGACCTATTTGTGCAATAGGACCATAACGACCGATCTTTACAAAGACCGGTTTCCCACTTTTAGGATCAATCCCTAATTCACGTTCGCCAACTTTATGTTCTGTTTTAATCGCTACCGTTTTTTCTACAATAGGGTGGAATACTTTATAGAACTTATCGATTAAGTTAGTCCATTCCATTTCTCCCTCGGCTACGCTGTCGAATTCCTTTTCAACGCTGGCTGTAAAATTATAATCTAATACATCAGGGAAGTACTCCATTAAGAAATCATTCACCACAATACCTATATCTGTCGGAATGAGTTTGTTTCTGTCAGCACCTGCAATTTCTTTCTTTTCAACATCCTTGATGCCCGTTTTTGAAAGAGTAAGCACATGATATTTTCGTTCAACACCATCTTTATCACCTTTTAAAACATACTCTCTGTTTTGTATTGTCTGAATTGTTGGCGCATAAGTTGACGGACGTCCGATACCTAATTCTTCCAGACTGCGAACTAAGCTCGCTTCTGTATAACGAGGTGGACGTTGTGTGAAACGTTCTGTTGCTATAATATCTTTTCTTGTCAGGACTTCGTTTAATTTAACCGGAGGTAAAATTCCGTTTTCTTCCTTTTCATGCTCATCATCTGTGTCTTCACGATATACCTGAAGGAATCCATCGAATGAAATAACTTCACCTACGGCAACAAATTTTTCTTTTTTATCGGAAATAGAGACAGAAATAGTCGTTCTCTCTAATTCGGCATCAGCCATCTGAGAAGCAATCGTTCGCTTACGTATTAATTCATACAGTTTCTTTTCCTGAGCACTTCCTTCGATATCCGTATTCGCAATATAGGTCGGACGGATTGCCTCATGTGCTTCCTGCGCTCCTTTGCTTTTGGTGTGATATTGACGGAATTTATAATATTTCTCTCCGTAAATATCTATAATAGCTTCTTTGGCTGTACCAAGTGCTAAATCACTTAAATGAACAGAGTCCGTACGCATGTAGGTAATGAATCCCGACTCATATAAGCGTTGAGCAATCATCATCGTTTGCGACACGGAAAATCCTAATTTTCGGGCGGCTTCCTGTTGTAATGTTGATGTCGTAAATGGAGCTGCCGGAGACTTTTTGACAGGTTTTTTTGTGATATCTTCTATTACAAAAGATGCTTTCTGGCAATCTTCTAAGAATTTATATGCATCCTGCTTGTCTTTTAGCCGTTTGTTTAACTCCGCTTTAAGCAGTGTGGTACCGTCCGGTAATATGAAGGTCGCGATTACGCGGAATGAAGCTTCAGATACAAAATCGTTTATCTCGCGTTCTCTCTCTACAATTAAACGTACAGCAACGGATTGAACACGCCCAGCAGATAAAGCCGGTTTAATTTTACGCCAAAGAACCGGAGATAGTTCAAAACCCACAATACGGTCAAGCACGCGTCGCGCTTGTTGTGCATTTACTAAGTCAATATTGACTTCGCGGGGAGTTTCGATAGCGTGCAGAATTGCATTCTTGGTGATTTCATGAAAAACGATACGTTTGGTCTTTTTTGCATCAAGTCCGAGTACTTCAGCCAAATGCCAGGAAATAGCTTCTCCTTCGCGGTCTTCATCGGAAGCGAGCCATACCATGTCGGCTTTTTTAGCTTCGGATTTCAACTCGGAAACAAGCTTTTTCTTATCTGCCGGAACAACGTATTCAGGCGTATAGTTATTTTCAATATCAATACTGAAATCTTTTGTTTTCAGGTCTCGTATATGACCATAGCTGGACATTACCTTAAAATCTTTTCCAAGAAACTTTTCGATTGTTTTCGCTTTAGCCGGAGATTCGACTATTACCAGATTTTTCTGCATATACTCTTTCGTTCTTTTTTGAAATCGAGTGCAAACATACATAAATAATTAACGTAAGGTGGCATCCAAAATGAAAAAAACAGTATTTTGATTCGTCTAATATTCGATTTACTATGCGTATAGACTATCTTTGTTGGAGTAAATACGGCAAAATGATAAAATGGATGAAGTAAAAAAAATGCTTGCAGAAGGGCAGGTAGAACAAGCAATATATCTATTAAATGAATATCTTATCAAAAATCCGAATGAGGATGAGGCGTACTTTATAAGAGGTAATGCTTATTCTAAAAAAGGTGATTTTCGTCAGGCTTTGAATAACTATCTGAATGCTATGGAAATAAATCCGGATAGTCCGGCTAAACAGGCGCACAGCATGTTAATGAAAATCATGGAGTTCTATAATAAGGACATGTATAATCATTAACCTGCTGCGCTCTGATCAGAATAAATTATTTTCCGGATTTATCAATCTTATGTTCTTTGATATAAAGATCGAAATTATCGCTACCTGCAGATTCCTGATAAATAACCAGATCGAAATCATTTACAACAGTGACTAAATGATTTACTACCTCTGCGACGATAATTTCATAGTCAGCCCATACGGTTGTATTGGTGAACGAATAAAGTTCGATAGGAAGACCTTGCGTTGTAAGTTGTAGTTCCCTGACTAATAAGGTCATATTCTTATTAATTTTCGGATGATGGCGAAGATAATCCGTGCAATATTGAATGAATAAATCAACATTGGTTATTGCGTTTATACCTGCCAGAAAGTTCTCATTACCCTGAACTTCAACCGTATTTCCCTTTTGTTTGGATTCAATATATTTTTTTAGTCCTTCTATTTTCTTGAATTTCTCCAACTCTTTATTTGTCATAAATCGAACGCGATCATACCTGACATGGAAGACGCGCTTAAAACGTCTTGCCCCAACATCCTTCATACCTCTCCAGTTTTGAAACGAATCCGAGATTAATGCATAAGTTGGGATTGTCGTAATTGTTTTATCGAAATTACGGACTTTGACTGTAGTCAGGTTTATTTCTTCCACATCACCGTCTGCGCCATATTTGTTCATTGTGATCCAGTCTCCAATACGCACCATATCGTTTGTTGATATTTGTATGCTACCTACAAATCCCATAATTGTATCTTTAAACATCAATAAAAGAACAGCAGAGGCAGCTCCCATAGCGGCAAAAAATCCTGTAGCAGATTTTCCTGTGAGTATGGCGTAAATAGCTACAGCTCCGAATATGAAAAAGAAAATTTGTATTACCTGATAATAGCTTTTCATCGGTTTGTTCTTAAATGCAGGTTTTTCTTCCAGAACATTTCCGAATGAACGAACTAAAGACATGATAGTCCAAATAATCATAAAAACCATATATACATCCACCAATTTGTACATTGGCGTAATGAATGACTTGAAATCATAGAAAATTACAGGAATACTTGTTCTGACAAAAGTATAAGGCACAACCAAAGCCAGATAATGAGGCAGCCTGTTGTTCGTCGTATGATTAAAAAAGGATAACTTAGTAACTGACGCAATTCGTTTAAATACGTAAGTGAGAATATGATTTACCAAATATTGTAGAAGAAAAACAACTCCAATAGTCAATAAAAGCAAGATGATAATTTTAATATACGCAGTCCACATATGAGAAAATCCCCAATCAGTTAATAGATTATCCATCCATACTGCAATTTTATCCGTTAGTGAACCATATGTTTGTTCTATTTCCTCAAATTCTTCCATAAATCTTGTCAAATGTATTAATAATGCGGGGATGCAAATCAAAAATTGATGTTAATACCTACCATGGCATTGAAGCCTTGCGCAGGATAACCATATAAGAGATCATATTCCTGAAATAACAAATTGTTTAACTGACCATATATTCCAACGTTGGATGTAAGATTATATGATGCGGTAACATTGAGTTCGTTGATATTATCCATGTCAATGGCTTCCCAGTCGTACGATACGGTTTGAGCCGTTTTGCGCCCGCTTCCTAAATAATATTTGGCACTAACAGTCAATTTATCAATAGGGCGAACGTCGATGTTTGCAGTTATCTCCGTTTTAGGACGTCCGTAAGGCTCAAAGTCGGGAACAATGCCGGATGTCCAATTGTCAGATTCTTTTATATCCCAATTGTTGAAAACTCCTTTCAATGAAAAATCGAACAAACTCTGATAACTGTATTTTAGCTGACCACCAAAATATAATACTTTAGAATCTAATCCGATTACGTTACTGAAATTTCCAAAGTTGTTTTCTGTTCCAGACAGGATTGTCTCTTGCGTGAAAAATGCGTCATTGTTTGTTGCCTTATAACCGGCAAAAACATCAAACCAAAATCCCGGAGCAACACCACTCTTTAGCCCTACAATACCATCTAACCAATTACGAGAGGGCTGTACTGCTAACCATGGATTAATATATCTGTTCATTTGAGACAGTTCGTATGCGCTATTCGATTGTATTTTCCCATCTGCCTTGAGGTACAAGACTGTCTTATTGGCTATCTCAACATCTGCAGCAATATTAGGGGATACAAATAATTTGTCATTATCTCCTGTTATTGCCATCACATTCGCTCCTAACTTAATTTTCCAGATATCACCTTCCACTTTATAATATGGAGACAAGGTAATTTCTGCATGATTCTCAAATTCCGGAACAATTAAAGCAGTGGCAGGAAGAGTAGGCAGGCTATAACTGAAGAAATCGGCTTTCCCATCTACTCCAATTAGTTGATTACCCCCGAATGGAGTATTTAGGCCAGCTTTAACGCTGATTGTATTTTCTTTTATTCCATCATCTGCTTTAGACAACCCATATTTATGCGAGAAGTTTGTATAGTCAAAATCCAATAGATAACCGAGCGATGCACCTTCTTTCGAATTTACGCCTGCATTTAGTCGGATCTGTTGATCTATTTGTTTTGTTTCACTATCTACTAAAAGAGGTATGGATGATACCGGATTGGAGATTGGATAACCAAAATAGTTGAATGCATTATATCCATAACGAGCGCCTAATTTCAATGTGGCTTTATCGAAATAATGCATAAAATTCAGTCCACCAAGATTGTCATTCAGATGTACTTTCTGCTTTGTTCCTTTCTCTTGCAAGTATTCTCTTTTTCCACCACTTGAACGGTGTGAGAAGAATAGATTTAGTTGATCCTTATCCGTATTTAAGATATGATAACCCAAATCTCCATTTATGTTAGTATAAGTCCCGACTCCTACATTCAAATACCCTTTGTTCTTATTATAGACGATGTCGGTCATAACCTTTCCTGAAGGAAGAACGCTTATTTCCTTGTCCGGATCGGTTGGGACAGCTTGTGTTGCGTAGTCAATTGTTGTCTTCTTTATTTCAGGTTGCTTGATAATCGGTAAGGTATTAACTTTGTTCGCATCCTGTACAGAAGGGTCATATTCGCGTTCGAGTGTTAATTCCCTTTTAAGATTATTGTCTTGCGCCTGCACGCTACCTGCGATGGCAATCAATGCTACGAGAGACCATGTTTTTACATTATATATTGTTTTCATCGCTTTCTTTTATTTCTTTAGTTTACCCAATCTGTCTTCAATCATATCACTAATATCATCCTGTCCCTTGTAGTTATTTTGCAAACTGGTCAGGTATTGTCTCGCTTGGAAATCATCTTCTTTGCTGATATAAATATCTGCAAGCAGAATAAATCCGCGAGCCAGCCAATATTGGTGAGGTGTCCCATTTTCAATGAAGTTCATCAACTCTTTTTCAGCTTTATCTCCCTGATTATCGTTGAAATAAAGTTGAGCCAGCAAATATTTAGCTTCAGCTCCCTGAACTGTTCTTGTGTCTTTACTCAATACCTGTAAATCAGCCAAAGCCTTCTTTTCTTGTTTCTGAGAAATATAAGCTTTAGCACGGATATAACGTGCTTCAATCTGTACTTCCGGAGAAAGTTTAGGATCTTCGAGCAGTTGATTAGCTGCTTGTAGTGCTTCCAAAGGTTGATTTGAATATTGCGCGCTTCGCATTAATCCAAGTTTAGCTGCCACAATATTCTCCGGATTTTCGGCAATAACAAGTAGCGTTTTAAAACTTTCTAAAGATTCGGAATAATCCTTATTCATATATTCTATTTCTGCTTTACGTGCTAAAGCTTCTTCGCGGAACTTCAATTCTCCGCTATCTAACACTTTTTCAAATAAACGGATAGCCTGATCGTATTCTTTATGAGAGAAAGCAATAGATCCGAGATAATAATTCGCATTCGTGCTGAATGCTCCTTCCGGGAAAGATTGCAGGTAGTTCTCCAGGCTTCGTTTAGCTCCTGTGTTATCCCCACGCATAAACAATTTTTCGGCTGCGATATAAGTTAGAGAATCCTGTTCACTGATTTCAAAACGAGCATTACCGCCACGTGAGTTTATGTAATTTGCATATGAACTGACATCGTTCAAATCAACATACACTGATTTTAAATCTTGCATAGCCACTTTTGCTTCGTCGCTGCCTGGATAGATTTCTATAACTTTTTTGTATTCTTCTGCCGCTTTCTCCAATTGATTATCATTGTAATAGAGAAGAGCTAACTGAACGCCTGCTTTACGCGCGAGACTACTTTGAGGGAACTGACTGATGAGTGTGTTGAATGCATCTGCAGCCCCTTTGCTTTCTTCTAACATTACAAAGGCACGCCCTTTTTCAAACAAAGCATCATCCACGTATTGAGACTGAGGATAATCTCCGATCAGACGATCCATTGCATTTATTTTTCCACGATAATCTTTTTGTAGTCCTAAAAGGAAACCTCGTTGGTAAACGGCATAATCGCCTGACGATGGTTGTAGGTGAGATGCACGTGCATATGCTGACTCCGCATCAGAGAACTGGCGGTTGTTGAAAAGACAATCTCCGATGCGATTGTATGCATCGGCATAAGAAGCGGCTTGTTGGTTGCTCTCTATATCCACATATTGACGAAAACGGGATAACGCTTCGTGATATAGGTTTTGCTTAAAATAACTGTATCCTAAATTATAATAAGCTAACGCATACATATCCGTATTACGAAGGCGCGTACTATTCAGATACGTATTATAATCTGCTGCTGCTTTTGCATAGTTTCCTTTACGATAAGATGTTTCTCCTCTCCAGAAATAAGCATCGCTTCTTGCTTCCTGATTATAGGTTCCAAGTGCAATGGCTTTACTGAGGTAGTCCTCCGCTTCATCTAAGTTCATATTTGTAAAGGCTTCTGTTCCTAATTGGAATAAAACGTTTTGTTTAGCCTCAAGTATTTTAGTGCCCGGACGATTGATTTTATCAATAGATGTTAGTGCCGCTTTATAATTTTTGGTGGTCAGGTAAACTTCCGTTAAATAGTCATTTACGCGGTCATTATATTTTGAATTGGGAAAATCATTGAGAAAATCTTCAAAGACAGTAACTGATTCCCCGAATCCGGAGAAAGATGTTTCATGAAGAAGTAATGCGTAATTATACAATGCTACTTCTCTAACCTGTTTGTCAAAATTAGCAGTTGCCGCCGCCTCAAAAGACATACGCGCATTGTTCTTATCATTAAGTTTCAGATAACACTGTCCAAGATACAAATACGCATTTTGTGTCAACTCGTCGCTCTTTGTTACAACGCGTCCTAACATGTCAGCAGCACTATTATAGTTTTTTTGGTTATAATAGCAAACTCCTAAAATATAAAGATCTCCACGTAATGGACTATCTGTCATGGATACATATTTTGACAGATGTTCTGTTGCTTTATTCTGATTGCCGAGGCGATAATACGAATTCCCGACAATACGGTGTACTTCATTATTATTTGCTTCATTCGGATAAGATTGCAGCAAACTTTCACCTTCTTTAGTTACTCTGTCGAATTTATTCTGGATAAAATAGATCTGAGTAATATAATACTGAGACAAAACTCCGAATTCTTTCTTTTCTTTTAGTTTGGAGAACTCGCTTAATGCTTTGTCGTAATTTCCGTCAATATAATCTAAGTAAGCTACATAATAGCTCGAAGCGGTTCTGTATGTTTTCCCAATTTGCTGGATTCTCGTAAAATAACTTCGTGCTTTATCTTTCTCACCCGTTTGTAATAAAGAATAGGCGAGGCGGAATGAATAAGCCTCTTGCTGATCCGGATTAAGCAAATCGATATCTGATTCACCAAACCAGAATACTGCCTTGTCATATTCTCCCCGATCAAAATGAACAGAAGCGATCATAAAGTTGATGATGGATTGATGCCGTGTATCCGGATAGTTGTCCAGGAACTCTTTGAGTAAAAGGTCTGTATTTGCACGTCCCTGCGCAAAGGCAGATGCAACCAGCATAAAATCAGCTTCCTGTATCAGGTCTGCATCAGTCGCTGTTGTTTTAAATGCTTGTAGTTTGTCTATACAACCGGCATAATTTTTCAAACTAAACAACTCTTTGCCCTCAATAAATAAACGGTCTGCCGCTTCATACTGGTGATTGCGTTGTCCGTAAGCTGTGTGGCTACCTATTACAACACACAGCGAAATAAGAATTTTTTTCATCAGCCTTTAGCTTTTTGTTGTGAAGCACTTTAGCTTCGTCAGTTCTTTTCATGCAAATATAAAAATAAGGGCGTAATAAAAAGCCCTTATCTATACTTTGTTGTAGAAATTAAACATTAATTACTAACAAAAACAAGAATCGTGTAATAACAATTATCTTTATTATCTTTATTATCTTTGCTCTCAAACGTTAATTTAAACATTGTTATCTATTTAGTTTATGTCAGACGATAAGAAAGTAATTTTTTCGATGGTGGGGGTGTCTAAAACTTTTCCTCCGCAAAAACAAGTTCTCAAAAACATATATCTGTCCTTTTTCTATGGAGCAAAAATCGGTATTATCGGTTTGAATGGTTCCGGAAAATCTACCTTACTGAAGATTATAGCCGGTATTGAGAAAGAATACCAAGGTGAAGTGGTGTTTTCACCCGGATATTCTGTCGGATATTTGGAGCAGGATCCTCAGTTGGAATCCGGTAAAACAGTAAAGGAAATTGTTCAGGAGGGGGTACAGGAAATCGTTGATACTCTTAAAGAATATGAAGAGGTCAATGAACGATTCGGCGATCCGGAAGTTTTGGATGATCCGGATAAAATGGATGCGTTGATTGCACGTCAGGCCGAATTGCAGGATAAGATAGATGCGACGGATGCATGGAACTTGGATAGTCGTTTGGAAAGAGCAATGGACGCACTTCGTTGTCCGCCTGAAGATCAGGTCGTGGATACTTTATCCGGAGGTGAACGCCGTCGTGTTGCCCTGTGTCGTCTTTTACTTCAACAACCGGATGTATTATTGCTCGATGAACCTACCAACCACTTAGATGCTGAATCAATCGACTGGTTAGAACAACATTTGCAGCAGTATGAAGGTACGGTTATTTGTATTACGCACGACCGTTACTTCTTAGATCATGTTGCCGGCTGGATTCTCGAATTAGACCGTGGCGAAGGTATTCCATGGAAAGGAAACTATTCTTCCTGGTTGGATCAGAAAACAAAACGAATGGCGCAGGAAGAAAAACAAGTCAGCAAGCGTCGTAAAACATTAGAACGTGAATTGGAATGGATAAATATGGCACCCAAGGCACGTCAGGCAAAAGGTAAGGCTCGTTTAAATTCGTACGAAAAATTGTTGAATGAAGACGCAGCGGAACGTGAAGCTAAATTGGAAATCTTTATACCTAACGGTCCTCGTCTTGGAAATAAAGTGATAGAAGCCAAAGACGTAACAAAAGCTTTTGGTGAAAAGCTGCTTTTCGATAATCTGAATTTTATGCTTCCTCCTAATGGTATCGTAGGTGTAATCGGACCGAATGGTGCGGGTAAAACTACGTTGTTCAAGATGATCATGGGTATGGAAGCGGTAGATAAGGGAACGTTTGAAGTAGGAGAGACCGTCGCTTTAGGCTATGCAGACCAGACACATAAAGATATTGATCCGAAGAAAACGGTATATCAGGTTGTTTCGGGAGGAAATGAGTTTATCCGTGTGGGAGGTAAGGAAATAAATGCAAGAGCATATCTTTCTAAATTTAATTTTGCCGGAGCAGATCAGGAGAAACTTTGTGGTGTTCTTTCAGGTGGAGAGAAGAATCGTCTGCATTTAGCCCTAACCCTGAAAGCTGAAGCAAATGTGTTATTACTTGATGAGCCGACCAATGATATAGACGTGAATACGCTTCGTGCCTTAGAGGAAGGCTTGGAAAACTTTGCCGGCTGTGCCGTCGTTATTTCGCACGACCGTTGGTTCTTAGACCGTATCTGTACACATATTCTTTCTTTTGAGGGTAATTCGGAAGTTGTTTACTACGAAGGTTCATATTCTGATTATGAAGAATATAAAAGAAAACAGTCCGGATATGAAGAACCCAAACGTGTACGTTATCGTAAATTAATTGTTGACTAACTATAAATTTAAGAATTATGAAAAAAAGAATGCTTTCTGCTTTCTTAATGGCTGCGGCCGTATTTATGGGTACTACTTTCGTGCAGGCTCAAAAGACCGTGAAATTATTTAACGGAAAGGACTTGTCTAATTGGAGTTTTATTGTTGATAAGAATGCTGTTCCTGCAGAACAGGTTTTCTCTGTTCGTGACGGAGCGATTCATATCGCCGGCCAACCTTTTGGTTATATGTACACGAAAGAAAAATATGGTGACTATAAACTAAACGTAGAATGGCGTTGGGTAGGAGAGGCTACGAATAGCGGTATCTTCTTACTGATTGAAGAAACAAAGAATCCTTTTCCAAACGGAATAGAATGTCAGTTGGCCGCAGGAAAAGCCGGAGACTTTGTATTGTTAGGCGGTTCGGATTTATTTGAGTTTCATCAACGTCCCGGAACAGAACGTCCTGCTTTTCCGGTTGTTGAAAGAACAAATCCAAGTAGTGAGAAAGCAACAGGTGAATGGAACAGAGCGACTATTTATGTAAAGGATGGAGTTATCACGGTGTTTGTTAATGGTGTATATCAGAATACGGGAACAAACAAAGTGAAGTCCGGGCATATCGGATTGCAAAGTGAAGGTAAAGACATTCAGTTTAGAAATGTTGTCTTGACAAAGCTCTAAGTATAATACGCGACAGGCTTCGTAAAAGTCCGCATAGCCTTTTTCTAAATCCCTCCTTTGCAAAACAAAGGGGGGATTTAATAAATAACCGAAAAACAAAAATTTAAACAAGCTCTAAGACGTTTTCGTTAGTCTGCAATCTTCAAAACTGCAGGACAATGATCCGAATGAACTGCCTCATTTAGAATATAAGCTTCTTTGACTACTTCTTTTAATGATTCAGTAACCATGCAATAGTCAATTCTCCATCCCTTATTTTTAGAACGTGCATTAAAACGATAACTCCACCATGTGTATTGTTGTTTCTCCGGATTCAGAAAACGGAAAGTATCAATATATCCGGCATTCAGGAAGCGACTCATCCATTCCCGTTCTTCAGGTAAGAATCCACTGTTTTTTGCATTTCCTTTCGGATCGTGTATGTCTATCGGTTCATGACATATATTATAGTCACCGCAAAGGATTAGATTAGGACGTGATTGTTTCAGTTCTTCCACATAACGTTGAAAATCTTCTAACCATTCCATTTTGAAATCCTGACGCACATCGCCACTACTCCCTGAAGGATGATAAACGCTGACAACAGATACCTCTCCGTAATCAGCACGGATGAACCTGCCTTCATTGTCATATTTTTCAATCCCCATACCGTATTCAATATGATCGGGAGTTTTTTTTGTTAGAATAGCTACACCGCTATATCCTTTTTTCTGCGCGCAGCAGAGATAAGATTTGTATCCTAATTCATCAAAAACTTCTGCCGGAAATTGATCCAATTGCAATTTGGTTTCCTGAATACAAAGTACATCCGGCTGTTCTGCTTTGATCCATTCGGGCAATCCCTTTGTAACAGCTGCCCGTAGTCCGTTTACATTATACGTTATTATCTTCAATTTGTTGAGTTTAAATTTATATTGAAGTCAAATATACAACATCTTTGTTGTATTGTTGTTATTAGCTATAATGCAAATATTTATCTATTTTTGTTTTTGTAAATAACAGGATTATGCTCGAAGATTTAATGAATTATATTTATGGGTTGTTGGAAAGTACCGTAATAACTCCTTATACTGCAACTCTGAAATTGTTTATAAGTTTTGTCTTAGGTGGTGTTATCGGTGTCGAACGTCAGTTCAGACGACGAGATGCAGGGATGCGTACTTTTACATTAATCTGTATGGGCTCTACGGCAGCTATGTTGATCTCTATATGGATTCCGCAATGTTATCCTGATTTTTTAAATGGTGATCCGGGACGAATTGCGGCTCAGGTACTGACGGGTATCGGTTTTCTTGGAGCCGGAGCAATCATACAAAGTCATGGAAGCGTTCAGGGATTGACTACTGCAGCTTGTATCTGGGTAATGGCCGTTGTTGGGTTGGCGGTAGGAGCGGGTATGTATCTGGCTGCTATTATAACAACATTGTTTTCCCTGTTTGTATTAGTTTCTCTTGAAAGATTAGAAAAGAGAATGTATCTGGATGGAGTGAATAAAATATTGGCAATCCATTGTTCGGTTTCAACTCCCGACTTAAAATTGATCAGAAAAACGTTGGAGTCAAAAAAAGTCTATATTGTAAGTGTTTCTTACGAACAGGATTATGAGACAAATACCTCTGTTATAACCTATAAAGTGAATGTGAATATGAATTCATCCTATTCAGCTTTATTTGCAGAGATACGTAAATTAGGATATATCTCCCAAATAAAGCTGTTGGCTTGATTTCTTTTTAAAATGTGTAATCTACACAGGCTCTGTCTGCTTTGACCGGGCCTATTAATTGTTTGGATACAGCAACATGATCCGGGTGATTCGCATACGTGTTTAAATCATCAAGCGAATCAAATTCCGTAGTCAATATAATATCCCAGCTTTCTGCCGGATTGCAATTAAAATCTACCTGAATAAATTTTAACACACTGATTTTACCGAACAAACCTTCCAGACCAGCCTTGATGCTTTGCTGGCATTCGCTTTTTGCCGTTTCCGACTCAAATTCCTTTAATTTGAATAATACAATATGTCTGATCATCTTTTTATAATATTAAATTTCTTCATCTAAATAAGAGTCTTTATACCCGAGAAAATAAAGAACACCATCCAGACCAATCGTAGAAATAGACTGTTTCGCCGTTTCCTTCACTTTAGGTTTTGCATGGAAGGCAATGCCGAGTCCTGCTATACTGATCATCGGTAAGTCGTTCGCTCCGTCACCAACAGCGACAGTCTGACGAATGTCCACATTCTCTACCTGTGCAATAAGACGCAAAAGTTCAGCCTTTCGCTTACCGTCCACAATATCCCCTATATAGTTCCCTGTTAACTTTCCATCTTCAATTTCAAGCTCATTGGCATATACATAATCTATATTGTATTTTTGTTTCAGATAATTACCGAAATAAGTAAATCCCCCCGATAGAATGGCTATTTTAAACCCGATTTTCTTTAAAATGCGCATCAAGCGATCCGCTCCTTCAGTAATCGGCAGGTTTTCAGCAATCTCTTGCATAACAGACGCATCTAAACCCTTTAGCAAAGCACAACGTTGTGTGAAGCTTTCATTGAAATCTATTTCTCCACGCATAGCAGCCTCAGTTATCTTTTTTACTTCTTTTCCCACTCCGGCACGCTCAGCCAATTCATCAATAACCTCTGTGCGGATCAAAGTAGAATCCATATCAAAACAGATCAAACGACGCATTCTGCGGTACATACTCTCTTCCTGGAAAGAAATATCCATTTCTAATTCCGATGATAGCTGCATGAAGTCAGACTTCATTTTTTCTTTATTCAAAGGAGTGCCACGGATAGAGAATTCGACACTTGCTTTAGGAGTCCGTTCGCTTTCCTCCAGGGGAATACGTCCAGTGAGTCTCTTAATGTCGTCAATGTTCATACCTTGACTTGCAACAATCTGTGATACCCCGGCTATCTGTTTGGCGGTCAGCTTACGTCCTAATATTGTTATAATATACCGGTTCTTCCCCTGCATACTAACCCATTTGCTATATTCTTCTTCAGTAATAGGATTAAAGCGGATGTTTACGCCAAGTTCGTATCCTTTAAAAAGAACATCTTTCATAATTATACCAGAATCAACCGTTGGCGATTGAAATAAAATACCAAGAGAAAGATTGTTGTGAATGTCTGCCTGTCCGATATCCAGGATTACTGCATCGTTTTTTGCAAGAATTTCTGTTAAGGCAGCGGTAACACCCGGTTTATCGGTTCCGCTAATTGTAATAAGTATAATCTCGTTCGTTTGTTCCATTATGAGACATTGTCGTGTATTTGTTCTACAAATGTAAGTAAGTTCCTCTAATAAAGGAAAGAGCTCTTCTTTTTTTATTTAAAATGCAATATAACATATAAAAAAAGTTGCTTCTTGTCGTTTTTTTATTATTTAATTAGGCGGGTTTGCCAATATGTTTTATCTTTGCGCGTTCGAATGAATTTTATGCCTTAGCGAAGGATAGGATTTATTTTCCTGAAAGTCAGGAGTTGGGCTTTTTTTGATTTATTAAAAAACAGCCCGATTAGGTTTAACGAAATAATTAAAATATGAGAGTAAGAACTTATGTTCCTGCTGTATTTGTAGTGCTATTAATAGCTTTATTAACAGTCTCTGCAAGTACGAAAGAAACAAGGTTGGTAACCGGTATTAATCCCGGAGATCTTGCACCAGGAATAAAGTCTTTGGAAAATGGGAGTGATCTCAGTTTCCACAATCATTTGGGACGTTACACATTACTCTGTTTCTGGGCTGCCTATGATGGCGAATCCCGTGCGCGTAACGTAGCGTTATCAAATGAAGTGAATAAATTGGATTCAAAAAAGATTGTGATGTACTCTATTTCCTTAGATGACAATCAATCAATCTTTGAAGAAACTCTGAAGATTGACAAGTTAGACAAAGCGAATCAATTAAGAGAAGGATTCAATTCGAAGTCAACGCTATATAAAGCGTATAAGCTTAAGAGAGGGTTAAAAACGTTCCTGATAGATGATAAAGGAAAAATCATTTCAGTGAATATTCACCCGAAGCAGTTGGCAGAATTATTAAAGAACAGTTAAAACAAGAAAGTTTGTTTATTAGAGTAGATCTCAACTAATTCATTTAGGAATTAGTTGAGATTTTTTTTTGTTCCATATCAAACGCCTTATTATGGATCAGGCAAAATATCGGGTTGTTATGGTAATCATCCATCGTGATACGTCTATACTGCAAACTGGCATTTTAGAGACCAATGTCATCAACTCAAACTTCTTGCTCCACTTTAGTCTTACTATTCATCGAATAATTCCGGCTGAA
>NZ_JAQWCQ010000064.1 GCF_028705895.1 Massilibacteroides sp. | reverse complement strand
TACGCTTGTTAAAACCCTACACCGCTCTTCTGAAACGGTTTTGAAATACATTTGTAATCTTTACGTCAAATATGTTTAATGTCTTCTTAATATAAATACACGTCATTTGTAACAGAATTTAAAGTCTGGAAGACGTGAGAAGATTTTTTGAAAAACTAATAGAAGGAGGTTTCCTGATCAGTGGTAGTATTACCAGTTTAGCTATCCTTTTAATTATTTTATTTCTCTTTAAGGAAGCGGGTGGTTTGTTTGATGCTCCTGTAGTAGAAGACGGCTATGTCATCGCTGTAAATAAAGATAATCCGGTAAAGCACCTTTCTGCTGAAAAAATCATGGATATTTTTGATGCTGAAATTACAAACTGGAATGATGTAAGCGAAAAAGAAACCGGTATTAATCAGGATATATTGGTGTTTCGTTTTTCTGACTTGACGAACTATTATACTGAAGAAGAATTAGGAAGCGAGTTTCAGTATGTCCCCGAAAAGATTAGTGAATTAGTCGCTAAAGAACCGGGTATTATTGCTTTTATTCCCACGCAATATGTTGCCAAAGACTTTAAAGGACGTGTCTTGGCAGATGATAAGATTGCTTTTGGTGATTTCTTTGCCGGAACAAAATGGTATCCTACCTCTACACCTGCTCCGATTTTCGGTTTGGTCCCATTATTATTGGGGACACTTCTGGTTAGTTTTGGAGCGATTTTACTCTCCTTGCCATTCGGAATAGCAGTTGCTATCTACCTGGCTGAGATTGCGGATAAACGAACAAGGGATTTTCTTAAACCTGTAATAGAACTTCTGGCGGGTATTCCTTCGGTTGTCTTCGGTTTTTTTGGACTTGTTGTGATCGTCCCGCTTATACAAAAAGGATTGAATCTCCCGGTGGGTGAAACGGCTTTTGCGGGAAGCGTGGTTCTTGCGATCATGGCTTTACCGACGATTATTACTGTTGCCGAGGATTCTATGCGTACTACTCCTTCAGCAATGAAAGAAGCAAGCCTTGCGCTTGGGGCAACTAAGTGGCAAACGATTTATAAAGTAATCATCCCTTACTCTATTTCGGGAATCACCTCCGCAATTGTATTAGGTATCGGACGAGCCATTGGCGAGACAATGGCAGTCTTGATGGTGACCGGAAATGCAGCCGTTATTCCGACTTCATTTTTTGAACCGGTAAGAACCATACCGGCAACAATTGCAGCAGAATTGGGTGAAGCCCCTGCAGGAGGTGCTCATTATGAGGCTTTATTCCTTTTAGGTGCTGTGTTGTTTGTTATAACCTTGTTATTAAGTTTTACCGTTGAGTATATTTCTGCTAAAAGAAAAATGTAAAGACAATGATGATTTCAGAACAGGAAGAATTGAAGATTGACGCTCGAAAAAATACGACACAACGTGCTGTGTTTGCCTTTTTTACTTTTCTTAGCTATTGCGTCGTAGCAATCCTTTTTACAATACTTGGTTTTATTATTATCAAAGGGATAGGGGTGATCAGCTGGGATTTCCTAACCAAAGCACCTGAAGAAGGTATGACAGAGGGGGGGATTTATCCTGCTATTGTTGGTACTCTTTATCTGGTATTAGGTAGTAGTTTGATCAGTTTCCCTATTGGTATTATGAGTGGTATTTATATGAATGAATACGCAACCAACGGAAAGTTGATCCGTTTTATCCGGATTATGACGAATAATTTAAGTGGGGTTCCGTCCGTTGTTTTTGGACTGTTTGGTATGGCGTTGTTTGTAAACACAATGGGATTCGGAGATTCTATTATTGCAGGATCTTTGACATTGGCGTTACTCTCGTTGCCACTCGTTATCCGGACTACGGAAGAGGCAATGAAAAGCGTGGATGATAGTTACCGACATGGTAGTCTGGCGTTAGGGGCTACGAAGCTACAAACGATCCGACGAGTTGTATTACCTATGGCTTTCCCGAATATTATTACAGGATTGATTCTTTCCGTGGGACGTGTTTCGGGAGAAACTGCTCCGATCCTGTTTACGGTAGCTGCCTATTTTCTTCCGCAACTTCCGGGAAGTATTTTCGATCAATGTATGGCTCTTCCTTACCATCTGTATGTAATTTCTACCAGTGGAACAGACATTGAAGCTTCACGAGGAATGGCTTACGGAACAGCCTTGGTCTTGGTTGCTATTATTTTAATCGTCAACTTACTGGCAAACGCATTGCGGACATATTTTGCAAAAAAAGTGAAAATGAATTAATGTCAATCAGATATGTATAAAATTGATACACAGAATGTAGATTTTTATTATGGTGATTTTCATGCGTTGAAGAATATTTCGATGCAGATATCTCCGAATACTTCCGTGGCGTTTATCGGCCCTTCGGGTTGTGGTAAATCCACCTTTCTTCGCCTTTTTAACCGGATGAATGATTTGATACCGGGAACGAAATTAGAAGGCAAAATCTATATTGACGAACGGAATATCTACGATAAAAGCGAGAATGTGGATCGTCTTCGAAAGAATGTAGGGATGGTTTTTCAGAAACCGAATCCTTTTCCTAAAACCATCTTTGAGAATGTGGCATATGGGCTTCGGGTTAACGGTGTTAAGGATCAGTCATATATTGAAGAAACTGTGGTGAAAACCTTACAACAGGTGGTTTTATGGGATGAAGTAAAAGATAAATTAAAAGAATCGGCTTTTGCTCTTTCCGGAGGACAACAACAACGTCTTTGTATAGCGCGTGCATTGGCCATCTCGCCATCGATCTTGTTGATGGATGAACCGACTTCTGCGCTTGATCCCATATCAACCGGGAAAATTGAAGACCTTATTCATCAACTGAAAGAACAATATACGATCGTTATTGTGACGCACAATATGCAACAGGCAGCGCGCGTGAGTGATAAAACGGGATATTTTTATCTTGGAGAACTAATAGAATATGGTGATACACGTAAGATCTTTACTAATCCTGAAAAGGAAAGTACGCAGAACTATATCACAGGTAGATTTGGATAATTAATTGTTATAAAGGAATTCTATGAAAGTCATTGATCAGGAAATAGCATCACTGAAAAATAGTGTAAGTGAAATGTGGTCTCTCGTACGCCAGCAACTATTTAACGCCGGAGAAGCCATGCTTAGTGGGGATAAGGAGCTGGCCTACAAAGTTATTAGCCGGGAGAGACGTGTTAATGCGTTTGAACTTAAGATTGATAGTGACTGTGAGGACATCATAGCCCTATATGCACCTGTTGCTATAGATCTTCGTTTTGTTTTGGCCATGTACAAGATTAACACAAACTTAGAACGTTTGGGTGATTTTGCAGAAAGTATAGCCCGTTTTGCCGGTAATTTACCTGATGGTGAACCCGTAGATCCGGATCTGATTAAGGAAACACGGGTGCAGGTTATGCTGCAGGAGTTGTTGGAGATGTTGGCATTGGCTCAGGAAGCATTCGAAAAGGAAGATTCAGAAATCGCTTCTCGTATTTTCCTGAAAGATAATTTAGTGGATGAAATTAATGTTGCTTCAAGCAAAATCATAGCGAACTATATCGAATCTCATCCCGGAAGTGCTTTGATAGGTCTTTATATGTCAGGCGTGATCCGTAAAATGGAACGTTTCGGAGATCACTGTACAAATATCGCGGAAGAACTTATCTTTTATTTAGATGCGAAGGTGATGAAACATATGGGAAAAGCCGACCCAAAAGCATGATAAAAAACGACTTTTATTCCCCTTTGATAATCAAGGTAAAAATAAGCGAAAAAATATAACGGAATTATGCACTGATTTAAGTCAATGAGCTAAAGTTTCAGCAGAAGACTATCTCCTGCCTGCATTTCTAATGTAATGACTCCATCAACAACAGGTAAAGACGCCGGTTTTTTATTTATTTGTATGCTAAGCTCCGGTGAGTTTTCCGGAATTTCAATTATGAATCTGGCCGGAACGGTCGCTTTAAGCCCCGCTTCTATAAGTTTTCCTTCAGACCATCTTGCAGAAACTTCTCCACCATCACGAACCTTCAAACCGTAAAAACTACCTTCTTGCCACGCACTGGGTAATGCGGGTAAGAATTTTATTCTGCCTGTATGACTCTGTATTAACATTTCAGCTATTCCCGCACAACCCCCAAAGTTGCCGTCAATCTGAAAAGGCGGATGAGCACAGAATAGGTTCGGGAATGTTCCTCCTTTTTTAGCTTCCGTTTCTCCTTCAGTAATACAGGGCTTCAATAGATCGGATAATAGTTTATACGCGTGATCACCATCGTGTAGTCTTGCCCAGAAATTCATTTTCCAGGCCATAGACCAGCCGGTACTCTGATCACCACGAGTCAATAATGTCTTTTTTGCAGCTTCAGCCAAATCCGGTGTGTTTTCAACCGTAATTTCATCTCCCGGGTATAGTCCGTAAAGATGGGAAACATGCCGGTGAGTAGGTTCTGTTTCTTCAAAAGGCTCCAGCCATTCCATAATGCGTCCGTCGGCAGCTATTGTTGTGGGCATCAGACGGGATCGCTTGCTGTGTAGAACCGATGAAAAGGCTGAATCTATATTTAATATGGAGGCGGCTTCAATTGTATTTGTAAACAATTCACGTATGATCTGGTTGTCCATCGTAGAACCTGCACAAACATGAACGACCTGTCCTGACGGCATACGATATGCATTCTCCGGGGAGGTCGTAGGTGCAGTTACTAAATATTTGCTGCGTGGGTCCTGCACCAACATATCAACAAAGAAAAGAGAGGCTCCCTTGAGAGCCGGATATATGCGCTCAAGATAGGTCTTATCTTTTGTGTAAAGATAGTGTTGATACAAATGTTGACATAGCCAAGCGGCAGAAGTGTTAGTTGCCCCCCAGGAAGGATGTTCGCCCGGAGCTGTAAATTCCCAGACATTACCGAGAATATGCGTAACCCATCCCTTCGCATTATAGAACGATCTGGCGGTACTTTCCCCACTGGGGATTTGCTTCAATGTCCAGTCTATCATAGGGCGATGCAACTCCGATAGATTGGTTATTTCAGCCGGCCATAAATTCATCTGCAGATTTATGTTCAGGTGATAATCTCCATTCCAAGGGGTGTTGATGGTATTTGCCCATAATCCTTGTAAATTAGGTGGTAATGAATTTTCGCGCGTAGAAGAAATAAGCAGGTAGCGCCCAAATTGAAAATATAAGGCCGCCAGAGCAGGATCATTTCCTTCTTTTGCAAAAGCCGCTAAACGTTGGTCTATGGGAAGGTCGTCACGTACATTTGATCCTAAGTCCAGATCTGCCCGTTTGTAAAGTCGCTGGTAGGCCTCGATATGTTCTTTTTTCATTTCCGCATAGCTCTTGCGTGCTGCCTGATCGAGCAGACTTAAGGTTTTCGTTTCTATATCCGATTCGTAATAATCTGTGCACATGCTGACTAAGAGAATTGCTTCAGAGGCATTCTTTATGGAAACTGTGCTGTCTATTGCCGATAAATCTCCTCCTTTAGGCAAGATGACGCGAACACGGGATCGATATTTCATCCCGTTTCCGTCAGTTCCATTGTTTAACTGTCCTTGCATCACGAGGTCGTTGCCTTCAACAGAAACAGCATAGTGTTCAGGTCTGTCCATGCTGATGGTGAAATTCAGTATTTTGCTGACATCTGCCGTCAGATAAACAACGCCTAAATCAGAAGCAAAAGACGTGAAAGCTTCACGAGTATAATTTACCCCTCCTTGTTTGTATTGTATGGATGAAATCGCAGTGTTTAAGTTTAATCTGCGCTGGTAGGTTTCTTGTAAAACCGAATTGTCCGGGTGATTATAATTTATGTTGAGGTAACCCAATAGTTGATAACTTCCATATTGCGCGTTTGCACCATTGCCTAAAGCACTTCCTTCGCCTTTGCAGACAAACGTATTGTACATTAATTCCTGTGCCTCATCGTTGCGCCCTTCGAAAAGTAATTGCCTTATACGCGGAAGGTACCAGGACGCTTGCGGATTATCCGTTTCTTGTTTGCTGCCTGACCAAAGAGAAATTTCGTTTAAGAGAATTCGTTCCTTAGCAATACCTCCGTCCGGCATCATTCCAATTCGCCCATTCCCTAAAGGAATTGATTCTTCCCATATAGTCGCAGGTTTGTCAAAGAAATAGGATTTCGTTTTTTCCTGTAGATCTATATTGGTACAGGCGGTAAATAAAACTAAGAAAAAACAGATTAACGAAGGTAACTTTTTCATGGCTTGATATGTATAAAGAAGCTTTTTCAAACAAAGATAGTATTCTTTTCATAATCCTTCGAAAACCTATACGCGGGATACAAAAAAATACCCCAAACATTTTTTACATGTTTGGGGTAGAATATGTTTAAGTTCCTCCGTTTATTTCGCGTAGCTTACAGCACGGGTTTCACGGATAACAGTAATCTTAACCTGTCCCGGATAAGTCATCTCGTCCTGAATCTTCTTTGCGATTTCATTGGATAGACTTTCTGTGTCTTTGTCGTCAATCTTGTCTGCTCCAACGATAACACGCAATTCTCGTCCTGCTTGTATCGCATATGTTTTTACAACGCCGGGGTAGGACAGTGCTAACTGTTCCAGGTCATTCAGACGTTTGATGTAAGCCTCAACGATCTCGCGACGTGCACCCGGGCGAGCTCCCGAAATAGCGTCACATACTTGTACAATCGGAGCCAGTAGTGTTTGCATTTCCACTTCATCGTGGTGCGAACCGACAGCATTACAGATGTCCGGCTTTTCTTTATACTTTTCGCAAAGTTTCATTCCTAAAATTGCGTGTGGCAATTCCGGTTCGTCATCAGGAACTTTACCTATGTCATGCAATAATCCTGCTCTTTTCGCTTTCTTCGGATTTAAGCCTAATTCCGAAGCCATTACTGCGCAAAGATTTGCCGTTTCACGTGAGTGTTGCAATAGGTTTTGTCCGTAGGAAGAACGGTATTTCATTTTTCCGACAATACGGATCAGTTCCGGATGTAGTCCGTGAATACCTAAATCTATCACCGTCCGTTTTCCGGTCTCTATCACCTCTTCTTCAATTTGTTTCTTTACCTTCGATACTACTTCTTCGATGCGAGCCGGGTGAATACGGCCATCTTGAACCAATTGATGTAATGCCAAACGGGCTATTTCACGACGGACAGGATCAAAACCCGAAAGGATAATTGCTTCAGGTGTATCATCCACAACGATTTCTATTCCGGTAGCCGCTTCTAATGCACGGATATTCCGGCCTTCACGACCAATGATGCGTCCTTTGATTTCGTCAGATTCGATATGGAAAACAGTGATTGAGTTCTCGATTGCTGTTTCCGTAGCTACTCGCTGGATGGATTGGATCACGATTTTCTTTGCGTCTTTATTTGCTGTCATCTTAGCTTCTTCAACAATTTCGTTGATATAAGCGGCAGCATCCGATTTCGCCTCGTCTTTTAAGGATTCAACTAAACGCTCTTTTGCTTCTTCTGCAGAAAGTCCCGAAAGAGTCTCGAGTTGTTCCACTTTCTTCAGGTGTAGTTTGTCTAATTCCTGTTTCTTTTTTTCAATCAGGTCTAACTGATTTGCCAGATTTTCTTTCACAACATCAATTTCCGAGTTCTTGCGTTGTAACTCATCCTGACGTTGATTAAGCGTTAGTTCCCTTTGCTTTAATTTGGTTTCAACCGATTGAATCTTCGAGTTACGAGCAGAAACCTGTTTCTCCAGGTCTGCCTTCAGGTGAAGAAATTTTTCCTTCACTTCCAATAGCTTGTTTTTCTTTATTACTTCCGCTTCTTTTTCAGCCTCTTTCAATACGGATTCGTATTTTGACTTGAGTACGAAGCGCATGCCGATCCAAGTCAGCAATCCTCCCAGTAATAAAGCAACTATCGATATAATAATATACATTTCCATATTACTTTATTTATTAAATTCTACATTCCAATACAAAACAAAAACGCACCACATTCATGAGATAACCCCATAAAGTAGTGCGGATAACTTATTAAAAAAACGATTAGTTACTGTTCCTTCAAATACGACTCTAACTTTTCTGTCAAATTCTGTATTTTCTCTGCAAAAGGAACCGTATCATTTTTATCTTTCAACTGCAAATTATGTATAGACAATTGCAACGCAACCATGGCTAACAAATCTTTTACATCCACATCGGATTTAGCATATCGTTGACGGTATTGAATCATTTTGTTTCGAATCTGTTTCGCAGCCTCACGAATAAGCTGTTCCTCTTCCCGATTAATCCAGATACCATAGCTTTTTTCTGCTATTTCTATATGTATAAGAAATTTATTATTGTCCATCGCCTCTATTCATTTAATAGTGCAATGCACTTATCTACTTCCCGCACTAACTTCGATAATCGCATTTTTGCATTTTTCATTTCTCCTTCATCGGCAGAAACTATTTTTGCAGTTAATACGTTATCGTATTTGGCATTCAACTCCTGAATCTTTTGCAAAGACAGCTTAAGTTCTTCCTCTTTTTCCGCAAGAACCTTGTTAAGCTCCGTTATTCTTTGGTTTCGTTCCTCACATAAAGAAATCAGGTCCTGGAGCCTAACCTCAAATACAGCCATCAAACTTTTTTGATCTTCGGTCATATCACACCAAATTCTATACAAAAGTAAACTTTTGCTTTGTAATTAGCAATAGTCTATAATGATAAAAAGGAAAGAGCAGAGAATATCACATAAAAAAAGCCGTTCAACCATCTTATTGAACAGCTTTTTATCTTTTTCGGAGATTACTTTTATAAAAGATATACACTTATTTCTCCTTCAGTTTCTTCAAAACCTAATTTGCCTTCTTTAGATAACCATCCAAAAGCAGCGTATAGGTCTTTTTCAGATTTGATCTTTGTAGCCTTCTTAAGTTCTTTTATGCTTAATTTCCCTTTTTCGTCAAGGGCATGCCATACAAGTCCGGCATTTGTTCCGATTAATTCAATCATTCTCTTTAGTTTGAGTTAATATCACAACGCAAAACTAATCAATATTCAACAAAAACAAAAACAAAAACATGTTTTTTAGCATAAATATGTGATTTGGATCGTTTTTTGATAGAAATCAACTAAAAAAACTAACGCGAAGTTATTATTCTTGCGGATATGTCTGTCGCAGAGACATATTTTTCCAATTGGCTAAAAGTCCGGTTTTTTGTCTCTTCCAATCCGCTTTTTCCGGAATATGCATTTATCAGCATGAGTAGGTTTGAGGTGGTTAAGTCTATTTTAGTTCTTTCTTCATCACTTGTAGGAGTTCCTATTCCCCCGATATTGTCGCGATATACTGGTAGTCCTTCGATATTTAGTTCTCCTCTTCCTATTCCATGATATATTTCACCGGCACGTCCAACCCCTAAGGTAAGATCTCCATTTATTTTATCCGCATCGAATCCTCCGATAGAATAGCCTGTTCTGATGGATATCAGGTTGATTAAATCTACTAAAGTGTTGATTTGGTATAAGGGTAGTCCGCGATGAAGTCTGCGATGTAATGATTCTGCTGAAGGTCTATAGCGATTCGGGTCTTTTCCTAATTTTTTATAGGCTTGTCGTGTGGCAAGAATCGCGGGGATTTTATTGACCTGATCCAGCTGGCCTTGTGTACGTATTTCTTCTTCTATGCTTTTGATCTCATCCCAAAGTTCCGCATCGTAATTTGTGTTCTGTACTTTTGCTTCAATTGCTAAAACATGTAGATCAGGACAAACCTCCGTTATCTGATGTGATAGTTCTATTTTCATAATGTGTTCTTTTTATTCAAAAGGATACCAGTGAGGAAACGACCACTGTTTATGCCGAGTCGTCTTGCTGAATAAAATGTTTTGTGTTGCGTATAAGTGCAAATACCCGATAGTTCAATTTTTTGTTCGTTTACACCAACTTCTGTTAATTGGTGTATGTTTGCTTTGATAAGGTCAATATGAGCTTTTCCTGATAGCTTATTGTAATAATGAATAGAAGAAGGAAAGTTGGCTTCCCTAAAAGCATCTACAACCTCTTCGCCAACTTCAAAGGCGTCTTGCCCGATACAGGGGCCAATTCCAATCTGTAAATCCGAAGGGGTAGTGGAATATGCTTGAACCATCTTTTCTACAACTTTGGCTGCGAGGCGGTTTACGGTTCCACGCCAACCGGCATGTACAGCTCCGATAACCTGCTTTATGGGGTCGTAAATTAAAAGAGGAACACAGTCTGCTGTGGTTACTGCTATCGCAATGTCAGGCAAGGAACTCAACAAGGCATCTACTCCTTTCAACGCATTTTGTTTTTCTTCTTTGCTTAGTGTAAGGAAGTGTTCGTCGATTATCCTGATCTCTGTTTCGTGTGTCTGAAGGGGGATATATAAATCGGTTGACTGCACTCCAAGAGCGGAGCATAGCCGCTTTCGGTTTTCACGAACAGCATCCGGACTATCTCCACAATAAGCCCCCAGGTTAAACGATGTATAGTTCCCTTCGCTTATGCCGCCCTGTCGTGTCGTAATAAAATGAGAAATGTTACAATCGTTGGCAAAGCTTTCGAATTGTAACATTTGCAGATTATCTTTCTGTATCGTCTTCATCATCCCAGTCGTACTCTTCGTAGTCTTCCTCCGGAAAATCGTCTTCATCATCTATCGGAATAACAAAATCATCATCATCTAATGTGAGTGTCGATAGATCCAGATTTTTATGAACGATACGTTCTACCTCGTGGAAGTTTTCCTTGTTCAATTCTTTCCAAAGCAAATCTTTCAGCTCGGTAAGTCCTTTATTGGTAATTGATGAGATAAATACATAAGGAATATTATCCGGAAGCTCTGCCGTTAACGCTTCTTCCAATTCTTCATCCAGCATATCGCTCTTGGTAATAGCGAGCACACGCCGTTTTTCTAACAATTCAGGATTATACGTTACTAATTCATTGTGCAAAATCTCATACTCCTTTTTTATATCATCTGCATCGGCAGGAATCATGAATAGGAGTAGGGAATTACGCTCGATATGTCTAAGAAAACGCAAGCCTAAGCCCTTGCCTTCACTTGCTCCTTTGATAATACCCGGTATATCGGCCATAACAAAAGATCTATTATCTCTATAGCTGACAATGCCCAAGTTTGGTTCTAAGGTAGTGAAAGGATAATTGGCTATTTTCGGTTTCGCGGCTGATACGACTGACAGCAAAGTGGATTTGCCTGCATTCGGGAATCCGACAAGACCGACATCCGCCAATAATTTTAATTGCAGAATCACCATACGCTCCTGAGCCGGTTCGCCCGGTTGGGCATAACGTGGAGCCTGGTTGGTCGATGTCTTAAAATTCCAGTTACCCAAACCACCACGACCACCCTGAAGCAACATGACTTCCTGACCGTCTTCCGTAACGTCACAGATAAATTCACCTGTCTCCGCATCGAAGACAACCGTACCGCAGGGTACTTCTATTACGCGATCTTCGCCATCTTTCCCAGAACTTCTTTTTCCTGTACCCGAAGCTCCGTTGGTTGCCATTACGTGGCGTTCGAATTTCAGATGGAGTAATGTCCAGTAATTTCGGTTGCCACGTAAATAAATATGGCCTCCTCTACCTCCGTCACCGCCATCGGGGCCTCCTTTCGGAATATATTTTTCCCGTCGGAAATGCGTGGATCCACGCCCTCCCTTGCCGGAACGACAATAGATCTTTACGTAATCTACAAAGTTTGATTCAGCCATTTTATTTGTTTTAATTATATGTTTTTAACCGCCTCTTTAATGCGTCCGAAGATTTCTTCAATTGTTCCCATCCCTTTGATGGCAACATGTTTTCCTTCTCCGATATAATAGTCTGCCAAAGGGGCAGTCTGATTGTGATATACCTCAAGGCGCGATTTAATTGTTTCCAGATTGTCGTCCGAACGACCGGACACTTTTCCGCGTTCCAATAAACGGTTGATCAATTCATCTTCGTCCACCTGGAGGTTCAGCATAACAGAAACATCTGTTCCGCGTTCATTCAGCATAACCTTTAATGCCTTTGCCTGTGGAATCGTACGAGGAAAGCCATCAAAAATAACACCCTTAGAGTCTTTCTTCGAATCTAATACTTTCGCTAAGATATCAATAATTAGTTCATCCGGAACCAATTGACCTTTTTCAATATAGCCACTGGCTATTTTTCCCAGTTCGGTTTCACCTTTAATCTCTGCACGTAACACATCACCCGTAGAGATATGATCCAAACCATATTCTTTAATAATCAAATCACTCTGTGTTCCCTTTCCTGATCCGGGAGCACCGAAAATTACGATATTCAACATATTTGTAAAGTTTATTCTGTTTGTTCTAAACAATCGTGTAGATGTCGCGGTAGGCGCGTCCCATTTCATCGTAGTCAAGTCCGTACCCTACAATGAAGTCATTTGGAATTTCCAATCCGATATAGTCTGGTCTGAGATCGCATTTTAATGCGTCAGGCTTAAGTAGCATAGTCGCCAATCTCACATCGGCAGCACCTTCGTTTCTCAATTTATTCATGACATATTGCATCGTATAACCGGAGTCAACTATATCTTCCAAAAGTACTACGGTACGTCCCTTTACGTCTGCTGTCAGTGGCATAACCTCATGTACTTTACCAGTGGTGTTAGTTCCCTGATAAGAAGAGTAGCGCGCGAAAGTCAGTTCATAAGAACCGTTCAATTGACGCATTAATTCCGCAACAAACATAAATGCACCGTTCAAAACACCTACGAAAAGCGGATTCTTGCCTTCCATATCCTGTTTAATACGTACCGCCATATCTGCGATAGCTTCCTGAATCTTTTTTTCAGGAATAAAAAGCTTAAACTCCTTATCCCTTAACCGGATTTTATCCATTTGCTTTTGTCAAAAATAATAAAGCAGCAAAGTTATATTTTTTTCAGTGAAGCAGCAACAAAGAAGGCTCGTAATACGAGCCTTTTACATTCAGATATTTTGTCTTTGGAGCTTATTTTGCCGGAATATAACCAACTTCTTTCACGATCGCCTGTCCTTCCGCTGAAAGAACATAGTCGATAAAAGATTTTATTTGTGTTTCTTTTTTTGTTTCGTAGTAATAAAATAGAGGGCGGACGATTGGATAGCTACGATTCATCGCATTTGCGATTGATGGCTCTATCGCTGTTTTCCCTCCGTCATAAGAAACATGTAAGGCCTTAACCTCATGGTTCAGATAGGCTAAACCAACATAGCCGATGGCTCCTTTAGTCTGGCTTACACTTTGGATGATCGCGCCAGTTGCCGGCATACTTAGAATGCCGTTCATGTAATTTTTATTCTTAAGTACGCTTTCTTTGAAGAACTCGTAAGTTCCCGAAGACGTTTCACGCGAATAGGCCACGATTTTCATATCAGCACCGCCTACTTCTTTCCAATTCTTTATTTTTCCAGTGAAGATTCCTTCTAATTGTTCGCGGGTAAGATTGTTGATCTTGTTAGACGGATGAACAACTACAGCTAAAGCATCATAGCCGATAACCACTTCCTTTATCTCCTTCTTCTCCTCCTGAAATTTGATCTTTTCAGTGAACTTCATTTTTCTTGAACTCATGGCGATTTCTGTGGTACCCTCTTTTAATGCAGAGAGACCTACTCCTGAACCTCCTCCGGTAACTGTTATTTTAGCAGTTTTATTTTTTGCCATAAACTTTTCGGCTTCTTTTTGCGTGAGTGGCAGGCAAGTATCGCTTCCTTTGATGCGTTGAGCAAACGTTGATGTCGTAGCTATTCCTAACATCATTACGACCAAAAAGATTGTTTTTTTCATTTTCATACAGAATTATAATTTCTGTAACAAAGAAAATAGTTACATGTTTCAACTGCATGAAACAGGTGTTACAATCCTGTTAATGAGTTTGGGGCGAGTTTAGAATTTGTATTGTAATCTAACAGTAAAGACATTGTCTTTTCTGTCTGTCTCGTAGCTGTTAAGGTTTTCACTGGTTTCGTTGCTGTTGAATTCATAATAGCACTGCAAACGTATATTTTTACTGAAACGGTATAATGCCCCTATTCCGATAGTGCTTTGAGAGAGATCTGTTGCTGAAGTGAGACTTTCTTTCTGTCCTATTTCGTTATTCTGAATATCCGTATTCGGATCATAAGTGTCATACTTTAATACGGCTGAAAAAGGAGAGTTTCCGATGTCCTGAATAAAATAAAAGAAATATCCTCTGAATGGACGGGCGTAAAGCGAGTTTGCCTCTGTATTTGCCGGACGAGTGCTGTAATTGGGACTTTTACTACTACTTGCAGTACCCGGTTGCGTTCCCCATAGACCCTCAGCGCGAAGTTCTGTTTTCCCTAAATCAGTAGTGATAGAAAATTGAGCATCTAATCCGAAGTATTCTCGTTTCATAAAGGTGCCGCTTTTGCCTTTGTCAACAGGACGAAAAGTAAGACCTTCCATTTCATAAGCTGTACTTGTCGGGTTATAAACGCTCCCATTATAATAGGAGAACCCTAATCCCCATTTCATCGTTTCCTTAAGAGGCTTTGAAGCACTAATGCGTCCGATAAAATCTTTTCGGTTGTCCGTTTCTCGATTAATACTGTTACCCGCGAATATCCCGGCGTCGAGACGTAAAAAAGACAGGGGAGATTCTTCAGTGGTACGTAAGGTCAGCATCGCTCCTAAATCTCTTTCGTCAGGAAAGAAATACTGAATTATTGTAGCCCGTTCAGGAGATTCAAGAGTAGATGTAGAATAGGAAACTTCATAACCGAAAGGCCGGTTAAAAATACCGGTCATTAATTGGTTGCGTTTCGTCCAGGGATCCTTGATCCCAATATAAAGATCGCGGAAGCTAACCCCTTTGTCGTTTACGTCAATCTGTATGGCGCCGGTACCTATTCCGTCGTTGTATGCAAATTTCATGCGTCCACGTCGTATGCCGATACGATTAAAGCCTTCTTCGGGATTTTCGTTGCTATCGCCTACTTTTAGCGACGCATCTTTTTGTCCGTATTGGAATTGGCCTTGTATATAGGCTGATACTTTGAATTTGCTGAGTTGTTTTACTATTTGGTTGACTGTCGTAACCTCATTGGACAACGTATCTATACGTTCGTCAATGCGTTCGATCTCTTGCGCATTCGTGGTAAACGATAATAACATAGCTATGAGAAATATTGGAATATTCTTCTTTTTCATCCGGACAAAGTAATGACACATATATTACAAATGTAATTCAAATAAATGAAGAACACAAAACTCTGATGTTTCATTTGTGTTTCAGACCAAAGAGTTGAATATAACCCAAGGCTCTTTTCTGTTAAAATTTGTCCGGATAAATTTCTCAGCTGCGACTTTGTAAAGTAAGCCGTCGAAGCTACGTGCCTTTTGTGGACAAACAACAATGCAGCGTCCGCATGAAATACATTTTTCTTTGTCCGTTATGCGAGGGGTTTTTTCGGGGATTGCGTGGGCAGGACATTGTTTTACGCAAGTACCACATTCATTACATTTTTTATCTCCTTTGGGTTGTAAAGGTATTTTCCCCGGTGTTTTATAGGGAGTGTTCCCTTTTACGTGTATTCCTTTCAATACGCTAAGGTCAACCAACGACTCTAAAAAATGGGCTGTTTGTTTCCCAAATTCGGTCATTTTATAAATATCCTTTTCATCCGGTCTGTTTTCTCCCACTTTGGGAAAGATAGAATGTTGTGCAATAAAGGCTCCTGCAGAAACAATGCAGAAGCCGTTATTTGTTACACTATCTTTTAATTCAAGTAGCGCATCATCGTAGTCACGGTTGCCATATACACAAACGATAACTGCAGGCGTATTGTTGCCTTTGAATCTATTAAGAGCCTTCAATGAGATTGCCGGAATCCGACCTGCATAGACAGGCATTCCTACAACAAACAGTTTGTCATTCTCAACTAATACATCCTCTTCAGGTGTATTTTGCGTTATATTGTATTCAGTAGCCGGAGAATCAAACTGCTTAACAATAGTTCTTATTATCTGCTGCGTTGTGTTTGTCGCACTGAAATAGGCAAATGTGATTTGTGATGGCCTCATTATTTTATAGATCCAGAGCCTCTTCTCTTTTTATCTTATCAATATTCTTTTGGAGATTCATCTGCGATTTTTGTCTTGATTTTTCAGCTTTCTGCTTTGCCTTTTCTACCGCTTTCTCTCCGTTCTTGCGAGCTTTCTCTTCTGCTTTCTCGATGTCTTTTTTGACTTTTTTCTTAGCAGATTCAATGTCTTTTTGCAGAGTCTTTTCTATCTTTTCAAGCTCTTTTACGTTCTTAGACTTCAAGCGCTCTATCTTAGCAACTGTTTTCTCCGAAAGGATTATGTCCTGCGCATTAATCATTGACGTTGAGGCAAATAATATTCCTGTTGCCGCAACTAAGGTTAAAATAATTTTCTTCATTGCTTTGTTCTTTTTGCTTATTTATAATATGTATAATCTCCTTTTAGTACAAAATTAATTTTCAGACCGTCTTCGTCTGTTATTTTGCGTGAAGGGGTAAAGGTGGCGCTCATCGTTAATCTCTGTTGAGAGATCATTTTGTTGAAGAAGTTGATTACAAACTGTTGGTTGTTTTGATTGTATAATTCTGTATCTTCAACACTTAAATCACCCAGTTTCTGGCTAATTCCATTTACGGTTAAAATGAAATTTTTCAATACGATATCTTCTTTAAATGCTGTTACACGGATAGAAGTACCACTTGTAAGATTTAATGTCCCGGATTTAATCGGAGGGTTGAATTGATATTGACTCAATAATTCGTTGAGGGTAACTGTTGCTTCCGGTGTAGTTACTACCCCTCCCGCATTGGCAATACCTAAATCATAAGTGTATTCGCTAATTGCATTCTTTAGTGATAGTTCTTCTTTGTCGTCGTCTCCACCACAAGAAACTAAGGTAATTGCACATAAAATCATTAAAAATTTACTGAAAATAGTCATTGTTCTCATACAATATTTCTTTTTAATAAACGGTTATTATAACTATAAAAATAGAATGATCTTGTGGACAAAGGTAGGGGTTTTTCTGTGAAATAGAAATACAAAATAGAGTTAAAGCCCCAAGTTCAGCATTAATGAACAAGCTTACAGGGTTTTAGAA
>NZ_JAQWCQ010000015.1 GCF_028705895.1 Massilibacteroides sp. | reverse complement strand
TGAGGAAAAGTAATTGTTTCCATGCTATCTTACTTTTGAGGTTCGTTTGAACACAAAGGTAAACCATAGAACGAGAACTATTTACATCCTCTTGGGTGACTTTTTGGTCATGGAGGTTTCATACAATTAAATTAAGACCGATTATTTTTTTTATGTCTTTAAATCGGCTTCAAAAGTAGAGTTGTGAGATTAAGAGTCCATTTCACACCCATGACAAAATAGAATCAATTATGTAACGGTAATATAAAAAAGCATTTGGAAAAAACGTATTGCAGATTATATCAAAGGTACTTGTAACGATAATATTTGTGTAACTTTGCTTACCTAAACGAAATTAAACAAAAACATGAAGCAATTAGTGATATTTGACTTGGATGGAACCCTACTAAACACAATAGCCGATCTGGCGGCCAGTACGAATTATGCTTTGTCTCAGAATGACTTCCCGACTCATGACACTACGGCTTATAATTTTTTCGTGGGCAACGGCATAAATAAACTGTTTGAGCGTGCCTTACCGGAAGGAGCAAAGACTGAAGAAAATATACGTCGGATAAGAGAAACTTTCCTACCCTACTACGATAAACATTATACGGATTATAGTCTTCCTTATCCGGGCATTACAGACCTACTTGCGTCGCTTCGTGACAGAGGGATTAAGCTGGCCGTTGCTTCTAATAAATATCAATCGGCAACACAAGAATTAGTCCGTCATTTCTTTCCGAAGATCCCTTTTGAAATTGTTTTAGGACAACGAGAAGGCATTCCTGTCAAGCCGGATCCTGCTATAGTTAATGAAGTCTTAAATCATACAGGAATAGCAAAAGAGGCAACCCTTTATGTAGGTGACTCAGGGGTTGATATGCAAACTGTATTAAATAGTGGAGTTGACGGTGTAGGAGTTACCTGGGGCTTCCGTCCAAGGCAGGAGATAGAAACATTCGCTCCTAAGCACATTGTGGATGCTCCGTTAGATATCCTTTCTTTGTTGTAATACAATATATCTTAACAAAACTTATCAGTAGTTCTTTTTGTTATCATAGAACATCTTAAACAATAAATACGCATGAAATCTGACATCGAAATTGCAAGAAGTGTTTCTCTTAGTAAAATCAACGAAGTAGCGGATAAAGCCGGCGTTCCACATGAGGAAATCCTTAATCACGGTCATTTTATCGCAAAAGTTCCTCTCCATCTGATAAATGAGGACAAAATACGCAAAAACAATCTGATCCTTGTTACCGCAATAACTCCGACAAAGGCAGGAATAGGAAAAACAACAGTGTCTATTGGTCTGGCATTGGGACTTAATAGAATTGGGAAAAAAGCCATCGTTGCTTTACGCGAACCTTCACTCGGACCGTGTTTCGGCATGAAAGGTGGAGCTGCCGGAGGTGGCTATTCTCAAGTGCTTCCGATGGAAAATATTAACTTGCATTTCACCGGAGATTTTCATGCGATCACTTCCGCGCATAATATGATCACGGCTCTTTTGGACAATTATATATATCAAAACAGAAAGATGGGTACGGGTCTGAAAGAAGTGAAATGGAAACGTGTACTTGACGTAAATGACCGTAGCCTGCGCAATATAGTTACCGGTCTGGGAGGTACAGCAAACGGACTCCCTTCGGAATCCGGCTTTGATATTACTCCTGCTTCTGAGATCATGGCCGTTTTTTGTTTGGCTGATAGTTTAGATGATCTGAGACGCCGTATCGGAAATATTCTTTTAGGTTATACTTTTGAGAATACTTCTTTTACCGTAAATGATCTGGGGATTACCGGAGCTATTACGGCTTTATTGCAAGATGCATTACTCCCCAATTTAGTGCAAACAACAGAAAATACTCCGGCATTCGTACACGGAGGTCCTTTTGCGAATATTGCTCACGGGTGTAACTCTGTACTGGCTACAAAAATGGCTCTCACCTATGGAGATTATGTAATTACTGAAGCCGGCTTCGGTGCTGATCTCGGTGCTGAAAAGTTTTTCAATATTAAATGCCGTAAAAGCGGACTATCTCCCAAACTGACCGTTATCGTTGCGACTGCGCAAAGTCTGAAAATGCATGGTGGCGTAGCTGAAGATAAAATCAAGGAGCAAAATATAGAAGGTTTAAAGAATGGCTTGGCCAATTTGGATAAGCACATTGCCAACATGAAAAGTTTCGGCCAACAAGTAATTGTTACGTTTAATCGGTATGCTACAGATACAGATGAAGAGATTGCGCTGGTTGATGAACATTGCAGAAAACAAGGCGTTGGCTTTGCGATGAATACAGTCTTTGCTGAAGGAGGAAAAGGTGGAGAAGAATTGGCTCGTTTAGTTGCCGAAACTATTGATTCATCACCATCGGGAAAGTTGACATTTACGTATGAAGACGCAGATTCGATTCCTGTAAAAGTGCAGAAGATAGCGACTAAGATATATGGTGCAGCCTCTGTCGTTTACTCTTCCGCAGCAGAGAAAAAGATCAGACAGGTGGAGGAAATGGGACTATCCCACTACCCTATCTGTATTGCAAAAACACAATATTCTTTTTCAGCTGATCCTAAAGCTTACGGAGTGGCAAAAGACTTTGAGTTAACGGTAAGAGATATCGTAATCAACAGCGGATCAGAAATGATCGTTGTGATTATGGGTGAGATTATGCGGATGCCGGGACTTCCCAAAATTCCGCAGGCTCAGAAGATCGATGTCGTTGATGGGCTTATTGAAGGATTAAGTTAAGGGTTCTCTAATATAGCCAACTCTTTTCTATTCGGAAGGTATTTCAACATGCCTTCCGAATAAGAAAAACGATGTTTCCCGTCTTCATCAGCATAAATAAGGAAGTAGTCGATTTCGGGCACTTTCTTTGCTAATTCAGCAGCATGTTCCACACTCAGCACCATAAGGGCAGTAGCGTAGGCATCCGCAGTCATGCAATCATCTGCAACAACAGTTGCACTTAAAATTGATCTCTCTGCCGGATAACCGGTGTTTGGATCAATGGTATGGGCATATTTCTTACCATCCTTAATATAGTAGTTCCTGTAATTACCCGATGTAGCTACTCCTCCTTTTTTACAAAGTCGCACTATTTCTTCTACATTAATAGCCGCACCGGTAGCATCGTCATCCGGTCTATCAATGCCAACACTCCAGCAATTACCATTCTGATTGACACCTTTAACAACGATTTCACCACCTATATCAACCATATAGTTTTCTACACCTTGCCTTTCAAGCATATCGGCTATGATATCACAAGAGAAACCTTTGGCAATAGCCGAAGTGTTCAGAATAAGACGAGGGTCGTCCTTTACAATCTTTCCATTCTCAATCCGAATTTTAGTATAACCCACAAAGGTCTTTAAACTATCTATCATATGTTGTGACACACTATCCATGTTGGAAAAGCCAAATCCCCAGAGGTTTATTAGAGGAGCACAGGTTATATCAAAAGCTCCTCCACTCTTTTCGGATACTTCATGAGCTTTATTGAATACTTTCACAAACCAGTCGTCTAATTCTACCGGTTTATTTTCATTCACCTTCGTGATGATGGAGTTTGGATGAAAAGGATTCAACGACAAACTGAACTTCTGTAGTTCAGCATCAATTGAATCTGTCAAGATTTTATCAGACTGATATTTGATGGCATAGTATGTATGGAACACACTCCCTTTTTCTACATAATAGACCTTTTCCTTTTGGCAGGAATAAACAAAAAATTGAAGAATAACAACCAATAACAATACGCCTCGTTTACACATAAACTTGTTTTTTTATCATTTTAGGCCGCAATCAAGGTATGCTCCAACAGGATGATTCATTCTTTTTCCGAAATGATTTCCAAAACACACCCCGAAAACAGAGAGAACAAAGGTAATAATTCCAATAGTAGTAGCCGGCATCTGAATACTATAATTTAATATAGCAAAGATAGTCCGACAGCTAAAATCATCGTTTCAAAAAGTAACATTCTTCTTTAGAAAGACTCTCGTAACACTATCTCTGAGATTCCTTTTCTTTTCTTAGGAGTAGTTGTAAATATATCCGGGTTAGTAGGATAACCGATAGAAAGGATTGCGACCGGCTCTATATTCTCCGGCAAATTAAATGACGCGCGACATATTTCGGTATCAAAATTACAAATAATACAACTGCCTAAGTCGAGCTCTGTCGCAGCGAGACAAATATGTTCGATCACAATGCCCATATCAATGTCCAGATGATCTTTGTTATCTGTTTTTCGCTTCCACGATTCATCACGATTGCCACACACAAGAATAAATAACGGAGCCGGCTTTATCCATTCCCGAGGATAACAGGAATAAACGGCTTGCCGTCCTTTGTCTGATGTGATTACAACAAATCGCCAGGGTTGATAATTCACTGCAGAAGGAGCCAGTCTGCCCATATCCAGCAACTGATTGATCTTTTGTTCTTCTATTGGTTGAGAAGTATAATCGCGAACAGAAACTCTTTTCTGTACTAATTCAGGAAAAGTCATAATTCTGTCTCTATTTTATAATTATTTCTATTAGTAGCGTTTCTCGAAATCAACTCACCGATAAATCCCGCAAGGAACATCTGAGTTCCAAGAATCATAGCTGTTAGTGATATGTAGAAATATGGAGAACTGGTTACTAAAGGTCTTAAATCACCGGAAAACATTGAGGCCAACTTCATGCTTAACACGATAACAAGTGCGATAAAACCAACGACGAACATCACACTTCCCCACAGGCCAAAAAAGTGCATCGGTTTCTTACCGAATTTAGAAGTAAACCAAAGCGTAATTAAATCAAGATAGCCATTTATAAAACGATTCAATCCAAACTTAGTCGTTCCGTATTTACGCGCCTGATGTTGTACAACTTTCTCTCCTATTTTGTTAAAGCCTGCAATCTTTGCCAGATAAGGGATATACCGGTGCATATCGTTATAAACCTCTATATTCTTAATAACAATACTCTTATAAGCTTTTAATCCACAATTAAAGTCATGTAGATTGTGGATACCCGAAAACTTACGGGCTGTCGCATTGAATATTTTAGAAGGTAGATTTTTTGAGAATACAGGATCATAACGTTTCTTCTTCCAGCCGGAAACCAAGTCATATCCTTCCTCTTTCACCATACGGAAGAGTCCCGGTATTTCGTCCGGACTATCTTGTAAATCCGCATCCATAGTGATAACAACATCTCCTTCCGCGCGTTGAAACCCACAATGAAGGCCGGGTGATTTTCCATAATTACGCCGGAATTTAATCCCTTTAACATGTTCCGACTTCTGTTTAAGCTGCTCAATTACAGCCCAGGAATTATCCGTACTTCCATCATCAATAAAGATTACTTCATACGAATAATGATGTTCGTCCATAACCCGTTCAATCCATTCAAACAGTTCGGGAAGAGACTCTTCTTCATTATACAACGGAATAACAACTGATATATCCATTAGTCCTGCTTTCTATTATTTTTTGTTTTTATTTTTATCCGGGAGGTAATAGATGCCACAGGTAAAGAGACAAAAACACCGTATAAAACATTATTAAATATCCCCTGAAGGGTCATTTGTATCGGAGTAGGCTGCGACATAGACTCAACCGCTTTTTTTACATCTTCATTGACACCCGAATTACGGATAAGATCAATAGCTGAATTCAACGAGTCTGCGATATAATTAGGAGGTGCAAGATAGCGGTAAAAAACATAATGCTCTAACGAAACAACTAAGGCTGCAAAAAAGAAGATAAGAACACCCAATGTCCAGTCACGAGCGAAATTTCTGTTTTCCGGCACTAAAATGCTAAAATGTAAAATCAACAAAGCCAACAAAAAGGGAACGGAGAAAGTAAGCCCCCAATAAACAAAAGACAGAAAAGGATAGGAAATGCTCAGTATGAAGAACACATACTTAAAAGCCCAAAACAGCCCCAGAATAAGACCATATATCATGGCGCTTTTAAGCAAGAGATCTTTCACATCTTTCATATTATCCGCGTTTGTTTATGAGAACAAAAGTAACCAATTATTGACAATAACCCGTAATTCTATGATAAAATCAGTACTAAGACTCCCTCTCCCCTCCTTATTGTAAAGGGCAGGAAAGGGCTGAGGGAGTTATAATTTTCCAGAAAAGAAAACGCTGTTTTTAAAAGTCGTTATTTATACTTGATCCATTTTATCAATTCTTTTATATCCGGCTTTTTACCATACATAAGGATACCGACACGGTAGATTTTAGCAGATAGCCAGGTAATACCGATAGCTGTTCCGTAAAGCAACGCAATAGAAAGAGCCAATTGCCAGTAAGGGACATCAAACGGCAAGCGTATCATCATAACGATTGGTGAAGTCAGCGGAATCAATGAACACCAGAAAGCTAACGGTCCATCGGGGTTTTCCATACTGTAAATGCCGGCATACAAGGCAAAAATCATCAAAACTGTAATCGGCATCATAAATTGTTGTGTATCTTCCTGTGAGTCAACAGAAGAGCCTATCGCAGCAAATAAAGAAGCATAAAGCAAATAACCGCCGATGAAGAACAGAACAAAGAAAATACCCAGCTGAACAAAATTAATCGTATTTATAATTTCAAATATTTCCGGATTATTCATCATGTTGGCAGATACGTTTGTACCCTGTTGCGCCATTCCGTTTACAGTCACCATATCCGGACTTATTCCTCCGCCAAAGATCAATTGCGAACCAAACAATAAAGCGGTGGTCAGAATACCCCACAGGAACAACTGCGTCAGTCCGACAAAACAAATACCGATAATTTTACCCATCATCAAATCGAATGGTCTGACGGAAGAAATGATAACCTCAACAATGCGGTTCGTTTTCTCCTCCATTACCCCTTGCATCACCATCCCTCCGTATATCATGATAAACATATAAATCAGAAGCGTGAAAACCATACCGGTTATGGAAGCAACCATAGACGATGATTTACTTTCTTTGCCATCTGTACCCCATTTGATTGTCTGTACATCAAAATTGATCTTGGATTCTTTTATAATCTCTTTCAGGTTCGGGATATTGAAAGAAGCCATTTTTTCTTCTTCCAGTTCTTTACTGATCACCTGATTTATGAGCCGACTTAACTCTCCGGGGATTTGTTTTTCTGAATAAAGTGTAGCAGCGGTTGGATTCTGTAATAAATCGTCCGTAATACTCAGGAAAGCATAGATTTCTTTATTATCACTATTTCGATAATCTTCTAATGATTTCTCACTTTGAACAAATCGATAATTTTCTGTATCCTGAAATAACGCAGCATATTTTCCTGTATTATCTATCACAGCGATATTATGCACATCATCACCTTTTATTGAAGAAAGCCACAGGGGAATAAACACCATAGCAACCATCAGGATGGGCATCAGGAAAGTCAATAGCAGAAAAGACTTTTTACTTACTCTGCGCAGGTATTCTCTTTTTATTATTATTTCTAACTTACTCATACTTCTGTTGTATTTGGGGCTGATACCGTGTTAATAAATATATCATTCATGGAAGGTAGTTCTTCTGTAAAAGAAATGATCTCACCTTGTTTTGTCAGCAGGCTCACAAGATCAGAATTACTCATATCAACTTCTTTATGGATACGAATTTCACGTACGCCCTTTGCTGTTTCATCAGACAAAATCGTGTATTTATCTGTTTCAAAAGTCTCACTCTCGATGCCTGAATCTACAAGTTTCAGCAAAAACGTATTTCCTTTAAAGCGATTACGCACTTCCGTCACATCTCCGGAAAGTACCACCTGCGACCGGTTTATTAAGGCAATATCATCACAGATTTCTTCCACCGAAGCCATATTATGTGTAGAGAAGATAATAGTACGTCCTTCATTTTTCAATTCCAATATTTCTTGTTTTAGGATATCGGCATTTACTGGGTCGAAGCCACTGAACGGTTCATCGAAAATAAGCAATGGGGGTTCGTGAATAATCGTTATGATAAATTGTACTTTCTGCTGCATTCCTTTAGAGAGTTCCTCTAACTTTCGGTTCCACCACGACATAATATCAAACTTTTCAAACCAATGTATCAGTCGTTTCCTCGCTACCGGATAAGAAAGTCCTTTTAATTGGGCAAGATAAATTGCCTGTTCGCCGACTTTCATCTTCTTATACAAGCCACGTTCTTCCGGCATATAGCCGATCTGATATATATCTTCCGGCTTGGACAGCCTGCCATCAAAGCGAACGATTCCACTGTCAGGTGCCGTTATCCGGTTAATAATCCGGATCAGTGTGGTTTTTCCCGCCCCGTTCGGGCCTAACAAACCGAAAACTTTTCCTTTTGCCACCTGAATGCTTACTTTGTTCAGCGCTAAATGACCGGAATACTGTTTAACTACGTCTTCTGTTTCTAAAAAATTCATAGATTGTTTATATTAGGTTACATCTTTAATATGATACGCTCTCCCAGTTGTTTACTCAAAACACTTTTTATTTTATCCAACTTTAACAACTCTTCCATTTTACTCATTACTTCATCCATTCTATCTTCTTGTTGCGCCTTTTTAAGGTCAGCCTGAATAATCTTTCTTTTATGTTTAATATACGCATCCTTGAGAGCATAAAGATCAGTTACTACATACTGATGTAAGTTCTTATCCTCCGTCTCAAGTTCACGAAATTTAGAGTGATATTTACTCAGTTGATACTTGTCTTCAATCAAATCAGCAGCTAAGCGACTGATGTTAACATCGGGATGAGACAGGAAATATTTATGTGCGATAAACCCTTCGTCCGTACAGCGTGCTGATGCTTCATCAAGCATTTGTTTGAAAAGAGGGGTCATAAACGTGAGGTCGTCACGTTCCATGTCAAATCCAATATATTCTGCAACACGTATTACAACACGTTCCTCATTCTCATCTATATAGTCATACAAAACAACCTCCCCGTAACGGACAATGTATCGCAACAAAGCTAACTCAAAAACTTCATACGGCGAACGCGTAACAGATGGCGATTGCGGCGGAGTAGAAGACAATTGTCCGTTCTCCATTTGGGCAATTTCTTCTTCGGTCAAAGGAGGAATATCATCAGGAGGAGTAGGCATACCTTCCGAATCAAAACTATTTGTATAAGCCGGTGGCGTAGGCGTATGACGAACCGGAGTAGCTGTCGGTTTTTGTAAAAGTAATTTATTGACCTGATTCAGAATAACTCGTTCGTCCATTTCCATCATCGAACTACATTCGCGGATATAAACCGTACGCGCAATATCGTTCGGAATAATAGCGATTGAGGCAATGATATCCGTAATCAAGGCAGAACGCTTCATCGGATCATGGCCGGCTTCTTTTAGTAAAAGTTCTGTTTTGAATCGTATAAAGTCGGTTTCTTTCTTTTCTATAAAATCAGTAAAAGCAGCAGCATTATTCTTTCTGGCGAACGAATCCGGATCTTCTCCGTCAGGCAGCAGCACGACTTTAATGTTCATTCCCTCTTCCAATAAAAGGTCTATCCCTCTTAAAGCAGCCTTTATCCCGGCCGCATCTCCATCATACAGGACGGTTATATTATTCGTAAAACGATGGATCATACGTATCTGCCCCGGAGTAAGAGCCGTACCGGAAGAAGCAACCACATTCTCTATTCCCGCCTGATGCATTGAGATCACATCCGTATAGCCCTCCACTAAAAAGCATTTATCGGCACGAACAATCGCTTGTTTGGCAAAATAGATTCCGTAGAGTTCATTACTTTTATGGTAAATCTCGCTTTCGGGAGAGTTCATGTACTTGGCCGTTTTCTCATCTTTTTTCAGAATACGTCCACCAAAAGCAACCACCTTTCCACTCACACTATGCACGGGAAACATCACACGCCCCCTGAAGCGGTCGTTCACTTTCCCATTATCATACGCAATAACCAATCCCGTTTTTTCGAGAAATTCCTGTTTATATCCCTTACGCAACGCTTCCTGATACAGTCCGTCCCATTGGTCCAGACTATAACCCAGTTGAAACTTCCGTATCGTATCTTCGCGGAATCCTCGTTCTATAAAGTAACGCAAGCCTACACTTTTCCCTTCAACATGTTCATGCAGCATGGACATAAAATAATCTTGTGCCCAAGAATTAATTATAAACATACTTTCCCGGGTACTTTGCGTTTCTTTTTCCTTATCCGTCAGTTCCCGTTCCTGTATCTCAATATTATATTTTTTAGCTAAAACACGTAAGGCATCAAAATAACTTATCTGTTCATGCTTCATAATGAAGTGAACAGCCGTTCCCCCTTCACCACAAGCAAAGCATTTACAAATATTTTTAGCCGGTGAAACATAGAAAGACGGCGTTTTATCCGCATGAAAAGGACAAAGGCCAACGTAGTTTACCCCTCTCTTTCTTAATGTTACAAATTCGGAAACAACATCCACAATGTTTGCAGCATCCAGAATCCGGTCTATAGTAGGTTGATCTATCATTATGTTTTTGAGAAAATCTATTGGAACAAAAATACGATTATTTTTGCAGCCCTTCAGAGTTTCCCTAAAACAATATAAGAATTAACTATCTTAACTCTGCATATAAACAAAAAATAGAAATAAAAACGGCCCCACAATGCAGAGAAATATGCACTAATTTATAGCCAAAAATATGGCCAATTTTATTAGTTGAAAATCAAACGAAAAATAAGCGCAAAAATATAAAGGTTATTTTTCCAATTATAAAGGATATTTTTGGAAAAATATCCTTTATATTTTTTTATTCATACTAATGCTTTAAAAATCCTCCAAAAGCACGTCCGGTTTTATACGCAGATGATCCTACATATATATATAATTATTCCTTTAAATTAAATGGTCTTTTCTTTATATAAACCTTGAAGTCTTTTATCATTCCGGGTCTGTTTTCTTCCGCACGCGGAAGATAGGAGAAACCGGTTATTTGTTTGTCTTCTCCCAAATCAATCACGATCTGATGTGGATGTGAGGGCTTGGATGATGAATAGTTCGTATGCCAGAAAGTAGATTCCTGCAAGTCGAAAACATTCGATGCGATATTATTTGCATCATCTAATTCTTCACTATCTGCATAAATAACTTTCCAATGTTGACGGGAAACAGGTTTTCCGTCAGTTCCCAGCAATTCCAGTTCTGCAATAGCGGTATAATCATCACCACCGTGCGAATTCAAGGCTTCGAGACAGAAGAAACGAGAATCGATTTCTTTTCCGAATTTCATATGCTGCCAACCATTACCCGGTTTAAACGCACCTTGATAGACCGGTTTCTCATCTGTCAGATTGAGATTTTCACCCAATTTGCGATGTGAGTATGCCCCATTACCTCTTTGAACATCCAATATCGGTTTTTCCAGACCTTTCGTTTCCGGTTTAGATGGTGAAGCCATATCCAGAATAATGATTTCATTTTCACCTTTCTTCAGCCAACAACCTGGCATATAAAGCGTTTGTTGAGGTCCGATTTCCCAATAGCGGCCGATAGCGTAACCATTTACCCAAACCATTCCTTTACTCCAGTTTGTCATATCAAAGAATGTATCACCAACTTTATCTAAAGTAAATGTACCCTTATAATAAGCCGGTTGTTTGGTATCATTCGGTTCTTTTGTATAGTTTTTTCCTTTTGCAAATTCATAATCAACCGGAATAGTATAGACTTCCCAATTTTTCAACTCCTTGCTTCCTGAGGCGGACTCGAGTTCAACTTTTTCAGTTATTCCTTTCCAGTCATAAATACCCTTCCCGAAATTCATACGCCCCATCGCTTCTACAAGAATATCTAACTGCGAAGTTGCTTCCAAAGGAGGTAACTTCACAACTCCGTCTCCTTTCAGGCGACTAAGCGTTGCTATCTTCTTTCCGTCCACAAAAACTTGTGTCCAGTCGTGCGCTTCTGTAATAATCAATGTTTGTTCTTCTTTGGAAAGCTCTAATTTCGTACGATACAAAATACTACCCCAACCCTGATCAAAAAATTCCATTGAGCGGATATTTTCACTTTGTTTCGCTTCCGGCAGATTCTTAAAAAGAGGAGCAATCTCCGTCAGTTCAAATGTGGGGATCGAAATTGTAGGGATAGGTTCGGGTACTTCCGGAAGAGTGTAACCTTGAGGCAAATAGTTCTTCAGCAATTCGCGGACTTCATAGTATTTAGGTGTGATATTACCCGATTCTCCGATCGGCGCATCATAATCATAAGAGGTACAAGTAGGGGAAAAATTAGGAAAATTAGCACCAGCCCAATGTCCGAAACTTGTTCCTCCATGCGTCATGTATAAACTGAACGAGATATTACGATCAAGCATTGCTTTCATACCGTTTACTAATTCCTTCGCACTACGAGTTTCATGTTTGGCACCCCAGTGATCAAACCAACCTGACCAGAATTCACTACACATCAAGGGCGTATTCGGGCGCAACTCCGTCAATCGCTTAAATTGGTCATCAATATTAGCTCCGGTTCCGAAATTGATTGTCCAAAGTAAATCATCAAGTGCGTTATTTTCAAAATTAGAATTCCAGTCACATTGAAAGAGAGGTACATCCGCAAACCCGGAACCCTTCACAATATCACGAATTTCAGCGACATAAGGTTTATCCGTGCCGAATGCACCGTATTCATTCTCCACCTGCACCATAATAATATTTCCACCTTTTGTTATCTGTAGGCCGGATAATTGTTTTCCGACTTCATTCATAAACAAACGGGTTCTTTCCATATAATACGGATCTTGTTCACGTAGCTTGATATCTTTCTTCTTCAACAACCACCAGGGAAGTCCGCCCATCTCCCACTCCGCACACACATACGGCCCCGGGCGAACAATCACATACATATCATACTTCTGCGCCAACTTACAAAAAGCAGCAATATCTTTTTGCCCGGTAAAATCATATTGCCCTTCCTGAGGCTCATGATAATTCCAAAACACATACAGACAAATCGTATTCATGCCCAACGCCTTACAAGCCTGAATCCGATGTTCCCAATATTCCTTAGGAATTCGCGGATAATGAATCTCCGCCGCCTTTACAACAAACGGCTCACCATTCAGCAAGAACGTCTTATCACCCACTTCAAAAGTCCCTTTTGTAGAACATGCGGTTAACGCAGTCGCAAACAGAACGAGAAAGAGTAGTACTTTTTTCATTATTAGTTATTTTATGTTTTCATTAAGTTCAACAGCAATTATAACTCAGTCACTTTTTATTAGATCAAGACTTACAATAATTGAGATGTCGCAAAAATACAATACATTCTAAAGAAAAATGTTTAATTATAATTCAAATTCGTTTATTTTACGTCAAATTATCCCTCTTTCGAGCTAAAGACATGTTAGGTTGTGTTAGTTTTTTATATTGAATCAGTTATATTTGCAATCAATTAAATATGTAAGTTTTATGACTATGAGAGGAATATACCTTCTATTTATGTCTGCATTTTTACTGTCGTGTAATGCGACTCCTTCTTCAACCGTTAAGAAACAAGAAGAACAACAAGATAAAAGTCCGGTATTTAAAATGGTTAGCATTCCAAGTATTCTGGCAACTCCGGAAGAAAGGGCTGAATATTTAGTAAAAAACTATTGGAATAATTTTGATTTTTCGGACACGATCTACGTAGATAATGAAGATGTTACAGAACAAGCTTTTGTAAACTACATAGATATACTCCCTCACACCAATTATGAGATAGCCAATGCCTCAATAAAAAAGACGATAGAAAAGGCTTCTACAGAGAAAAAGATGGTTGATTATTTTTTCAGTTTGTATGAAAAATATTTCTATGATGCGAATTCTCCGATGCGAAATGATGAACTATTTATTCCTGTGCTTGAGGGAATAATCGCATCGCCCGCTTATGAAGAGGCAGAAAAGATACGTCCGCAGAACCTTTTACATCTTGCTTTAAAAAACAGAGTTGGTGAGAAGGCTAATGATTTTACGTTTACGCTCAAGAACGGACAGAAACAAAGTCTTTATAAACAAAAGGCGAAATACTTATTAGTCTATTTCTATAATCCTGGTTGTCCGGCATGTAAGGAAACAAGCACAAAAATGAAGGCATCTCAAGTTATTTCTTCTGCTTTATCTGATAAGACATTGAAGGTTCTTGCCGTTTATCCCGATGAAGACTTGGAAGAATGGAAAAAATATTTGAATGATATTCCTGAAAACTGGATAAGCGGATATGATCAGGATGTATATCTGAAAAATGAAGAGATTTATGATCTGAAAGCGATACCTACTCTTTATTTCTTAGATCAGGACAAGAAAGTAATATTTAAAGACGCTAATTTTGAGCAGATCGAAGCTTATTTGCTTCAAAATAAGCAATAAGGGATCGGCTATGTTAGATATAAAAAACGTTAAGCAGCTAATACTTTCTCGAAAAACATGTTGTACAGCATAAATTATGCGTATATTTGCATCGTGTTTTTCATGGTATTAGATTTAAAGTTAGCAATTAAGATTGGGGTTGTCGTGAGACAACCTTTTTTTGTTTATATGCTTTTAAAAGAGTCGAAAGTTTAATTGAAAATTCAACAAAGGATATACTTTAATATCCTTTAAAAATTTATTCATATCATTGAGTTCTCCGTCTATATCAAAATCTCCGTAATCCGTAACGACAGTACTTTCTTCTATGATAACTTTAGGTGTTCCATGAAACATGGCTCCTAATTCTATTGTAAACCCGAACCTGTTATTCTTGGTAAAGGAACGAGTGAAACCAAGTCCGACATAGGGTTTAATCTTATTTGTTTCGAGCTTCGCAGAAACGACTCCTTTGGCTGGTATGACAAGTTCATGGGTTATCTCCACCGAATAATCCGCTTCTCCAACAACATTAATAATATTGGCAGTTCCCCAATAGACTCCTCCGATAATATGAAATGGAGATTTCTTAAATGGGAAAATATCAGCTAAAAGCAAACCATTAACCATATTGGCTTTTGCATTCAATGGTACAGGTAGTTCCATTTCATATTCTTTATAACTGACAACACCTTTATATTCGTAATCGTACGAATATTTCAGCAACGAGAGTCCTGTCCGAAAAGATAATGCAGGAGTCACACTTGAAGCAAGTTGTACGCCAACACCAAGAGTTCCAACATTCACAGAAACCGACATATTACCAAATGGTTTGTACTCTTTCTGTGCAGTTATTGTTGTTACCAACATAGCAAACAAAACAATAATAGGAATTCTCGCAATCATAGATTTACTAAAATTAGGTACGACAAGTTGATGTTATGGTCATAAAATAAATAGAAACACAATAACCAGAAAGAGACTTATTTTTCAAAATATTTTCTAAAGAAGAGTATCTGGAAATCAATCGAGTTACGCCAATAATCAGCATTATGGACACCTGGTCGCACTTGGAACTCATGATCAATCTTATACTTTAACAGTTTCCCGTGTAAATCCTGATTTATCTCATAAAAGAAATCTCCATAGCCACAGTCCACGATAATTGCCAATTCTCCATTTTTCAAACGGTCAACCTGATTGATAACCGAATGTTGTTCCCAAACTTCACGATTGCTACTTTCGTCACCTAACTGTTTATTCATTTCCCAATTATTCGGAAATGGGCGGATATCTACACCTCCACTTGTACTACCGGCAGCGCCAAAAACATCTGTATGTCTGAACGCTAACCATAAAGCACCATGTCCTCCCATACTTAAGCCAGTAATAGCCCTTGCACTACGATCTTTTTTAACGGGATAATGTGTATCAATGTAATTAACAAGTTCTTTAGCGACAAAAGTTTCATAGCGATAAGATGGATCTTTCGGGCTATCCCAGTACCAGCTGTTTTTAGCATCAGGACAAACAAAGACAATTCCTGCCTGGTCTGCAATTTCCGGCAAATTAGGTTTTATTCCAATCCACGAACGAGCATTTCCACTATATCCATGAAGCAGATAGATAACAGGAGCATCAGCTTTAATTGAAGTAGGCGCAACTACAACGACTTCGACATTCTTATTCATAGAAGGGCTATGAACAGCAATTGTATCCACTTTTGCAGCATGCAAAGAAATAAAGCTGCCAATAAAAAAAATTAAAGATAAGCTTAGCTTTTTCATCATTTCAGATCTGTTAGAATTAAGAAAAAAAGGCGAACATTTCTATTCGCCTTTATCGTTTTATTTTTTAATAAGAACGAGCAAATAGCACCCGACGTTCAGAAGGTTTACCCGTCAGGATACATTTTCCCGGCGTTGTATCACCATCCAACGGTACACATCGTATTGTTGCTTTTGTTTCGTTTTTAATCTGTTCCTCAGTTTCAGGCGTTCCATCCCAGTGAGCAAGGATAAAATTCCCCTCATCTAATTTCGCCTTAAAGTCGTCGTATGTATCAGCTTCAACTGTATGAGCAGCACGAAAGTCGTATGCTTTGGTGAAAATATTCTGTTGTATATCTTCCAATAAATTCTTTACATACTCTTCAATGCCATCGCATGTAATTGTTTCTTTCACTAAGGTATCACGACGCATCACTTCGATTGTATTATTTTCCAGATCACGCCCGCCCATAGCTAAACGAACAGGAACACCCTTCAGTTCATATTCCGCAAATTTCCATCCGGGCTTTTTATTATCTGCATCATCAAATTTCACAGATATCCCCATCTTTTTCAGATTTGCAACAATTCCGGCCACCTTCTCACGAATCTGTGTTAGTTGCTCGTCATTTCTGTAAATCGGAACAATCACCACCTGTATCGGAGCCAAATGGGGAGGTAACACCAAACCATTATCATCTGAGTGCGCCATGATCAGTGCACCAATCAGACGAGTAGAAACACCCCACGAAGTAGCCCAGGCATACTCAATTTTTCCTTCCTTATCGATAAAAGTGACATCAAACGCCTTCCCGAAATTCTGACCAAGGAAATGGGATGTTCCGGCTTGCAAAGCTTTCCCATCTTGCATCATAGCCTCAATGGTATAAGTATCAATTGCACCGGCAAAGCGTTCACTTGCCGTTTTCACACCTTTGACAACCGGCATAGCCATATAATTTTCCGCAAAATCAGCATACACATCCTGCATCATACGAGCTTCCTTTTCGGCCTCTTCCTGAGTAGCATGCGCCGTATGACCTTCCTGCCAGAGGAACTCTGCTGTTCGTAGAAATAAACGGGTACGCATTTCCCAGCGCATCACATTCGCCCATTGATTACATAAGATAGGAAGATCACGATAAGATTGTATCCAATTACGATAGGTATTCCATATGATCGTTTCGGAAGTAGGACGGATAATCAGTTCTTCTTCTAATTTAGCATTTGGATCAACCTCCACTCCCGTTTTGTCAGCATTAGTTCTCAGACGATAATGCGTTACAACAGCACATTCTTTCGCAAAACCTTCTACATGTTCTGCTTCTTTACTAAGAAATGACTTGGGGATCAGTAACGGAAAATAAGCGTTCACATGCCCTGTTTCTTTAAACTTGTCGTCAAGAATACGTTGCATTTTTTCCCAGATCGCGTATCCATAAGGTTTAATAACCATACAACCACGCACTGCTGAGTTCTCTGCTAAATCAGCTTTAATTACCAAATCCTGATACCATTGCGAGTAATTTTCACTACGCTTGGTTAGTTCTTTCAACTCCTTTGCCATTTCTGCTTTTACTTAATATATATAACGTTCAATACGATTACTTTAAGATTCGCAAAGGTATAAAATATTTTGTTCCGTGAAGCAGTCGTCGGGATTATACATTAGGTGCGTATATATAAAAAAACAGAGAGCACCATTTAGGGAAGGTGCCCTCATTTTTCGCAGACTTAGTAAAAAAATACTCTCGAACTAACCTAATCTTTCTTTTGTGTGTAAAAACAGTGTGTAAATGTAGAAACGTTCTGTTTCGATACATTATACTATCCCAATAGTATGCCAAAACATACAGTTTATCGGGGCAAGCTACACAAACAGTTGATAATCAACAAACAAAAGAAATCAATAATAAAAAAAGAGTATTCCTCCAATCGTCCATAAGTGTAGAAAACATTGTGGAGGTGTAGAATTATTCCACATCACAATCCACATTTCTGTTCAGCGACATCCATCATTACTACTTCAATTTGTGTATTTAATTCCTGAATTAACGAGCGCCAGGCAGAATCTGAAAGTTCTTCGTCGTTTTTCTCCAGCAATCGCAAACGTTGGACAAGAGAATTGGCACCTATCATAGAAAAAACAGGAATCATTTTATGCGCTATTTTTGAAGCTTTATCACGATCAGTTTGTTCAAGTGTACTGTTCAATCGTTTTACATTTTCAGAAGTTTCACTTTCAAATGTTGACAAAATTGAATTAAGAGCTTCTTTATCTCCCCCTGCGAAGTCCGTTAAAGAAGTAAAATCCAGTTTAGTATCCATTTGCAGATCAGTAGATAAAATATCATTCAAAACAGCAATAAGCTCTTTTGCGGTAAATGGTTTATTCAGGAATCCGGTAAATCCAGCGTCGAAATAGGTTTCTTTTTCATTTGCAACACTTGCGGATAAGGCTATTACCGGCAACACATCTGTCCCTGAAATTCCCGACTCCCGAATCTGCCCTACTAACTCAAAGCCATTGAGTCCCGGCATTTGTATATCTGTAATAACAATATCATATTTTTGTTCTCGTAGCAGATCAAGCACTTTCCGGGGATCTGTACAAGTCTTTACAATTACGAGACTTTGCTTTAATAATTCTTCAGTCAGAGCCAACTGAAGGGGATCATCATCGACCAATAAGCAATTAATCACACGTCCGTTTGCGACAATGTCAGAAACTTTTTCCTCTATAGGTTCCGGGCTACTTCCTGTAGTGTTTTTTTCAACTTCTTCCAACGGAAAATCTAAATAAAACACACTTCCTTTTCCTACAGTACTTTCTAAGGAGATAGAGCCACCCATCAGTTCGACAAGTTTACGCGTTATTGAAAGTCCTAAACCAAAACCCTCTGCTTTTTCTTTTTTCAAACGGGTAAATTCGCCAAAGATACCGGCCTGTTCTTCTTCCGGAATACCTTGCCCTGTATCACTGACAGACAAGCATAATTGTTTATCCCGAATGCGAACAGACATTCGTACCTCTCCTTCATTTGTGAATTTTATCGCATTAGACAGTAAATTACTTACTATTTGTCTTATACGAATCGTATCCCCCAGATATGTCAAATCCATATCCACTTCATCCATATCAATGCTAAAAGTCAGTTTTTTAGCATCTGCAATAGGTTTAAAGCTGGCAAAAATATCATCAAACAAAGGTTTTATATTAAACGGAACTTTCTGAATCTCCATCTTACCAGAGTCTAATCGATGAAAATCAAGCAAGTCATTTACCAAAGAGAGTATATGATTTGAAGAACTGCTCATATTTTCCAAATAATAGCGTTGTCTCTCGTCCGGTTTTCTTTTCAGAAGCAGCTCAACATATCCCAGTATTGAAGATAACGGAGCACGAATATCATGGCTTATTGTCAACATGACCTTTTCCTGTTTCACCAATAGCTCTTCGGCATATTGTTTTGCTTTTTCTAACTGGCGTCTATAGTATTTACTTTTGGAAATATCTCTACTGATAACTAACACAAATCCTATAATAATCAGAATCGCAGCAATAGCCACTACCCCCATAATACGCGTTGAATCTGTATATAGCTTCTGTTTAGCAGCCATTTTTTCGATTGAAGCGTCCATTTCTTCCTCTTCAATTGCATACAGGATCTGATTAATACGCGTATTAATCAATGCATTATTATGTCTTAACTCAGCAGCCTTATCATAAAGTTTATAATTCAACTGTTTCCTCTCTTTATCCATCTTCTCCCGAAATTCCTTAAGAATATCAGAAGTTCCATTTTTCGGATCGTATATATTAATAGTTGAGTCGGATTTAGAATTACTAATGGTCTTTATTACTACACCAACATCTTCTTTTGGGGGAACAAATGCATCAGCAAGTCTCTTAAAAAAACCTTTTTTCTTACGAGCTATTACAACCGAATCTCTTTTTGTCTCTATCTCATTTGTTCTATCTACTTTCGTAACAACCGTATCAGACGCTATTTTCTTGATTTGTTTATCGTATAATTTATCCGAACTCATATCTTGCCATAGCACATAGAGTTGTTCTGTATTTAGCCTTTTGTTTTCAATTAAAACGCCTATTGTATCAACCCCTTGAACATGAAATGAATCTGTCAGCATCAGTCGAAGTTCATCAAGACATTCCTGTGTCTCATCCATCGTTTCATTAAATAGATCAAAATGTTCTTGAGTCATTCCTATAGGTTGCCCTATAGCTGCACTTTCATTCAACAGTGAAATAGTACGTGTTATCAGGTAGGCTCTTTCTCTCTGTTGTTGCTCTGAACCGTCATCCGTATTCATTGCTTTAATAAGATGGAGGATATAGAAAATAGAGCCAAAGGCTACTATAGCAAACAGTGTATAGCCTGATATTACTTTTAGTGTAAGGTGTTTATTTTTATCGTCATTGATAAGATTATTCTTTTTCATATGCAATATTCCATTTATCAAGCATGATAAAGTCCTGTTTCTTCAATCCGATTTTCCAGAAAGGCACAGGATTGTCATGATCTCCTAAATACATTCTATCCCGTATCACAAACGTTTCTGACGAAAGCGAATAACTTTCATCTAAAACATCGGTTTTAATACTCGCAATATCCAGCATGGTATGAAATAGACTATTAGTGCTAACCGGAACATCCGCGTGTTTCTTTACTTGCTCAAATTTCTGAGGAAAACAGGTTTTATAATCTTCCGAAAACCAATAAACATACGGGATATGCAGTTGATAATATGTTGGAATTGGAGAAGCGTGTAAATAACGATTTCTGTTGTCGTCAAAAATATCTTCACCATGGTCACTCAAATAAGCTAAAACCGCACAAGTATTCGATTTGTCAAGTCTTTTGATTATTTCACTTAGCACATAATCGGTATAACAAATCGTATTATCATATGAATTGCGCAATTCTTTCTTTAAAGATGCCCTGATTCCATCTGCTTTATCTGGTGTAAATATAGAAAAATCTTTTGGATAACGTTCATAATAATTGAAATGCGATCCATATGTATGAAGTACGATAAAGAGATTATCATCCGATTTCGTCAATTCTTTTTCTAAATAAGGAAGCAGAGCATCGTCATGTAATGATTTCAGATATGAACCGGTTTTAAATGTACTCATATCAATAAAAGTATCTGCTTCTCTATAGAAACAACCGATTATAGACGTCGTCAGTTTCTGGTTAGCAATCACCACTGTCTTAAATCCGGCTTCTTTAAATGCTGTCACAATACTCTTTTGTTCATAAAGTATCTCGTAGTTTTCTGCACTTGCTGCAGATAATATAATCGGCACACTTTTATGCGTATTATTCGATTGTGTCACGGCATCCTTTAAATAGACCAGATTTGCTGTTTTCTTAAGATTAGGAGTTGTTTCGCGTTCGTATCCATACAAACCCCACTCCATCGCCCGTCCGGTTTCACCAACAACAAGAACATAGACCTCTCTTTGTTTCTCAGCCCGGTCTGATTTCACAGCTTTAAAAGAAAAATCAGCCGAAGTTTTCTTATAATTCGCATTCTTTCGGGATTTATTAATCGCGAAATACAAATTATACAAAGCATTGGCCGGATAAATATCATTTTTAACGGAGAATGAGTAATCGAACAAAGGGAATGAGGAACATAGAACAGCACTTACCAACAAAAGCATTCCGCCACGTTTTGCCCATTTTTTTCTAAAATCAACGGTCAGTTTTTCTTTCAAGCGGACAGAACGGAATGCCAACAACAGAGTCGGCAAGGTATAAAATAGAAAAACACAGCTAATAACGACGAAGATATTCGACAGCAATTCACTGGCTTCAGAAGCGTTCGAACTGGTTAAGTTCAGGAACATATCTACCGCTATAACGGATTCTCCAAAAAGATATAATAAGACAAGCTGTCCGCCGTCTAAAATCACTTTAGGTAACAAACACCAGACTACAATTCCCGGCTTAGGAGCAAGAACTAACACACAAAGCATTATAGCCAATGGAATACCTACAGAAGCCAAACCTAACACAAACGGAAGTGGTTCTGTAAAAAACAAGACAAGATTAGGAATAATGGATAATAACACAAACACAAAATAAAAACTGGTTTGCGACTGACACCATTTCCTTATATAATTAAAAAACTGCATTTAGAATAAGGAATAAGAAATACATGTACACATAAACTCTCTCAAAAAAAATCCAAAGCACACAGGTACAAAAGTAAACGGAATTATGAAGAAACTATTTTACTAATTCGTAAAAAGATACAGCAAATGTTGTTTACAACTATAATCTTCGGGTTATTACAGATTATTAACAGAAAACGGATAAAAAAAAGACTCTCTATTTATCGAAAGCCTTTTCAATATCTTGTACACAATGTCTTTGCTGTTTTAGCCCATCTTACTTATTTTTTTCAATTTCTCTTCATCAATAAGTTTGATTTTGCGTCCATCCAATGCAATTATACGTTCGGAAACAAACGTAGATAAAGTACGTATCGCGTTAGATGTTGTCATATTAGATAAGTTTGCTAAATCCTCACGGGCCAGATAAATACTTAACGTCGCACCGTCTTCTTCCAAACCATAGCTGTCCTTCAGGAACAGAAGAGATTCCGCTAAACGTCCACGAATATGTTTCTGAGTCAAGTTTACAGTCCGTTCATCAGCAATCCCCAGATCAACTGAAAGCTGACGAATAAAAAACAAGGCCAGATTGGTATTCCCCATCAACAAGTCAGTAACGACAGACATAGGTATCAAACAAACCGTAGATGCCTCAAAAGCAGCCGCATTCGTCAGATAATCTTCCTGCGCAAAATTCGCCCGATAGCCAAAATACTGAACAGGTTTAATCATTCGTATAATCTGACTTCGTCCGCCTACGCCTTCTTTGAAAATCTTCACCTTACCTCTCAGTAAGCACATCATATCCTTGGGTTCGTCGCCCTCGCAATAAATTAACTCATTTCGTTTAAATTGCTGGATCGTCGAATTACTCCGGAGAATTTCCCTTTCTTTGTCTGTTAAAACCCTCCATACATCTGATAAACTGGCCGACAGATCGACCTCTCCTTGTTGTTGCTTAACCACGACTGCTATATAACATACTTATGAAGCACAAATATAAGACAATTCTTTTAAATCATTAATACTTTTCTGTTTAATAATTGCATAGTATCTAAGATTTTAGAGGATATTACAAGCTTTCTCATTTTTATTTTTTACGTTTGTAACGATACTAAATTAGAGATAATTGAATAAACTATTATTCATATTTATATTTTTTTCTGTCACATGTAAACTAACCGCTTTAACCGTAGCGGACACGAGTAAAGGTGTTTTATCAGCTAAGGACAGTGCTGAGGTTTTGAATGAGACCGCAGATTCAATTATGCGCTCTGTTATTTCTAATGCTGCGATCTATGAAAAGACGTTATCCAAGTATGAAGCGGATATATATATAAAAGGGCGAACCGAGATTCTGCAAAATAACGCCTTGATTCGTTTGGCTCATCATATACTTCCTGTTAATCGTAAAAACAGGGATATGCTTTTTGAAATGCTTAGTTTTTCGCAATTCAACGCCCCCAATATTTACAAACACGAAATCAAAGCAATTACAGGGAACAGCATTCCAAATCAAAAGAAACAACAAGAAGCGCTCAACTTCCTGAACATAAATGTATATTCTGCGACTCTGTATAAGGAGGAATTGCTTACCCCGATCTCTCCTAATGCTTTTTCTTATTATAAATTCAAGCTTCTGGGATATGAGAATTATAAGGACAGGAGGATTTATAATATTCAGTTTATACCTAAAGTTATCAGTCAGAAATTAGTATCGGGAAACATTTATGTAATGGATAAATGGTGGACAATCGATAAAATCGACATAAGCGGACGGTATTCTTTTGCGGATTTTAATCTTGTTATGTCGTATTGTCGGGACACGGAGAGATTTATCCTCCCTGAGAATGCCGATCTTAAAATGAGAGTGAATCTGCTGGGGAATATTATTGAAACGGTCTATCATTCTAATTTCAACTACCGGAAAATAGAATGGCAGAATGACAATTTACTGACTAAAGTAAAAAAATCGCTTGACCTGACTAATTACTACAGCTTATCCAAGAAAGAAATCCCTATTATAAGAAATTCAAGTTATTGGAATCATTATCGCGATTGTCCGCTCACCAATGAAGAGAAAAGGTTATATGCCATGGACACGAAGTCAGAAGCAGCATCCGATACAAGTCGCACTTCAAAGTATCTGGAAATTACGGAAAACCTGACGGGATCGATTAATATGGACTTGCGGAGTACTGAGCTTCGTTATTCGGGGTTATTAAACCCCTCTCAATTAGGATATTCCAAGTTGAATGGAGTTACTTACAGGCAATTATTACGGTTTACTAAAAACTATGAAAACGGACGTCAGTTGCGTTTTCGTCCGGAAGTCGGTTTCATATTCAAAAGGAAAGAGTTATTTCTGAAACTGAGTGGTGAGTTTGAATATTGTCCGCAACGATTGGGGTATCTTAGTTTTTCAGTCGGAAATACGTATCAGAGTTATTCGTCTGTGTTTATGCAGGAGATCAAAGAACAGGTTAAGGACTCGACTTTCAATTTTGACAAACTGGATCTGCCTTATTTTAAATCGTATTTTGCCGACATTCGTCACAACATCGAAGTTTTTCACGGATTACAGGCTGCGGCAGGGCTTTCTTATTATTTCCGTACTCCTTCTGAAAAGCACAGGGTGATGGAGAACGAAAACATCAACGACATCGTAAATAAAGATTATACGGATTTCACGCCGGTTATTAACCTATCTTATACACCAAGACAATATTATCGCATGGTAGGTCGGAAGAAGGAATATATGTATTCTTTCTATCCGACTATCACAGCAGAAATAGCTCAGGCTATTCCGGGTATATTAAACAGTAACGGAGATTATTGTCGTGTAGAGGCAAACGTGCAACAAGCGGTATCGTTAGGATTATGTAGGGTATTAAGTTACAACGTAAGTGGAGGCTTATATACAGAGCAGAAGTCGGTTTATTTTGCGGACTTCCGCTTTTTCGGACAAAGTTTTTTCCCCGACAGATGGAGCGAAGAAATAGGGGGAAAATTCCATTTACTTAAACGGGAATGGTATAATGCATCAGACAAATATGTACAGGGGCATTTCATGTACGAGAGTCCGTTTATTCTACTTCATCTGTTTAAGCAAGGTATGTCCAAATATGTCCTATCCGAACGTTTTTATTTCGGGCAACTATGGACTCCCGTCCTGAATAGTTATACCGAGGTGGGTTACGGTATCGGTAATCACATCTTTAACATTGCAGGATTCGTCAGTTTTAAAGGAAAAGAGTATCAGCGATTCGGTCTTCGTTTTGCCTTTGAATTATTCTGATGACCGGAAAGAGTATGGGTAGAAGAAAAGCTCAGTTTTCCGAAAACACCGGACGGACAACAATAATTCCTTTATTGCTTTTTATTGCTTCCGCGTATTGATGCAGAGTACGAGGTTCTACAATAACCTTTTTATGGGAGGAAGACGCATGTATAAAGGTGAGCTCTCCGTCTTTCCATTTAGCCAGGCCAACATGAGACACATCTAATCCTTTGATGGAAGTAACAAAAGCAATCATATCACCCTCCTGAATACCGTTGCGAAGGGCGTCAATCCGTTCTTTGGGGATGTAATAGTATGAACGCTTATTAATTGACTGTTCAATAGTAGCCATCTTCTCAATTCGTAGGGAATCTCCTTTCAACGATTTGTATTTATCCGGATTTTCACTCATGAACGATACGGATACAGGTAATGCCTCCCCTCCTATTTGTTGAGTTATATCTTTTATTAATCCCTTCAGGCTATTATCATATATCCAATCGGTCGTATAATGTAACCGGCTCGTGTATCCGTCAATTATTCCATGCCGGTAACGGAATAACTGCAGGTTTATACAAAAGGACTCAAAGGTGGGCTCGCCATCTAAAACCGTTTTGGACAAGGAAAGCACGGTTTCCACAAAAGTAGTACAGTCTAACTCGCGAAGATTAACAACTAACCCTTCGGGCTCTTTTTCCAGCGTGGAAGCAACATAAGGAACAGTCAAAAAGAAATCGGCAGTTGCCATCAACACCGCCTGAGGAGTTCTTTCTTTGGTTTGTATATAGTCTATGTACTGTCCGAATCGCTGTTTATCCAGATCAGTGGTATAAATAACAGATTCTGAAGCTATAGCGCATAAAGAGACAAACAAGATAGAAAGTATAAGGCAACCGACACGCATGATTATTCTTTTTTAGTAGCTAATAAATCCTGTAGTTTGAGTAATTCGTCGCGGAACTGAGCGGCTTCAATGAAGTCGAGTTTCTTAGCGGCTTCTGTCATCTGTTTGCGGGTTCGTTCAATTGCTTTCTCTAATTGAGGACGGGTCATATAACTTATAACCGGATCAGCGACAAGACTAATACTGGGTTCTATATACGCGTATGGTTCAGCCGTTTCAGACTGCTTTTCGGACAGCAATGACGATGTATTTCGTTTCACCTGAGTAGGGGTAATCCCATGGGCTTCATTATAAGCTAACTGCTTTTCTCTTCTGCGGTTTGTTTCATCTATGGTCAACTGCATACTTTCTGTAATCCTGTCGGCATAGAAAATTACTTTCCCGTTTACATTACGCGCTGCACGACCGGCTGTTTGCGTCAGCGAACGATGCGAGCGAAGGAATCCCTCCTTGTCGGCATCCAATATGGCTACTAACGAGACTTCCGGCAAGTCCAATCCCTCACGCAGCAGGTTTACTCCAATCAACACATCAAACAATCCCTTTCGCAGATCGTCCATAATCTGAATACGATCCAACGTTTCCACATCACTGTGGATATAATTACAACGCACCCCCATCCTTGTCAGATAAGCAGTCAGCTCCTCCGCCATCCGTTTCGTCAGCGTGGTTACCAAAACCCGTTCGTCTTTCGCGGCACAACGTTGTATCTCTTCCATCAGGTCGTCAATCTGATTCATCGTCGGACGGATATCGATTACCGGATCCAACAATCCGGTAGGTCGAATCACCTGATCAACAATCACCCCCTCGCTTTTTTCCAATTCAAAATCAGCAGGTGTTGCACTGACATAAATAGCACATGAAATCAGCGACTCGAACTCTTCAAATGTCAACGGACGATTATCCGTTGCCGCAGGAAGACGAAAACCATATTCCACTAAATTCTGCTTCCTTGAACGATCTCCTCCGTACATTGCCCGTATCTGAGGAATGGTCACATGACTCTCATCCACAACAAGCATGAAGTCTTTCGGAAAATAATCCAACAAACAATAAGGGCGTTCTCCTGCCTCCCTTCCGTCAAAGTAACGCGAATAATTCTCAATCCCCGAGCAATGCCCTAATTCACGTATCATCTCCAAGTCAAAAGTTACCCGTTCATACAAACGTTTTGCTTCAAAATGCTTACCAATTGATTTCAGATACTCCACCTGCGTTCCGAGATCTACATCAATCTGACCGATAGCTTTGTTTATCTGATTCTGCGTAGTAACGAACAAATTCGTCGGATAAATATTCAACTCCGTTTGTTCATCTATCTCCCGCCCCGTGTCTGGTTCAAAAGAAGAAATACGCTCTATCTCATCCCCCCAGAATTCAACCCGGTAAGCCATTCCGTCAAAAGTTTCAATCGCCGGAAAAATATCGACACTGTCACCATTAACCCGAAATGTTCCGCGCCTGAATTCAACCTTATCATTTACATACAATGCATCAACCAAACGTCGGATCATTTTATCCCGGTCAATCTGCATGCCGGCCTCCAGATGTACCACTTTTTCAGCAAACGCACTTGGGTCAGCCATACCATACAAGCAAGAAACCGACGAAACAACAATAACATCCTTTCGTCCGGACAATAAAGAAGCAGTCGCCCGCAACCTCAACTTATCAATTTCGTCATTGATAGAAAGGTCTTTCTCTATATATGTATCCGTTGTCGGGAGATAAGCCTCGGGCTGATAATAATCGTAATAGGAAACAAAATACTCCACAGCATTATTGGGAAAGAAAGCCTTGAATTCGCTGTATAGCTGCGCTGCCAATGTCTTATTATGACTTAGTATCAACGTCGGGCGTTGTACTTTTTCAATCACATTAGCAATCGTAAAGGTTTTTCCCGAACCGGTAACCCCCAAAAGCGTCTGAAACGGCACTCCACTAAACAACCCCTCAGTCAGAGCCGCAATAGCCTCAGGTTGATCTCCGGTCGGTTTAAAAGGAGATGATAATTCAAAATTCATTTACACTCTTTATTCATCAGTTGCCACAGGTATAATAAGCCAAAGGATAAAATAGGCAATTACACCCGAAAATATCGTAAAAATAGAAAGCAGAATATAGCCGACACGAACCAAAGTAGGATCCAGATCAAAATATTTCGCAATCCCTCCACAAACACCGCCAATCATTTTATCTCTGACCGAGCGAGTCAATCGTTTACGTTCTTCCATGTTTTTCTTTTTAGATAATTAATCTATCAAAAATAAGAAATTTTCCGAATATTACAAATAAAGCGCCACCTTATTCCGGTCGGTTTCTACTGTCTCAAACTCAGACGTCACCGCACTGCTCCCCATAGGTACCCGCTCTTTACGATAAATCATTTTACTCTGCACAACACTACGTGCAGATGTGTGAAACTCTGTTGCTCCGGTTTCCGCCTCAATCCGTGCAATATTCTGTTCACGCACCCCACAACCGGGCATAATGATGATTCGGCCTGCCGCACGTTTCACTAACTCGGCCAATAATGGAATACCCGTCACTGCATCTTTTTCCTGCCCGGAAGTCAGGATACGGTCACATCCCGCATCAATCAATTGTTCAAGAGCCAGAAAAGGATTACGGCATACGTCAAATGCCCTATGAAAGGTTACCGACAAGGGTTTAGCGGCATCCATTAAACGCTTTAATAAAGTTACATCAATATCTCCATCAGGAGTCAGACAACCAAACACTACACCATGTACTTTTAACTCCTTTGCCATTTCAATATCATAGAGCATAGAACGTACTTCTGCGGGAGTATATAGGAAATCACCTCCACGGGGACGAATAATTATATTAATATCAATTCGGGAAGTTAATTCCCGCGCAGCCTTTATCTCTCCGTAGCTGGGAGTTGTTCCCCCTTCGGGAATAGCCGCACAAAGTTCAACACGAGCAGCACCTCCTTGTTCTGCTTCCACACAACTTTGTGCTGAATTTGCACAGATCTCTATAATCCTTCTCTTCATTTTATTTCAGTTTTCCTTTTCTTATAATACATATAGATTTTCCACCAGACTACGGCCATCAATACCCCAAAGAGAATACCGACAACAACATCTATCGGGTAATGCTTCCCTACATAAATCCGGCTATACCCCACAAGTAAAGCCCACGACAAGACGATTACTGTAAAAAACTTTTTCCTGACAACCAACAATGCAAAAACGGCCAAAGCAAACGAACTGGACGAATGAGCCGAAAAAAAGCTATAACTGGCATCATATTTTTCCAACGAATGAATCAGGTCGGTAAATATCGCCTCATGAATAGGGCGAGGACGGGCAATGGTGATCTTCACTAATTGATTCAAAGCATTTGTAGAAGCGACTGAAAGAAACATAAAACAGAGTACCGGCCAACGCCATGCTTTATCTTTGGAGTAAAAAACATACAAAACAATAAGAATAGCAATAACTCCCCATGCCTCATACGAACTTAAAAACAGCATTACCGGATCCAGCAACGGCGTATGAAGTTTGTTTATATCTAAAAATAATTGTTTGTCAAATTCAATAAGTTGCTGCATAATATCTTTTTTAAAGGCTCCGCAAGATACGAACTTCTATTTAATGTTTCAGAAAAAGTCAACGCCTACTTTATTTTCTTATTTACACCTACCTCTAAATTGATTTACACCTACCTCTAAATTTGATTAGACCTACCTCTAAATTTGATTAGACCTACCTCTAAATTTGGAATGGATATGAGTAATGCTACGATACACATGGAACTTATTGTATCTTTGCAAAGTATAAAACAATGAAGAGTACGATATGGTATCGGTAGAAGGACTAACGGTAGAGTTTGGCGGGTTTACGCTTTTTGATGATGTTTCGTTTGTGGTTAATAAAAAAGACAGGATTGCGCTGGTTGGGAAAAATGGTGCAGGAAAGTCAACGATGTTAAAGATTTTTGCGGGATTACAGGCTCCGACATCAGGAAATGTTCATCTTCCGAAAGATATTACGATCGGTTATCTGCCACAACAAATGCAGTTGTCGGATTTACGGACTGTTCGTGAAGAGGCTGAATTGGCCTTCGAACATATCCGGCGAATGGAACAGGATATTGAACGTATGAATCTGGAGTTAGCCGAGCGTACGGATTATGAATCTGATGCTTATCATGCTCTGATTGAAAAAGTAACACATCTCTCCGAACTTTTCCAAATGGAAGGTGGGGCTAATTTTCATGCCGAACTTGAACGAACGTTGATGGGACTGGGTTTTATGCGTGAGGATTTTGATCGCCCCACTTCGGAATTTAGCGGTGGCTGGCGTATGCGTATCGAGTTAGCCAAATTATTATTGAAAAGACCGGATGTGCTTTTACTCGATGAGCCGACGAACCACCTTGATATCGAGTCTATCCAATGGCTGGAAAATTTTATTTCGACACGTGCCAATGCGGTTATATTAGTATCTCATGACCGCGCTTTTATAGACAACACTACTTTCAGAACGATTGAAATAGAGTTAGGGCATATTTATGATTATAAGGCGAAATATTCGGACTATGTAGAACTGCGCCGTGAACGTCGCGAACAGCAACTTCGCGCTTTCGAAAATCAACAAAAGAAATTGGCGGATACGGAAGCTTTTATTGAGCGCTTCCGTTATAAAGCGACAAAAGCGGTGCAGGTTCAATCCCGCATTAAACAATTAGAGAAAGTGGAACGTATCGAAGTGGACGACGTGGACACCGCTATGCTCAGCCTTAAGTTTCCTCCGGCTCCAAGATCGGGCTCATATCCGGTAATCGTAGAGAATTTAGCGAAACGTTATGGGGAGCACTTAGTCTTTGAGCATGCAACGTTTACAATCAACCGGGGCGACAAGGTTGCTTTTGTCGGAAAAAACGGGGAGGGTAAATCCACGCTTGTCAAGTGTATCATGAATGAGATTGGCTTTGAAGGGAAATTGCAACTCGGCCACAATGTAAAGATCGGCTATTTCGCACAGAACCAGGCACAGCTATTAGATGAAAAACTTACCGTATTCGACACGATAGATTACGTTGCTCAAGGTGATATACGAACTAAGATAAGAGATATTTTGGGAGCCTTTATGTTTGGAGGAGAAGCCTCAGACAAAAAGGTAGGTGTACTTTCGGGAGGAGAAAGGAGTCGTCTTGCTATGATCCGCCTTTTGCTGGAACCGGTTAACCTACTGATTCTTGATGAGCCGACCAATCATCTTGACATGCGTTCAAAAGATGTTTTGAAAGATGCGTTGAAAGAGTTCGACGGAACAGTTATCTTAGTCTCTCACGACCGTGAATTCTTAGATGGGTTGGTTGATAAGGTTTATGAATTCGGCAACAAACGTATAGTAGAACATTTGGGGGGGATCTATGAGTTCTTAGAGCGAAAAAAGGTAGATAGTTTACAAGAATTAGAACGTAATTCGCAAGCGCAAGGAGAAAGCAAATCGCTCGGCGATGAGAAAGTCACAGAAAACAAACTTTCTTATGAAGCGCGAAAAGAGCAGGCGAAAGTTGTACGAAAAGTCGAAAAGGCAATAGCTGAATGCGAAGAACATATCACAAATACCGAATCTAAAATAGGAGAAATAGAAGTACAACTCGCTACACCGGAAGGCGCATCAGACACATCTCTTTACACAGAATACGGGAACTTAAAGAAACAATTGGCAGACGCGATGGAAAAATGGACTGAATTGACGTTAGAATTAGAAGTTTTAAACAATTAAGGAGGTAGAACGTACTGCAGAAAACGTTATATTTGCAATTCGGTCTTTTAAATAATAAAAATTGTAACTTAAACACTGGATAATGAAAACGAACCTTAGTTCACAGATCACACTGACGCGTATTCCAACCCGGTATTACCGTCCGGAGAATGCATATGAACTCTCCGTGTTGACGCGTTTCGAAAAGATCCCCACCTCTATTTATGAGTCGGCCGATGAGGGATCAGTAACTATCGCCAAACAAATCGCAGCCGAAATCCGCAAAAAGCAAGCGGAAGGAAAGAAGTTTGTATTAGCTCTGCCCGGAGGACGTTCTCCTCAAAGCGTCTTTAAAGAATTAATCAGGCTGCACAAAAAAGAAGATTTAAGCTTTAAGAATGTAATCGTATTTAATGTTTACGAATTCTACCCTTTGGTTTCAGAAGCAAATAGCAATATTGCTTTTTTGAAAGATGCTTTGCTTGATCATGTTGATATTGATCCGGCTAATATTTATACTCCGGACGGATTCATGTCGAAAGATGCCACATCTGAGTTTTGCAGTCAATATGAAAATCAGATTATAGAAGCCGGAGGCCTTGATTATATCCTTTTAGGAGTTGGTCATGCCGGAAATATCGGATTCAACGCTCCAGGATCTACACCTTCTCTTCGTACTCGTTTAGTTCTGTTAGACAACGATGCACGTAAAGAAGCCGCAAATACATTCAAATCGATAGAGAATGTTCCGGCAAGTGTTATAACAATGGGAATGAGCACAATCCTTGCTGCTAAGAATATTATTCTGATGGCATGGGGTGAGAACAAGTCTCAATTAATATATGAAACGGTAGAGGGCAAAGTTAGCGACACATTCCCTGCTACGTTTTTACAGACAGTTGTTCCTAAAGCCCGTGTGGCGATCGACTTGTCTGCAGCTTCGCAACTGACACGTATCAGTCGTCCGTGGTTAGTGACAAGTTGTGAATGGGACAACAAATTAATCCGTCGCGCTATTGTATGGCTTTGTCAATTGACCGGTAAACCCATACTTAAGTTAACAAATAAGGATTACAGTGAACATGGATTAGGCGAATTATTGGCTTTATACGGGTCCGCTTATAATGTGAACATCAAAATATTCAATGATATACAACACACAATCACAGGATGGCCGGGAGGAAAGCCCAATGCCGACGATTCTAATCGTCCGGAACGTGCCAACCCATATCCCAAACGTGTGATTATCTTTAGCCCGCACCCTGATGACGACGTAATCTCTATGGGAGGAACATTCCGCAGGTTGTGTGATCAGAAACATGATGTACATGTAGCATACCAAACTTCAGGTAATATTGCAGTAGGCGACGACGAAGTGATCCGTTATTGCGAATATCTGAGAGATGTATGTGCAAAATATGCACCGGGCAGTAATCCGGTAGCCGAAAAAGCCGAAGATATACTGTATTATCTAAGAAATGAAAAAGTAGAAGGCGTACCGGAACATAAAGATGTTCTCTTTATGAAAGGAACAATCCGCCGTGAGGAAGCACGTGCAGGTGCGCGTCATTCAGGTATCACGAGAGATGATCATATCCACTTCCTTGATCTTCCGTTCTATGAAACCGGATTGGTTAAGAAGAATGACATCAGTGAAAAAGATAAAGATATTATCAAGAAATTTATTGAAGATATTAAGCCTCATCAAATATTTGTTGCGGGAGACTTAGCCGACCCACATGGAACGCACAAGGTTTGTCTGGATGCTATTCTTGCTGCCATTGATGAAATGAAGGATGATGCATGGATGAAAGAATGTCGTATATGGATGTATCGCGGTGCCTGGGCAGAATGGGAAATGGACCACATTGAGATGGCCGTGCCTATCAGTCCGGAAGAGTTACGCCTGAAACGTATTGCTATCCTGAAGCATCAGTCGCAAGCCGAAAGCGCACCGTTCCTCGGAGACGACGAACGCTTGTTCTGGCAACGTGCAGAAGATCGCAACCGTGCAACAGCCGATCTGTACAGAGACTTAGGACTTGCTGCTTATGAAGCAATTGAGGCTTTCGTTCAGTATATACCTTTGCGGTAAAAGATAAAACATATAATAAACATGAAAGAACCGGGTTGTTTGAGCAACGCCGGTTTTTTTGTTACTTTGCATACGAATAAAACATCTGCCTGTGCTGAAATTTATTAAAAACTGGATGTTGCCATTGGCAATGATCACCGGAGCCGTAACTTATCCCATCAGCGGAAAGTTGTCTATCCTCACTCCTTATCTGATTTTCTTTATGCTGCTTCTTACTTTCTGCAAATTATCCCCGAGAGAAATTCGTTTTCATCCCGCGCATGGAAAGCTTCTGTTCGTTCAAATCGGAGGAGCCTTACTTGCCTATGCGGCTTGTTACAAGATTGATCCGGTGATTGCGCAAGGAGCGATGATTTGTGTTTTAGCACCTACGGCTACTGCCGCAGCTGTTATTACGGGGATGCTTGGCGGAAGTGTTGCTTTTCTGACCAGCTATCTCTTATTCTGCAATATTGCAGTTGCTCTTGCCGTACCTGTTTTATTCCCGCTTATAGGTTCCTATACAGAAATGCCATTCATTGATTCCGTTATTTTTATTTGCAGTCAGGTAGGACCAATTCTTATACTTCCTCTCGTGCTTGCCTGGGTTATTCGTTATGGAATACCCAAATTACACGAACGGATTATACGCATACATCAACTTTCCTTTTATCTTTGGGCTGTGGCATTAATCATTGTGACGGGACGAACTGTCAAATTTTTAGTTGAACAGAACAATGCGGATTATTTTATAGAGATCGGTTGTGCCGTTGTAGCGCTTATTATCTGTTGTGGCCAGTTTTTATTAGGCAGAAAAATCGGACGTAAGTACGGCGATCCCGTATCATCCGGACAAGGGTTGGGACAAAAGAACACAATTCTTGCAATCTGGATGGCTCAGGTTTATCTTAATCCGATCTCGTCTGTAGCTCCGGCGGCCTATGTGCTATGGCAGAATATTATCAACTCATACCAATTATGGTTGAGAGGGAGAAAAGCAATAACAAAACAAGAATAATATGAGATTAAGTAACGAATGGTTTACGGCTTTATCCCAAAGTGAAACGGGACAGATCATCTCGGTTTTAGGTCGGGATGAATTGGCCGAATTTGCATCCAGTGGAAAGTTGAAAGACCGAATAGAAATTACATGGAAGTACGAACCGGACGAGAGAGGAATGGTAACAGAACCGGTTGGTAAACAAATGGAAGACGTAGAGGTTGCCCTCCAAAAGATCATGGAAAAAGACAAATTGGCCATAATGACGGCAGTCTATTCTGGAGATGGGGAGAGGGTATGGGTATTCTATGCACGCAATGTTCGAGTATTTGGGGAACGATTAAATGAAGCTCTTGCTCCTTTTGAATTATTACCAATAACCATTTACACAGAACATGATCCCGAATGGGAAGAATATCTTGATATGTACGAAATGAAAGAATGGAGACAAGACTAAGAGCTTGTTTAAATTTTTATAGGATATTTCTTGAGGGCTTGTTTCGGTCTTCTTTCGTCTTCTTTTTTGCTTATCTGCATCTCCGCATTCAATCACATAGCCCGCTATGTTCATTCATGCGGATATACAACTAAACAAAAAATAAAACGAAAGAAGCCACGAATAAAAATTTAAACAGGCTCTTAAACAAAAAAGGCTATCATCTCAAACAGGAAATGATAGCCTTTTTTAATGTTATTAATCTTATCTTTTTTTCAACGGTACGTATTTTTGTTCATCCAGAACATTCTTGTATGCAGGACGAATGATACGTTTTCCGTCAAAGGTGAGTTCCTCAATACGATGCGCCATCCAACCTACGATACGTGCCATCGCAAATAACGGCGTGAATATTTCTTGTGGCAAACCGATCATTTCATACACAAAACCTGAGTAGAAGTCAACATTCGAGGAAACACGTTTTTTTGTTCCTTTATATTTAGCAAAACATTCAATTGCGCGCTCCTCTAACAATTCAAGAAATGCAAATTCGACATCTCGACCTTTCTCCTTTGCCAAATCTCTGGCCAATTCTTTCAGAAGTATAGCACGAGGATCAGAGATAGTATAAACCGCATGACCGATCCCATAAATTAAACCGGTCTTATCATATGCTTCCTTATTTAACATGCGCATAAAATACGTATCAATCTCTTCCACACTCTTCCAATCCTCAATATTTTCCTTCAAATGATGGAACATATCAGCTACCTGAATGTTTGCTCCTCCATGTAACGGCCCTTTCAACGAACCGATACCTGCTGCAATAGATGAGTAGGTATCCGTTCCACTCGAACTGGTTACACGAACAGTAAATGTTGAGTTATTACCACCACCGTGCTCAGCCTGCAGAACAAGCAACAAGTCTAAGGTACGAGCATCTAATTCGGTATATTCTTTTTGCAACATGAAAAGGAAGTTCTCAGCAAGAGACACATTTTCACGCGGGTGACGAATATGCAGGGAACGTCCTTGTGTACTATGACGATAGATATTATATGCATAAGCTATAATTGTCGGGAACTTGGAGATCAACTCAATAGCCTGACGAATGAGATTATCACGTGAGGTATCATCCGGATTCGGATCGAACGTGTACATTTCCAGAACTGAACGAGCCAGGATATTCATTATATTTTGTCCTTCAAGGTCAAGAATATTCATTTTCGTCTTTTGCTCAAGCGGCATATGATCATTCAATAACTCTCTGAATGCAGCCAGTTCTTCTTTATCAGGCAATTTGGCAGAAAGCATCAAATAAGCAACTTCCTCAAATCCAAATCGTTTTTCTTTGATGAGCCCATGCGCTAAATCTTCCACATCGTATCCGCGATAAAACAATTTTCCGGGAATTGCTTTCAATCCTCCTTCCGGTAAACGTTCATATCCTACGACATTTCCTACTTTTGTCAGTCCAACCAAAACTCCGGTTCCGTCTTCATTACGCAACCCTCGTTTTACATCATATTTTGGAAATAGTTCATTATCTATTTTTGTTGATTCTTTTGCAAATTCAGAAAGACGATAAATCAAATATTCTTTTTTCATTTTCTGTATGTTTTATGGATATTACAATAAAGTTATAATAGTCTGCCCAAATTCTTTTGTACCTAAAGATATTCCATTCGGCATAAAACGGGCAAGATCATGGGTTGCTTTTCCATTTTGAAAAGCTTTTTCAAGGGCTTCAGTTATTAATGTTGCAGCGGCATTCCATCCGAGATACTCCAACAGCATAACAGATGAAAGCAATAAGGAAGAAGGATTTACCACATTCTTACCTGCAATATTAGGAGCTGTTCCGTGTGTCGCTTCAAACACAGCATATCCGGTATTATAATTGATATTAGCTCCGGGGGCAATACCGATCCCGCCAACCATAGCTGCAAGCTGATCAGAAATATAATCTCCGTTCAGATTTAATGTTGCTATAACGGAATATTCTTCCGGAATAAGAAGGGTGTTTTGCAGAAAAGCATCTGCTATCACGTCTTTAATAATAAGTTTACCTTCTTTTTCAGCTTTGTCAAGGGCTGCTTTCGCCACTTCCTCCCCTTGTTCTTTTTTCAGTGCTTCATACTGCGGCCAGGTAAATACACGATCTCCGAATTCTCTTTCAGCCATCGCATATCCCCAAAGTTTAAATCCGCCTTCGGTAAACTTCATGATATTTCCTTTATGAACAATCGTTACACTCGGTAGATTATTCTCAAGAGCATATTCAATAGCAGCACGAATCAAACGTTCACTACCTTCAACAGAAACGGGTTTAACGCCAAATGAGGATGTTTCGGGGAATCGTACTTTTGTAACACCCATTTCTTCTGTCAGGAATTTCAGGAATTTCTTTGCTTCAGGTGTTCCTTGCTGCCATTCGATACCGGCATAAATATCTTCCGTGTTTTCACGGAAAATGCACATATCAACCTTCTGAGGCTCCTTTATCGGAGTTTCAACGCCTTTAAACCAACGTACAGGACGCAGGCAAACAAACAAATCCAACGTTTGTCTCAACGCCACATTCAACGAGCGTATCCCCCCTGCTATCGGGGTTGTCAAGGGTCCTTTTATTCCAACTAAATATTCACGGAAAGCATTCATTGTTTCCTCCGGAAGCCAACTGCCGGTTATATTAAATGCTTTTTCACCGGCAAGTACTTCTTTCCATTCTATTTTACGTTGTCCCTTATAAGCCTTTTCGACTGCGGCATCAACGATCTGTTGACATACCGGCGTAATCTCTGCTCCAACACCGTCTCCTTCAATAAAAGGGATCGTCACCAGATCGGGAACGACTAATTCTCCGTTTTGCTTCGTTATTTTTTTCGACATGGTATTTTTTAGTTGGTTTTCAAATAATTTAAAGCACTACCGGCTTTAAACCATTCTATTTGTAAATTATTGTACGTATGGTTAGCAAGGAAAGATTCTTCAGAGCCATTCTTATGTTTTACCACAACGGTCAACTGCTTTCCGGGGGCGAAATCAGTCAAGCCGATAACAAAAAGGGTATCTTCCTCTTGTATTTTATCATAATCCGTCTTATCGGCAAAAGTAAGAGCAAGCATACCTTGCTTCTTCAGGTTAGTTTCATGGATACGGGCAAAACTTTTCGCCAGAATCACTTTTACATTCAGGAATCGAGGTTCCATAGCTGCATGTTCACGAGAAGAGCCTTCTCCATAATTTTCTTCGGCTACTACGATTGAAGACATTCCTTTCGCTTTATATTGTTTAGCAACCGCCGAAACACCTTCATATGTTCCATTTAAACGATTCAATACCGAATTCGCATTACCGTTAAAAGCATTAATCGCACCCATCAGCATGTTATCAGAGATATTTTCTAAATGTCCTCTGAAACGCAACCAAGGACCGGCCATCGAAATGTGATCTGTGGTACATTTCCCTGCAGCTTTCAACAACAAAGGAAGATCCGTATAATCCTTCCCATCCCATTTAGCAAAAGGAAGCAGTGCCTGCAAACGGGTTGAATCCGGAGCAATCTTCACCTCTTCTTTATTTGCACCCGGAGCAATATACCCATTGTCTTCTACAGCAAATCCGGCAGTCGGGAAATCAAGTCCTTGCGGCTCCTCAAGCTTTATTTCACGTCCGTCTTTAGTTTTTAGTTTGTCGGTAAGCGGATTAAAGCAGAGATCCCCTGCAATTGTCAGCGCAAGCGTCAGTTCGGGAGAAGCAACAAAAGCATGCGTATTCGGGTTGCCATCAGCACGTTTTGCGAAGTTTCTATTAAATGAAGTAACAATTGAGTTTTTACGATTATTATCATCCGTATGCCTCTTCCATTGGCCAATACAGGGGCCACAGGCATTTGCCATGATCACAGCGCCAATTTGCTCAAAATCATTCAGAATGCCATCTCTTTCTGCAGTAAAGCGGATCATTTCCGATCCGGGATTAATAATTAACGGAGCGGAGACTTCAATTTTCTCTTTTTTTGCCTGACGAGCAAGAGACACCGCACGGCTAAGATCCTGATAAGATGAATTTGTGCATGAGCCAATCAATCCAACTTCCATCTTACGAGGGTATCCTTTTTCTTTTACAATGGCGGCAAACTGAGAAATAGGCGTTGCTGCATCCGGAGTGAACGGCCCGTTTATATAAGGCTCAAGTTCAGAAAGGTTGATTTCAATCAGTTGATCATAATATGTTTCGGGAGCAGCAATTACTTCCGGATCAGCCTGCAAATGTTCTGCAATCTGTTCTGCCCACTCAGCCACTTGTTCACGACCGGTATGACGCAGATAAGCCGCCATATTATCATCAAAGCCAAACAAGGAAGTCGTAGCGCCTACCTCTGCCCCCATATTACAGATCGTAGCTTTTCCGGTAGCCGATAAAGAGACAGCTCCTTCTCCGAAATATTCTATAATGGAGTTTGTTCCTCCTTTTACGGTAAGAATTCCGGCAACTTTGAGAATAACATCTTTTGGAGAAGCCCAACCACTCAATTTCCCTGTTAATTTCACCCCGATTAGTTTCGGCATTTTCAATTCCCATTCCATACCGCTCATTACATCCACAGCATCAGCACCACCAACACCAATAGCAATCATACCCAGTCCACCGGCATTAGGCGTATGCGAATCCGTGCCAACCATCATTCCTCCCGGAAACGCATAGTTTTCCAACACAACCTGATGAATAATTCCGGCACCGGGTTTCCAAAAACCAATATTATATTTATTAGATACAGACTTCAGGAAATCATACACTTCCCTATTATTATCTGTTGCCGTTGAAATATCCGCTTTAGCTCCTAAATTTGCCTGAATAAGATGATCACAGTGTACAGTAGCCGGAACAGCAGAAGTTTCCTTCCCTGCATTCATAAACTGAAGCAATGCCATCTGAGCCGTTGCATCCTGCATAGCAACCCTATCCGGGCGAAAATTCACATAATCCTCTCCACGTTTATAAACACGTACATTGGAAGAGTTATATAAATGCGCATATAAGATTTTTTCGGCCAACGTCATCGGCTTATTTATGCTTCTACGGATAGAATTTATTTTCTCAGCAAATCGAGAGTAGAATTCCCGCAACATTTCTATATCATGTATCATTTTTATTATTGTTTTATTGGTTTACGAAGTTAACAAATATAGTAAAAATACTTTCACTTTGCATTCAATTTATCCTATTATGTGATAGAATTAATCTATATCTAACCACAAAATAGCTAAATAAAAGCAGAGAAAAATCAAGGGAGTTTACAAGGACGATTAAAAATTGTACGCTATTCCAACACCTAAGATTTCTTTAAACTGAATTTTGGGACCTATCTGCTGTCCCTGATCATTTGTTGCTTTCACATCATCATCATACTTCAGGGTTGCATTCAGGGTTGCAGAAAGATATTTATTAATCTTCATGCTGATAAGAACATCCCAGTTTACATCAATATTCCCAAACGATTTATCATATGCCGTAAACAAGTCTAACGTTGAGATAAGATTCACATTTTCCATAAGTCCCTGTTCAAGGCGTGCCTTCAGGTAAGTACCGATTTCCGCTTTAAACTTATCACCCGGATCCACACCGAAAGCTCCGATACTTGACAAATAATCATCCTCTACAAACGTCAGTTTCGCAGAAGCAGGAGAAAAGAAAATCGAATAATTAGATTTCGGTCTGTACTCCAAACCTAAAGAGAGGTTAGAATAAGCCGGCGCCATGAAATCAGAGATTATCTTTGATTTATCCGGATAATTATATCCTTTGTAAAACTGCGTTTTAAAGCTTCCCATAGCTGTATAAAACAGTTTATTATTCGTAGAATACCCTAATTGAGTAGAGAAATCAATATTATCATTTGTTTTTTTAGTTCCATCAGACTCTATCTTAGACAAACCATACTCCAGAACAAGCGTATTAACCCAAAGCCAATTACCGCTTTTTCTTTTCAACCCTCCATTTAAATAGATATTACCGGCCATAGAATTCTCACCACCGGCAGACCAATTACTCAACGAAGTCTGAGACAGGTTAATCCCCGTAACGCCTTTCAAGTCCCAAGCCCCATCAACATACCCCTGTTCATCCTCTTGCGCAAATGCAAACACACTGGTCAAAGCCCAAAAGGCAATAAATAAAGTTCGTTTCATATAATCTTCATTATTTTATGTTTATAACTATTTATATAAACATGTTTATAGATATTTTGTTTATAAGAATCAGATAAAATAGTGAAGATTATCAGTTGGTATTCTTCAACGATCAATTAAAAAAAGACAAAAACAGCACAAGAAGACGAATATTTTCCTTTAAGTATTTTAGAGCTTTGGATATCTGGTTTTCCACCGTTTTTTCAGATATAGAAAGCAAAGTCGCAATTTCTTTGTAAGATTTATTGTCACGTCTGCTAAGAAGAAAAATCTCACGACAACGCAACGGTAATTCATCAACGAGTAAATCAATGTAGTTTTTCAAATCATTAGCTTCTATCTCCTCTTCTATGCTATAAGATTGCTCCACTGCATTCAAAACTGATAATTTATAAAATGTTTCGTTTACATCTTTTCTGAACTTTCCAAAAATAAGATTACGGGTAATAATAAACAGAAGTCCTTTTAAATTTTCATTGTCAGAGATCATCGCTCTTTTTTCCCAGATTTTAATAAAAACGTCCTGTACGACCTCTTCTATCACATGTTCATTTCTAAGATATAAACGACTAAAATTGTAAACTTGCTTCCAATAATAATTGTACAGAGCCGTAAACTCGTCTCTGTCACCATTATTAAGCGCCTTTATATTTACTGAAAATCTTAATAGCATTATCTTTAAAGTCAATTATGAACAATATTAGGATATAAACTTCAAAGGAATCAGAAAAAAACGTTCTCCTCAATAGGGGATATACGCAACTTGCGCATATTTATAATATAACAGGACAAATATATGCTGACAAGAGATAAAAAACAATTAATTAAGAAGTTACTTCACGAAGATTTTTCCACAAAAGAGGAAAAACAACTATTAGAAGCTGATTTCGTAAATAATTCAATGAATAAGCAATGGGTTGATGCTATGAATACGCCCTCTCCTCACCTGTCAATAAAGCAGAAAATATGGGGGAATATTATTAAAAACATCTGGAATGAGCATGCATACAAACAGCTCCGTTTTTATAAGGCGTATAGTATTGCGGCATCTATTCTTTTAGTTGTTGGAACAATCTATTTCCTACATAAGACAACGGATCAGACGAACAATTTATTTACTTATGTAGTTGGGGCAGGGATCCAACGCATTGAATCGGTAACGTTACCCGATGGCACCTCTGTATTACTGGGACCGGGAAGTCGTTTGGAATATCCTTCCTCATTTCTGGGTAAAACGAGGACAGTGACCTTAGACGGACAAGCTTTTTTTGACGTTAAACAAGATAAACGAAAGCCATTCATTGTAGAAACCCCAAAGATGAAAGTGCAGGCCTTGGGTACAGCATTCGAACTATTCTGTCATCAGGATGAAAAAGAGTCTGAAGCAATTTTACTTAATGGGAAACTCAAAATCAACATCCCGGGTACCTGTACTGATAGAACAAAGGAATATTATCTGTTACCAAATGATAAATTTACAGTCAACAACGAAAATGAGACAACAAAATGCATTGTAGATGCAGATAAATATACCTCATGGAGAAAGAACAAAATCATTTCATTCGAAAACGAACAACTCACCATGATTATCCCACGTTTGGAACAATGGTACGGAAGAAAAATATTCTGTACAAAGGAAATAGCTCAGAAATACAGATTTACGTTTAAGGTAAGAGACGAATCACTTGAAAAGATCCTTTTTATACTACAACAATCGTCCCCTATTCTTTTTGAAAAAACAGAAAGTGAAGATTATATACTTAGTCTCAAAGCATCAAATAAAAACAGATTGCCTATGAAGTAAAAAAGAAAGTTAACCTTATTCAAAGAAGTTGGAAGACGCCTGCCAGCATCTCCCAACCCATGAGTTTCCGAAAATGCATACAACACGAATCGTTAACCGCTGTATTGCATATTAATTTATCAAAAACATATTCAAAGTTATGAAAAAAAACAAGCTCAGGAACAATTATGTCCTGCTATTATGTAAGACAAATCGAATTATGAAGATTATAGCCATTCTTATTCTTTGCTGTACCTTTTCTCTGGCTGCAACAACTTATGCGCAAGAGTTCAGGGTCTCAATTCACAAACAAAACAGCAGTATCCGTGATATCTTACGTGAGATAGAAGAAAATAGTGAGTTTACTTTCTTCTATAATGACAACCAGGTAAATGTTGATAGAAAAACAAATATCAACGCAAACAACAGTTCTTTAGAAGATGTACTGGCGCAAGTATTGTCTAATACCGGATACGTATATCAAATAATTGACCGACAGGTATTAATAAAAACAGCAACAGTCAATAACCCAAGAGTTCTGCAAGCAGGAAGAAGACTAACCGGTTCGGTTGTTGATTTAAAGAATGAGCCCATTATCGGAGCAAATGTTGTTATTAAAGGAACCACCACAGGTACAATCACAGACTTTAACGGTAATTTCACTCTTAATGTTCCTGAAAATGCCATACTAATTATTTCTTACATAGGATATACAACAACAGAAATAACCGTAGGAAATCAGTCGAACATTACAGTTGTCATCGAAGAAGACACAGAGAAATTAGACGAAGTTATTGTTGTCGGATACGGAACAGCTCGTAAGGGTGATCTAACCGGCGCAATTTCAAGCATCAAGGGAGAAACATTAACCAATCGTTCCACACAACAGCTTTCGACAAGTATGCAAGGTCAGATTTCAGGAGTTCAGGTAACCCGTTCATCCGGAGAACCGGGTTCTTCTGCCACAATACGCGTTCGTGGGGTTACTACACTTTCTAACAACGATCCATTAGTTATCGTCGATGGTGTTCCATCATCACTCAACGATGTTATTTCATCAGATGTAGAGACTATGACTGTTTTGAAAGATGCAGCCTCTGCCTCTATCTATGGTTCGCGCGCCGCGGCAGGTGTAATTCTCATCACCACTAAACGGGCCAAAGAACAACAATTCTCCTTCGACTACAACTATGAGTATGCAATTGACAAGCCAACAGCGCGTCCGACTAACGGTAACGTTATTGACTGGATGAACATACAAAACGAAGTGAAGTGGAATGACGGAGCTTCCGATCCATATTCTCAATATTCTCAGGAAACGATCGGGTCATGGCTCAGTAATAATGCAATTGATCCTTATCATTATCCGAATACCGACTGGGTTGATTTATTACTAAAAAACAGTACATCGCATGAACAACATGTCTTGAGTGTTTCGGGTGGTACGGAAAAACTAAGGACTAAATCAACGCTCAATTATCAGAAAGGGGATGGGTATTACGAGAACAAGTCTTACGAACGAATTGCCGGTCGTGTGAATAATGACTATAAAATAACAGACTGGTTCCGAGCCAATATTGATCTTGATTTCTCTAAATCAAACGCGATAAGTCCGTCTCAGATCAATGCTATATATTGGGCTTATTTGGTTTCGCCTTATTATACTCCTTATTGGGAAGATGGACGTTACGCCGATGTAAAAGATGGCGCAAATCCAATTGCCGGTTTGCAGCAAGGTGGTCGGAATAAAACAAACTATTATAAGTTCGGAGGTAAAGCGCAAATAGATATAACACCGCTTAAAGGGCTCACTTTGTCAGCTATCATTGCACCTCGTTTTGCATTCACCAAAGGAAAAAAATTCACACGTGCAGTCCCTGTTTATTATGAGAATGGTTCTACCACCTTTATGCAATCTCATAAAACTACAAATCTTTTAGAAACACGTAATGATAATAATAGTTTGACATATCAATTCTACGGCAACTATCAGAAGACTTTAGGTGATCATTCGTTCAGCGCCATGGCGGGTTACGAAGGTTATTCTTATCGTTGGGAAAATCAAGATGCTTCCCGTACAAACTATCTACTTGATACATATCCTTATCTAAATATTGGTCCGGAAGATTATCAGTACAACTCAGGTAGCGCAGGACATAACGCTTATGAATCCGGATTTGGCCGTTTAATGTACTCCTATAAAAACAAATACATGATTCAAGGTAATGTACGTACTGATGGTTCATCGCGTTTTGCAAAAGACAATCGTTGGGGAACATTTTACTCAATGTCGGCAGGTTGGGTCATGTCTGAAGAATCATGGTTCAAAAATGATTTAGTAGATTATCTAAAAATACGTGGTTCTATCGGTCAACTCGGTAATGAACGTATCGGTTCAGAATTTCCTTATCAGGCAGCCATTAATTTTGGGAATAGTTACATGTATGACAAATCGTCGCAGTCTGTTATTGCTTTACAGAATGCTGCTCAGGTTTACTACGCATTCAACAATATCACATGGGAAACAACAGAGACTTATGGTGCCGGTCTTGATTTTTCAATGTTCAATAATCGTTTACGTTTTACGGGTGATTACTATTATAAGAAAACGTCCGACATGCTACTTACGCTCGGTTTCCCTTCTTATGCCGGTTTCTCTGCACCAACGCAGAATGCAGGTGACATGTACACCAAAGGGTACGATCTGGAGTTAAGTTGGTCTGATCAAATAGGAGATTTCTCTTATAGTGTATCTGCAAATCTGTCTGATTATCGTTCAAAAATGGGTTACTTAGGCGACAAGCGCACCATCAATGGTAATTACATCTATGAAGAAGGATCATATTATAATGAATGGTATATGTATAAAACAGATGGTTTATTTCAGACGGATGCAGATCTCTATGATGCAGACGGCAATAAATACCCAACACTTACGGCAAACGATAAAGCCGGTAATATTAAATATGTAGATGTGGATGAAAACGGTGTTATCAATTCAGATGACAAAGTCCGCATGGGCAATTCACAACCGGAATATCTTTATGGAGGTAATATTTCTGTCGGTTGGAAGAGCTTTGACCTCAATCTGTCATTTCAAGGAATAGGCCACCAACGTGTTTTATTTAACTCTGCCTGGATTCAGCCTTTAAAAGAACAATGGGGTGCTGTTCCGTCACTTGTATTGGGTGACTATTGGAGCCAGCACAATACGGAAGAACAAAATCTTAAAGCTAAGTATCCCCGTCTGACCTATACAAATACAACAAATACTTATACCGGATCTGATTACTGGTTATTCAACGGGGCTTATTTCCGTATGAAAAATATAACACTTGGATATTCATTACCAAAGGAAATACTAAACAAAATCAGCATGAAGAATATACGCTTATATTTTAGTGTAAACGATCTTCCGGCTATCAGTAACTACCCCAAAGGATGGGATCCTGAAATAGGCTCATCTTCAGACTTTATATCAACGTCTTTCCTTTTTGGAGTTAATGTCAAATTTTAAATACGTATTCTTATGAAAAAGATATTGTTAACGACTATAATAACATCAATGTTCATGCTCCCGGCTTGCGTTGATCTCGATCTTAATCCTTTATCTGAAGGTTCAAGTGAAAATTGGTATTCATCACAGCAAGAGATTGAAATGTCTTTAAATGACTTCTATCGCACTGAGTTCTTCCCGATAGACCCAATGGATTGGAGCGATGACGTAACAGCACGTAATACCACTTCTGCTGTACAGAATGGCACTTTGACTGCAGAAAACGGTACAATTGCCACTCGTTGGCAAAACCTGTATAAAGGTATTGCACGCGCCTTACGTTTGCTGAACAATATGGATAATGCACGCTCTATGGGAGTTGCAGAAGCAAGTGTCACACAATACGAAGGAGAGGCCTATTTTTATATGGGATATGCCTATGGGATGTTAGCTTTTCATTGGGGAGATGCGATTCTTGACAAAGTAGGAATGGGACTTGATGAAGCTTATAGTATATCACGATCTCCAAAAGCGGATGTATTAGCCTATAGCTACGAGTGCTTAGACGAAGCAACGAAACGGTTACCCAACAGTTATTCCGGCACACAAAGAGCAACAAAAGGGGCAGCTCTTGCTTTTAAAGCACGTATTGCGCTTAGAAACGGCGATTACGAAACAGCAGCTACAGCGGCAAAAGCATGTATGGATCTGAATGTTTATAAACTACACAGTAATTACAGAAGTTTGTTTACGGCTTCCTGGTCGGATGAGTGGATCTTTTTCTTCCGTGGTGATGTAACACTGAAAAAATATTATTGGGCTGGAGCCGATGTGCTGAACTGTATAACCCGTCTTTCAGGAGGATGGGGTGCACAAAAAGCTCCTTCTTACGAGCTTATATGTGCCTATCCTTGTATAGATGGTAAACCTATTGACGAATCGCCACTTTACAATCCGAAAGATATCTTTGAGAATCGGGATCCTCGTCTGGCAATGACGGTCGTTCCTTTTGCTACGGCATATAACAAGAAAGTTCTGGATGGAACTTATGATCCGAAAGATTATTTATGGCTCGGTTATGAACATAATCCTGCACCAAACAAAACTACTGTTTATCGAGGATCAGATGGTGCACAGGTTAGCAATACAGATTCCAAAGCCCGTGCAGAACATGCTGCTTACAATGGTTTTTGCTTCAAAAAGTATATTGATGATTCGTTCCTTGACAATGGGCGCAATGGCGCACCGACAACATATCCTTATCTACGGTATGGCGATGTGCTTTTAATGTATGCTGAAGCAATGATTGAACTCGACAGATGTTCTCAGGATGTTTTAGATGCTACGATTAACAAATTACGTGAAAGAGCTTATGCCGGGACAGATATTACCTATCCGCGCGTTATGCTTGACACACAGAGCGCTATGCGCACTGTTCTTCGTACTGAACGTTTCATTGAACTGGCTTGGGAAGGTCATCGCTATGCTGATTTGATTCGTTGGAAATTAGCAGAGAAGGTTTACAATCGCCCCAGTTATTTCTTACGTAGAGCATGGTCGGGATCTACATCCTGGGATGGAGATGAAAATTCTGTTTCTGCTGAATATCGTCAATTGATCCAAAACTGGAAAGACGGAAACTATCCAATAGGAGGTGTGCCTCAAATAGATGAAAATGGTCTTGCCGATCTTAGCCCTATGGCTAAAGCGGGTTATATTGTTACGGCGAGTGAACGCAAATTCGATGCGGAACGTGACTATTTGTGGCCGGTTCCTGCCGACGATCGTCTGATTAACGAGAATCTTGATCAGAATCCGAATTGGTAATTAGTAACCTTTGAGGTAGGGAGTATTGCATGCTGTTCAAGAATTATTAGACCTATGTAATATCCCTACCATCAAGTATCAAATAGCGTATTTACGTAAATACGTTTATTTTGATCACTGTAAAGTTCTTTGTTGAGGCGCTTAGAAACGAAAGTTGAGGCGCCTGGTTTTGAAAGTTGAAGCGCCTGGAAACGAAAGTTGAAGCGCCTCAAAATTTCATTTCTTACTAAAAAGGGAAAAAGAAGCTTGCTATTTACCTGAAAGTTAATATTTTCACAATCAAATCTAAAAAGACCATGTTCGCAAGATTTACACTATTGCTATTTCTTATTTTTTCTATCGGATGCTCTACATCCAATCAAAAGACTGCACCACCGAAGGAATTATCCGGAATCTATCCTCATCTGGCTTATTATAATAACGAGGGGGAATGCGGAACAGGGGCGGTTGTTCCCTGGTCAGGCAATTTATGGGTAATAACTTATGGCCCTCATCTGCCTTTCGGTTCGTCTGATAAATTATATCAGATCACACCGGAATTAAATCAGATTGTTCGTGAGGAAAGTATCGGAGGTACACCTGCCAACAGGATGATCCATAAGGAGAGTAATCAATTGTTTATCGGGCCTTATGCTATTTCTGAAGAAGGAAATGTACGTGCGATTCCTTATAAATCTATGCCCGGGAGGCATACCGGCAATGCGCGTCATCTGACAGATCCCGCGAATAAAATCTATTACGGGACTATGGAGGAAGGTTTTTATGAAGTTGATGTAAAAACACTTGAACCGAACACATTATTTGAAGACGGGAATGTGAACAGAAAACCCGGAGAGATGGCGCAGGAAGCTGCTTTATTGCCCGGTGCGCACGGGAAAGGGCTTTATTCCGGTCAGGGGGTTTTGGTTTATTCGAATAACGGTGAAACCGGTCAAGAGGCGTTGGTCAACTTTGCTATAAAGTCAGGAGCATTGGCTGAATGGGATGGAAAAGATTGGAAAATTGTTCGCCGAAATCAATTTGTGGAAGTAACCGGACCCGGAGGAATCTATGGTAATTCTAATCCGGAAACTGATCCGATATGGGCAACCGGTTGGGATTATAAATCTGTTTTACTGGGTGTTCGCGATGCGAAAAAAGGGTGGACTTTTTTCCGCCTGCCTAAAGCCAGCCATAGTTATGACGGGGCACATGGATGGAACACGGAATGGCCTCGTATTCGTGACATAGGAACGGCCGGTTCGCCCGACTATCTGATGACTATGCATGGCATGTTTTGGCATTTCCCGGGTACATTTACAGCAGACAACACCGCTGGAATCCGTCCTCGTACAGCTTATCTGAAAGTGATCGGAGATTTTACCCGCTGGAACGATGGGCTTGTGTTTGGTTGTGACGACTCCGCCCAGAAAGAATTTCTGAATAAGCGTAAAACAAAAGGCAACATTGAGGGGCCGGGACAATCCAACTCGAATCTTTGGTTTACGTCATTAACAAAACCGGACGAGTTAGGTCCGGCTACAGCTGAAGGTGCTGTTTGGGCTAAGGAAGAAGTTAAGGCAAACAGTTATTCGGAGCCTTTTTTGTTTAGTGGTTGGAATCAACGGCAGGCTTGGGTGAAAAATGAAGGTAACCAGGATATTACCTTTACATTTGAAACGGATATTAAAGGTAACAATACCTGGTCTGAACTAAAATCCATAACAGTTGCTGCAGGTAAATCCACTGGTATTCCTTTTACCTCTGCCGATAAAGGTGAATGGATACGGGTAAAAACAGATAAGAATACGACAGCAACTGTAGCCTTTGCTTATACCGCTCCGGATGAACGTTCGACTTCTCCCGCAGAACTATTCAAGGGTTTGGCAACATCTGAATCTTCTGCCTCTAAGGGAGGATTACTCTACGGATTGGGGGATAACCGCCGTGCATTAGGGGTACTTGCTTCAGAAATCAAAGACGGTCAAACGATTGAGACAGGCTATTACGAAATGGGAGATACGCTGAAACTCGTGCGTAAAGAGGACAAGGAAACGACCGATTTCATTCGCGAAAAGTTTGCTATTCCTCAGCAAGTGATTTCAATCGAGAAGGGTTCTATTCTGATCATAGATGACAACGATCGCAGATGGAGACTTCCTTTCAGCAACGCTAAATTAGCCGATGACACCAATAAGGGGCTTTTACGTATTTGCCGTGAAGTTGCGACCGAAAGAGATCTTTTTCATGCTATGGGTACATTCTTTGAACTTCCGGCAGAAAACGCCGACGGGTATGCTAAAATCAGACCTGTCAGCTCACATAATTTCAAAATTAACGACTATGCTTCGTATCGCGGTATGTTGATTTTAACAGGTGTCACCCCTGAAAAGGGAGCAGATAATCCACATATCATTGTTTCCGATGATAATAAAGCAGCAGTATGGGCAGGAGTAATCGACGACCTCTGGACTTTAGGTAAACCTGTGGGGGAAGGCGGTCCGTGGGTTGAATCGGGCGTTAAACAGGGAATACCCTCCGATCCTTATCTGATTAGTTTCTATGATAAGAAGACATTAACCCTGTCTCATAATGGAAGCAAGACTGTTAATTTCACAATCGAAGTTGATCCTACAGGCAATGGGGACTGGATGGAATACTTAGTTATACCTGTTGAAGCAGGGAAGAAACAGGTTCATCAATTCCCTGACTCTTTTCAGGCCAGATGGATCAGGTTTGTATCAGATACTGATGTAAATGCAACAACCTGGTTGGACTATAAATAATACGATAAAACATGAGAATATATTTATTTACAATCCTAATCCTTTTCTTGGATTTTGGATTTATTGAAGCAGCCCGCTTGTTGGTAGAGGCTGAAAGTTTTAAAGAGAAAGGCGGATGGGTAGTTGATCAACAGTTCATGGACATAATGGGATCACCCTATTTGATGGCGCATGGTTTGGGTGAAAAAGTTGATGACGCAAGAACAATTGTTAAATTCCCGGAAACAGGTGTCTATTATATTTATGCAAGGACATATAACTGGACTTCTCCTTGGAAACTGGGAGAAGGACCGGGTAAATTTATGTTGTCCGTAAATGGAAAAAAACTCTCGTCGGTATTAGGGACAGAAGGAAACGCCTGGTTATGGCAGCTTGTAGGAAAGGTTACTATTAAAACCTCTGAGGTAACGATTGGGCTACACGACTTGACAGGGTTTAACGGACGATGTGATGCTCTCTTTTTTACTACAGAAAAGGGAGATATTCCTCCGTCTGAAAGCGAGTCATTACATGCTTTTCGTCGGCAATTACAAGGAATAGTGAATGTACCGGAAACTAAAACCTATGATTTAGTTGTTGTAGGTGGTGGAATAGCCGGAATGAGTACGGCCATTACAGCAGCAAGGTTAGGAAGTAAGGTAGCTCTAATTCAAGACCGACCGGTTTTGGGTGGGAATAATAGTTCTGAAGTCAGGGTTGGTTTGTCTGGACTCATATTCCAAAGCCCTTACCCGCAATTAGGAAAAGTAGTAGATGAAATAGGTTCTATTGGATATTGGACTCTTTGGGAAGCAAAACAAGATCCTCAAAGTGAAAGGAGTAAGAACATCTTAAAAGTGATTGAAGAAAATCCGGAGAAGAAGATTCACAATGCCGGACCTGCAAGCAATTATGAAGATGACAAAAAGACTGAGATAATAGAGCAGGAAGATAACATAGATCTTTTTCTAAACACACATGTATTTGCTGTCAAAGTTGATGGAGCAACTATTCAATCGGTTACAGGGAAAGATATCATCACAAATCAGGAAAAGGTTTTTACCGGAAAACTATTTGTTGATTGTACTGGAGACGGTACTGTAGGTTATCTTGCAAAGGCTGATTACTTGATGGGAAGAGAAGCCAAAGATCTGTTTAATGAAGCAACAGCTCCTGAGCAAGCGGATAAATTAACAATGGGAGCTTCCGTACAATGGTATTCTTCGGAAGAAAAAAAATCTTCGGGATTTCCGTATTTTAACTATGGCGTTACTTTCTCTGACCAAAATTGCGAAAGAGTAACGATGGGTGAATGGACATGGGAAACAGGCATGAACTATGATCAGATTAATGATTTTGAACGTATCCGTGATTATGGTTTGTTAGTTGTATATTCTAACTGGAGCTATCTAAAGAATAATTTAAAAGAAAACGAAGCATACAGGAATCGGAAATTAGATTGGGTAGCCTACGTTAGCGGAAAGAGGGAGTCGCGCAGATTACTTGGCGATTATATTCTAAAAGAAAGTGATCTGACAAAGCAACTGATTCATGAAGACGGAACGGCTTCAACTACGTGGACTATCGACCTTCACTATCCTGACCCTGATAACTCAGTTAATTTTCCGAATGCAGAGTTTAAGTCCATTGCCAAACACATCAAAATAGACCCCTATCCTATTCCGTATCGATGTTTATATTCAAGGAATATTGAGAATCTGTTTATGGCCGGAAGAAATATCAGTGTAACTCATATCGCATTAGGTACGGTTCGTGTTATGCGTACAACCGGAATGATGGGTGAAGTGGTTGGTATGGCAGCCTCTTTATGTAAAAGACACAACGTATCTCCTCGCGGAGTATATCGTTATCATCTGGATGAATTAAAGTTATTAATGCAAAAGGGATGTGAGCAAAGATATAACGAATGCGGTGAGAAAGTAAGATATTTATAAATACTTAATACTTTATAGGGTTAGACTATAAATAATACGATAAAACATGAGAACAAATTTAGTTGCAGTTTTAGCTTTGCTTTTGAGTTTTAATGTGGCGAATGCTGCCCGACTTTTAGTTGAAGCGGAAAGTTTTACAGAGAAAGGAGGCTGGGTAGTGGATCAGCAATTTATGGATCTAATGGGATCGCCTTATCTGATGGCGCATGGTTTGGGAGAACCGGTTGATGATGCGGGAACAAAAGTTTCTTTTCCTGAAACGGGTACTTATTATGTTTACGTGAGGACATTCAACTGGACTTCTCCGTGGAAGAAAGGTGAAGGGCCGGGTAAGTTTAAGTTATCGGTAAACGGGAAAAAGTTATCTCCGGTTCTGGGGACTGAAGGAGAAGCCTGGATATGGCAGTCAGCCGGTAAAGTAAGCATCAAAAAAACAGAAGCTACAGTAGGGTTGCACGACTTAACGGGGTTTAACGGACGATGTGATGCGATATATTTCACAACTGAAGAAGGAGATGTTCCTCCGTCTGACCTGGCGGCATTGGGTACATTCCGTAAAAAGGAGCTTAGTCTTCCGGATACCCCGCCAACGGCGGGAACGTATGATCTGGTTGTCGTTGGGGGTGGTGTTGCGGGTATCAGTGCAGCTGTTTCTGCAGCTCGTTTAGGATGCAAGGTAGCTTTAATCAATGATCGTCCGGTTTTAGGAGGAAATAACAGTTCTGAAATCCGTGTTCATCTTGGGGGACGTATTGAATCAGGCTCCTATAAAGAGTTGGGTAACTTGCAGAAGGAGTTTGGACCTACGCGTGGTGGAAATGCTCAACCTGCAGATTATTATGAAGATGATAAGAAAGATCAGATTGTTGCAAACGAGAAAAACATCACGCTGTTTTCTAACTTCAGAGCTATCGCTGTAAATATGAATGGTTCTAAAATCGCCTCGATTATTGCAAAACATATTGAATCGGGAGAAGAAAAAACATTTGTGGCTCCTGTATTCTCGGATTGTACGGGGGATGGAACAATCGGTTATTTGGCGGGAGCGGACTTTACTATGGGTAGAGAGAGCAAAGAGGAATTCGGAGAAGAGACAGCCCCTGATGAATCCGATAAAATGACGATGGGCGCATCTGTACAGTGGTATTCTGTAGATGAAAAAAAGCCTACGGGTTTTCCCTTATTCAATTATGGAGTCAAGTTTACGGACGCAAGTTGTGAAAAGGTAACAATGGGAGAATGGACTTGGGAAACGGGAATGAACTACGACCAGATCAAGGACTTTGAACGTATTCGTGATTATGGTCTTTTGGTGGTGTACTCTAACTGGAGCTATCTAAAAAATGAACTAAGGGAGAACGACTTATATAAAAACAGGAAATTAGGTTGGGTTGCTTATATCGCCGGTAAGAGGGAATCAAGACGTTTATTGGGTGATTATATCTTAAAGGAAGCGGATCTGACAAAGTATGTTGTTCATGAAGACGGAACGGCGGCTACCACCTGGACGATCGATCTGCATTATCCTGATCCTAAAAATACGGCTAATTTTCCCGGTGCTGAATTTAAATCAATTGCCAAACACACGCCTATTCATCCTTATCCAATCCCTTATCGCTGTTTCTATTCCAGAAACATAGACAATCTGTTTATGGCAGGACGGAATATCAGCGTCACACATGTTGCATTAGGCACAGTACGCGTAATGCGTACTACCGGAATGATGGGAGAAGTAGTTGGTATGGCAGCATCCCTTTGCAAGAAATACAACACGAACCCGCGAGGTATTTACCGCTACCACCTGAATGATTTGAAAGAACTGCTAAAAGAAGGGGTAGGCCAGAAAGGTCTTCCGAATAATCAGAAATACAATGAAGGGGGAACACTAAAGAACCCGCCGACTATCAAGTAAATAGAAAAAACGCCTGGTCAGAAATTCTGCCAGGCGTTTTCAGATATATTTTACTATTGATTAGCTGTTCATTGACGCTAAAAACTCCATATTGTCAAACGTTTGTTCCATACGTTTCTTTACAAATTCCATAGCTTCCATAGAATTCATATCAGACAAATACTTACGAAGTATCCACATACGGTTGAGTGTATTATCGTCTTGCAGGAGATCGTCACGACGTGTACTTGAAGCTGTAATATCAACCGCAGGATAAACACGTTTGTTAGACAATTTACGGTCTAACTGTAACTCCATATTACCGGTTCCCTTAAATTCCTCAAAAATAACTTCATCCATTTTAGACCCTGTTTCAGTAAGAGCAGTAGCAAGAATCGTAAGACTTCCACCATTTTCTATATTTCTGGCAGCCCCAAAGAAACGTTTTGGCTTTTGTAACGCATTCGCGTCCACACCACCCGAGAGTACTTTTCCGGATGCAGGTTGTACGGTATTATATGCACGCGCCAAACGAGTGATCGAGTCTAACAGAATAACCACATCATGACCGCATTCTACCATACGTTTTGCCTTATTCAATACAATATCTGCAATCTTCACATGTCTTTCTGCCGGCTCGTCGAATGTAGAAGCAATAACTTCAGCATCAACACTACGTGCCATATCGGTAACTTCTTCCGGACGTTCGTCAATCAACAGGATAATCATATAGACTTCCGGATGATTGGTCGCAATCGCATTAGCAATGTCTTTTAACAACATCGTCTTACCGGTCTTCGGTTGGGCAACAATCAAACCACGTTGTCCTTTACCTATCGGAGAGAAAAGATCAACCACACGAACAGCAATCTGATCATTTACTTTAGTCGATTTCTTTTCGGTAAGCATAAATTTTTCATCCGGGAAAAGCGGAGTCAGATGATCAAACGGCACACGGTCTCTTACTTCTTCCGGAGTACGGCCATTGATACGATCTACTTTCACCAATGGAAAATATTTTTCACCTTCTTTTGGAGGACGAATAGGTCCTTCAACGACATCACCCGTCTTCAAACCAAACAACTTGATCTGCGACTGTGAAACATAGATATCATCAGGCGAAGTCAGGTAATTAAAATCCGAAGAACGAAGGAATCCATACCCATCAGACATCATTTCCAACACCCCTGAACCAATCAGAATACCATCGAATTCATATGGTTTCTCCTGTTGGTTACCATTAGTATTCTTTGCGTTCGGATGGTTATTATTCTGGCGGTTATTATTCTGACGATTATTATTATTTGGCTGTTGACTCGTTTGTTGTTCAGCCTGCCGCGCAGGTTCCTGTTTTGGCGCTGGAGAAGCGAGAGGAAACATTTGGTCGAGTAGCGAATTCGTATCCGGATGTCTGAAGAATACGCGTTTTGTTTCTGCTTTTTCTTCTGTAGAAACCTCTGTTTGTTTTTCAGCAGCAGGAATCACTTTTTTTGTTTCCTTTGGCTCTGTTTTCACTTGTTTTGAAGGGATAGCCGGAGGAGTTTGCACTTCAGGTTTAGCCTCATCAACAGGCTTCTGTTCCTCTTTCGTTTGTTCTACTAAAACCGGACTCTGTTTTTTCACAACCACAGGAGAAGGCTTCTTTTCCACTACAGCTTCGTTTTTGGGAGTTTCGGAAACAGGTTCCACTTTTGTTTCTTCCTTTTTCTTCTCCACGCGAGCTCTTTTGGGCTTTTCTTTCGCTTCTTTTTTTACGGGTTGTTCTACAGCCTTTACCTCGGCTACTTTAGGCGTATCAGCTTTAGGTGCTTCCTTTTTAGTTTCTTTGGCGGCTTTTCCCTTTGGTGTTTCAGACTTAGTTGTCTTTTTTGTTTTAGACTGTTTTTCGGCTTTTTTAGCTTCTTTATTTTTCTCTTTTTCTGCTTGTAAACCAGCATAAGAGATAGCTTGTTCATCTAATATTTTATAAACAAGCTCTTCCTTTCTTAAAGAACTAATCTTTTTAATACCTAATTCTTCGGCAATCTTTTGCAATTCCGGAAGAAGTTTTTCATTTAATTCTAAGATGTTATATTTCTGCATATTGAGAAGTAATAATATAGATAGGATAAAGGGATGGATATATATTTATGAACCATACACAACTTTATCATTGCTTTTTAATGCTGACAAAAATTATAATTATATAAAAAAATAACGGATTGTTTAGCTAATCTGACCTCTATTAGTAACATATTAGCGGAGAAATCTGCGCAAATGTAAAAATTCTTTTTAATAAAACAGCTTATTTAATCGAAAAATTGAATTATAAGCATCTCTTTTGAGTTTTTATCAACACAAAAGCGATTATCTATTCGTTCGCCAACAATCCAAACGATATTTTCTCCACTACAAAGCACCCGGATTTTTTCTTTTTCAAACAAACTTAACTTACGATCAGTGAAATAGTCACTCAATTTCTTTCGTCCTTTCATCCCGAACGGAATGAACCAATCACCTTCTTTCCAACGTCTCAAACAAAGAGGAAACTGCAATTTATCACGGTCAAGAGTAGCAATATTCTTTTCCTTACTGATAGAGGGGCTTTCTATTATAACCTCATTTCGCAAAGAAAGTTTAATCGGAGACTGTATTTCTCTATCCTGTTCGTTCAGGAACAGGCATTGAGTATCCTTTTCTGGTTCTGCAAGGGGCACAATAAACAAACGATCCCGATCCTTTAATAATTGATGGGTAGATGAATAAAATCGTTTCCCCGATTCTCCCGATAAACTCAGGTAAATATCATTTACGACAGAGCGATTAAACCCATACGACTTCAGAATTTCATATAAAACAGTTTTAGGCGCTGGGGTATTTAACAAGGGTTCTATCAGGACTGAATGATCTTCTGAAAGCACTTTTTTTTGATATTCACTCAAAGAGGAGGCATAAAGCTTCTCTGCATCTGTAAGATTTTCAGCCGTCCTTATGATCGCTTCAGAAACTGAAGGATTGATTTCTTCTAATAACGGAATGATTTTAAGACGTATAAAATTGCGGGTGTATTCGTCAGAAAGGTTTGTACTGTCTGTTACGTAGCTTATATCTTTATGTTCCAGCCAGGCTAAAATATCATTTCGTTTAACGGATAAAAGTGGGCGTACCACATATTCATTTTTCGGTTGCATACCGGTGAGTCCTTTAATTCCCGTACCTCGAATCAGATTCAATAAAACAGTCTCCACATTATCTTGTTCATGATGCGCAACAGCTATTGCTTGGGCAGAAAGGCTTACGCGTAACTGTTCAAACCATTGGTAACGCAACTCACGGGCAGCCATTTCTATGGAAATATGCTTTTCTTCGGCATAAGACTCCGTATCAAAGTCTATTTTATAGTACGGAATATTTCGCGCGGATGTAAAAGTACGGACAAAAGCCTCATCATGGTCTGATTCACTCCCACGCAGATGAAAATTGCAATGCGCAGCTATACATTGATAATTTAAATCGCAAAGCACGCTTAGAAGGGCAACCGAATCAGCGCCCCCGCTCACCCCGACAATAATAGGCTTATCATCCGTCAACAAGTGGAATTCTTCTATATACGCACGTACTTTCCTTAGCATTGAAAAAAAATAGGGATACATATGCATCCCTAATCTTATACTGTGTTTTGTTTTCTTAAATCTCTTCTACACCCGCTAATTCAGGGTCAATCATAATACGTCCGCAATATTCGCAAACGATAATTTTCTTACGTAGTTTGATATCCATCTGTTTCTGAGGCGGAATCTTATTAAAACAACCACCACATGCATCACGTTGAATATAAACAACAGCCAAACCATTGCGTGCACCTTTACGAATACGTTTAAATGCAGTCAATAGGCGAGGTTCGATAATAGCTTCCAATTTCTTCGCTTTCTCTCTTAGTTTTTCTTCTTCCTGTCTGGTTTCCGAAATAATTTCTTCGAGTTCGCTTTTCTTTTGCTCCAAGTCTCCCTTACGTCCCTCTAAGGTTTCAGCAATCTTGGTGATATCGTTCTTCTTCGTTACGATTGTTTCATTGAATTCACGAATCTTTTTTTCAGAAAATTCAATCTCCAAACCTTGAAACTCTATTTCCTTAGACAAATTATCAAACTCACGGTTATTACGTACGTTATCTAATTGTCCTTTATATTTTTCAATCAATCCGGTGGATTCCGTGATTTTATTTTTTTGCTCTATAACAGCAGCTTCAAAATCTTTGATCTCCGTCTGATAGTTTTGAAGACGGGTTTCCAGCCCCGCGATCTCATCTTCAAGATCCTGAACCTCCAAAGGAAGTTCGCCACGAAGTGTCTTAATTTTATCTACCTCAGTCATCATTGTCTGAAGTTGATATAGCGTAGAAAGCCTTTCTTCAACTGTATATTCTTTTTCAGCTGATTTTTTATCTGTAGCCATTCTATAAATATTTAACCGGGTTTGAATTAACATTCGAAAAATGTAGGGCAAAGGTAGGCATTTTTTTCGAAATCAAATTATAAAAGATATCTTTTGTATGGAGTTCTGATTCGTAATGTCCTATCACAGCCAACAGAATACGGTTTTCCACATCATAAAAATCATTATATTTTGCTTCTCCGGTAATGAACACATCAGCGCCGTAGGCTATTGCATCATTAATCAGGAATGCTCCACTACCTCCACAGAGAGCAACTTCCCGTACGGCTTTATTGCGCAAAGCGGAATGTTTCACACAGCCCACATGGAAGAGTTCTTTTATACGGGCAAGGAACATAGCTTCGTCTTCCGCTTCCGGAAGTTCACCAACGATCCCGGATCCGATTTCATTCCAGGTATTTGCCAACGGATAGAAGTCAAACGCAGGTTCTTCATAGGGGTGAACGGAAAGTAACGCCCGTGTAACTGCTGTTTTTTTATACACAGGCAGAATTGTTTCAATCCTGATTTCAGGCTCTATATGTATCTCACCAATAGTACCACAGTAGGGATCACAACCTTCATTCGCTTTAAATGTCCCCTCTCCTTTCAGATTATAGCTACACGAATCATAGTTGCCAATATTCCCCGCTCCTGCATTAAATAACGCGTTTCGGACTACATCGGCATATGATTCGGGAACAAATGTCACAAATTTCAGTAAAACATTCTTTTGCGGACTTAACACGCGTACATTCCTTAGTCCCAACAGATTTGCCAAATAATAATTGACTCCATCTTTTGTGTTGTCAAGATTTGTGTGTGCTGCATAGATAACGATATCATTCCGACAAGCCTTTATTACACAACGTTCGATATAATTAGCCCCCGTCAACCTTTTAAGAGGTTTAAAGATCAAAGGATGATGAGCAATAATCAGATTGCATCCCAGCTCTATCGCCTCATCTATTACCTCTTCCGTAATATCAAGACTAAGCAAAGCACCTGTCGCCTGTTGGTTCACATCCCCCACCTGAACTCCCGAGTTGTCATAACTCTCTTGTAAAGGCAGTGGAGCAAATGCTTCTATTTCGCGTATTATGTCCTTAATTTTATACATATCACAAATATATGTATTTTAAAAGAAACCGACTACTCCTTCACTTCTACCTTAATAGATAATTCTTCTAATTGTTCGGGATCGATAGTTGATGGTGCATCAATCATCACATCGCGACCTGAATTATTTTTAGGAAAGGCGATACAGTCACGGATGGAATCTAATCCGGTAAACAGCGATACCCAACGATCCAGGCCATAAGCCAAACCTCCGTGTGGGGGCGCTCCGTATTTGAAGGCATTCATCAGGAAGCCGAACTGTGCCTGCGCGCGTTCCGGTGTGAAGCCCAATAATTCAAACATTTTATTCTGCAACGCACTGTCGTGAATACGAATAGAACCACCGCCTACTTCAACGCCATTGATAACCATATCATAAGCATTCGCACGAACGGCTCCGGGATCGGAATCAAGCAAAGGTATATCTTCGGACTTTGGTGACGTAAACGGATGGTGCATTGCATAGAAACGTTGATCTTCTTCACTCCACTCAAATAGAGGAAAATCAACCACCCATAGACAGGCAAACTTGTTTTTATCACGCAATCCCAATTGAGAAGCAATCTCAAGTCGAAGCTCGCACAATTGTTTTCTGGTTTTCATCGCATTGTCACCGGAAAGAATCAAAATCAAATCGCCCGGTTTCGCATCGAATGCCGATTTCATTTCTTGCAAAACATCCTGCGTATAAAATTTATCAACGCTCGACTTCACCGTTCCGTCTTCTTCTACGCGGGCATAAACCATACCTTTAGCCCCAATCTGCGGACGTTTTACGAAATCCGTCAATGCATCCAATTGCTTACGCGTATAACTTGCAGCACCTTCTGCACAGATACCACCAATATAAGCCGCATCGTCAAAAACAGAAAAACCATGCCCTTTGAGAACATCCATTAGTTCGACAAACTCCATACCGAAACGCAAATCCGGCTTATCACTACCATACAATTTCATCGCCTCGTGCCATGTCATTCGTTTAAACGGAGTTTCCACATCCACCCCACGAATCGTTTTAAACAAATGCTTCGTCATTCCTTCGAAAGTAGTCAACACATCCTCCTGGTCCACAAAACTCATCTCACAGTCGATCTGCGTAAATTCCGGCTGACGGTCGGCACGTAAATCTTCATCACGGAAACACTTTACGATTTGAAAATACCGGTCAAACCCTGAAACCATCAACAACTGCTTGAACGTTTGTGGTGACTGCGGTAAAGCATAAAACTGTCCCGGATTCATACGAGAAGGGACAAGGAAATCCCTCGCACCTTCCGGTGTAGAACTAATCAGTACAGGCGTTTCCACCTCAAGAAAATTCAGCGAATCCAAATAACTTCTCACTTCGAGTGTCATCTTATGGCGCAACTCCAGATTCTGACGCACCACATTCCGGCGAAGATCCAGATAACGATACTTCATACGAATATCATCCCCCCCATCCGTTTCATCCTCGATGGTAAACGGAGGCGTAGCAGCCACATTCAGCACCTTCAAATCCGATGCAATTATCTCAATATCCCCTGTCGGAATATGACTATTCTTACTTGAACGCTCCTGCACCTTACCCGTAACACGAACAACGAACTCACGTCCCAATTTATTCGCCTCCTCGCACAAAGTCACATTCACATCCTGATTAAAAACCACCTGGCTAATACCATAACGATCGCGGACATCAACAAAAGTCATTCCACCCATCTTACGAGCCTTCTGCACCCATCCGGCCAAAACAACTTCCTCGCCCACATTCAGCAAGCGAAGCTCACCGCAAGTCTTCGTTCTGTACATATAATATATAATTGATTTACGTTATTACACACAACATTAAAGATGTAAGCGCAAAGTTAAAAGAAAAGTAACGAAAAGACACAAAAAAGCCCCCTGTTTATGGACAAGGGGCAAACCAAATGTTTTCACAACGGAATAATCCTTATTGTGATTCAGAAGAAAAAAACCACAACTGTATTTTAATGAGCGAAGATACATAATTGAAAGCTTATCGTGTAGTGTGTAATGAAAATAAATTTTCTACAACTTGCTTTTATCACAACTGTCAAAAAGTTTTTCTATAACTGTGGTAAAGTTTTTCTATATTTGTGGAAAAAGAGAACCGTTGAAAATTAATTTATTAACCAAACTTACAATTGAGAAAAGATACGTATGGCTACAGTTAAGTATTCTATTCATGAGACACCTAATCCGAAAGCGGATGGTAAAATAAAATTTCATGTTCGGCCATTAGTGACAGGGCTATTAAAACGGAGCAGATTGCTGCTGAGATTGGTTCTATGTCATCATTCAGTAGTGCGGATGTTAAGGGGTTACTGGAGGCTTTTTCGACAACTTTGAAACGGCATCTTTTAACGGGGGATACGGTTGAGTTGGAAGGGATCGGCTTGTTTAGTATTTCTATTTCTTCGTTAAAAGAGGTGGAAAGGCCTTCTCAGATTAATGCAACTAAGAGCCTGTTTAAATTTTCCTCAATAATAATTTTATAGCGGCGATTTTGACCATTTCCTCAGCTGAATCGAATGTTAGCTCATAATTTCGGCAAAGCCTTCTGTCATTATCAAACCAGGAAAAAGTACTTTCTACAATCCATCTTTTGTGAATAGGTCTGAAGCCTTGCTCTTTATAAGCGCTTACCACAACCCGGATCAGATAGCCAAACTTATTCTTCACGCTTTCAATCAATTTACCTCTATATCCTCCGTCAGCGAAGAGAACTTTTACTCCCGAACAAAGCTCTTTCAATACACGCATAAGTAAATATGCCGCTTTGCTATCATGGATGTTAGCGATTGTAACCATAACAGCAATAAGAAAACCATTCTTATCAACCACCACATGACGCTTTATACCTTTGATTTTCTTATTCCCATCTATTCCATTCAAGGAATAATTATTACCCCGTTTGATACTTTGACTATCTATGATTCCAAGGCTTGGTTCCCT
>NZ_JAQWCQ010000106.1 GCF_028705895.1 Massilibacteroides sp. | reverse complement strand
GCATAGGGTTGAGTATTTTATTCTTTAGACACTATAAATATACTCATTTTCAGTGATATATGAAAATCCCTATGCCTTTTTTATGCCTTAATAGCAACTCCTGTTTTTAACTTGCGAAACTTCAATATGTAAAATTAATTATCAAAAAACAGAAGATGTATGAGTAACAAATTAATTACACGAGAGAATAACGAAAGGATAAAGTCTTTTTTTCTTTCATTGGATCGTCTTTCTTCGCTTATGGAACAGTTATTTACCTCCCGGAAGCCGACACTGGGTGGAGAGAGTTTTTATACGGATGATGAATTGTCGAAGAAACTGAAGATCAGTCGTAGAAGTCTCCAAGATTACCGGAACGAAGGACGTATTCCTTATATCAAGTTGGGAGGTAAGATACTCTACCGCTCGTCTGATGTAGAAAAGTTGTTGGAAGAGAACTACCGTAAGTCATGGGAGCATCGTATTTAGGTGACCTCAAGTGTGAATTTCAATAATAATGTCTATTTTTGTTAGTATAAATAAGATGCGCATGTGGTCTGATTGGAAAGAACGAATCGAACATCAGCCAAAGGTTAGACACAGTTTGTTGTGGGAATATGATCTTGGTAGTTTTGACTGGCAATATATGCGAGCCTTGGTAGTGGAACGTGTAATAGAGAGAGGTTGGGATGAAGATTACTATGCCCTGTTTGCCCTTTATGGGGGAATAGAAGGGGTAAAACAGATTCTTCGTGATGAAGTATTATTACTTTCTGATAAAGATATTGCGTTTGTTTGTACTGCTTTTAATTTAAAAAAGGAAGAACTGAAATGTTATACACGCAAACAGTCGAGACAGGCACTTATGGGCTCTTAAAATCAATAATGGCTGATTCCATATTTAATCAATTTGCATTGGCCGGAGGAACAGCTCTCTCCTTACTTATTGGACACAGGAAAAGTATCGATCTGGATTTATTCACGACCGGGGAATTTAATCCGTCTCAACTGGAAAAATATTTACAAAAGACATATCAATTCAAAGGCGATCTCTTGTCTGGTTTTAGCCTGAAAGGAGAGGTAAATGATGTGAAGTTAGATTTTATCCGTCATGATTATCCGGATATTGAACCAAGGAAGCAAGAGGATGGTATTAGATTGTATAGCTTAAAAGATATTGCTGCGATGAAATTATCAGCTATTGCTGATAACGGAACCCGGCTTAAAGATTTTATTGATGTGGCTTACCTGTCCGGTTATCTTTCCTTGAAAGAAATGCTTACAGCTTTTGAAACGAAATACCCGCAGACAAATCCATACCGGGCTGTGAAGGGGCTTAACTATTACGATGATATCCGTTTTTCGGAAAGAATCGATCTTTTAGGGAAGGATTTTCGCTGGGAAACGATAGCCGCACGTTTAGCCGATATGGTAAGGGAGGAAAACAAACGTTTCCAGCCTTTGATTGAAATAGAAAAAGAGAAACGGATGAAGATACCAAAGAAAAGGGGACGCGGTATTTAAATAGAATACGCTAAATGCAAAACTTCCTTGATTATATTTTTTCTTTTTTCAACTGATAAACAGCCTTTAATACAGAGGGATAAATTAGCCAAGACTATTTGGATAAAGACTCTTTCCGTATTCGGAAAAGGAAGATTTATGCAAATACAGCGTTTAGTCTTGGCGTTTTATTCCCTTCTTTTATATTTGTGTTCAGTTGAAATAAGAAAATAAAAACGGCAAGCATATGATTGGAATAGCTTGCCGTCATTAAACTGTAAGAAAATTGATTCTTTCAATTACGGGAAATAGAAGTTTCTGCTATTGGGATAGGTTTCCTGCATACTTCAATAATCATTCTTTTTAGTATCCACTCACGAAAAATTCCAGCATTATGGGTTTTAATTCTGAAAGACAAAGCAATAATCATTTCCAAATTATATTGTTCCACAGAATTACCATTCTTATAATAATAAGTCCGGCAAACTTTGGTGTTATCCAATACCCTGCTTTTAACTATCGCACGAATATTCCCATTGACCTTCGACGTAAAACATTCAAATAGGTTGATTATCTGATTTGTAGTCATCCATATCTCATTAAGCCCGGAAGGAATAATGACCTTGTTATTGACAATTGATATTGATTCAGTCTTCATGTTCCTATATTTTATTATTGTTCCGAATGAGCGAAGCATTTTTCTACTGTTGACATGTCACGCATGATAGAGCTATCCAGTACTTTCGCATAATGTTGTGTCATTTTTGTACTTGAATGTCCAAGTATTTTAGCCACATTTTCCATAGAAACATTGTTGGCTAAAAATACAATTGTGGCCGCTGTATGCCGGGCAACATGAAAAGTGATATTTTTATGAATCCCCGCCTTTTCCACCCATTTTTTTTAACGGACGATTAATCCAAGAAGGATTCGTTAAATTCTCAAAAACCAAATCATCTGGAGATTTTGGTTCTCCACATATTTCCAACGCCTGCTGAGAAATCGGCATATATTCTATACCTTTTGTCTTTTTCTGAGTGAAATTAATTCTCGGTTGATTGTTTTCAAAACTTATTTCATTCCACCTTAATTTTTGAATATCGGAATGTCGTAAACCAGTTAAGGCAGAAAAAAGAGCTGCACGTTTCAAAACATCATTTTCACACGGAGTTACAACTAAAGTATTCAGCTCATCAATGGTTAAATACTCTCTTCGTGTTTCCTGAGAAGGAATTGATTTAATTTTTGCAGAAATATCTGTATTGAAATAACCGTCGATAAAAGCTTGCTTTAAAGCTGCTTTGAATACTGAAAAATATGTAGAAGCCGTGTTTTGAGATAATATTCCTTTTTTGTTCCCTCCTCTTTGGGCAGTAAGTAAAAATGATTTAAAATCTTCACAAAATTTCAGATCAATCCTCGAAAACGTGATCCTTTCTCCTGCAAAATCTTTCAAAAAATCTATAGATCTTTCCCAATTTATAATAATGGATTCCGAGCTGTTCTTGTGCCGCTTTTTAATTACTGATTCGAAATATTGAACGAAATCTTCCTGCAATTTTTCTTTTTCTTCGGCCTTCATTGCGTCAAGTTCACTATAGAGTTCTAAATTATCATATTCTCTTTGACGTAATTTACGAAGAGAATCTGCGTAGATCATTGTTTCCTGATCATTTTCACTTTTACAAACGATGATTCCATTGTCATCTCTCTTTGGTTTAAATGAAACTGAATCTTGCGTAGTTCTTGCAGTCCTTTTTTTGTCAAAATCTACTGTTGTGACACTTCTGTTTAAATATTCTCGAACTCGTTGCGCTTTCTCTTTACCAGGCACAATCACAGGATAACTTTCCAAGTAAATAAACCATTCTTTTCGGAACTCAGATTTTCGCAATCTTACTGTAACTTTAGTTTTCAATAATTCTTTCATTTTCCGTCAAAAATTTTATCGATTAAATTTTTAGGCACATACACGAAACTCCCTACTTTTTTGGTCGGGATTTTGTTTCTCTTGATTACATTCGTCACAGTTCCCGGATCCGCGTGAAATTTCTCACTGACTTCTGAAATCGTATAGCAATTTCCAACTTCAAAATTAGGTTTGTCAGGAATTTCCTTCGACTTTGCTGGCATTTCAACTGCTGAAAATAAATCTTCCAGATCCGATCGCTTAACACGAGTCAGTCTTGTTCCGAGGTTAGTTCCAGTAAGTATTCCTCTTTTTATATATCTATGAATGGTATCTTTAGATATTCCAAACATAACTGTAGCTTCAGCAACCGAAATAAATTCCCTCGTTTGTACTTCAGCAATCTTGTTCTTATATTTTTGCAAGAGAGTATCTTTTTCTACTTTTTCTTTTTCAGATTTCTTTCTTGCTTTTAATGATTTATTGTTACACGAAATAGAGCAAAAACGACTTGTAACTGTCTTTGCCTCAAATGGTTTTGAGCAATACTCACAAACCCTTGGTATTTTTAATTTACTAAATCCCATTCTGAAATAACATCCTGAACATTCTCTGCTTTTTGGCTTCAAAAATAAAATAAGGCGCATAAGACGCACATACTATCCAATTAACGCGCGGTACAAATACGATACAAAAATATGATAAAAAACGATTAAAATCAAACATTTGTAAGCGACCGGTAAACCGCGTATTTTCTTTCTCCTGCTGCTCCTGTACCTTTGTGTTCAAACCAGAAAAAGAAAAATGTTATGACACAAGAAGAAGTAGCATCCGTGATGTATTATTGCAAAGAGC
>NZ_JAQWCQ010000105.1 GCF_028705895.1 Massilibacteroides sp. | reverse complement strand
CTACTCGTTAAGAATAGGCCAAACTTGTACCAACTAACCCCAAATAGGATAAGACTTGATCCTACTCGAGGCTAGTTATATCAATTTGTAAAGAACTGCAATACGTGGTTTACCGGAGGCTTACAAACATTTTGAAAAATATAAAAACAAAAAAAATCGCCGTAAATATTACATTTACAGCGATTTACTAATTTGTATTAATCAGTGTTAATCAGCACTTACTTGACTTCTTCAAAGTCAACATCAGTTACACCACCATCTTTAGGTTCGCTGTTGTTGCTTGCACCTTGGTTAAAGTCGGCACCTGGTTGAGGACCTCCCTGAGCTCCGACTTGGGCGTTGTACATTTCCTGACTTGCTGCCTGGAATACGCTGTTCAATTCTGCGGTTGCGGAGTCGATAGCGGCAACGTCTTGTGCTTTGTGCGCTTCTTTCAGTTTGGCAAGGGCAGCTTCAATCGGAGCTTTCTTGTCGGCCGGTAGTTTATCACCTAATTCACTTAATTGTTTTTCAGTCTGGAAGATTAAACTATCTGCGTGATTCAGTTTGTCGATACGTTCTTTTTCTTTCTTATCGGCTTCTGCATTGGCAGCAGCTTCGTCTTTCATACGTTTTACTTCATCATCACTCAAACCACTGGATGCTTCGATACGGATACTTTGTTGTTTTCCTGTTCCTTTATCTTTGGCAGATACGTTCAGGATACCGTTAGCGTCAATATCAAATGTTACTTCAATCTGAGGTACACCACGTTGCGCGGAAGGTATTCCATCCAAATGGAAACGGCCGATTGATTTGTTATCTCTTGCCAAAGAACGTTCTCCTTGAAGAATATGTATCTCTACTGATGGTTGATTGTCCACAGCCGTTGTAAATGTTTCTGACTTCTTTGTCGGTATCGTTGTGTTAGATTCGATCAACTTCGTCATTACGCCACCCATGGTTTCAATACCTAATGAAAGCGGAGTTACGTCGAGCAACAATACGTCTTTCACTTCACCGGTCAATACACCCCCCTGAATTGCAGCTCCTACGGCTACTACTTCGTCCGGGTTTACACCTTTGGAAGGAGCTTTTCCGAAGAATTTCTCTACAATATTCTGGATTGCAGGGATACGTGTAGAACCACCCACCAAGATTACTTCGTCAATGTCAGACGTAGTAAGGCCGGCATCGCTTAATGATTTACGACAAGGTTCGACGCAAGCCTGAATCAAAGAATCTGCCAATTGTTCAAATTTGGCACGTGTCAATGTCTTTACCAAGTGCTTTGGAATACCATTTACCGGCATGATATACGGTAAGTTGATTTCTGTACTTGTTGTGCTTGACAATTCAATCTTTGCTTTTTCAGCAGCTTCTTTCAAACGTTGCAAAGCCATTGGGTCTTTCCGCAAATCAATTCCTTCTTCTTTCAGGAATTCTTCTGCCAACCAATCAATAATTACGTGGTCAAAGTCGTCACCTCCTAAATGCGTATCACCATTAGTTGATTTTACTTCGAATACTCCATCACCTAATTCAAGGATAGAAATATCGAAAGTACCACCACCCAAGTCAAATACAGCAATCTTCATGTCTTTGTTGGACTTATCCAGACCATAAGCTAAGGAAGCAGCAGTTGGTTCGTTTACAATACGGCGTACGTTCAGTCCGGCAATTTCACCGGCTTCTTTCGTGGCCTGACGTTGTGCATCACTAAAGTAAGCAGGCACGGTAATAACGGCATCGGTTACTTCTTGTCCTAAGTAATCTTCTGCCGTTTTCTTCATTTTCTGAAGTGTCATGGCAGATATTTCCTGCGGAGTATATAAACGTCCGTCAATATCCACACGTGGAGTATTGTTATCCCCCTTAACTACTTTATAAGGTACACGACCAATTTCTTTTTGTACCTGATCGTATGTTTCACCCATAAAACGTTTGATAGAGAATATCGTTTTTTCAGGGTTTGTAATTGCCTGACGTTTTGCAGGATCACCTACTTTTCTTTCGCCACCTTCTACGAAAGCAACAACAGAGGGAGTAGTTCTTTTCCCTTCACTATTTGTAATAACAACCGGTTCGTTACCTTCCAATACAGCAACACAAGAGTTGGTTGTTCCTAAGTCTATTCCAATAATTTTACCCATTTCTTTTATATTTATTTTAAGTTATTATTCAAGTTTCGTATCATCCATTACACAAATGGTATGCCAAAAAAGAAGGAGGGATAAAGTTTCGAAATTATGACATATTACATGACAATACGTCCGATTTGATTGATGGCAACTGAAAAATCGTCTTTAGGAATACGGGATTTATTTCTTACTTTCAGTCGGTAATTATATACTGTCTGCGTAGAGTAATGCAGAAAATCAGCTATTTTAACACTATCTGAGATGCCAAGCCGAACAAGTGCAAAGATGCGCAATTCCGGTGTAAGGAGATCTCCTTCCTTAGGTATAATGACTTCTTCAGGAATAAGAAGGGAGTTGAAGTCTTCAATAAATTTAGGATAGAGTTTAAGAAATATTGTATCAAAACTACGATGAAATTCTTTTAATTCATCAGACACAAGAGAGGAAGAGTTTGTCATCTGTAATAATTCATCAATTTGACCGATTTTCAGTTTACGGTTTGTTTTCTTTCTGAAGTCCTCTAATTTGTCAATATAGTTTGAACATATTGAAAACACATAGCCAATATATTCCTCTTTCACCAGATTAGATTCAGACAACTCCCGATTCAACTTATTCAAATCGGAATTAACGGTTTCCAAATCCAGATTTATCTGTTTCAAGCGCTTACGGGCTGCAGACAGAGCCTTTAGTTGTTTATAAATATAAAGTACGGCTCCGATCAGAAAGAGGAAAAGAACAGAGATAATACTCAGGAGGAAAGTCAGTCGTCTTTTCTCTTTTACAATCTTCGCATCGTAAGAATCATTTATAATAGGTAGCATCTGGGAAATCTCCAAAGCACGAAGACGAGCATTGCAGAATATAGCATCTTCCATAGCACATTTTGTATAATCGTAAGCTCTGCTTATATCACCATCCTCATATAGCATGACAGCCAAAGCACGAAGAGAGATATACTCCTTTACTGCCCCCTTTATATCTCCTAAAGCAGATATCGCTAAATATTTCTTTTCTTCTTCTCTGTTTCCCATTTGGTGATATACTTCATAGAGCGTATATGCAGCCATAGCTATTGCATGTTCATTATTTCCAAAGCTCTCCATACAATCCAAAGCAACCTGCAAAGCCTCATCTGTACGATTCTCCGAAAGAAGACGAGTAGTCCGAACCATATGATATCCGATATCTTGATCGGTTAAAACACTGAGTATAGAATCTTTATATTGAATAACTAAGTGTTTATATTCTTTTTTCTGTTTTTCTGCCAATGAATAATTTGTCATCAACACATAAAGAGAATGATACAGATGATACCGATATGTCAACACCTCTATGGCCTGCGTAGCGCCACTATGACTATCTAATATATCAAAGGCCTCTTTATACATTCCGGTTCCTATTAATACCTCGGCCAGATTCATCGAAGCGATAAGATTTTTATTTTGTTCTCCGATCCGTTCAGCTACGGCAATTCTGGCATTCGCAATAGACAACGCCGAATCCATCTGGAATGCTTTATACTCTTCAAACAAATCTCCATATACATTATATAATGTCTCATCATCAACAGAGGTGATCTGAATTTGTTTTTTTATCTCGTTTATTCTGTTTTCTCTTTCTTGCAAATAGATTGAACGACTCTCTATTGCGTCATCCAAATTCTTTAAAAGAGTATTTATCTCATTGACGGCAGAAACAGGAGTTGTCAAACAAAGGAGTAAGAAACAGAGTGTTTTTGTTATTTCCATAAATATAAGACTTGCGAACAGACAAATTAATAAACATTTTAGAAGAAACGGATAACTTTGTTCTTTTCGTAAAAGACTATCGACTATTACAAAATTATTGTTTTTTTCTTAGTATCTTCTCCTTTTTCGAAAAACAAGACAAGTAAACTTATTCATATACACAAGATAGAAGTGTAAAAAAACAAGATTTTACCACCTAAAAATGCTCCTTTTAAATATATTGAAAATCAAAGAATAAAACACCCCCGAAAATATAAAGGATATTTTGTAAAAAATAAAGGATATTTTTGCAATTATATCCTTTATATTTTTTCACGTGTTACTACCTTGACCTTTCCTGAAATAGGTTTACAGTTTTGGATTAATAACTAGAATAACTTTACACAAAAATAACTTATTCCTACCTTTTGTTTACAGAGGTTGGAGTTAAAGATATAACAGAGGTTTGGATTAAC
>NZ_JAQWCQ010000063.1 GCF_028705895.1 Massilibacteroides sp. | reverse complement strand
GCATAGGGTTGAGTATTTTATTCTTTAGACACTATAAATATACTCATTTTCAGTGATATATGAAAATCCCTATGCCTTTTTTATGCCTTAATAGCAACTCCTGTTTTTAACTTGCGAAACTTCAATAGTAAGTATTCATTTGATTTTAATGAACAATGGGCTGTGGATATAGGCGCAAGGACAGAATATACTGTATCAACAATAGATGTCCCCAATGAATCTAATGAAGTTAGTAAGAGCAAGTATCTGAATTTTGTTCCTATGTTTCAATCTGTTTATCGTTTTGACGAAAAGAATAATTTTATCTTTAATTACGGCATGCGTATAAGTCGGCCGGGATTGACTTATTTAAATCCGTATATAGATGATTCAGATCCTACGAATATTTACTTTGGGAATCCGGATCTTAATATTGTAAGAAGAGATCTGGTTACATTGAGTTATAATCATTTAAGAAGTAAATTTGACTTATATGCACGTTTAAATTATTCTATTACGAACAACTCTATCCAACCTTACTTGTATTACGCGAATGAGATTCTGAATAATACGTATATGAACTTTGGTAAACAACAAGAATCCGGACTGTTGTTATATGCTAATTGGACTCCTGATGATATGCTAAGACTGAGTTTAAAAGGTACTATTGCCTATGTCGATATAGAAAGTAAGCAAGAAGATGTTTTGAAAAGAGCTGGCTTTTCTAATCGAATTTCCGGAAATATTGCTTATAAACTTCCTTCTGATTTTTACATAAGTGTCAGCGGCGGTTATTATCAGCCATCAATCCAATTACAGACAAAAGGTGACCCATATTATTACTCTCGTATAAGCGTCAGTAAAAACTGGCTGGATGATAAGCTAAGCTTAGCACTTTCTATATCAAATCCGATTTCTTCTAAAACTAAGTTTCAATACCTAACAGAAACGCCAGATGTATATAGGCAAGATATAGACTATAGATTAGATCAGAAGCTTAAAGATAAGACTTGTGTATCGTTTTGGTGAATTAAAGAAAAAAGCAGTAAATAAAACGTTTCGGACTATATTTAATGATGATCAGTTTCTTCCCGTAAATGAACGGGAAGAAACTGAGTAAGTTTTTATTTACTAACCTTGAATAGCAACTCATTGCTTTTGTTGCTGTTCCATTCGTCGATTAATTTCTTTAAATCGGAATATTCGTTAGGACTATATTGCTGTTTCTTTAGCTCTATTGTTTTGATAATTTCAAGATGGTCTCCTTCTTGTTTTATTAATCTTTCAACTTTTCCGATCGAAGTAGTTATAGAAGACGGATCTGATGAACTAATTAATTCCATTCCCTCGGGTACTTTAACGCAATAGGTGATTTTATCTTGTATGGCAGAAGGAATTTCAAATAGATCCGTTCGTTTACTGTTTAAGTTAGATATATGCCATCTGTCAAAACCCTTTGTCGGTGGAAGAGTATATACCAAATAACCATTCTTTACCAGGCTTTTGTCTATTGATGTATCTACAGTATCATCAAAAATAGCTGGAGTCGTTTCTATCGGTATCTCTTTCCCTTTCAATGTGAATACCTTATCTAAGCTTCCACGGTATTCTGGTTTGATTGGACTAAGGCTTGTTGCTGAAAGGAACTGTTCGCGATTGTTCAACTTTATTTTGACCCCTATCTGTTTGATAGCAGTAAGTCCCTTATTCGCAGATGATATGGTTGATGGATAATAGAATACAATCTCTGAAGGAATCTCTACTGCGTTTAGCATTTTATTGAGAAGATTTGTTTTTTCAAGAACTGTACCGTATGAACTACGTATAGTTTCATCTGCGTTTCGTAGATTATATCCCGTATAATCTAACGGTATTGCGATTGTGCTAAGATTGTTTACCACATAGTTGTGAATAGTTGTTAGCTTTTCTTCGCTTGAAGGAATCTCTTCAGTGATGAATTGCGCATAAGTTTCACTTTCTATAGCTATTGATTCATTGATTCGATTAGCCATAAAATCGAATGCATCTGTCCCGTTTCTGAATGTATTGGCTGTTAACCGAGGAATATTCTCTTTGTTCTGCGGAAGATAAGGCATTCGGGAAGAAGCCGGAATATTACTCAACTGCCAGGAATACACTTTCATCTTATTTTTATTCGATTCGTTAACTTTGCTTGCTGAACTATATAATAAATAGTTCAATGTTTTATCTTCCGGTACAGCTATTGAAATTTGATAATTAAGGATGGGAGAGGTCTCCTGAAGTAGCTCATCTATATCCAACTCAGGATAATAACCCGCTTTAGTTCGGATAGAGTAGTCTAAATAGATTGTCGATCCGAGATCCAATCCGGTATGAACTACAACCATCTCTTTTAACTGATTATATGCCGGAGCATTGGCCGCAAATCGGGGAAGTACTTCTACAAATGCATTCTCAGGAGTTTTTATAATCGTTCCATCCTTTTGTTTAGTATAACAATCATGTATTTCTAACTCCTGAAAATCCGGATTGTAAACAATAAACGTTTCCCCATAAGTACTGTTCATTGCTGTATGAGTAAACAGTTTAAGCTCTTTATAACACCGGAACTCCTGACTTCCATCCTGATGTAAGGTATAACTCTTGTTCAATTTCAGAAATTCAGCTTCCTGAGCGGATAGAGAAATAGAGAAGATCGTCAGGATGCTAATAAATAGCAGGCTCTTATATAATTTATTTGTTTTCATTGTTTATTGTTATTTCTTAATGATCAAGTAATCTCCAAAACTCTTATGTGCATTTACTGCATTTCGGAACCCATCCCATTCTGACGCTTCATATACGCGTTTCTTTAATACTAACTTTTGAGAAAGCTGGATCTCGTTTCCACTTTGAGCAAGAGTACCCTCAAAATCAGCCGCAGTACTCTTCTCATTTTCAGTTTTAGTAGGAGTAATAAGCTGATATCCTTTTGGTAGCCGGATTGTTTCGTTTAATTCTACTAAACGAGAGCAACCGTCTTTGAATCCGTATTTGCGCTCTTTCAGATCCGTATTGATCCGAAGGTAAGTTTTAACCTGATTATACAAATTATTCATAACTAAAGGTTTTAGAACCATCTCATTCCCGCCAAGAAGTGCATAATCCGGAATTTCATAAGTAAATGTAATCTTTATAGGAGCTGCCTGGTAGTCTTTTGGGTCTTTACCGTAATTAACTTTCAATAGTCTCGCTTTGGGAGAAACAGCCAATAATTGATTTTCTAAAGACGCTTCCCATTCAGTTCGCCATCCACGTGTAAATATACGACGAACATTACTGTCTGATTGACCTTCGGCTGTAATGGTAAACTGTCCAGATAAAGTACCTTTCTCATTCAGGCGGTTGTTTGCTGTAATTCGGACATAATGATTCTCTGGATCTGAAACTGGAGTTAAACGAATATCCGAACCTTCCGGAATTCCCGGAAGATAGTTTTGTTGTTGCTCCGCGCTACTCCATAACTCACGACAAAAAGGAACCCAGGTTGGATCTAACGGCATGTAAGTCCCGTTTGATAGTTTGACAACTGCCACACAGTGATTAAAATGATCCGCCGGGATTGATTCAACACGGCTACCTGCCATTGTCATTGCCGGATACGCTTCAAATCCTGCCATACGAAGAAAAGAAATCAACATAGCAGCAATATCTTTACATACCCCTGCGCGATCCGTAAAGTTCATTTTTGTATTATGGAGCGTATAGCCTTCACCTTTACCCATGGAAATACCGGAATATCGTATATTATCGGCCACCCAATGCGTTAAAACGGCAATCTTTTCCATCTCTGTCTTTTTCCCTTTAACTAATTCATCAACTTTTTTCTGAGCTTCCGGCAGAGGATCAAAACTTCCATAATCCTCATTCACTTTATGAAACCATAAAGACTTCTCTTCCCAACGAGGAGTCGAAGACATCATCAGTTTAGGAGCAGCATCAAATAGATCAACCATATTCGGCTCTTTTTCAAAAGGAAGAAGGTTGTCTGCAGAAAATTGATATGTCTTTTTATCATTCTCATAACGCATGAAAGAAGTACACTCTCCCTGATAAAATTGAAATTGAAGTTCCTTTTCCATTGGAACCGAGACCTTGTAAACTTTTCTTAAAGTAGGCTCTGTCACCCAAAAAGGTACAATATCGTAAAACTGTCCTCTCATAGGAGGAATAAAACGGGAGTCGTCTTCATCACTGGCAAGCAAGGCATAGGTAAAGCCCTTTTTTGCGATTTCATATTCTACTACGTCTCCAGGTTGAAGACGCCCTACCTCCAGCATGATTTGCCTTGCTCCCCAATAGATTGCTCTTGCCGGAGCAGCATAATCACATGCTTGCGTTACATCCAGATTAAAAATATCCCCATTTGCTCTGTAGATCGTAGCATATTTAAAATAAGCATGAGCTGTTAGCGGGTCATAATTATATTTGATAATACGATTATCAACACCTCCTTTGGGAGTGAGAACCTGAAAAGATTTGTGAACAGTAAACGATCCGGTACCCGAAGGCTCTACGGATACGGAGGTGCTGTCTTTGAGTATCACACAGTTGTGTCCCTCATACATCTTAAGTTGTTCTTTTGTCAGTCTTTGTTCTTGCCCACGTAAATAAGGGAAAAACAAAAGACATAATAGGAATACGATACTTATTCGTTTCATAAAAGGTCAGTATTATTAATTATGTATTGTTTAAGTTCAGCCTAAAAGGTACAGCAAGATACATGGAATATCCTAAACTGTTATAATATTTATGGCATGAATATCTTGTCAGTTCGTTTTTTTCTTTAGCTTTGTATGCATGATGCCCTACTGCGGGCTCTCTAAATGATATAAATCAGGTCGTAAAAAAATAATTTATTCTTGTTATTGTCTTAAAGAGCAATGATATGGATCAGACTAATCGTATAATAATGCTTATGGGCTCTAATCAAAACGCAGAAGAGAACATAAAGCTTGCAGAGGCAGAACTACGGGATTACTTCCCACGAATTGCGTTTTCAGAACCGGTTTATACAGAACCAGTAGGAACAAATTATAATACTCCGTTCCTGAACCGAGTGGCAGTAGCATATACGGCTGATCGTCCAGAGGAAATTATCGTTTGTTTTAAATTGATAGAACAAGTCTTAGGAAGAACTCCGGCTGATAAACTTGTAGGGAGCATTCCTATTGATATTGACTTGCTTCAATGGAATGAACAAGTTCTGAAAAAAGAAGATGTAAAACGAGATTACGTTATTGACGGTATTCGTTCACTTTCTTCCGAATGACAGGATGATAAAAGGGGCGAGTAAAAAACCTGCTTTCCCGCTATATTTGATTAGCTGGTTAACTAATATTGAAATAGAAGATTTCCATTGTTTAGGTCTGATTATATTGTAAAACCCCTTTTCTGTCTCTACTTCATAGCCATACCTTTTTGCTAATTCTTTATAGTCTCTAATCGGTAAGATTCGTTCAGCCCAGTTACCTGTTTCAGGATCGCAGGTGTTGTAGGCATCTACTAATAACGGACGTTCATTTTTAGAGATAGCTTTATGGATATCCTCATACATAAGTCCCCGTGTACGAGTAGCCCATTTCTTTGTATTGATTCTGCCTAAGTTGGGAAATTCTTTTTTTATAAAATTTACTCGCTTGGTGTAATAATTCGGTTTCTCTAATCTACCCGTCTCACAACCTCGCATATATCGATGGAGTCGTCGGGTAATAAGTGGGTTATAGGGGGTTGAAGCTGTTGTGAAAACCATTTTTATCTGATCATTGATCTCAATCAGATCATGAAAGAATACAAATAGATCATAGATGTGTTCAATCACATCAGTTGCAATAAGTAAATCCGGTTGGATATTTTGTTCCGTACACCAAGCTGATAGTTTTTTCGAATCACCATGTAAGATTATATCAGGCCCAATTCCAATCTCCGTTTTAAGCAGTTTAATAGTTTCTACGGATTTTTCGTTTATGTCGATATAAATTACTTTCCCTATTCCGATCTCTTTGGCCAACATACTTAGGAAACCGCTTCCTCCTCCAAAATCAACTAAGATTAATTCATTTATTCCCTTGTTGCAATTCCTTAAGCCATTTTTGAAACAAGCTGTATAAATGTCTAAAAAATAGAATAGAGACGGAGTGAGCTTCCTGATGTAATTCTTATTATAATTGCTGATAGGTAAAGCCTCGAAATTTACGGCTGAAATCTTTTTATACAGTTGGGTCGTAGCAATTTTGTAATCAATTGTTTCCATAAATTATATCATATAAACGCTTAGCCTGATACTCGTTGTCATACGTAGGAAAGAGGACAGCCTTTCTTTTTACTATATCTTCAGATGTAAAAGGAATTAGCATAAGTTTGTTACATTGTTTAATAATATCAGTCGGAGAATCTGCACAAGAGCATAAAGAATCCAATCCACTACCCGCAAGCATGAGAGAATTAACAAGAACGTGCCTTCCTGCAAATAGACTGTTCAGCAATTTAAGCTTCAGGCCGGTATCCTGAAATGTGACTAATGCATGAATCTGAGCTTCGTGAATCAGAAAACTCATGCGGTTCTCTGTTGGATTTGCTTCTATGCGTATGTTATCGTACCTCCTGGCTGCTGTAAGTAAATCGGGAGAAGGATTCATACCGGCGATTACGCAGGTGTGTTTTAGTTGGCTAAACACATTTTTGATCAGATATAACGCCGCTTTTTCGTTTTCTACAACTGATAGTTTCGCATGATAAAGGATAAAATCAGAACTGCCCTCTATCGACGTGATTTCTTCATTGGCATGAAAAGCCGGTATAAAATCAATCTTCATTTCAGGATAGCGTTTCCTGAAAGAAGCTTCATCGCTTGCGGAAATTGCCAGAATATGTTTGGCATGACGCAACTGCTTTTCGTAGAAAGCGAACCGCTTACTTTCTATTAGAGAGAAAGTCCGTTTGACCAAGTCCGTTTCCGCTTTATAAAGATGGTAGTAATAATCATGTTCAATATTAGTTCCTCTGACAAATGTTAGTCTGTCTTTCAGTCGTCTGTCCGATAAATAATAGCAAGTATGTAGTCCCTCAAATAAAATCGGATAATTATCCTTTAATAATCGTTCAAGTAAGAGTGGGTCTCGGCGACTGATTACATTATAAGGCAGAATAGACAGATTCGGTACAATCCCTGTATGTCTTTTATAATAATAAACCTGCTCGCAAAACTGACTCAATTCAGAAGCCTGAGGTCTGTCGTACTCAAATGCATGCAGAATAATCTTTACACCGAGTTTATGTAACGCTTTCAGCTTGTAGAAAATATCAATCACCCCGCCATAATTAGCAGGCCAGGGTATATTCAACGAAATAATGTGCAGATACTTATCCATTGTGCTTCTCCAAAACCTGTTCGAATATACGAATAAATTGCAAGGCTTGTTCTTTTCTTGAATAAAGAACAAGTTTCTCTTTTTTTATTTCACTTTTAGTTAATCCTGTTTTTTTCCATTCATCAAGATGATACTTGATAAAATCTATGACTTCCTGTTCGGTTCTTGCTGCAATGCCTGCATTTGTTTCCTTTATTGTCTCCTCCAAACAATCCTCATCGCTTCGAATACATAAAATTGGCTTATGTACAGCCATATATTCAAATGTTTTTGTTCCCATAATACCCCTCGGACCACCGGGACGGGATATATTGGTTAGTAACAGTAGAATTGAACTTTTATTTAACACTTCCGGTATCTTATTTGCCGGAACATAATCTTTTATATCCATGTATTCATTTATTTCATACATGTCGCTCTCCTTTTTTAATAATTCCGCAGAACGTTCATCGACGTACCATTCTAATCGGCACAATTGTGGTGTTATGACCTTCTTTTCGGAAAGATATTTAATTGCGGAGAATAATAAGGTCGGATCTTGCATCCCGAAACTATGCAGCCTCCCCGTATATGTTATTGTAAATTGGCTATTTACAACTGGATTCGGATAAAATAATTCAGGATCAAAACCATTATAGATTAAAGATATCTGTTTGTTCTGTTGTTCAAGTAATTGTTTATGCCAGCTTGATACGGTCGTTACATGATCAGAGGCTTTCAGTACTTTATTTCTCTCCTTGATGTTTTGTTTTTTAAAGAAGGAGATAAATAGATCCTTTAGTAAGGGAATGGGAGGGATATAGGATGTGAAAAATTCGTTTTTCGGATATTGTTCAATAATATCTCTGATGTCTGAAACCAAAGGAAGCCCTGTCTTCTTCGCAGTGATTAAGGCTGCAGGGAGAGGAAAAGATCGATATGTGCTACATAAAATCAAATCGAAATGATTCATTCGTATCTGTTCGATGGCAAGGTCCGCAATTTTCCTGTTCTTATAATTAAAAAGTAGATCTGCTAAAACAATAAATAGCCATCTGACTTTCCTGAATCTTTGATTCTTATAATAATCGATATAGTGGATTTTGTTTTTATCGGCAATGAAGGCAAACATATCCTCTTTAACTTTCTCTGTTATAACTTCTACATCCCATCCGAATGAGGACATATATTTGACTAAATATCCCATTCTTGGTCCGAAAGCCGGAGGGAAAAGATCGCAGATTATGAGAAGTTTTTTTTTCTTCATTTATACTGTTGTCTGTTTTCTGAATCTATTTGAATTATCTTATCCAAGAGAGTAGAATATAGATTTTTCAGATAACCTGTTTGTAAAGAAGTGTTATGCCATAAAAGAGATAACTCTCCTCTATGAAGTGCCGTTTGGTTTATAAGTCCTAAAGAGTAGTCTAATGCTTCTTCGTAGGATAGATTCATATATTTTTCTTCACTCAGGCTACATTCCATAATGGTAAGAGGGTGTAATACGAGAGAGGTTAGTTTTCTGGTTCCCGGATTAATCCATCGTACAGCGCGACAAGTTCCTAATCTAAATCCTGCTACATCAGCATAGCCCATTGTGAAATCGTGATTAATTTCTGATTTTAATAAAAATGCAAAATGTTCAGGTTCACGGGACGAAAGGAAATGATGACGATTTGCTTTGATTTTTCCTCCTGTTGCTGATTCCAGTTTCTTTTTCTCTTTGACTATCTGTTCCGGTTCCTTACCTGCCTGATAGCTGCTATGTAACCCGATTTCTATTCTATCGTGTTTACAAAGAGTGAATAAGCTTTTTATATCTTTGTTTGTAAGGCTATAAACCGGCTTGTCTTGCTTTGTGTTTCCCCCGCCTTTAAAAAAACAGATTGGTTTACATCGCTCTTTTCCAAAAGCTGCTCTTAGTTTGTTGTCTTCAGAGAAAAGCCAGGGAAAGGTGTAGTTCATATCTTCTTCCAATTTCCCTGTTTTGGTTTTGATCGCTTTCCAGATGCTTTGTCCGTTTTTTATTTCGCGTACGATACTTCTCCAGGTACGACAGTAAAAAGGCGCATCTACATCATGTGTCAGGTAAATCTTTCGGATACTCTGCTTTTCTGCAGGTAACTTAGCTCCTAATTGGCGTAATTTGTTTCTTAAATAAAGGCCGTATTCATCTACAATCGGACGATGAAGAAATTCTCCACGAAAAGGGAACGATTCTTTACCCGGAAAACGACCGTGTTCATCCCGTACACTCCGTTTTACCATTTCCTCATAGCGAGTTAGAAGAAAAAAAGAACTGGCCACCAGATCGGCATACAAAACAAGTGTGTCTCCAATCATTTTTTCAGTTGTTTCTCCGAAAAGTAGTGGGGTGCGATCAAGTTGTTTGAGTGGAAAGGATGGTATGGAACTTGTTTTTCCGTATGTTGTACTGTCAAAGAAACCACAAGGCCGGATTACTATGCTATATTTATCGTATTGACGTGGGTCGTCCGTGTATCCGACAGACGAAATATACTCTCCCGGTATGCTGTCGCCTAACAAAAAACGAATGATATATTGAATGTAATCTTTCATGTTGGATTACTGCGTAGCTTTATCCTTATCTTTTGTAATAAACTCAAATTACCCTTAGTTATTGTAAAGTAAGGCATTTGTCTGGCCCCGAATTCCCGAAAAAAACGTTCTACTCCCGGCAACATTGAGCCTTCAAAATCGAAAGTTAACGTGTGGTGTGATACCTCTTGTATAGCTTTCCACATAACTAAACTGTGTGCTCCCGAATCTCTAACGGCCGGGTTACCACCTCCTGCAATGTAATAAGCCGAACTTTTCTGCCAGATAATGAAAACAGCAGCGTGCAACTTGCCGTCTTTGTCATATCCGCCCCATATATCGCCTTGCTGCCGTTCCCGACAAACTTCGATAATCTGTTTGAGTAACTGTAAATCCTTGGGTACAGACATGTTCTGTCGTTGAAATGTCGCTTTGAGGACACGCATAAAATCCGGAATGGAAATTCCTCTCTTAACCACAATCCCGTTTTTCTCTTTCGCTTTTGTTATATTTCGTCGTGTATTCACCGCCATCTCTTCCCAGAGACGTTCTTTATTATTAATGTTCTGAAGAATATAGGTGTAACGGGTGGTCTGTTTAAAACCTTCCCAGTAAAATGGTAACCAATCCGTGAAGCTATAAGGTAGGCGTTGCAAAAAGGAAGAATAACTTCCTAAAGAATCAATTAGTGCTTTACATAACATCTGGCGTTTTCCTAATATTGTTGTGTATTTGGAGTCTGCCGATTCTTCAGGAAACCAAATTCCCATGGCTTGCGTATAAGATGGCATGGACACGACATTGGGCAAAGGCTTGTAAAGAGGCATTGCTGCAACTATTTTATCCTTTTGCTCAACCAAAATGACATCCCAGTTTGACTGCCCACAGACTATATCCAACCACCAATCGCGAGAGAAGAGAGGAATACTCTCTTCTCTCGCGCAAAGTAGTCGATATTTCTCTCTGGGTGTCATTAGGTGTCTCCTGTTATTTCAATCCTTCGAATATCTGTGCGGCTAATTCTTCTGCCAATTCCGGATTGTCGCTAACACATTGCTTTGCAGCGTCCCGTCCTTGTCCCAGTTTGGTGTCACCGTAGCTATACCACGAGCCACTCTTTTTGATAACGCCTAATTCTGCACCGAGATCGATGATTTCGCCTGAACGGGAAATGCCTTCGCCAAACATTACATCGAATTCAGCTTTGCGGAAAGGAGGTGCTACTTTATTCTTTACCACTTTTACGCGAACCTGACTTCCTTTTACTTCATCTCCATCTTTCAGTTGACTGATGCGACGAATGTCAAGACGAACAGATGCGTAGAATTTCAGAGCATTACCACCAGTCGTTGTTTCCGGATTGCCGAACATAACACCGATTTTATCACGCAACTGGTTGATAAATATACAAGTTGTATTTGTTTTGTTGATTGCCGCTGTTAGCTTGCGAAGTGCCTGAGACATCAAACGTGCCTGAAGCCCCATTTTGCTATCACCCATTTCTCCTTCTAATTCCGCCTTAGGCGTAAGAGCGGCCACCGAGTCGATCACGATAATGTCAACCGCTGAAGAACGGATCAGTTGTTCCGCAATCTCCAACGCCTGCTCACCACAATCCGGTTGGGAAATCCACAAATTATCAATATCTACTCCTAATTTTGCGGCATAGAACCGATCAAAAGCATGTTCTGCATCAATAAAAGCCGCAATACCACCGGCTTTTTGTGCTTCAGCAATTGCATGAATAGCTAAGGTTGTCTTACCCGACGATTCCGGTCCATAAATCTCGATAACACGTCCACGTGGATAGCCGCCTACGCCTAAGGCTGCATCTAACGCGATTGAGCCGGAATGGATGACTTCGATATTCTCTACATTCTCATCACCCAATTTCATGATAGAGCCTTTTCCGTAATTTTTTTCAATCTTTTCAGTTGCAGCACGGAGCGCTTTTAATTTTTCGGCATTAATAGCCACTTTTTGTTCCTGTATGTTTTCTTCTTTTGACATTACTTATTTGTTTAAAATTTGATTTGCATGGTCTTTTGTGTTCACTTCTTTCGGTGTGATGATCCGTTCCACGACTCCTTCTTCATTAATAATAAAGGTAGTGCGCAGTGTACCCATGTATTTACGTCCGTACATGCTTTTCTCTGCCCATACCCCGAACTGTTCCTGTAGTTTGGTTTCGGTATCCGCAATCAGGTTAAAAGGCAAATCTTGTTTGCTGATAAATCCCTGATGCGATTTAGCGCTGTCTTTACTAACCCCGATTACTTCGTAGCCGGCCGCACGAAGGCTTTCATAGCCATCACGCAAACTGCACGCTTGCGCCGTACAGCCACTTGTGTTGTCTTTAGGATAGAAATAAAGAGCCAATTTGCGACCCTTGAAGTCACTTAGTTTGATTTCATTTCCGTTTTGGTCTGTGCCTAATATTTCAGGCGCTTTGTCTCCAACTTGTATTGCCATAATTATTCTAATTCCAAATCGATATTAAATAACTCATGCCAGGGTAATCCCTGTTCATTTAATTCCTTCATGAATGGATCGGGATTAAATTCTTCCACATTCCAGACACCCGGTTTTTTCCAGACTCCTTGCATAAACAATTTTGCGCCAATCATAGCCGGAACTCCTGTCGTGTAGCTTACTCCTTGTGCTCCCGTTTCTTTATAAGCCGCTTCATGACTACAATTATTATATACATAGTAGGTCAATTCTTTTCCATCTTTGATTCCACGAATACGACAACCAATGGAGGTCTCACCTGTATAGTTTTCACCCAAATCTCCCGGATTCGGTAATACGGCTTTCAGAAATTGGATTGGAACGATCTCTATTCCATTGTAAAGTACCGGCTTGATACTGTCCATACCAATGTTTTGTATCACGCGTAAATGGGTTAGATACTCTTGTCCGAAAGTCATCCAGAAACGAGCCCGTTTAATCGTCGGGAAATTATTAACCAAACTTTCCAACTCTTCATGATACATTAAATAAGACTCTTTTGGTCCCACGTTAGGATAATTAATCGGTTGATGCACGGACAAAGGATCGGTTTCTTTCCATTCCCCGTTTTCGTAATATTTACCCCGTTGTGTGATCTCGCGGATATTTATTTCCGGATTAAAATTGGTTGCAAACGCCTTGTGATGGTCGCCCGCATTACAGTCCACTATATCTAAATAATGTATCTCATCGAAATGATGTTTGGCGGCATAAGCTGTATAAACGCCTGTTACTCCCGGATCAAAGCCGCAACCTAAAATAGCCGTCAAGCCGGCGTCCTCAAAACGTTTCCTATATGCCCATTGCCAACTGTATTGATATTTAGCCTCGTCTAACGGCTCGTAATTGGCTGTGTCTAAATAGCTGACGCCATAAGCCAGACAAGCATCCATTATCGTCAGATCCTGATAAGGCAGTGCCAGATTGACTACCAGATCCGGTTTGAACGAGTTGAATAATGTAACGAGTTCTTCTACATTATCGGCATCGACCTGAGCAGTTTGTACCTTTACATTTTTAATATCGGCGGCAATAGCATCACATTTACTCTTTGTGCGACTTGCTACCATAATGTCTGTAAACACATCTGCATTCATTGCAATCTTTTTGACAGCAACAGTACTAACCCCTCCGGCACCAATTACTAATACTCTTCCCATTTAAAAAATAGAATTAATCTTGTTAATATACAGTTTATAAGGTAAAAATACCCGATTACAAATATACTGTTTTTTTAGCCAAAGAAAATGTTGTGACGGTTATAAAATGAAGCTTTAGGAAAAGCATCTCCTATACTTGTAAAATATGAAGGTCGTAATTGTAAAAGACAGTCTGTTTGTGAAAAATAGAAAAGCTTATTAAACTGTCTTTTTGTATAGTGAAAATGTGCAAATATAAATACTTCAATGTTAAAATATTCGGCTGATTTTTTTATTATCGATTCTGGATAGTTCAGTTTAGTTCTCTTTTATTTTTTAAGATTCCTCTTTTGGTAATCTCGTCTCTCAAATAATAGTGCGTATTTCGTAATACACAAGCGTTATTTTCAAAAAATGAAAACGCAATATTTCTTTAGTTTTGTTTTAGGAGCTTATTTCTTCTCTTTGTAATTGTCTTTTTGAATGCTGAATATTATTTGATATATTTAAGTTAATATATTTATAAGTTGACCTATTTTAAAATTTGTTGACTTGATGGAGTTTTTTGGTTAAACAACAGGGTTGAAATGTGCAATTTCTGTAAGATATCCTCCCTTTATCTTTGCGTCAGATTTATGAACTGATAGAACTGGTGCTAAATCTGTTTAAATAAATAATAGGAAAAAGTTAGTTGAAAATTAAGCTTATTCTAAGATGGTAACGTCTGAAAATAAGGTGTATTATATATTAATGTATCATATAAAATTATTATTTGACCTGTTTTAAATTAAATCCCACAAGATACTTTACGTGTAGTCGGTTTCTTCCCTAAACTACAATTTTATATTCTCGTTAAAACTCAAAAATAAGTGTCTGTGGATAAAATTCAAAAAGGTTTAATTGTTGAATTTGCTAAACTATTTGTTTTATGAAAAAAAGAATGATTCAAACATTATGTTTGTTGTTAGCTGTCGTGTCGTATTCTTGTAGTAACGACATTGAGATGTACTTACCGGCGGGTCCAGAAGGGCCTCAGGGAAAAGATGGTTTGTCCGCATACGAATTATGGGTTAATGAAGTGGATAATGGTAATATTGATTGGAATCCTGAATACACTGATATTAATAACTTCTTTCTTTATCTGAAAGGTAAAGACGGTAAAGACGGAAAAGATGGTTCAGACGGCAAGAGTGCATATGAAATCTGGAAAGATGAAGTAGCCAAAGGTATTGAAGATCCACATAATCCGGGAACAGAATGGAATAAAAGCAATACAGAAATGAATGATTTCTGGTATTTTCTTACCGGTGCTAAAGGCCAGGATGGGATTACTCCTCATATCGGTGATAACGATAACTGGTTTATTGGAGATACGGATACCGGTATTCCTGCCAGAGGAAAAGATGGTCAGAATGGCTCCAATGGTAATGATGGTTCAGACGGAAAAGATGGATCAGACGGAAAAGACGGATCTAACGGTAATGACGGAGTTGATGGACGAGATGGAGTTGATGGACGAGATGGAGACCGTGTAACGATCGGTGATAATGGAAATTGGTTTATTGATGGAGAGGATACGAATGTTCCTGCTTTTGGACAGGATGGTAAAGATGGTCAGGATGGTAAAGATGGACAGGATGGTAAAGATGGTTTATCTGCTTATGATCTCTGGAAAGAATGGCTTGCTGTAAACGGTCCGAATCAAATAGAACATCCCGGTAAACCAGGTGAATACTGGGACCCAGAGGATAATTCAAAAGAAAATTTCTGGGAATTCCTGATAGGAAAAGATGGAAAAGACGGTGAAGACGGCAAGGATGGAAAAGACGGAGAAGACGGTCTTCCCGGTGAACCCGGAACTCCTGGTGGCGAAGTTATTTATAACAGTGGAAAGTATGAAAATTATCTACTGGAATACAGACGATTAGAGAAAAATAAGAACACAATGGGTAACGATAAAGAAACGAATGAAACTCTTCGGTTTGCTTTAGTTTATCATCAATTCAAATAACTCCTTAACTGAATGCAAATATAGAAAATTAAATCGAATTTTCCTACGAAAAGTCAGCGTCTTACCATTTTCTTTTGGTTATTCATCCACTGGATAGCCTCTGCTGTATTCTTTACTCCGATACGTGCGAATATCTTTTTCTTATGGTATTTGACTGTGGGGAGTGATATTCCAAGTATTTCAGCCATTTCAGTTTCGGTTTTTCCGTTACTTGCGAGTTTCAGAATCGTCATCGCCTTTGAGGTAAGCCTTTGGGTTTTTACTTCCACGAACTTATCTGTAGATGGCATATACTGCCAAACGACGGAATTGTCGTTTAATTTCAAATAGGCATTGCCCGGCTTCTCTGCGGTAGGATAACTGAGAACACAAAGCCCCAATCTTATTACACCGTCATTAGTTAAATCAAGTATGGTTATCTTTTGGTTTATAAGGATCATTTTGCCTCTTTTATCTCTTATCCTCATATCGTGCGTAAAATATCCATTGAATTTCAGTCTTTTGTGTAATGGTAAAGAGTAGAAATATTCAAAAACTTTCGCATTGCACGGAGCTAACATTTCAACATCACGTTCATGCATGAATTTCTCAAAATACAAATATCCTTCCCTCTTGATATCTTCAAGATGGTTTCCCGAAAAGAGAGAGCTGCCTTTTGTGGCATATAGTATCTTTTCATTCTCATAATCCAAAACATAAGCATCGATATCCATCAAAGATTCAAGTGCTTTCAAACACTGGATAAAATGTTGATTTCTTTCTGAATAAACAGAACTTTTCTCTGGGGCAAATACGTGGGAAGGATGCGGTTGCACAAAAATGGATTTAGTTATCATATTGCTTTTTATTTGTTAGCGACAAAGATAATAAATCCATCAATAAAGCTATTCTTTAGTATAGTTAATTTTCCTTTTTCATCTTTCAGTCATACCTTTGCATTTAAAATATATGCATTAAATTTATGTTAAGATGAGAACTAAAATTATTCAGTTATTGATCCTTCCCATTCTATTCATGATAGGAGTAGCTTCTTGTGACGATGAAGAAAAGTATTCGCTTCAATTAGATAAAGATATCATAACGATTGACCTAGAAGGAGGTGGAGAGACTATAAATGTATTGAGTAATGGTTTTTGGGAAATTTCGGAAATACCTGGTTGGATGGCAGTATCTCCGATTTCAGGAGAAGGTTCTATGGAAGTATTTATCACTGTCCATCCGAATGATGGAAATGAGCGTCGGACGACTTCGCTGGTTTTTACCTGTGGTGATATAAGCCGGACTTTAGAAGTTGAACAACTGTCGATAAATGAGCTGGCTCCTTTTATAAAATTAGAACAGGAAGCTGTATACATAAATATTCTAGGGAGTAAACAGAAGATACAATTAACAACAAACCGTCCGTGGCAAATCACAGGTGTACCCAGCTGGGTTATGATAGATCCTACATACGGAGAGCAGTCTGCCGAACTCGTTATCGAGGTGAAGGAGAACAAGCTGCCGGAAGGAAGATCGGCTTCTCTCACAATCACTGCCGACAATGCAAGAAAAACACTGGAGATAACTCAACCGGGATTGAAAGATGTGGTTCGTATACCAACTCTTCCTATGTTTTCATTCGAAAAGGTAAGTTATCGTATAGGGGAAGAGTACGAGATTGAAGCCGCTAACTTATTTGTCAACCCAAGCATAAAAAATGATATTTATTTAGGAAATTTACTCAGTCATAATGCCGGATCGAACATTGATATTCCTTTTTTTACGGGATATACATTCAATCCCATTGATGTGTACACAACAGCAAGAATAGAGAATGTTACCACCACTTTCTCCCCATCAAGAGAAGCCCAAGATGCTTTTGTTGAAAGTATCATTGATCAGAATCCCCGCCAAAGTGGAACCCTAAATATAGACGGAGGCGGTATTGAGTATTACACACGTAAGCAACTGCATACGATAGGCATGATTAACTTAGGAGTTAAACTCGACGAACTCGCATCCGGTTATTCATTCTCACAACAAGAAATGACAAAGCCATACGGAATGATATTCTCATTCAAACATATCCTTTTCAGAGTCGGAATGGATTATGGAATAAATCTTATCAAAGAAAAAATAAGAGATAATGATTTAGCCAAAGGCGTTTCGTATGTTAGCTCCATAAGCTATGGACGAATCGGGCTTTTGATTGTAGAGTCAAACGTTGAACCTCACACCATCAAAGAAATCGTCAGCAAAGTATCGAGAGGGGAAGTGCCTACGAATGAAGAAATGGAATATATCCAATCGGCAGATATTACTCACGTCTATTTCTCCAATGACCATGATATAGGTACAAAAAAAGGAGGTTTAGAAGCTATAACATCATATATAGAAACGATCAAAAACACCAAGGAAAATATATACATGGTTGATTTCCAAATAAACAATTTCGTGGATCATTCAAATAATCCTATAAACTTTTCATTTAAAGTTCCGGAATGATAATGATTTCCAAAAGTACATTGAGAACATATAATAGCATAAAGAGGTATGAAGCTACAATTTGCAAAAAGGATGTCCTATATAAAGGCTTCTGAAATAAGGGAAATACTTATGATAAAATACATTCCGGGGCAATATAGGGTCTGGAAAGAAGTGCTTATTGATGGGAGCAAAGAATTTGTCAGTACACCATTTACAATAAACTAATATAATCAAAAAAATGTAACAACAACTGAAAATTAATGAGTAGGTTCTCATTAAGAATATCAAGTAAGACAATTGATAAATTCATACAGCATGAAACAGGACTTCGGTCTGATTCTTAATATTCACTATTAAAATTTATGCTTATGAACGAACTGGAAAATCCATTGTTCGTTGACCCCTTACGCCAAAACAAAATTGACCCCAGAAAATTATTTAATTTTGCCTCCCGAGTATCCTGACAAGTGGGGTCATTTTTATTTTAGGAAACCATCATCAAGCG
>NZ_JAQWCQ010000014.1 GCF_028705895.1 Massilibacteroides sp. | reverse complement strand
CCAACCTTCGTCCTGATTGCGGGTGCAAAAGTAGTGCTCTTTAACATACAATCCAAATATTATTACAACTATTTTTGAGGAAATAATACAACAACACACCTCAACTGCTGAACATCTGACGATTACAGCACAAAAGAAATTTTTATCTTTTTTCTTCGACCTTAGTTTTTCATTCTGTTAACACGACAGACAATAGTACTCTTAGTCGATAAATGTACCTTTGTGCATATAGAAACTTAAATAATAAAAAACTCATGAAAAGAATTATTTTATCATTGTTCTTATGCACCGCCCTTATTGTCCCTGGCCTATCTCAAACACTAAACGTGGCATCTTATAACATACGCTATGAGAATAAAGGGGATACAGAACAAGGCAACGGATGGGAACAACGATGTCCTGTGATTTGCCAACTAATCACTTACAACGATTTCGATATCTGGGGAGGACAAGAAGTACTTAATCACCAACTGAACGACCTTCTTGAAAATCTCAATCAATACGGTTACGTTGGCGTAGGCCGAGACGATGGTATTACAAAAGGTGAATATGCTCCTATTTTTTATAAGAAAGATAAATTTTCAATTATTGAATCCGGCCATTTCTGGCTTTCAGAGGAAACGACTTACCCCAATAAAGGCTGGGATGCGGCTCTGCCAAGAATATGCACCTGGGGACATTTTAAAGAAATAAGTTCCGGACGCGCCTTCTGGTTCTTTAATCTTCATATGGATCATGTCGGAATAGTAGCCAGACGAGAGAGTGCTAAGTTAGTATTACAGCGTGTAAAAGAGATATGCGGGGATGAGCCGGTCATACTAACCGGAGACTTCAACGTGGATCAGACAAATGAAATATATGAAATTTTGGCTCACTCAGGCACTTTAGCGGATTCTTACGAAAAGGCAAGTATAAGATACGCGCTTAACGGAACGTTCAATGCTTTTGACACAAATCTGAAAACCGAAAGCCGGATTGATCATATTTTTGTTAGTCCTTCTTTTTTAGTTGAAAAATACGGTGTTCTTACAGATACATACCGCAGTCCTAAAAAGAATGCAAACACGATCGTATCTTCTAATTTCCCCAAAGAAGTATCACTGACAGAATATATCGCCCGCACCCCTTCGGATCACTTCCCGGTTCGGGTAGAACTTAGCTTCTTTAAATAAGAGAAAATATTAAACCACTTATAATACAATAATAAGACATAAAGAATGGGTACATTTAAGAAAACGCTATCTTTTTTCGCTTTCTTCCTGATTATTCCTTTTTCAGGTTTCACGCAAAAAACGACCAATTTGGTTGACTACGTAAATCCTTTAGCAGGAACATTATCCAAATTTGAGTTATCTACAGGAAATACATATCCCGCCATTGCCCTCCCCTGGGGAATGAATTTCTGGGTTCCTCAAACAGGAAATATGGGAGACGGTTGGGTATATACCTACACAGCAGATAAAATTAAAGGATTCAAACAGACTCATCAGCCAAGTCCCTGGATGAATGACTATGGCCAATTCTCAATTATGCCAGTTTCCGGCAAATTGGTTTTCGATCAGGACAAACGCGCAAGTTGGTTCTCTCATAAAGCGGAAATAGCCAAACCTCACTATTATAAAGTATATCTGGCAGATCATGACATCACCACAGAGATCGCACCGACAGAACGCGCTGCAATGTTTCGATTTACGTTTCCTGAATCTGATAAATCATACGTAGTTGTCGATGCCTTTGACAGAGGTTCTTATGTAAAGGTTATTCCGTCAGAAAATAAAATTATAGGATATACAACACGCAATAGCGGCGGCGTTCCTGATAATTTCAAGAATTATTTTGTCATCACATTTGACAAGCCATTTACTTACCAGGCAACAGTGGGTGATCAGGAAATCAGAAAAAATGAATTAGAAGCGAAGGAAGATCATGCCGGAGCTATTATTGGTTTTTCCACCAAACGACATGAGGTGGTACATGCCCGCGTTGCATCGTCTTTTATCAGCTTTGAGCAGGCTGAGTTAAATTTGAAAGAACTGGGCAATAATTCATTTGATGAAATAGCCCGGAAGGGTGAAGAAGTATGGAATGAAACATTAGGTCGTATTACGGTTGAAGACGATAATATAGATAACCTGCGCACCTTCTATTCCTGCCTTTATCGTTCGGTTTTATTTCCTCGAAGTTTCTACGAGATAGATACCAAAGGGAATATTATACATTATAGTCCGTATAATGGGAAAGTCCTGCCGGGGTATCAGTTTGCCGATACAGGCTTTTGGGATACATTCCGTTGCCTATTCCCATTCCTGAACATGGTTTATCCATCCATGAATGCAAAAATGCAGGAAGGATTGGTCAATGCATATAAAGAAAGCGGATTCTTACCGGAATGGTCGAGTCCGGGACATCGCAGCATCATGGTAGGAAATAATTCTGCTTCAGTGGTAGCCGATGCCTATCTGAAAGGATTGAGAGGATACGATATCGAAACACTATGGGAGGCGCTCAAACATGGAGCAAACAATGTTCACCCTACCGTACAGGCTTCCGGTCGTGCGGGTTATAATTACTATAATGAATACGGGTATATTCCAAATGATACGGAGATAAGTCAGAATGTAGCCCGTACATTAGAATATGCTTACGACGACTGGACAATTTACCAACTTGGAAAAGCCTTGGGAAAACCGGCTTCGGAAATAGACATTTATGCTAAAAGGGCAATGAATTATAAGAATCTCTTTGACCCAAAATATAATCTGATGCGTGGCAAGAGCAAAAATGGAACTTTTGAGGGGAAATTCAATCCGACAGACTGGAGTCGTGACTTTACCGAAGGAAACAGTTGGCATTATAGTTGGTCGGTCTTTCACGATCCACAAGGTTTGATAGACCTTATGGGAGGAAAGAACATGTTTAACACCATGTTGGACTCCGTATTTATTGTTCCCGGTATGGAAGGAATGAGCAGCAGAAGGATGATTCATGAAATGCGCGAAATGCAAGTGATGAACATGGGACAATATGCACACGGGAACCAACCAATCCAACATATGATTTATCTGTATAATTATTCCGGCGAACCCTGGAAAAGTCAGTATTGGCTACGTGAAGTAATGGATAAACTATACACAGATGGTCCTGACGGGTATTGTGGGGACGAAGATAACGGACAGACATCCGCCTGGTATGTTTTCTCGGCATTAGGTTTCTATCCTGTTTGCCCGGGAACAGATCAATATATCATGGGATCACCCTTATTCAAATCCGTAACAGTCAAGTTAGAGAATGGCAAACAATTAAAAATTAACACCAAAAACAACTCTAATGAAAACCGTTACATCTCCACAATGAAACTAAACGGTAAAAACTATACCAAGAATTATATCACGCACGAGGATATCATGAAAGGGGCTACACTAACATTCGATATGTCGGCTACACCCAATACTAAAAGAGGTATCACCGAAGCTGATTTACCCTATTCTTTCAGCAAAGAAATAAAAAAGTAAAAGAAGGCATATATAATATACCTAAGGGATAAATTAATTTCAATAGTAATAAAAAAATATAAAGGATAGTTTTGTAATCATATCCTTTATATTTTTTATGCCGTTTTATTCACAACTTGACCAAAAAGCAGAAATAAAATTGTTAACAAAATAGAGTTTTTTAGTTTCATAACTTTCACGTCTTACTAAGACTTTTCTTATGCATTTTGATCTTTTTAATAGCCCAATCGTAATGACTGGATGTAGCGGAAACACAATAGCTACCCAGACTTGTAGTTCCTGTCCATGAGAAATGTTTTTTCGTAAATAGCTCCCCATCCGAAAAACCACTAATCAAACTCATTACATCCATATGAGATTTATTCAGCATCCCAACCGCTTCATCCAAAGATGTTTTCTGATGTTTTTCCCAAAACTCGATATTCATCTGCGGATAAGTCTTCCAATTATAAGGTTCAGGCAAGAAACTTGCAGGTTTTCCCATTTGATTAGCGGTGACCCATTTTAACAATAGTTGATGCCACTCATAAAGATGCACCAACACATCCCGAATATTACGATCCCTATCTTCAAATTCAAAAAGACTTTCCTGCTCTGTTTCTGTCAACGAATTGATAAGTGAAAATAGTTTACCGAAGTTTTCTTCACCAGCGGATATCAATTCTGTTTTGGTTGTAGCTCTTCCCATATTAACAAAACTATTTCTTATGCTTTACTAACATTATTATGTATTTTATTCTATAAATATCCGTACAACTTCTCTTATGAAATAGAAAGTAAGTATTATGGCGACAGCCAGTTTCATCAACGTGCCGGCAACAAAACCAAGGAAAGCACCAAACCCTGCTTTTAAGGCTGTTTTAAAATCCTTTTCATCAAGAAGCTCTCCAATAACAGCACCAACAAAAGGAAAAATAATTATACCCAACGGCGGAAATAGAAACATTCCTGCCACTACTCCGACAGTACTTCCCCACGCCCCTTTACTACCACCTCCAAGTTTTTGAGTTCCCCATATCGGAATATAGTAATCGAGCAGTTGAATGATTACAACCATAACACCCCAGAAGATTAAAAACTCTGTCGAAAACTGCACTTCTGATGTAAAATGCAGAAGCAGAATGCCAATATAGCTTAAAGGAATACCCGGCAACATCGGAGCGATACACCCAATTATACCAATAAGCATGAAAATAACACCAAGAGAAATTAAAAGTATATCAAGAACCATTTAAATAACAATTTCCACAAATATAAAAATGTTTGATGTATTACTCCATGAGCCTGTTTAAATTTTATAGAAATAAAAGATTAAGAATGTTTCCGTCTTAGTCTTCACATCGCTTTATTTGAAGTGACTAAACTAACAATAAAGATGTATCAGACTAATATAACGATATGATTTATGCATGATTTGGATGGATTGTAGAAAGAACTTTGCCCTGGTTTGATAATGACAGAAGGCTTTGCCGAAATTATGAGCTAAAATTCGATTCGGCTGAGGAAATGGTCAAAATCGCTGCTATAAAATTATTATTGAGGAATATTTAAACAGGCTATTAATTATCAATTGCTGAGATTTATAATTCTGTCAATGGGTTATGGGTATATTATTTGAGAAATCAATACTTCCAACTAAAGAAGAATAAATTGAGATTAAAATATTGGGGGATAAACATTTTCCTCGTCCATGTCGTTTTATATCAACGCTCCTCTGTTTTACAACATTATTTAATATATATCTATTTAATTTAATTGTATTATATTGCGATATCATTAAAGTCATGACTTCAGTTTTCATAGTAGAATTTTTGTTTTTTGTTTAATTAAATCATAGTAATCACAATTAAATCTATTCAGTATGAAAAAATTAAAAAATGCTAATTATTGTTGTTTTTTTTGTATTATTTTAGTCCTCTCTGGGTGCAACAAAGCAAATGATATTTTTGATACCCAAAAAGACTTAAATTCAATATATACTGACGCAGACTTCGAGTATTTAAACCAAATAAATGCTGAAATATTTAGCAGAATAGAACATTTGGATATTGCAAAATTAGAAGAAGCGGTTCTTGAAAATGATGAAGAAAAAATATCGGATATGCTTGGGTTAAGCATTAGTCAGATGGCAGAGATAGAGGGAAAAATAAAATCTTCTGCTCAAAGTATAATGACTAAATATCCAATAATTAAAAGAGAAATAATCAAGAGAGAAGAACGTAAATGTGTCGAATGCGAAACTGATCCTATTATGCTATTAAAGTTACTATCAGAAAAGAAAAAAGATATAGCCTTATTTATGCGACTACGGAATGCGCCAATAACCGACGAACGAGCAGAACCAAAAGCTGAGGAACCTGGTAGTAGTGGCTGTCAAGCAAGTGGAGAATTTGTCGCTTGCACAATTGCTTGTGCTGTAGCTCCCGTTACAGTTTGGGCTTACCCTGCTTGTGTGTATTTCTGCTACAAAATTTATTGCGAATAATCTAATTGCAAAACAATGAATATTACAGTTATTATAACAGTCATACTATTGTCGATAATATACAATTATGTGATATTTTCAAAAAGGATAAGTCAATCCAATAAGAAGATGTTTGTACTTATCCTTTTCACAGTTGTATTAATCATTCTTTCCGCACAAACTGTCATATCCGGAATAACGGATATGACAACTACGATAATCGCATCTTCCTTGATCTTGTTGGCGGTAATTCCCTCTTTTTTTAAAAAAGAATAGGACTTTTGATGAACAAGTGGAAGAAGGCCTTAATTAAATAATAGGTGGTGATGTATAAAAATAGCACACTTTTAACATCACCATCTAAATATCACTTTTTTTGTTGATAAACCCATCTAATGCAAGATCAGGAAAAGCCTCTAACATCCAGGACTTGATCGTGGATGCCGTATTTTGAGTTAAAGATAGATAATAAACAAAGGGATGAATTTTCAACTCAGAGGAGGTATTCTTTCAACTTATACCGGCTTAGAGAAAACCTTATCCGTATTCTTCATCAGCACATCCATAGAAGCAGCAACATTACGAACAAAAAGTCGTCCCTCTGTAGTGATTTTTAAATAATCGGAGCTGAATTCAATTAAGCCGTCCACTTCAAACTCCTTCATGCGCACATCATCGTACCCAATAGACTGCTTCAGCTCTTGTACCGGAATCGACAGATGATCAGCCAAGCCCCACCAATCGATACAGTAATTACACATAAGAGTTTCGATCACTTCACGCGTAAGCTGTTCCGTCCGATTCAATTTATAACCTTTGATCACAGGAAGTTCCCCCTTCCCTACCCGTTCAATGTACTCGGCAATACTCTTTGTATTCTGGCAATAAGCATCCGAAAGCTGGCTGATACCGGTTACACCGAAAGCATAAACCTGCCCGGTCGTACGACGCGTACAATACCCCTGAAAATTACGATGCAGACGACCATTCGTTAACGCTTCATAAAGCTCATCATCAGGTTTCACAAAATGATCCAAACCGATCCGTTCGTATCCGGCAGCAGCAAGAACCTCACTGGCAGCAGCATACATACAGCTCTTTTCGTCGCTTATGGGCAGACCTGCTTTTTCTAAAATCAGTTGGCGTTTATAAATAGTCGGAATATGCGCATAAGAAAAGGTTACCAACCTATCAGGACTCAAAGCTACGGCTTTACGAATCGTTTGTTCAAAGCTATCCGCTGTTTGCAAAGGCAATCCGTAAATAAAATCCATATTGACCTTCGCTCCTTGCGATTTCAACTGATGAAAGATTTGATCAACCGGCAGCAAAGAAGGTTTACGGTTAACCGTCTTCAACACCTTCTCGTCAAAATCCTGAATACCAAGACTAAAACGATTGAATCCCGCTTCAAGAAGTTCCTGCCAATACGCCTCATCAGCATAACCCGGATGACACTCAATAGCTATTTCAGGCTGTTCAATACAATCGAAGGCAGAAAGCAAATGTTCATTCAATTCACGTATATAACGAGAAGGCATAGCCGTTGGCGTACCTCCGCCATAATGTATCTGCGCAATCTTACGATGGGAATCCAGTTTCTTTATCACCAGATCAATCTCCGCATGAAGAGCAGAAATATACTTTTCAACCATTTCCGGTTTTTGCATTGCGTAAGCATTGCATCCGCAGTAATGACAAAGACTCCGGCAAAACGGCATGTGAAGATAAAATGAAATATGATTAGGCTTTGCATGATTAGAAACAGCTATTGCAGCTTCGTAATCTGCCGATGTAAAAGAATCAGTAAAATGATTTGCCGGCGGATAACTGGTATAACGTGGCACCGGAACATTATATTTTTCAAGAATTGTTTGTTTCATTTTAATCGATACGTTTTTCTCCTTTGAAGACCGTTAATACATAGACTAATGAGGTCAGCGCCATGGTTGCCTGAAAACAGAACAAGCCCTGATACCCCCACATATCAGCCAATTTTCCACTCAGGATTGCAATACACATACTACTCAAATGCGTAATAACGGTTTGTACGGTAAAATCTGTCCCCTCCCGTCCCGGACGCACGCAGTCCATTGCCGTAGTATAAACAATAATGGTGGCCATACCATAACTACCCCAGATAAGAAATATACCGGCAAACAACACAGGCGGCGTAGGGTTCATCCAGGTGATAAAGGTAAAGAAAACCGCTGTGATAAAGATAACGAATGCAAAAAGCACCCTCGAAGCATGACGACCTATTTTGCGAACGATAAAGCCGGCAGAAAAAGAAGCAATAGCCCCCACAGAAGTCCCCACTATACCATACATCAATCCGATTTCTTTCATATCATAATCATGGTCAACCATATAAGGTTTAATCATAGCCAGCGTACCAATCAATCCAGAATAATATAAGAATAAGAAACCAACCTGTTTCCATATTCCTTTTTGATTGAAAAAATAAATAAAATCAGCTTTCTTTGCTTTAACAGAACTATCGGGTATCTGAATCTCCAACCCTTTATTCAATGAAAGCGGTAACAAGGCTATAAAAACAAACAGTGCCAGACAAGGCAACAGGTTATTCCACCCCATCTGCCGGAAAAGCAGCAACATCAAGCCGCTTCCGATCATAGAACCGGCAAAGCTTCCCATAGATTGCATACTATTCGCCAAACTCTTATCTTTCCGGTTAAAGGACAACACGGCCAATGCGTCGGTTGCAATATCCTGCGTAGCAGAAGCAATGAAAGAAAGGATGATGAGAACAAGAATCAGATAAAAATCTGTTTTAAAATCGAGAAAAGCCACCCCAAAAATTAACCCGGCATACAATAGTTCTGAAGAATATATCCATAATTTAAATTGATTTGTGGTCAGACAATTTCTATCCACAATCGGCGACCATAGAAATTTGAATATCCAGGGCAACTTGATCAACTGCAACAATCCGATTGATGCTAAAGAAAAATTTTCTTGTCGCATCATAACAGGTAATACTGTTGAGAAAAAGCTCATCGGAATGGATTGAGCAATATAAAGGGCAAAGAAAGTGCCCAAGTTATATACTTTCTTCTTTTCTATCATATTGGTTTAAAAAGTCATCGCTATACTGCCCCCAAAGGTAAACGGTTTTCCCTTCTGTGCAAAACGACTCCCCAATGCTTCGAAATAAAAAGCAGTATAATCTGTATTTGTGATATTTTTTGCCCAGACAGACAAAGATGCGATTCCCTTGGTCATTGAAACTTTCCCATTCAACAGTCCATACCAGGATTGTGTAGCCGTATTCACTTCTGTCCAATAAATATCTCCCGTACCGGTATAAGACAAACTGAAAGTCATACGGTCTAAGACATCGAATAACGAAGAGATCGTATAGTCCGCACTTACATTTAAAGTATTAGCGGGTACCATCGGAAGGTAATTACCGGAATAATCTAACGTTTCGCTACGTTTGTATTCTTTAAATTTAGCATGAGTATATCCATAGCTTATTTGCCATTGAAACCCACTGAACGGACGGCCATGCAAGCTGAGTTCAACACCTTTACTCTCTGATTTACCCGCATTCTTCAACATAAAACCTTGTCCGCTTGCAATCGGTTGGTAGATTTGCTGTTTACGCCAATCGATATAAAAAAGAGCCAGTTCCGCACTAAGGTACTGATCCCAAATATCAAGTTTTGTACCAAGTTCATAATTCCAACTATACTCAGGTTTGAATGTATGATCTTCTTCGGTATTGAAAGAAGTATTGAATCCTCCGGTCTTATACCCTTTCGTGATCGTTCCGTACAACATAGCGCCTGAAGGCAACGTATATTGAAGTGCGATCTTGGGGGTAAGCTGACTAAAACTCAGTTTGGAGTCGAAACGATCTGTTTCATTCCTTTCTCCATCTATTTCCTTAAATGCAGCGTAATCGTTTTTCGCATGTTCATAATCATAACGAAGTCCCAACGTAAGCGACAATCCGTCTGTCAGCAAATTATCAAAGGTTGATTGGTGATACAAAGCCATCCCATAGGTAGGCATATCGTATTCTTTATGCGTATGATAACCTAAAAGTTTATAGTTCATTCGTACCGTATTATCAAAACCTTGATAGAACGCAAACCCTCCGAATAACCATTTATACTCCTCGTTTCCGGTTGATTTGATATTTAACTCCTCAGAAATCATACTTTGTTTTTGTTCTTGGGTAACGAAATACTTATCTATGGGTGAAAAGTCCTGATCAATCCCCTGATCATCTGAAAGATACTGATAGGAAGTCTGACTATTAACGCTAAAAAGATCCGTGCGGTACTCCAGATTAACACCAGAAGTGGACATTAAGCGTTTATAGGAACTATAATCGTTATAATTCACTGCCCCTGCAGCCTGTTTAACCGTATCGTACGGAGCATAAGGATAGCCACCCTGATCGGTATAGTCGAGACTACTCGTCAAACGTAAAGATAGTCGATCAGTCATATCCCATTCGAGGCGTACACGTCCTGAAACGGCAAACAAATCATCGGCCTTCTTTCCTGTATATTCGTTTGTAAAATAACCGCCGTTACTTGTCACATCACCGGAGACGGCAAAAGCAACACGATCCGATAATTTCCCATAATGAGATACCGTCCCATTATAATTATTATAATTTCCTCCTGTAAAACGTAAGCTTGTTCCCTGATATTTTTTGGGAGATTTCGTGTAAACATTGATAATCCCCCCCATAGTATTCCGTCCGTAAAGCGTTCCCTGCGGCCCGCGTAACACTTCGATCTGGTCTATTTCCGAAAAATCAAAATCAAACGCCGATTTCTCAAAAAACGGCATCCCATCGATATATAAACCGACTGAAGGTGCATTAATCCTCGATCCGATTCCACGAATATAAACGGGAGAAGTCAATTTTGAGCCATAATCCGGAATAAACAAATTAGGAATAAGCGAACTGACATCTTTTATACTTAACACCTCACGGTTTCTAAGCATCGTTCCGTTCACAGCCGTCGCCGCTATGGGAGCGGTACTGAGACTCCTGTCTTCTTTAAAAGACTGAATGACCACCTCATCCAGATCTATCTGATTGTTGATTCTTGTCGTATCTGCTTCTTCTGCCTTTAGCATTGGAGTACATAGACACCCCATTATTACAAATAGTAGTATTTTAATATTCATCTTTTAGCATTTGTTTTCTGACCTATATTTTCTCTGGTATCCCGTACGTTTCGCTTTTTCCATATATGTAGTAAAGTTGTTCGACAGTTATCGAAAAACTTTACTATAACTGTGGAAAAGTTTTTCCATATATGTGGAAAAAGGGAAATGTATAATTTTAGTTTGCTTCGCAAAATTACCGTGAAGTTATCGCTATGACAATCACTACATGTAGTGATTTTTCACAAAAAAACAGATTTAACAATCTAAGAGCCTGTTTAAATTTTTATTCGTGGCTTATTTCGTTTTATTTTTTGTTTAGTTGTATATCCGCATGAATGAACATAGCGGGCTATGTGATTGAATGCGGAGATGCAGATAAGCAAAAAAGAAGACGAAATAAGACCGAAACAAGCCCTCAAGAAATATCCTATAAAAATTTAGACAAGCTCTAAATACTTGCTTCAGGAAACGAAGATTGAAAATTCTTTCTGTACTGAGCCGGGGTAGTCTCCATAAAATTAAGGAACTGGCGGCGTAAATTCTCCCCGGTTTTCAATCCGCACTGAGAGGCTATTTCATCAATCGACAATTGCGTTTCAATAAGATGTCGTCCTGCATTTTCCACACGCAGTTTATTAATGAACCTGGCTGGAGTAATTCGTAACTCTTTCACAAAGACACGAGCAAAATTACGCGGACTCATAGCCGCCTGCTCCGCTAAATCCTCGACAACAATATCTTCCTGCAAATGATCTATTATCCATTCACAAATAGTTCGTATTGTCGGATGTCCTATTTTTTTACAGTCTAAATACGTACTGAATTGAGATTGGTTTCCCGGACGTTTCAAATAGAAAACCAACCATCGGGCAACATGTAATGCAAAAGTTCTCCCAAGATCTTCTTCAAGCAAGGCCAATGCTAAATCTATACCAGAAGTGATCCCTGCCGCAGTATATACATTACCATCTTTAATAAATATGCGGGCTGTCTGCACATCAACACAAGGGAAAGCTTGTGCAAATTCTTCGTTTTTTGACCAGTGTGCAGTAGCTCTTTTTCCATCAAGAAGACCAGCCTCTGCAAGCATAAAAGCACCGGAGCAAACGGAACATACCTTTCGGATATTCCTTGATTCATTTTTTATCCATTCCAACAAAAGAGCCTTTCGTTTAGGCTCAAGATAACGTGCGAAGCCTGTTATAATAAGCGTATCAATTGGAAAATCAATTCCCGTATATGAACCTTCACTTACTATCGGCAAGCCCGATGATGTGCTGATTTGTTTCCCCTTACCCATAGAGACAACATGTGTCTGATAGTTGAAATCGACATCAGGCTGAATCGAATCAAATAAATCCACGGCTTTTGAAAACACTTCCAACGGGCTGACTGTAGTCAATAACGTTGTATTCGGAGCAACTAAGAAAACGACATGTCTTATTTTAAACTGTTTTTCCATATGAAAATAATTTCAAGATTTAAAAGTAGTTATTTATTTTTTACGCATATATAATTTGGCAGAAATTGCATATTTTTTGTCATTTAAGACAATGATATAATGTCGTACATTTGTAATAGAAAAAAGAACAAGATGTTTCAATCAATAAAAACAATTTATTATGAACACAATTAAAGTAGGTATTAATGGTTTTGGACGCATCGGGCGTTTGGTATTTCGTGCTGCTCAGAGCAGAGAGGACATACAGGTAGTTGGAATCAACGACCTGATTGACATTGACTATATTGCTTATATGCTTAAATATGACAGTATTCACGGACAGTTTAAGGGGGATATTGATATAAAAGACGGGAAATTAGTCGTAAACGGAAACACGATACGGGTAACGGCAGAAAAAGATCCGGCAAATCTGAAATGGGATGAAATAGAAGCTGAGTATGTAGTAGAGTCTACCGGGTTATTTCTTACAAAAGAGAAAGCGCAAGCTCATATTACGGCCGGTGCGAAATACGTCGTCATGTCGGGTCCGTCAAAAGATGATACACCGATGTTTGTTGCCGGTGTAAATGACAATCGTTACGTAAAAGGAACACAATTTGTTTCGAATGCTTCCTGTACGACAAATTGTTTAGCTTTGGTAGCAAAGGTTTTAAATGACAAGTTTGGAGTAGAAGAAGCATTGATGAGTACTATCCATTCTACAACAGCTACGCAGAAAACAGTAGATGGCCCATCAAGAAAAGACTGGCGGGGAGGTCGTGCTGCTTCGGGCAATATCATTCCATCAACTACCGGTGCAGCAAAGGCCGTCGGAAAAGTGATACCGGCACTGAACGGAAAGCTGACCGGCATGTCGTTTCGTGTTCCTACTCTGGATGTTTCAGTTGTCGATCTGACAGTACGTTTATCTCAAGCAACGACCTATGAAGAAATCTGTAAGGCAATGAAAGAGGCATCAGAAGGTTCCTTAAAAGGCTATCTGGCTTATACATCCGATGAAGTTGTATCCTCTGACATGATCGGTAACCCGAATACAGCTATTTTTGATGAAAAAGCAGGAATTATGTTAAGTCCTACTTTTGCCAAAGTCGTTGCTTGGTACGATAATGAATGGGGATTCTCTTGTAAAGTGCTTGATTTTATCGCAATTATGAAGAACGTAAACGGATAAAAAGCAATTATGTTTTAAAACACCCAAGTTATTTCGGCTCCAAACTGAACCGGCTTACCTTGTTGCAAGAATGAGTTATTCCGCGAACTAAAATAAAATACGGAATAATCTTTATCAGTCAGGTTACGTCCCCATAGATCAACTCGTATATTCCCTTTACGGAAACCGAATTTCATATTCAATGTGCCGTAAAGGGATTGAGATATATCATTCTGTTCCGTCCAGTAAATTTTACCTGCTCCGCCATATTGTGCTGAGGCAAAGAGTTGATCGATCCAGCCGGAGGTAAACAATTTATTATAATTCAACCCAAGGCTAAATGTATGGCGCGGGGTGTAAGGGACATAATGTCCTTTAAAATCGTTCTGCCCATCATTATAGTTGCGGAAAGTGGCATGAGTATAACCATAATTTACATCCGCATTCAGTCCCGGTAGTAAATTGGCTTGCACGGATAATTCCGCGCCATAGCTTTTGGCTTTTCCGGCATTAGTAAGGATTCGTCCGTGACCACTTGCTACGAACTGCGTCAACTGTATATCTTTAATATCCATATAAAAAAGCGTTAGTTCAGCCTTCAGCACATTCTCAATCAGTTCACTTCTGATCCCGGCCTCATAATTCCAACTCTGTTCCGGTTTATAAGAAGCAATGCTATCGATTGGCATAGGCTCAACAGCCATAGAAGGCATATACTTATTCATCATATCGTATTGCATCTGTCCTTGCATATAGTCTGCCGACATTTGAAAATTATATCCTCCTGTTTTATATCCCTTAGCAACGGAAAGGTATGTAAAAGTTCGATCCGTACAGGCATATTTCAGACTGATACGAGGTAATAATTGCCAGAAATCCTGCGAAAGATGCTCATTTACGACTGAAGGGTCTAATGGAATTTCCACAGGAGGCATATTGGGAGCACGTAACATTCCCAATCGCATCAAAGCCTCAGAGTTATAGCGCATTTCCTGTTTTTCATAATCCAATCGCAATCCCGCAGTAAGCGAAAGTCCTTCGGTAAACAAGTTATTATATGTTGACTGATGGAACAACGCAGCTCCATAATAGGGGGTCTTAAATGTACCGGGTATTTCCAACTGTTCGTCCAACACGACAAAATCAGGCATTGTAGGGTATATTTCAGATAAACGATCAAAAGTAGATTGGAGAATGTATTTAATACCATCTTCTTTGAACGCAACTGGAGCTTCGGTACGCAGATTTTGATAGAAGCCATAAGCACCGAAAGACCATTGATAATTATTTGCCGTTGTACTTCTAACGGCTAATTCTTCACTGATCGCGTGTTGTTTTTGTTTCTGATTGAGAGTAAACATGGTAGAATCGGTAAAATCCTGATCTAACCACATATTATCTTTGAAATATTGATATCCGGTTGTGCTTGTCAACGTATAGTCTTGTCCCTTATAAGCCAACTGGAGATTATTCGCCAGCATCGTCCGGGTGTAGGTATTCCGGTCGTTATAGTTTACAGGCTGCAATGACCCGTCCTGCGGATTGTATAGTCGGTATGGAAAAGCTCCCTGATCTGTGTAATCTATATTTACCCCGTAATTAAGCGTAAGATTAGGGGTTATTAGCCATTCAAACTTTACCCTTCCTCCGGCAGATTCTTCCTTATCCGCTTTCTTTCCATTATATTCATTTGTAAAGAAACCATCATTGCGGTCGTAATACCCTCCGACGGAAAGTCCCATATTCTCGGCTAATTTTGCATAATGAGATGCACGGACTTTAAACAAGCCATAATTACCACTACTTAGACTTAGCTTGGTTCCTTGATACGATAATGGAGACAGGGTATAGACATTAATAATACCACTCATGGCATTTCGTCCGTATAAAGTTCCTTGCGGACCGCGCAGGACTTCAATCCGCTGGATATCCATCAATTCAAAATCAAACGTACTTTTGTCCTGATAAGGTATATCATCTACATAAAGCCCAACCGACTGTCCACTACTACGCGCGCCTATGCCACGTATATAGATGGCGGATGTATATTTGGAACCGTAATCCGGCATATACAAATTGGGTACATAGAAGCTAATATCTTTCAGTGATTCAATCTGTCGCGCAGCAATTCCTTGTGGAGTCAGGACAGAAGCTGCGGCCGGTATATATCGGAATTGATTTGTCTCTTTTGTAGAAGAGGTAACAACTACTTCACCAATCGTGTATGTTTTGACTGTATCATTCAACACCGGTTCGTTCGCGTAAAGAAAATCAACAGAAAGAAAAGTTGATACAAAAAGTAAATAGGGTAAACACCGTTTCATCTTATGGGTATGATTTTAGTTCATACCGCAAAATTATCCTGAAACAATCGGTGCTACAATCACTATATGTAGTGATTTTTACAAGTTAAAGGAAGAATCCGATTATCAAGCGACAACTAAATAAATAGCCAAGATATGGCACACACTTCCACCCAAAACGAAGAAATGAAAAACGGTGTGCATATAACGTAATTTCGCAAAGGAATAGAATAATGCTCCTACGATATAAGATACTCCGCCGGCAATCAGCCAATAGAAGGCCTCTATTTTACCCGTAGCTGTAAATGCAGCTAACAGCGGATTCAATGCGACAAGTATGGAGCAACCCATCACGATATAACAAATAGTCTCGAAATAATTGTGCTTTTCATATTTCCGAAAACTGAGAACTACTCCGATAATCGCTGCCAGCCAGACAAAGGCAAAGATACCCCATCCCCAATAACCTTCGTTTCGTAAAGTAACCAATGTAAAGGGAGTATAGGAGGCTGCTATATGAAGATAAATGGAGGCATGGTCGAATTTCTGCAACAATTGTTTTCTTTTTTCATTTACTGTTGCATGATAAGAGGTAGAAAGTACATAACAGGTTAACATACCAAACAGGTAAACCAAGACGCTACCTACCGCCCAACTATTTCCGGAAGCAGCTTTGAGCAAATAATATCCGGCAACCACTCCAAGTAGAATCCCGAATGCATGCGAAGACGCATTCCATAGTTCTTCATTTTTTGTATATTTCCGTTCTCTGGCCATGTAGTACTCTTTGGTATGACTGACATATAACAACGTGAAGAAAGAAAAAGTTACAGTTCTATTTCGTCAGCCGAGATAAGTCCGTTCATTATAGCATAATAAGTTAATCCTGAAACTGTTTTAATGCCTAATTTGGATGTTATGTTTTTACGATGACTCAACACCGTATTCAAACTAATATTTAGTTTGTCTGCAATTTCCTTGTTCGTAATACCTTTTACGATCAGCTGCAGCACATCTGTCTCGCGTATAGATAAGCCTTTATTTGTTTCAGCACCGTTACTTTCGTAACTGAATAATTGTTGCAAACGATCTATAATCAGTTCGAGAGAGTTTGTTGTGTTAAGGTAAAAGTTCGATGTAAGCACATTGGCAGCTTCCTTCATTTCACCGTCTGAAGTTAAAACAATCGTTTTATTTCTTCGAGGCAGAAAAAATTCGGAATAAAGCACAAAGGTTTCAGATGGAATAAAGAAATAATCAAATTGATCTGTCCCGTTTTCCTCCATTCTGTTAAATGAAGAAAAAACAGAGATTGAAACAGGAGGGAAATAATCCACAAGGATAGATTGAAGGCCGGCGCTTTGTAAAGTGTCAGTAAGTATAATCGCTATTTGCTTACTTTTGTGCATAAGATTGAGAAGATTATAAACTTAGCTTTTCCATTGCAGATACCATCGGAGCTAATATACGGAAGCGAATACGATCTTGTTGGCGTATATCTTTTTCCAGACTGCTGATTGCGAAGATCACCGCATAACATAGATTTTCATTGTATTCTCCCGAGATATGTTTGATCATCAAACTTTTCAGGTCGGTAAGCAAGGCTTCTAACGAATTGTCTATTTTATGTTCTGGTAAATTCAGGATAAAAGCTTCTTGTTTATCTGTCTGCAACTTTCCCAGCTTCTCACTCAGGCTCAGGCAATACGGAAACCATTCATTCGTATCTTTTTCTATCCTGTCGGTTAACTTGGCTTTAAATGAAGCAAAGAATTTACCAATTACCGCAAGTGAATTGTTTCCGGAAGCTGCACTAAGTGATATGAATGATCCCAGATGACGTTCGATATTAGGTAATTGGTGTCTCTGATAGTCCGAATTTGTTTTGGTTAGGTAATCAATAATCTGCGAAGTGTGGAATGTCTGCAGCCTCTTTTCCGGAAAATATTCTTCATTAAGGAAAGTATTGATCACCACAAGTAGAAAATCCAGATCTATTTGATGTTCACTACAGATATCTTTTACCGACTTATCCCCTAATCCAAGACGGATACCAAACCTGTTAATAACAGGAATGAGTGAGGTGTGTTCTTCCACAACCTCACTCAATTGCATATTTGAATATATCAACGGCATATTATGCTTCTTCCCATTGTTTGCGTAAAAGTTCTACTGCTGCAGGAACAACCACATTACGGTCACCCTGACAGCCGCATTCAAAACTTACGTATTTATCATATCCTAACATCTTCAGGCCTTTGAAACCGGTGATGTAGTTATCCGCTTCTCCATCTTCACTTGGCATACTTCTACGTTTCCGACTTGCAATATGAACATGCTGCAAGTATTCTCCGGCAGAAAGGAATGCTCCCATATCACAGGTTTCTTCCCAAGTCATATGCCAGAAGTCGCCCATACAACGAACTCCCGGATTGTTGATATCACGGCAAATTGATGCTGCATCAGCTACCTGACGCAAATAAAACGCTTCTTTACGGTTTAGCGGCTCAAAGATTACAGTCGTACCATGTTGTGCAGCAAAAGTACCCAGTTCGTCAAACCATTTACAAAGGAAATCACGCGTTTCCTGAGTATGCGGCATCGCCGGCGTTTGATGATTAAATGCAGGTACAATAATTACTCCCGTTGACTCGAGTTCTCCGGCAGCAGTAATGATTTCCTGCATAGTATCACGACATTGGTTACGCACTGCTTCATCTTCGGCAAGCATAAAGCCCTGGAAACCGGCACAAATAGCACTAACCTTTATATTACGTCCTTTTAAGGCATCTTTTATTTCACCTACACGATCAGCTAAACCTCTACCGCCCGGTTCAAAACCGACAATTCCTAATTTTTCGAAAAGATCGAACTTTTCATTTAAGTCTTTACCTGGTGCTATACCTTCCTGAAAAGAAAGCTTTAATTCAGCCTTACTTTTGGTCGTTTCAGCACTGCTTTGACTTGCCGGAGCAGAAGTACAGCCCGCCCATGAGGTGCCGACAGCTGTTGCTGCAGCACCTACAAGACCGGTTCTTAAAAAGTTTCTTCTATTGAGTGACATAATTATAATTATTTCTTGTCAATAGGTTTTCCCGGAACAGGAACAACGAAACCGCTCATATCCATCTTTCCAAGATTCAAATCTTTAGGTATATAATCAAGATTAGAAGCACTCATTGCATCCCATGTTACTTCAGCGCCAGAATAAGCTGATTCACGTCCCATGATTGCAGCCATATTAGAAATGGCAGTTTCAGAAGCTTGTTCTATTTCTTTCTTACCACGAATGCTGTTAATCCAGTTTACGTGTTCAAGTACATACGGATTTGTTTGTTTAAAGCTTGCTTTTTCTGCTTCCTTGTCAAACTTCCAGATTTCATTTCCAGCCAGGTCTTTGATCACTGTTTCACCATTAGCTGTTGACCAAGAACCTTTTGTTCCTTGAATAAATTCACTTACATTATTTACACAACCGTCAATCTGACGACACATACTGTGCAGGTGAATTCCATTTTCCATCGTAAAGTCAATGCTGAAATTATCATATTGGTCTCCGGTCAGACGACGTTGACGAGAACCAAAGCCAACAGCTTTTACAGGTTTAAGACCGCTAAACCATGTAAACACATCAATATTATGAACATGTTGTTCTACGATATGATCTCCTGACAGCCATTTCCAGTTTACCCAGTCCTTAATCATCCATTCACAATCGTTCCAGCCTTGTTGACGTTCGCGATACCAAAGCATATTCTGGTTCCAGTAAACCACACCGCCTGTAATCTCACCAATTGCACCTTCCATGATCTTTTTGTAAGACTCAACATAGTTACGTTGATGATGACGTTGTGTTCCTGTAACTACACGAAGACCTTTAGCCTGAGCTTGTTTAGCTGTTGCTACAATTGTTTTATATCCAACAGGATCTACACAGATAGGTTTTTCCAGGAATGAATGTTTGCCTTTTTCCGTTGCATACTGGAAATGAGTCGGGCGGAAACAAGGAGGAGTTGCAACGATAACTACATCTACACCACTTTCGATTACTTGTTTATAAGCATCCAGACCAACAAAACGCTTGTCAGCAGGAACATCAATATTCTTTTCTTTTTTCAATTTATCAGCTAATCCATCGACTCTTTCCTGGAAAGTATCTCCAAGCGCAACGATAGTTACTCCGTTTGCGGCATTTAAGAAGTCAAATGCAGCACCAGAACCACGACCGCCGCAACCAATAACACCAGCTTTCAATTCTTGTCCGTCTGTTGCTAAATCAGGCAATTCAGGAATATAATATGTTCCAGGTTCTTTAAGCGGTTTTGTAGCAGAAGCACTTTCCGCAGCTCCACCACCACAAGAAGTTAATACTGTTGCTGCTCCGCCTGTGCCAATTGCACCAAGAGCACCTGCCATTGCAGAACTTTTCAGGAATGATCTCCTACTGATACTGTTTTCTTTTTTCATGATAAAAAAATATTTAAAGTGTTTATATTATTAATTTGCATTGATTGATGCATCCGGTTCACAAACTACACGGAAGCCGATTCCGCGAATGTCTGAATACCACCAGATACTTTTAGGTTGTTGCGGGTCGGTCTTCAGCCAGATGTCATGTTTTGAATAATCACGGGCAGCACTTCTCACATCCGCAGCATCGGAAGTATAGTTACCTCCTCTTACAACCCATTCGTCACCACTCGTCACCAATGGATTTGTCACATTCTCATCTGTTTTCGAATAGGCTTCAGGATCATATTTGTCCGCACAATATTCCATCACGTTTCCTAACATATTCTTTAAGCCGAACGGATTAGCCTGCACGGCAGATGGTTCTTGTGTCTTATTCTTACTATTCTTATTATAAATGATATAATTACTGATCGGTTCGGTTTTAGCACTGAAAAGTTTGCGCCAGAAACCTTCATCCGAAAAGTCTTTTGGATTTCCTTCAAAAAAATACGGAGTTTCAACACCGCCACGAGCAGCATATTCCCATTCAGCTTCTGTAGGCAAACGGTATTTCTTTCCTGTTTTTTGTGAAAGCCACTGGCAAAATGTTTCCGCAGCATAATGCGTCATCGTAATTGCAGGGCGATCACCTCCACCCCATCCTTGGTCTGGGAATCCAAACGGAGGAGTTGGACCCGAAATCGCATCTACTTCAGGATTACTATTATTGGCATAAACTGTTTCGGGAGGAGTACGCCCCTCACTCATTGTTTGTCCGTAGAATGCCCAATACTGATCCCACGTAGCTTCAACTTCAGCCATAAAGAAAGGAGTAAGAGTTACATTACGAACGGGAGCTTCATCTGCTTTATGGAATGCTTCTTTTGAAGAACTACCCATTTTAAAAGATCCACCCGGAACAGCAACCATTTTGAAAGAAATCATCGTGCCCGGAATCTGTTCAACATAATCACTAAAGGAAGTTACCGCAGTTGATTCTTTAAAGAAGAGACTGGTATCTACAGTAGCTGATGACATTGTCGGAATTCCTTCTAATTGTCCGTGTGTATAATCCGGATTATAATGTCCTGCGTCAAGGTGGCAACTAATACATTGCAGGTCTAATTTTTTTTCATTTTCTTCATAATAAAGATGGGCTGTAATACCGTCATTGTTAATTCCTTCGGGAAATAAATTCTGATGGCATTCCTTACAGGATTCATTAGGGATAAACTTAATGGCATGTTCCAATTGAGATTTAGTTTCCCAATCGAAGTCAGCACTGTCTTTCGTTAAATATCCCCAAAGATCCTTAGCTCCTAATTTAGCCTTGGCTGTATAGTGCGCCCAAGTATCATGTTTTGGAGGAAGGTGGCAATCTACACAATGAACCTTAACGCCACTGCTGTTATTGACATGTTTCCCTATTTTCCATGTTTCCTCTGCATGGGGATGCACATGACACATCATACAGGATTCGTCTGTCGAAAAATAAACTGAAGTTTGATAAATACCGATCATCGCAGCAACACCAAGCCCGACGCCTAATAGTAGAATGAAAGTTTTTCCGCGAAAAAAGCTTTTTTTCTTTTGAGAGTTTGAATAAGAATTTTTATTTGTCATTTGTTTTTATGGTAATCTGTTAACAGTAACACAACTAAACACATCAAAAAGCTGAATAAGGCCTAAAAATAATGTTTTTTTTATTGTTAGAAAAGTAGAACCGCCTCTATTAAACAATTTTCAATAATAAATAAAGAAGAGAGAGGCAACATAACATCACCAATCTCTTCTTCCTATATTTATCTATAATTCATATTTCTTATTACAATACAGCTTTTACCGGCCGTATGATCAATGTAAATTCATAATCCTTATACGGGATTCTGTATTGCTCCAGAGGTAATGCCCCCCATGAATTAACACATCCTAATCCCATCTGAATTTTATCAATGCATACATTCGTATAATCAGCTTGTTCTACTAAAGCGGAATGTCTCTGATCCTTTTTCACGCCATCGTCTAATGATTCGATCGAATAATTGAGTGCTGAAGCAGAAAAAGGAGCTTCTGAAACGAACAAAAGACCATTACCACTCTTATTCGTTTGTGCCCACCATCTTACATCAGACTTAGTTCCTGTCTCTTGCGGGCGGATATACGAATAAAATTGTTCGCTTACAGTTTGTTTATACAGACCTATGTCTGTGCACAATTTTCTGTCGGAGTAATTTTCGATTGGGCCACGACCGTAATACTTAATCTGACTCATATCCTTCGGCATTTGCATTTGCAAACCAAAACGGAACAAATCCGAGACATCAGCTCCCTTCGTCGTAGTCATAGATTGAGTTACTTTAATTTCTCCCAGATTATTAATCTCATATTTCAGATTAAGTTTTGCAGACACTGCTTCCATATCATAGGATGCATTAATTATGGTCAGACCGCCTTCCGTTTTATTCGTCAACTCTTTTAGTTTCAAATCCGGATTTAACCAGGCTCTGTATTTCAACTGTAAGTTTGCCCCCATATCATTATCTGTCGGTGCTCTCCAGAAGTTCGGTGTTAAAGTGCCACCATCATTCAACATTTGCAAACCGTCCACATCGTAGCGACTGATATAGCCATCTGCTTTATTGAAGTCAATCTGGAAGTTCTCGCCTTTGACGATCAGATAATTCACATCATTACCCAACACTTCAGGCAGAACAACAGCCGTGTTACTGGCCGTTTTGTTAGCAAACTTCATATCACAAGGTTTATATTCACGTACCACAAGCTGTCCTTTAGCTACTACATGTCCTGCTTCTAAGATACTGCATCCTTTCTTTGTTTTATAGGCTACATTCAAAAGGATTTCGTTTTCAGGACAGATACCGTCAAGCGAATAATCCAATTTAACAGATGCTGTAGCTTGAGGTGCCACATTCAGATTCTGAACAATACCGCTTTGCACCACGATTCCGTCAGCAAGCAAATTCCATTCGGCATAATAACCGGAAAGATCCGTAAAGAAGTTTTCGTTATAGATGTTTATTGTTCCCTTAGACAAATCACCGGGAGTAGTCCAGATAGATTGATAAACATGACCTACTTCATACATATGCGGATTAGGAACTCTGTCCGGACTGATCAGCCCGTTATCTAAGAAATTATTATCCGAAGCATCATAGCGATTGAAGTCTCCGCCATACGCATAGAAATCAACTCCGTTTCTTTTCATACGTAAAGACTGATCTACAAAGTCCCAGATAAAACCACCTTGATAATGCGGATATTTACGAGTTAAGTCCCAATATTCCTTAAACCCTCCTTGAGAATTACCCATTGCATGCGCATATTCGCATTGAATCAAAGGCTTTGTTGGATTGTTCTGACAGTATTTTTCACTTCTTTCATAACCTAAATACATCGGACAATACACATCTGTAAACTCATTACCATGTGCTTGTTCATATTGTACAGCTCTGGAAGGATCTTCCGCCTTTATCCACGTATAACAAGCTTCAAAATTAGGACCAAATCCGGCTTCGTTACCAAGAGACCAGAATATGATTGAAGGATGATTAAATCCACGCTGCACATTGCGTTGGTTTCTTTCCATATGTGCTTTGGCATAATTCGGATTCTTTGCCAATGTTTCTTCACCATATCCCATTCCATGAGATTCGACATTAGCCTCAGCTACAACATAAAGTCCGTACTCGTCGCATAGATCATACCAAAGATTGTTATCCGGATAGTGGCAGGTACGAACCGCATTGACATTAAATTCTTTCATAACGCGAATGTCCTGAATCATACGTTCACGAGTTAGCACATAGCCTGTTTCCGGATCCATTTCATGGCGATTTACTCCTTTAAATAAAACGGCCTGTCCGTTTACAAGAATCTGCCCGCCCTTCAATTCGATCTTTCTGAATCCGACTTTTACCGGAATTGATTCTATAAGTTTATCTCCATTTTTCACATTTGCAACAAGCGTGTACAGATTAGGAGTTTCCGCTGTCCACTTCAAAGGATTGGAAACACTCATCTGAGCATTTTTCTTTCCGCTTCCTTTTAAAGAAGCAGAGGCAACAACCTCTCCCTTCCTGTCGAGCAGATTCAGTTCAGTCGTCACATTGCCTACAATATCTAATGCAATATTTAATGTACCGTCTTTATATTGCGAATCAAGATCAGGGGTAATCCGAATATCCTGCAAACGCTGAGCATTACGGGTATAGAGATAGCAATCACGCCCTACTCCCGAATAGCGGAAAAAGTCCTGATCTTCCAGGTATGTACCATCGCACCAGCGGAAAGATTGGAAAGCAATGAGATTCTTTCCGGCTTTAAGATATTTGGTAATATCAAATTCGGCCTCCAATTTACTATCTTCACTGTAGCCGACAAATTGTCCGTTAACCCATAAATACATATTGGATGTAACCGAACCAAAATGAGCGATCACTGTTTTGCCTTTCCAATTAGTTGGCAAAATTATTTCTTTACGATATGAGCCCACATGATTATTCTCAACAGGAAACTCCGGCGGGTTGTTCTTAAATTGATTTCGCCAGGGATAGCCAACATTGACATAAATTGGATCACCATATCCGTTTAGTTCCCAAAGACCGGGAACCTGCATGCAGTCCCATCCTTTATCATTCAAATCAACACGGTAAAAATCTGTAGGCCGGCTATCTGCGTTCCGAACCCAGTTAAACTTCCATGTGCCGTTTAACGTCATAAAATTAGACGATTCTTCTTTTACTCCATTCAGCGCAGCTGTTTCCGTTTCATAGGCGAAATAATTCGTGTGCATTGGAGCACGATTTATTTCGTTCACTTTCGGATCCTGCCACTCGTTCTTTTGCGCAAACAAAGAAGTTGCAGCAAAAAATAAGGCACATGCAATCAGGTTACGTTTCATATATACTGTTTTTGAAAATTAGTTCATTTAATCAATCCATTTCTGCCATTTCTGAGAGTCATTATGCCCTGCTTCAACCATTGTTTCAATGAATTGCATTCCTCTAACACCATCATAAACAGTCGGGAAGTCCAATTCTTCTTCGGTTGCCTTACGTCCTTCGGCAATAGCTCTTACCGTTGCCGAAAAATTACGGTAAATATTTGCAAACGACTCAATAAATCCTTCCGGATGTCCACCCGGAGTCCGGGCATTGTATTTGGCGATCGGAGCCATATATCCTCCGTTACCTACGCGATAAATCTCTTTTGGTTTGTCAATCCATTTCGCATAAACAGAATTCGGTTCCTCCTGTCTCCATTCCAAGCCTCCTTTTTCTCCATATACACGAATACGAATATTATTTTCTTCACCCGCGCAAATTTGCGAAGAAACAAGTACTCCCTTAGCTCCTCCATCATATTTAAGGAACGCTGTTCCATCATCGTCAATCGGACGATTAGGGACAAACGAAGTCAAGTCACCGCAAAGTTCGGTTACTTTTTGTCCTAACACATATTCGCTTAGATGCCATGCATGCGTTCCGATATCTCCAATACAACCGGCTTTACCAGAGCGTTTAGGATCAGTACGCCACCCGGCATTATTACCACTTAACAGTTCTATTCTTTCAGAAAGCCAACCCTGACAATATTCTACGTACACGCGACGTATTTTACCCAATTCACCTGCAGCAATACGCGCTTTCATATCCTTTACAGCTGGATACCCCGTATATACATGCGTCAAAGCAAGCACCAGACCGGTCTCTTCTACTTTTTTCTGTAATTCCTTTGCTTCCTCAAGCGAGAATGTAATCGGCTTATCAATTACCACATGAAAACCTCTTTCAAGAGCCATCATAGCCGGCTCAAAATGCCATTTATTAGGTGTAACGATCGTTACAAAATCCATTCTTTCACCTTCAGGAAGGGTCAACTCATGTTCAAACATTTCCTGATAAGTACTATAAATACGATCCTCCGGAAGATAATATGATAGGCCGGAACTACGTGAAATTTCAGGATTCACACTAAAGCATCCGCACACCAGTTCAATCTGGTTGTCCATAAAAGCGCCACAACGGTGTATAGCACCGATAAACGCATCGGAACCACCTCCGACCATACCCATTCTTAATTTTCTGTTTTTCATGATATATCAATAAGTTTAAATGTAACAAAGCTGCTTATAAAGTAAAATAAACAGAGGATTGCACAAATATAAAAAATTCCAAGAACTATTCATATTCTCGGCAAGCGGAAAACACCTGTTTTACGTAAAACTACCCATTTTATGTAGCATGAGTTTTCATATTTATCCTTTATTAAGTTTTAATCAAAAAGAAACTTAAAACATTCATTCAATATCTAATTAATAAAATCCTCTCATCGGTATTTTACCTGTCTATTATAAAAAATCAAACAGACTCTAACTCAATGAGAGGATTTTTTTAACTATTCGTTATGTTTATATAATGAGGCTACCTATATTATTTATCTATACTCATGCCCGGATTTTGAACTAAATTCGGATTACGCCTGATTTCATCCTGACTTATAGGGGCAAAATACATTTTATCCATCCACTTTCTCTTTTCAAGACTGGAAAGATCATTTACATAATAGTAATAATCATATTTTTCTTCATCATGAATATAAGGTTTGTAAGACGTTTTCCCCGGCTTTAATATACCTTCAACAACAATGCCTGTCAAAGGCTTATTTCCACATTCATCAGCTATCATCCAACGGCGAACATCAAAATAACGATGCTGTTCATACGCAAACTCCACACGACGTTGTTGACGAATAAAATCACGCAAGTCTGCCTGATTAAATTGTTTTCCGCGAGCAGCCAATGCAGTTTTAGTATCTGTCAAATCAATACGATCACGCAAAACATCCATCCATTTAGCAGCTTCATCCAATTCGTTTAATTCAACACATGCTTCTGCCGCAATCAAATACATTTCAGCTAAACGCATGTAAACATGAGGTACTGTCTGTCTGAAGTATTGCGCATCTATGGAGGTATCGATTAGTTTCTTTTCATAATAACCCGTCCACGAGCCATTCCAATCCTCAATAGGCCCCTGTCGGGTATCAACTCCCCACATTGAAGTTCTTGTTACACCATCACGATATTCTATTTCAGTATCACCATTAGTGACCTCATATTTGCCAGCTTGTAAACGACCAAGTGGAGTCGGATCTAATGTTGCAGCATCAGAAGGGCGAGGACGCCCCCAGGTATTACCATCTGTCGCAACTGTTGCATAAAAGCGCGGCTCACGACCATTATAAGGATTACCTTTTTGGAATTCTCCGGGTTTCGTCATACCTTCAGGCATTGTTCCATCTTCAAATTCAAAGGCCATAACCAAATCTTGAGTCGGAGTAGTACCAGCCCAGTTGTGATAACCATTAGGACCATGCCATAACCCCATGTTATTGGCGTTACCAATAGAGGTATGATAGTTACGCACAAACATTTGTTCACTGTTCTGAACATCGGTCATAATCGCTTTAAACTTTTCCGCTCTTTCAGTATTAATTCCACCCCTACAATCAATCAAGCTGAAAGGACCTTCGTTAATAACCTTTATTGCCGCGTCTTTAGCTGCACGATAAGTTGCCGCACGATCTCCGTCAAATTGATTCACGTTTAAAGTGTTAACTGTACGATCTGCATATAATGGGCTAGCCACATGCAATAAAATACGTGCTTTTAATCCGATAGCTACATATTTCGTTACACGTCCCCATTCTGAAGAGCCAACTGTTTCCGGCAGATATTTTTCCGCTTCTTCCAAGTCTTTTACTATGAAATCAAGACATTCACGCATCGTATTACGCGGTTTTTTCATTTCTTCAACCTGATCTAAAGAGAAATTTTCAGTCACAATAGGTACACCTCCGAAACCACGAACCAATTCATGATACATATGAGCACGCATATAAAATGCTTCGCCTTTCATTCGATCCAGATCATATCCTATTTTAGGAGGAACTTTGTCAATATTATTGAGAATTATATTTGCGAAACGGATTCCATTATATCGTTTCTTCCATTTAAACGGATTATTATCATCATCGTACCAACGAAGATTTCCCTCTGAAATAGAGGTTGCTTCAACGATATCTTTCTGACCATAATTATGTGTAAAATATGCGTCATCAGTCAAGCCATCCAATGAGTGTTCTTTAGCTCCGGGATGTATATTATTATACAAGTCATTTACAAAAGCCTGTGTCAAAGCAGCATCTGTGAACACCATTTCCTCCGTATAGGATGTAGATGGTACAACATCCATAAAATCCGAACAAGAATTGAACGCTACAGCTGAACTCAATACGATTGCTGCTATTATTTGTTTTCTATTTTTCATAATCACTTAAATTTAGAATGTTACTGAAACACCGAGATTCCAGATACGACGCTGCGGATATTCACGGCCGGTATCGTTCGCTTCCGGGTCTTGCACTTTCACATCATCAATAGTAAAGATGTTCGTTCCTGTTACAGATAACCTCAAGTCCTGAATTCCGGCATTACGGATAGCTGGGAAATTAAAAGTATATCCTAATTCAATATTTTTCAAACGCAGATAATCCGTTTTAAACTGATAATACGTATTCTTTTGATCTGTACCATTCTTTGCCCAGTATTCATTTTCACGGTTATATGCACGTGGATGTTCTACCATTGGGTTTTCTTCCGTCCAACGATTATCGTACATAAATTTATAGTAGTTTCCAGCTTCTCCGGCTCTCTCACGCCAAATATAGGTAATAGCCCCCGTAGCTCCTTGAAATAAAGCTTTGAAATCAAAATTATTCCAACGAAGCGCCGTAGTAATACCAAACACAAAAGGTGGTTCTGAGTTTTTATTTGAACGGACACGGTCATCCGAATCTATAACACCGTCATCATTGACATCGACATATTTTATATCTCCCGTACGGGCGTTTGCCCAATGAGGATAACTGTCCAATTCTTCCTGCGTATTAAACACCCCGTCAGCAATGTACCAAAGTTCTGTATTTACTCGTTTGCCTGTACGTTTCTGATAATCCGGAATACCCGGAGTTTCATCCCAGAATAACAGTTTATTCTTTGCATAAGTCATATTGAAAGACAAATCATACTCCACTTTACCGGCTCTGTCGCTCCAGTTAACCAATGCCTCAATTCCTCTATTATCCATTTTACCAATATTTTCTCTTGGTAGCGAAATCCCGGATATTTCCGGTAATGACGCATTTCTATAGATCAACATATTCGTACGTTTCTGATAGAATAGGTCAGACTCGAGACTTAAACGGTTATCGAGAAATTTGAATTCAAAGCCGATATCATAAGTCGTTCCCACTTCCCATGTAATATTGGGATTCGGCGTACGAGTCGGATACAATGTTTTCTGGAACGTCGTCCCAAACATATATTCAGTGCCAAAACCGTAAGTATTTAGATACTGAATCGTTCTGTCCACATTCCCATCACTATCAACCAAATAGTCACTACCTGTTTGTGATATAGATCCACGCAGTTTGAAGTAATTGATAAAACTGAGGTTTTCCTGCCAAAATGCTTCTTCTGAGGCACGCCATGCCGCAGAAACACCAGGAAAGAAACCATAACGCTTTTCTTTCGGGAAGCGATAAGATCCGTCATAACGGAACACAAATTCAAATAGATATTTTTCCAAATAGTTATAGCTGGCACGACCGAAATAGTTAATACGGCTTTCCTTCCATGAGTAACCTTCTGTTTCCATATCAGTCACAGAGCCATTATTGATTTCATCCAAAGCATCGGAGATAAAGTATTTACGCGTTGCCCTTACCATCCGCCAGTTGTTCTCCTGCGCTTCGATACCGAGAGTAACCCCGAAATTATGATCTCCAAACGAACGGTCATAAGTAGCCACCAAATTAGCCATCCAGTCATTTTGTTCTTCACGTCTTTCTTCCAGCTGAGGCTGAGAAACACCCTTTAAAGCCGGAGTTAGCGTATGTTCCGGATTACCATCCCATGTATAAAGCGTAAATGGCGTTTCAAAACGACGGCGATTCTTAAAATGCTGGTCGTATGAACCTGTTCCGGTAAGTGTCAAGCCTTCTACTCCGGGAACTTTCAACGTAGCCCTCAAGGTGTTCTGAATAAAATATTCTTTATAAATATCTTCACCTGTTGCAGGAGTAGCACGAACTACGGGGTTGTCGCCATATTCAATATCCGGACCAGGCTCACCACTAGGCCAGTAAGCGGGTAAAATAGGTTTACTTCGCACCATAGAACTAAAAATATCCCCAGCTCCACGTGCCGGATAGTTTGTTACCTGTAAACGGTTCACACTACCATAAGCTATATCCAAGTAGTCATTCACTTTCATATCCAGATTAACACGTACGCTGTACTGGTCGTAACGGTTTGCTGATTTCTTATAGATACCATCTTCCCCATTGGCAGCCAAAGCCATAAAAAATTTAAATCGATCACTTCCTCCTGAAATACTCAAATCATGACGATACAATGGAGAGTAATCTTTAACGGTTTCTTCATACCAGTTTGTATTCGGATGTCCCCAAGGATCTGAACCATCCTGATATAAACGCAGATCTTCTTCGGAATAACGAGGAGTACGTCCGGAGTATTTATCAATTTCATTCACCATAGTAGCATATTCAAAAGCGTTCGCTAATTCCGGAATACGTGTTGGCTGTGAAAACCCCATACTACCGGTGTAGGTAACCGTAGGTTTTCCTTCCTTTCCTCGCTTTGTAGTAATAAGAATAACACCATTTGCAGCACGTGAACCATAAATTGCAGCTGCAGCATCTTTCAGGACAGACATAGACTCGATTTCGTTCGGGTTTATACGGTTCAATCCGCCGGTACGTCCCGGAACACCATCAATAACAACTAACGGATCATTATTTCCCAAAGAATTTGTACCACGAATACGGATTGTTGTTCCGCCTCCGCCAGGCTCATCGGAGCGTTGCCAACCAATCACACCAGGCATACGACCAACCATCGCATTTGACAAGTTTGTGGTTGGGGAAGCTTTGAGCTCCTCTCCTCCTACACTGGCTACAGCTCCGGTAACAGTCACTTTCTTCTGCACGCCATAACCAACGACTACGACCTCATCAATCAATTGAGTATCGTCTTTCAACGTCATATCAATAACAGTATTAGAGCCGACTGTTACTTCTTCCGTTTTATAACCAATAAAAGAGAATACAATAACGGAAGTGCTACTCGGCGCTTGAAGCGTATAGTTTCCATCTAAATCAGAGATCGTACCTATCGTAGTTCCCTTTACCGAAACGTTAACGCCAATAAGCGGTTCTCCTGTAGCGTCAACAACAGTACCTTTTATTGAAATACTTTGGGCAAATCCGGGTACGCAACATAATAGTAATAATAAGGTAAACAAGAACGAAACAGTTCTTTTACCATTCTTTTTTGTTTGTTTCGTTAACATAGATTTTCATTAAATTTTGATTTTAAACTCTTATTGAATTTTGGATAGTTCTGAGGTATCCATGTTTGATTAATAATTGTGGTTTTCTAATTATGTCATAAGCAATTATGTTTTTAATTAATACTAAGTTGTTTTATTCTCTTTAAAAAACATCATAAATCCAATGAATATAATAGTGATCATAATCAAAGGAGCAATCCAGATAGATACCCATTCGTATGAACCATTGGAGGTATATCGGTCAACTACATTTCCGGCAACCAAAGTTCCCAGATATTTTCCTACCCCATAGGTTGCAAAGGCTATAAGCCCTTGTGCTGAATTACGCAGATTGGATGGAGATTTTTCATCAACAAACAATTGTCCGGAAACAAAAAAGAACGTAAAACAAAAGCCATGGAATGGAAGCGCTGCATAAATAAACGCTGTCATTCCGGTAGATGCGCCTAGTGCGAAAAAGCCATATAAAGCCATCCAAACAAAAATTGCGATGCCGATACTGCCTTTATACCTTAGTTTTGAGAAAAAGAAAGGAAAAGTAAATAAGAAAAAAATCTCTGCGATTTGTCCCAGACTCATTGCTGCGGCTGCATTCTTTATTCCAATATCATTTAAGTACAAGTTTGTAAATGAATCGTAGAATGCCAGTGGGATACAGGTTAATGCAGAAAAAATAAGCAACATGGAAAATGAACGTTCTTTCGTTAATTTGAAAGCGTCAAAACCAAGCATTTTAAAAAAGGAAACTTTCTCCTTGCTTCGTTCCGGCTTCTTATAAGGCAGAATGAGCGCTAACGCAAAACCGCCTATTGAAGAAATCCCTGCAACGAAGAAGGGGGTAGATAGATGTTCTACATTTAGTACGCTAACTAATACGCCTGCAGCAATCCAGCCAATGGAGCCTAATAATCGGATTCGGGAAAATTCTTTTCCGGGATCTTTCAGGTTTTCAAAAGAAATGGAGTTACAAAGCGCCGTTGTCGGCATGTAGCAAATAGTGTAGATAAACAAGACGGGGAAAAAGAGTGAAAATTCTTTGATTTGGGTAAGCCAGAACAGCAGACCGGCACCTACCAGATTTAAGAATGCCATAACATGGTTTGCTGAAAAAAAACGGTCAGCTATCATCCCTACTATAAACGGTGAGATCATTGACGCAATAGCTGCTGTACCATAAGCAAGACCGATCTGAACACCTGTAAAATTCAAGGTTTGGCCTAAATATGTTCCCATAGTAACATACCATGCTCCCCATATGAAAAACTGCACAAACATCATTGCAGATAACTGCAATTTTGGGGTGGTTAATTTCATTTCCATATCAATAAGTATTAATAAATTTAAGCTAACAAAGTCGCACTCTTCTCAACAGAAGGAAAGGTGTCTCTTATACATTTATTCGCAAATATATTACATTTTGTTATACAAACAAATGTTAATGTAATTTTTTATTACAAAATAAAAAAACAGATATGAAATACAACTGATATATTGCAAAGTCTAATCATACTGGCTCTTGCTTTAATGAATAAAATACTAACAAACATTGATATTATAAGGCGTAACAAGGGGTTTTCTCAGGAATACATCGCTTCAAAAATAGGTATGAAACAGGCAGGTTTTAGCCTAATAATGTCTGGGGAAAGAGAATTAAAATACCGCACATTATTGCATATTGCAAACGTCTTACAAGTAAGTGTCATAGATATAATCACTTATCCTGATAAATATCATCTTCAAAAAGAAGAGAACGTTTCTACCGATACAGTTCTGCAAATTAAGTTAAACGGGAAAAAAGAAGAAGAAGTTTTACGAATTATATTTGGTGAGGAAGGGACTAATTTGCTTAACAAGTAAGGTCAAAATTAAAGGATAGTAATAAGAAAAAAAATATAAAGGATATTTTCGGAAATATTAAAGGATCAGGCAAAATATCGGGTTGTTATGGTAATCATCCATCGTGATACGTCTATACTGCAAACTGGCATTTTAGAGACTACGCTAAGCAGAGGCTTCCAACAAAATCAACCCCATTCATATTGTTGATTTACAATACATTAAAATCAATCGAATAGTTTTGATTTTTTTGTTTTATTTTGACAAATAGATACTTTTTTCGTCCTTTTACTTACGCGTAAAAAAATGTCCATCCTTGTTTTTTGATTTATAGCATCGTTTTAGACCAATAAATATTGTATTTAGACTAAAATAGCCCGTTTTTTACCGAAAATATAAAGGTTATTTTCTGAAAAATATCCTTTATATTCAAAAAAAGAATAGAATCTTTTTCCAAAAAGAATAGGGAGATTTTATCCATTGCCTTTTTTTGTTCAATTTTGATAATTCAAAAAAACGGGCATGCCGTATCGTTCGTTTTAAGGGTGGTTTTTCGGTGTTTGTTTTTCGGGTATATATATTGTCGTTTTATTTAATAAAGCGCGTTAAAACAACGCTGTTGAGGCCGACGACAATTTGTCTGAAAATGACAAATTTTGCTATTATATTGTTTTTTATTTCACTTTTTTATATTTGCTGTCCACGATTTGTTTTAACCTATCGAGGTAATCCCATTAAAAACGACATAATCCAAGTGTAATAACAACCGGGGTTTCGGACTGATCCATATAAAGGATATTTTTGCAAAAATATCCTTTATATTTTTCGTCCTCAATTTCATTTGAATTTCAACAACTAAAAAAGCCGTTTTTTGGGGCTTAATAACCGGGGTTTTGTTTCCAGTTTTTGTTCTCATCCAATACGCTTTGGGGGACGGGTAGTATGCGACATTCTTTGTCGAAGCGTGCAGTAGGAAATCCTTGTTTATGAAATCCATATTCGTTTTCATACGTTCCGAAACGTATCATATCGTTGCGACGCCAGTTTTCATCAAAGAATTCACGTCCGCGTTCGTCTAAAAGTTCCTGAAATGTAAGCGTACCATCAAATGCAGGAGCCTTTACGTACGCACGTATCTGATTAAACAAAGACTCGGGAGTGTCGCCGTTGGTTGCTGATGCTCCACGCAGAATGGCTTCTGCCTTAGTCAGAAGAATATCTGCAAAACGGAAGACAGGCACATCGTTACTTTGGTTACGGCTATACTCTCTGTATTCCGTTGGATCCGGATAAAACTTTATCGAACGATAGCCCTGACGCCATCCATTGAAGTCGGCACCTGTATTGAGCTGCTCGTTCTCAGCCTTTAGCGTAATTGTCTTGGAAAATACTAACGGAGATGTTTCCTTGTAAATAAAAGGAACTGCTGTGGGTTCGTAGGTTGAAGCATCATATATATATACTTCGCCACCGAGCACCGCATTGTTTCGTTCGTCTCCTTCCAGGCTGAATAAGTCGGCAAATTCGGGGTTCATGGCATAGTTTCCTGCACACGAATTACCCATTTTCCCTCCATAGTATCCGCCATTACCGTCATCAATACGACGAAAAGTACGAAAGCGACCATAGTACATCCCCTTTGCTGAACGGCTATCAAAGGGCATAGCATAAATAAAATCCTTGATATGCACGCCATTATCCGGGAAGAATTTCTTACGGAAACTGTCACTCAGATCAAAGAGGCCACTCTTAATAATTTCATCACAATACTTCACACAGTCGTTAAGTTTTCCGTTAGCCGTACTTGGGCTATATGCCGTAACGTCGCTACTTGTATATACAGTCCAATTGATGTAAAGTTTTACCAATAAAGCCTTTGCCATCCATTGATTCGGTTTACCATAGGTTGCTGCATTGTTTTTATCAGAGAGGTACGGCAAAGATTCAATCAGTTCATTTTCTATAAATTCAGCGACTTCTTTACGGGGTTTACGTTCTATAGCTTCATCTTCGTCGGGAATTCCATCCAGCACGGGTACGTCACCAAAACTATCCATCAGAATAAAATGATAGAAAGCTCTCATAACTCTTGCGGGAGCGATATTCGCAGGATCAGCCTCATCACCACCCAGGTCAACAATAATCTGATTACATTTCGTAATACCACTTGACAGATCACTCCAATAAGCCAGCCCGTTATCATTCGCCATAAAGTTATGCAGTGAAGGATGGCTGTTTACACCACCATCGTAGTAGTCTCCGTCAAAACTAATCCCTGTAGCTTCATCAGACGACAAAGTTTGTGTACGATTATAAATCCCCCCGAGAGCCTCACGGAATGCATAATAGACATCTGCCATTTTTGCTTCAATTGCCACTTCTGAGGTTGATGGATATTCTATGTACTTCGACTTAACATCAACATCAAGATCCGTGCAACCGGTAGTCAGACTAAAAACGCCTGCTGCTATAAATAGTTTGATATTATTCTTCATCTTGTTTTTTGTTTAATTTTAGAAGTTAACTTTCATTCCTACCATGAATGTACGCGTACGCGGATAGTAGTTTTCTCTCCATTCGATGCCGGGAGTGAGTCCACCCAATTGCACTTCGGGGTCAGAACCTTTATATTCAGTCAGCGTGAATACATTGTTGCAAGTGGCGTAAAGTGTCAGGTTATTGATCCAACCATCCAGATTCCCGAAGTTGTATGCTAATGACAGAGTAGCCAGACGCAGATAGCTTCCATTTTCTATATAGCGATCTGAAGGAGTCTGTGCATTCACATCCGTAAATTTCTGATCTGTCGCCACTTCTTTCAGCACATTCTTTCCTGACGATATCAATGAGATGGAGTTGTATTGTGCCCGCAAGGCATTAAATATTTTATTTCCTAATACACCCTGGAAAAACATACTTAATGACAGGTTCTTGTAGTTCAATGTATTATTCCACCCATAAGTCAGTTTAGGTTGTGCACTTCCTGTCTTTGTCCGGTCAGAATCTTTAGGGGAGGTTGTCATTTCACCCGTACGTTCGCCTGTTTCCGGATCGCGTTCGTAAAATTGGGAAACGCCTTCTTCATTATATCCAGCCCACTCATATGTATAGAATTGTCCGATAGGCGATCCCTCCATCAGGCGTTGCACGTAAACGCCACTATTTCCGGCAATAGAAGGATAAGCAATGTTCTGATAATCGACAGAGAAAGTCTCGTTAGATAGTTTTTCTACCACATTCTTGTTGTGCGCCAGGTTGATCGTTGAGCTCCATTCAAATTCCTTTGTACGTACCGGTATTGCATTTAGTGTAAACTCAATACCTTTATTACTGATATCGCCCACATTTGCAGTCATCGTACCAAAGGGATAGCGATTCGTTGACACGGGATAGTAATAAATCAAGTCGCTTGTACGCTTGTCGTAATACTCGATCGTACCGTTCAGGCGGCTATTCAGAAATGCAAAATCCAGACCGACATTGAACATCCCCGTCTTCTCCCATTTCAAATCCGGATTGGAGTTATTGGTTGCAGCCAATGTATGTTTGTTAGATGTATTTCCATCAGCATCCGTATAGCTGAACCAACCGGACTCACCATAAGTTTTGATGGCGGTATAGGCATCAAATCCTAACGAGTTACCACTCACGCCATACCCTACACGTAATTTCAAATCATCAAACACCCCTGTATTCTTAATAAAGTCTTCTTCGCCTAACCGCCATGCTACTGAAACAGAAGGGAACGTTGCCCAACGATTATTCTTTCCGAAAGCAGAAGATCCATCACGACGTAACGTAGCCTGCAAACTATATTTACCATTATAAGCATAATTCAAACGTCCGTAAAAAGAAATCATTCGCAAAGTAGATTCTGCCCCACTCTCTACCCCGTCAATGCCATCAATTACATTCGCGTATGTGAGGTTATAATATTTTACATAGTCGTTATAAAAATCTTTCACAGTCACCCCAAAGCCGTCGTTACTATTCGTTTCTTCCCATGAATATCCGGCCATTGCTCCGATACGGTGTGCATCTGCCAGAACGGTTTCGTAATTAGCATACGTTTCAAACACACTCTTGTTGCCAAAGTAGGTATTACGTGTAGCCTGTCCGTTATTTCTAACATACTGGGATTTTGTAGTATGGTATTCGCTATATGTACTCTGATCGTTCATATATGAATAGTTTGCACTCCAGGTCAACCCCTTGAACAGATTAAGGTCAGCCTTACCGGTGATCATCATTTTTTTATAGACCGTCTTTTGAATGTCTTCGTTAATCATTGATAAGGGATTAAAATACTGTGTTACGCCAAAAGACTCATACCATGAACCATCCGCGTTCTTTACCGGTTGAGTCGGCGAATAGTAGTTCATCGCATCTGTTACACTACCTCCACCATCATTCATAACAACACCTTCGTGTGTAGATTGACTCGCATTAACCCCGAGTGACAATGTCAAGCGATCTTTCAGTATTTTAGACTGCGCCAAAGCTCTTCCGCTCAGGCGCTCTTTATCAGTTCCCAGTATGGCTCCCTGTTGGTCCATATAGTTCAAACCGATATTATAATTGGATTTATCGTTACCTCCGCTCACAGCCACGTGGTGGTTATAGGAAACTCCCGTGCGTTGTATTTCCTTTTGCCAATCAGTATCAGCCCCTTCATCGTTAGGTAAAGTAAAATTGTTTGCTGCTGCATAATTACGCAACTCCTCTGCACTCATCAGATCAAGATTTTTAGAAATCTTATCGAAAGCAACATAACCATTATAGCTCACATTTGCCTGTCCTTTCTTACCTCGTTTGGTGGTAATAATAATAACTCCATTAGCCGCTTTCGATCCGTAGATTGCTGTTGCCGTTGCATCTCTCAGCACATCAATAGTCGCAATATCATCCGGAGCAACTAAGGAAAGGTCAACTCCCGGCACACCATCTATAATATAATAGGGTTGCATAGCTGATCCTTCACGAAGTGTAGAAGCACCACGAAGCATAATTGCCGGAGAACTGTTCGGGTCGCTTGACTGCGTAATAGTCAAACCCGCCACCTTACCTTGCAATAACTGAGCCGGATCAGTATAAACTCCTTGATTCAGGTCATCAGACTGTATCGTTGTAATCGAACTCGTTACATCCTTACGACGCATTGTGCCATAACCCACAACAACCACCTCGTCCAAAAGTTGCGTTCCTTCTTTCAGCACAATATCCAGAGTGGAAGTTTTACCATCAAACACCTGAACATCATTCATCACCATTGTTTCAAATGAGATATAACTTATCTGTACAGAAACTTTTCCGGCAGGAATATCACTTAGCGTAAACTTTCCATCGATATCGGTAATTGTCATAAATCTTGTTCTGGGAACTATTACAGACGCTCCGATTACAGGTTCGCCTTTTTCGTCATTCACTGTCCCCGTTATTGAACCGTTAACGCCTTGGCTATTGGCATTTACCGACAACAACAGAAGAAGCATCCATAAGCTTAAAGAGAAATAACTCTTTTTTTTCTGCTCGAAAAAATGTCTTAATCGAGATGAGAGTAATTTTTTTTGCATAGTTTCAATTAATATTAAGTCCTTGTTTTCGTGCGCAAAGGAAAGCCAACAAGATAAAAAGGCAGTTAATTTCATATTAAGATTCTGTGACGGATTTTCATTCATCAAGAAATATATCCATCATATTTTTTATAAGTTTGTTCGGATAATACAGCAATTCTATAAATTAAAAAAGAACATCAGATGAAAGAAAGTGAAGAATTACATTTATTAGGTAACGATACGGTTTACAAACAGGACTACGCCCCCGAAGTATTGGAGGCTTTTACAAACAAGCATCCGGAGAATGATTATTGGGTACGATTTAACTGTCCGGAATTTACCAGTCTATGCCCTATTACCGGACAACCGGATTTTGCAACAATACACATTGATTATATTCCTGATATAAAGATGGTGGAGAGCAAAAGTCTGAAGCTATATCTGTTTAGTTTTCGCAATCATGGTGCGTTTCACGAAGATTGTGTAAATATTATCATGAAAGATCTGATCAGGTTGATGGATCCTAAGTATATTGAGGTGACAGGTATATTTACTCCGAGAGGGGGTATAAGTATTTATCCGTATTGTAATTATGGGCGTCCGGCAACTAAATATGAGACATTATCTGAAAAAAGATTATTTAATCACAATCAATAGATGTCATCAAAAAATGTACTTTTGTATATACGTTAATTACGAATTTTAATAATAATATCATGTTGAAAAGAAACTTAACAACAAAGGCAGGTCTTTTGGTATTGGCTTGTGCTGCTTGTGGCACGCTTTCTGCTCAGAAAGAATACCCAAAACAAGAAAAGATGACTCCGGGCATGTCAGAGTATTGGACACCACAGCCGTCAATCGTTACTCCGGGAAATACAAATTCAAATGCTTTTCTTTCGGCGCCATCAGACGCTGTAGTTTTATTTGATGGAAAAGACCTCTCTGCTTGGGAAAGTGCTAAAGGAGGAGAAGCAAAATGGAAAGTTCAGGATGGTGCATTTACGGTAGTGAAGGGTACCGGTGATATTCAAACGAAACAAAAGTTTGATAGTTTTCAGTTGCATATTGAATGGCGCATTCCGGAAGGAATCACAGGAAAAAGTCAGGCGCGCGGTAATAGTGGCGTATTTCTTCAAGGATTATATGAGATACAGATATTAGACTGCTACAATAATGAAACTTATGTGAACGGTCAGACAGGTAGTGTGTACAAGCAAACTCCTCCTTTGGCAAACGCTATGCGCAAACCGGGTGAATGGAATGTATATGACATTATTTACAGTGCTCCGGTATTTAAAGAAGATGGTACATACCGTGTTCCTCCTCGCGTAACGGTTATCCAGAATGGTATCGTGCTACAAAATAACACAACAATTCTTGGTACTACCGAGTATATTGGTTTTCCGCAGGTTAAAAAACATGGAGCGGGACCACTTATCCTGCAAGATCATGGAGACCCAAGCGAAGCGATCAGTTTCCGTAATATCTGGATCAGGGAATTATAATATTTTCGTTTAATCTATTCTTAGATTAAACTCCTCTTTCAACCGGGCGAGAACAGGGTTTTCTTTTAACAAATGTTCATATCGCTCGGTTGCTGTATAAGCAAGATGCTTTTCATTTGTTTCAACAATCCGGATGCGCATTTGTATTTGCGTATTGTTCAGTTTTGAACGTAAAAAGGTTAAGATATCGACACTGTTTGTAGCCAACTCATCCTGTTGTCCGGGATTATGAACTGCCACCTCAAAATAAAAGTTTTCCTGCAAAACCGGTTTACAATTAATCATCGTATTCTTCAGATAGACTTTCTTATCTATCTGGGTTGAAAATTCATCCCAATACCTGATCAGGCTCTCTTCTTCAAAAGGCGTGCTCAGTACTTTTCCTACAACTTGTGTATTCGTATTTACTTCTTCCTGAGGTTTCTCTTTCACTATCTCCTTTAAAGAGATTCCCATTGGCGGACGAGCTGCATTTTTCTTTACCGGAGTTTCCGTCGGCCTCTCGGGAGCAGCGGAAACGGGCGTATCAGCAGGCATTTTAGTTGTTATTACCTGCGGTTGAGCAGCAGCATTTGATACTGCAGGTTTGGAAACAGGCTGAGAAGCCCGGTATTGTTGATCTGCTTGGTTAGGCAGCGGTTCAATCAGGCCTTTTTTTTTACTATCTTCAGTTGCGGCAACCGTTAACTGACATAACTGAATTAGCGTTAACTCCAGAAGCAATCGTTTATTTCTACTTGTACGATAATTCAGGTCTGCACCATTCGCTAATTCAATTGCTTTATATAACAGTGATTCAGAACAACGTTTAGCCATTTCTTTGTAACGTTCGCGGATAGAAGAACCGACTTCAAACAGAATTAGCGTTGCCTCATCGCGGCAGACCAATAAATCACGGAAATGAGAAGCCAATCCGGTTATAATATTTTGTCCGTCAAAACCTTTACCTAAGATATCGTTAAGAATAAGCATTGCTTCCCGTACATTTCCGGCTACTATGGCATCGGTCAAACGGAAATAGTATTCATAATCTAAAACGTTCAGGTTATCAATAACCGATTTATAAGTGATATTACCACCACTGAAACTGGCTACCTGATCAAAGATAGACAAAGCATCACGCATTCCGCCGTCTGCCTTTTGCGCAATTACATTCAGAGCTTCCGGTTCAGCTGTTATTCCTTCACAAGAGGCCACATATTCCAGATGCTCTACCATATCGGCAATAGAGATACGTGCGAAATCATAAATCTGACAACGGGAAAGTATTGTAGGCAGTACTTTATGTTTTTCAGTTGTCGCTAAAATAAATAAAGCGTGATGGGGCGGTTCTTCCAATGTTTTCAGAAATGCATTGAAAGCAGCAGAGCTTAACATATGCACCTCATCAATGATAAACACCTTATATTTTCCGATAGCGGGAGGGATACGTACCTGATCGATCAACGAACGAATATCGTCCACAGAATTATTAGAAGCAGCATCTAATTCATGTATATTATAGGAACGCTGTTCGTTAAACGCCTTGCACGATTCGCATTCGTTACAAGCATCTCCTTCAGGCGTTAAGTGGAGACAGTTGATCGTTTTGGCAAAAATACGCGCGCAGGATGTTTTACCTACGCCGCGCGGCCCACAGAACAAATAAGCATGGGCTAATTTATTTGTTTGTATAGCATTTTTCAAAGTAGTAGTCAATGATTTCTGTCCAACTACACTACGAAAAGTTGATGGGCGGTACTTTCTTGCTGATACAATATAATTGTCCATTTCCTGCATTTTTATTCCTATTACACAAAGATAGGCAAAAAAAAGATTTTTCCGTAAATTTGCATAAACATATAGACAGAAAGAGATGCATGTAAGGCAGGTTGATGTAGTGATTGTCGGTGCCGGGCTAACCGGGTTGACCGCGGCTTTTTATTTAAAACAAAGAGGAAAGAATGTTTTACTCCTTGAGCGTTCAAATCGTACAGGCGGACAAATACATACTTATCAGAAAGATGGTTTTACGTATGAAAGCGGACCGAACACCGGAGTTATTTCTTATCCGGAAGTGGCCGAGTTATTTGCTGCATTAACTCCTGATTGCAAATTGCAGACAGCCCGTGAAGAGGCTAAGCGTCGTTATATATGGAAAGGGGATCATTTCAGGGAACTGCCATCCGGGTTGTTCTCAGCCTTGTTTACTCCTTTATTCTCTTTTACGGATAAATTCCGGATTCTTGGAGAACCGTTTCGTGCAAAAGGTACGGATCCCGATGAATCGGTTGGTGAACTTGCTCGTCGAAGATTAGGTAAATCTTACCTTAACTATGCAGTAGATCCATTTCTTTCGGGAGTTTATGCCGGAGATCCGATGAAATTAGTGACCCGTTATGCACTTCCTAAGCTCTATAATTTAGAACAACAATACGGAGGGTTTATCCGCGGGACAATAGCCAAAGCGAAGCTACCCAAAACGGATCGTGACCGCTTGGCCACCAAACAAGTTTTTTCTGCCGAAGGAGGTTTGGGTGAATTATCGGCAGCATTAACGAAGCGAATCGGAGAGGATCATATTATCTTATCTGCAGCAGACATACAGATAAAGCCAGGAAATACAGGGTGGGAGGTCGTTTATGCAGACGAAAATGGCAATCAAAGAATACAGGCCGACAAGATAATTACAACTGTTGGGGCTTACAGTCTGCCTGCTCTCCTACCTTTCATTCTAAAAGAAGATATACAAAAGATCAGTAACCTGAAGTATGCCCCTATCGTACAAGTGTCGGTCGGAATCAAGGACACGGGAAAATTACAGTTCAATGGTTTTGGCGGATTAGTTCCATCTTGTGAAAAGAAAAACGTATTAGGCATTCTTTATCCCTCCGCCTGTTTCCCGGGTAGAGCACCGGAAAAAGGAGCTTTGTTTTCCTTTTTTATCGGTGGTGTAAACCACAAAGACTTAACAGAATTGACCGACGGCGAATTGAAAGCCCTTATTGAACGTGAACTTCACGATATGCTTAAATTTCCGAAGGGGACAAAACCGGATATGCTTCATATCTTTCGTCATCCCCGTGCTATTCCACAGTATGAACTCAATAGCGGAGAACGGTTTAAAACGATCGAAACAATCGAACGCCTCTATCCCGGTCTCCATTTAGCAGGCAACATCAAAGGCGGAATTGGTATGGCTGACCGCATCCGTCAGGGAACCGAATTGGGAAAACTGTAAGTTTAAGAAAACACGACTGTTTTGTTTTTATAAACCAGAATCCTTCGGTTAATATGGTTCTCTATTGCACGGGAAAGAACGATCTTTTCCAAGTCTTTTCCTTTCTGAATAAGATCTTCAACTGAATTCTTGTGCGTAATGCGGGTTACGTCTTGTTCTATAATCGGTCCGGCATCCAATTCGGTTGTCACATAATGACTCGTAGCACCAATTATCTTTACCCCTCTCTCGTAAGCAGCATGATAAGGCTTGGCTCCGACGAAAGCAGGCAGGAATGAATGGTGAATATTAATGATACGGTTAGGATATGATTTGATAAAGTTTTCGGAAATGATTTGCATATAACGTGCAAGTACGATAAAGTCGATTTTCTTCTCTTTTAGCAATGCCATCTGAGCAGCTTCCACCTCTTCTTTCTGCCCTTTTTTCATATCGAACACGTAGTATTCGATTCCAAATTTATCAGCCACCCATCGCAAATCTTCGTGATTACTGATAATTACCGGCAAATCCACTTTCCACTCACCCGCAGTATAGCGTGCAAGAATATCAAACAGGCAATGAGACATTTTAGAAACAAAGACAGCCATTCGCGGCCTATAATCGCTAAAGTACAAACGGAATGTCATCTCGTATTGCTGTGCATAGAGTGTCTGAAAGTATTCCCCGATCTTTTCTTGCGGTATAAGGAAATCGGTCAAATCCCATTCAACACGCATAAAAAATATACCTTCATGTCTATCAACATGTTGTTCTAAATAAAGAATATTGCCACGATTTACACTTATGAAATCTGTTACGGCAGCCACTAAACCCGAACGGTCTGGCGAATATATTAACAAGGTAGCTTTACCTGGAGCAGAGTTTGTTTTTGTCATCATATTTTCTTTTTAAACTTCGTTTTGTCAACCAAAAGCAAAAATAGAAAATATTTTTCTTCAAAAACCAAACGGCCCGTAATCTTCTTCTATTTGTTTATCTTCGCGAATCCGTACATAAAGCCAGTCTTCACCTTTACTTAACACATCCTTTTTCTCCATTTTTTTACCTGTTTCAGTTACTTTTTCCTTATTATCGAAACAAATAAGAGCGTATTTCTCATCTTGTTCTTCTGAAGGTAAGAGCCATACACATGTATAGGGAATTTCTTTTAATAAGGTTGCTAATGAAAGACAAGCGGCGGAAAGAGAGATCTGTCCCCGCAGGAATTTAACAACTCCCGAATAGGGTTTCGGTATTGCTATCTGTTCCGGAAAGGACACCTCATCCTTATTTAAGTCAGCCGTAAAAAAAGCCATCACCTGATCCGCATTTGCTTTAGCCTTGTCTGAACCAGATGTAAATACCAAAGACACATATTGATTACCTATCACACATTGCAACTGATATGCAGAAAGACAGTTTATCCCCTCTCCCCTGTCCGCCTCAATACATTTGAACGTATGAACAGAATAAATACCAAAAGCATCTTCAGGCGTAGGCATTTCGTAAATATCCAAAATATATTCTTCATCAAGATATACAAGATCACGGGTAGTCAACTTCTGCACTCCATATTCTAAGAACAAATCTGCACCTCCGTTCATAAAACCATACAAACCGGTTCCTGTAAAAACACGCTCTCTCTTCACTGTAATATCTTCCGCCTTACTACATAAAGGCAGCATTAAAAAGAAAGAAAGCAGATATAAGCAGTACTTCATTTTACAGGTTGATTTCTTTTAAGTCTATTTTATTTATATCCGCAACACCTAATTTGAGTTCTTCGGCTAATTGCATAAAGCGTAATGAGGTTGGCTTGTCTTCCTTCTGTATCTCTTCGTCAACTCGCTTTTTAATAACAATATCATGCCCCACACGATCTACAGCCACCGGGTCAGATCCGACCAACATGGTATTATAATTACATATAAATTGTGGATTAGCAGCCGGACCTCCATCAAAACAACCACGCAGTCCGTCAACGATATTCAACACCACTTTATCCCGAAGCGGAGGAAAGGCACAGGCATAAGCGCAAGTCTCATGCCAGAGGTTTTGATGTAAACGACCGGTATTGGAGATTGCCCCGAAAGCCAGATTCTTCATACATAGAGTCACCGCCGATCCGGCATTTTTCAAAATAGGAACATTGATAATCTTAGACACTTCTTCTGTACAGATTCGGGTAAAGTAGGAATTAACTCCTCCATTCACCATATAGGGCATCGTATAGGCATCGTATTCTCCTTCAACGTCTGCAAATAAGAACTGGGACTTGTCAACACGGTCATCACTGTAAAGTTTACCATTTTCCGCATAGAAGCCCCCTTCCGCATCCTGACATTCTGTACCTGTAATACGAATCCCCGGATAGTTTTCTTCCGTATAGCCTGTTTCGTGCAACTGCATCTCTCGCCTATCCCATATCACCATATTTTTACGCGGAATACCTGCCTCCTCAAGTTGACGCACAATAGCTCCGGTTACAGCATGAGAGGTAGTCAATAACTTTCCCGCCACAGGGTTTACTTTCAGTCCAATAATATCTTTCGGCCCTACAAACATCCTCCAGGCTTTTTTCAGGGATTTCTTTCCCGTCAGTGCCAACATGGAGCTTTTAAGCATTTCATAGGCAGCCTCATCAGAAGGTTTACCATCTATCACACAATTCGGATGATTTACACGCACAACGTTTCCAGGAAATAATCCCGGCATAGAATCTTTCGTTCGCGGCACAGCCATTGCCTCTGCAATATTTGTTTCAGGCTTGTCGGACGTTTTTATCGGGTTCTCTGCCGGAACGGCTTTAATTACCGGAGCAAAAGCAGTACTCAAGCCTCCCGCTGCTACAGCTTTAAAGAAATTTCGTCTTTTCATATTAGTTATTTAGTTTAGATATAATATTTTATATTTTTCAGGGAAAAGAGTCCATAAAGCAATATGAACTTCAGATTTATTATCAGCGTTTTAAAACCGGCTTTCCATCTTTCCAGACAACTTCTTGTTGAGTCAGAAACCATGTCTTTCCGTTATCATTATTACCCTGATAAAACAGGTAAGTTCTTCCGTCAGAATCAGCAAAGATATGCGGATGACCGGATTCACTTGAATTCCATTCTCCCGGTTTTCCGTTACGTAAAAATGGTTCGTTTGAAAGACGAGCCCAGACAATACCGTCTTTACTTTCTGCTATTCCGATCTGTTGCGGTTTGTTATTATATGCTCCGGCATAAAACATAACTAATCTTCCTTTTTTTTCCACAATAGATGCTCCTTCCACACATTCGCCTTCCCAAGGTAATTCGGGAGATAAAATAGGTTTGTTTGTTGCCTGCGCCCAATCTTCCTTATTAAAATCAGTTGTTTCAGGAGCAATAGCCACTCCTTGCATTTGTATTTTAAAATCCTTATCCCTCGTAGCAAAATAAAGGAAGTATTTGTCTTTAAACTGGCAGACTTCAGCATCGATAGCCCGTCCGCATGTCCAGTCACCGGTCGGATTAAAGATCGGATTAGTCGGGTTTCTTTTAAAATTCACTCCGTCTTCTGAAACAGCATGACAGATGGCATCTTTTTTCCCGTTGCCATAGGTTTGATAAAAGAGGTGTACTTTTCCGTCTCTGACCAAAGCGCCGGGAGCACACATCCCTTTTTTCTCATAATCTAATCCCGGCTGAGGAGTAATTTCCCCAACTTTCTGCCAATTCACCAAATCATTGCTTTCTGCCACTCCGATTATCCATCCACTATTCTGCGTATCCCAATTTTGAGGAGGTAACGAATGATACATTAAATAGCGCCCTTTAAACTTAACCACATGCGGATCTTTTGAATAAGGAACTCCTACTCTCGTTGTATCTCCGTACATCATAGCAGGCGTTTGTCCATTCATTTGGAAAACTAAAATTGAAAACAGGATTAGCAGATAGTTCTTTTTCATAACAAATTTTCGTATTATAATATAAGTGAGTGAATTAACTTACAATATTAATAAAAATCAGGTTATACCGGGTCAACATCATAATGAAAAATGATCTGTCTGAAAGAAGGGACCGATTGCATCTCTGTATAAACTTTTTCCAACAACTCTCGTGTTGAGGCTATTGAGGCTGCTATTTCTATCTTTAATACGATATTTCGCAGGTAAAGTGTCTGAACGCGGGTTACAACGGGAATAACCGGGCCTAAGACCCGATCGCCAAATAGTAAACGCAGTTTGTCTGCATAGAGTGTCGCACATTCCCGTAATGCGGTTTCATTTCTGCTACGTAAAACAAGAGTAATCAAGCGATAGTAAGGTGGGTATTTAAACATGCTTCGTTCACTTAATTGCAGTTTTACCATCTCTTTGTAGGCCGACCGCATGACCATTCGGATGAGTGGGTGTTCTGGTTGGGAAGTTTGCAGTACGACCATTCCCGGTGTTTCTCGTCGTCCGGCTCGTCCACTGACCTGCGCCATCAGTTGATAAGCACGTTCATGCGCCCGAAAGTCGGGGAAATTCATCAGGCTGTCGGCATTGATAATTCCAACCACACTCACATTTGCGAAATCCAACCCTTTTGAAATCATCTGCGTTCCGATCAGTATTTGTGTCTTTCCCGAATCGAAATCAGCCAATATACGTTCATAGGCCGTTTTTGTTCGCGTCGTATCAAAGTCCAAACGGTCTGTTTTGGCAGCGGGAAACAACGAGGCGATTTCTTCCTCCACTTTTTCTGTTCCAAAACCCATCATCCGTATATCCGTTCCTTTACATTCCGGACATTCTTCTTTGAGATGGATAGAATAACCACAATAATGACAGACCAATCGTCCCTGTCGTTTGTGATAGGTAAGACTTACATCGCAATTCAAACAATGGGGAACATAACCACAATCTTTACATTCTACTAAGGGAGCAAACCCACGCCGATTCTGAAATAAAATAACTTGTTCTTTTTTTGCCAGCGCTTGTTCCATTTTTTCAATTAACAAAGGAGAGAACAAAGCCTCTTTCTTCATCTTCTTTTTGCGTTTGAGTTCCTTAAGGTCAACCGGAATAATTTCCGGTGAAGGGGTATTGGAATAGCGCGTCGGAAGTTCCACCAAACCATATTTTGCAGTCAAAGCATTATAATAGGAGTCAATCGACGGGCTAGCTGATGCTAAAAGAGTTTTTGCTCCGTGCATATTGGCTAAGACGATAGATGCATTACGAGCATTATAGCGAGGAGAGGGATCTTGTTGTTTGTAAGAATTTTCATGTTCCTCATCAACGATAATCAGCCCTAAATCTTTAAACGGCAAAAACAACGACGAACGTACTCCGACTATCAACAAAGGCTCATTCGCGTATAAGAGTTTATTCCAGACTTCCACACGTTCGTTGTCAGAAAAGCGAGAATGATAAACCAGCAAACGGTCGCCAAAATGAGCGGCTAATCGTTCTGTGATTTGAGTTGTTATCGCTATCTCAGGAAGCAGGTAAAGGGCTTGTCTTCCCATCTTCATCACTTCCTCAATCAGATGAATATGTATTTCTGTTTTCCCGCTCGATGTTGCTCCGTAAAGAAGACAGACATCATGGGTTTCAAAGTTGCTGTGGATTGCATTATAGGCAGTAAGTTGCGCCTCAGTTAAAACTTTTGGAGGTTTCAAACGACAAACAGGCACTTGCAATCGGCCGATTTCTTTTTCGTAACCTTCGAGAATCCCCTTTTTAAACAATTCCTTTAAGGTAGTTAGTTTTGCATCGGCACTTTCTACTAATTCTTTTTGAGAAACCTCCTTAAATAAAGCCGGATTCAAGGCATGGCTCAATTCTAAATAAGTGATCAGAAGTTCTTCCTGTTTCTTTGCACGTTTTAGATCAGTAAAAGCCTCATGCAATCGTTCTTCAGTTTTAAACCCCTCCGCCAAGCGAATAAAGGTTTGCATCTTAGGTGTAAAGCCACGTTTTAATTCTTCATTTACTTCAATAGCCCCAAGAGATAACAGAGAAGACAAGACAGGCAGCACATTGCGTACTCCTGTTCGTTTTTCCAAATCGGAAATGGTCAACTTCTCTCCCACTCGTAAAGCATCCAACACCTTTCCTTCACTGGCCCGTAAGGGTAGCTTTGCTTCGAAAGCGTCGTTCAGCATAATAACAGTTTCGCTCTCCAGCTTTAATCCGGCAGGTAAAGCCGCTTTATAGACATCTCCTAATTTGCATAAATAATAAGAAGCAATCCATTGCCAGAACTTTAATTGCGGGCGGCGTAATATCGGAGTAACGTCTAACAGACTATGAATCGTTTTTATTTCATAAGATGAGTCCGGTTCTCGTTGATGCACATGAATCACAATAGCTGTATAATAACGTTTCTTCCCGAAATGAACAATTACACGACAACCCGGAGCTATGGATTTCTCCAAATCTTCCGGAACACGGTACGTATAGCTATTCTCTAAGGAAAGAGGAAGTATTACATCGGCATAAGTCATACACTCACATTTTATACTGCCAAAAGTAACAAAAAAAGGCCGGACTATACGAGTCCGGCCTTTTCCTTATCTTTTATACGGTCAGAATAAAATAGCAGCCGTAACAGACCAGCCTCTTAATTTTCCCGCAGCTTTATCGGCATCAGAAAGTCCGATTCCTGCGCTGTAATTATTCGTCAGTCCCAAATCATAATTCACACCAACCTGTAAATGCTTAATCACCTCAACACCTGCACCAAAATTCAGGCCTGCACCAAAGTTTTTAGCTTTGATTTGTTGGTCAACTACTTTCCACACCTTATCACCACCGATTCGGAACGAAGCGTAAGGCCCCGCTGACACATAACCTTTAAATACAGGAAGACCAAACTTCCATTTCAGGTTAACCGGAATATCTAAATAATCGGTTTTTAAATTTTCTGATTTAAGTTCAAGTCCTTTCTGCGAATAAATCAATGCAACATCCATCCCTACACCAGCTGCAGGAGCAATAAATTCCATCATAGGACCAATCTGGAATCCGGTAAGATTATCACTATCAATCAGATCACTATTAAAATGAACTTTTGATATATTCAGCCCTCCTTTCACCCCAAATGCTATCTGAGCAGACGCCGAAGCGACACTCAACAACAACATTGCCAAAAGAAAACCTATACACTTTTTCATACCTTTTCTCTTTTTACGATTATATACTATATAACACTACAAATAAACTGAAAGTTATCTAAAAATCAAACTATCTACATTCATTTAACAAAAATACTGTTTTATCATCTTCGTGTTGTTTTCTCCGAACAATCTTTTCTTTTTAAATGTTTTCTGTAAGTAATTTAAAAGGAAACAGAATGGAACACATCCCTAAAAAGGATATTCTCTCAGGCCATGTCCTGACTGCTGAAGAGCAAGCAAAACTTACCCCACACTTAGTATTAGACATTCTCAAAAAAGGGAATCAAGACTTCGTCAGAGACCATTTAACTGTCCGTAACAACTCCGGGAGGATACGAAATGCGTCTTTAGGGCAATACCCTATGGCTGTTGTGTTATCCTGTCTTGATTCCCGAGTTCCTGTGGAAGATATTTTCCACTGTGGAATCGGCGATTTATTTGTAGCCCGTGTTGCCGGAAATATCGTAAATGATGATATATTGGGAAGTCTGGAAATCGCCTGTAAAGTATCAGGAGCAAAACTAATCCTTGTCTTAGGGCATGAATACTGCAGTGCCATAAAATCTACGATAGACAATCTTGAAATGGGTAATATAACTCAGCTGCTAAACAAAATTCGTCCCGCCGTAGCCTTGGCCAAACAAGACTTCGAAGGAGAACAAACATCAAAAAACGAATTATTCATGGATAAAGTTTGCCTTTGTAATGTACAACTCTCCATCCGGGAAATCTTAGACAAAAGCAGCATACTAAAAGAGATGAAGGAAAAAGGAGATATAGACATTATCGGAGGCATCTACGACATGAAAAAAGGGGCTGTAAAATTCACCCAAACAGCCCTCGAAAATAAAGATTGAAAATCAAAGAAAAAATACGCATACTAATATATGAAAAAATATAAAGGATATTTTTGCAAAAACATCCTTTATATTTCCGAAAATAACCTTTATATTTTTTCACCCTTAAATTCCATGAAAATTTAAAGGCTTCAAAGCTGACTTTATTGTACCGTCTGCGGACGATCTTCAGGGGCAACACCAAATGTTTCAGATGGGGTGTTTCCCATATCGAAAATTAATTCGCCTCCTGCGGTAATATCCTTAAAGTCGATATAGGATTTACTATATGGTTGTCCGTTAAGCGTTACGCTCTGGATGTATTTATTGTCTGCACTATTGTTATTTGCTTTTACCGTAAACGTCTTGCCGGAACCGACCTTTATAACTGCTTCATTTACGATAGGACTACCAAAGACATAAACACCTCCTGCAGGCGCAACCTGATAAAAGCCAAGGGCAGAGAGAACATACCAAGCCGACATCTGACCGACATCTTCATTTCCGCATAGTCCTGCCGGAGCATCATGGTAAAGTGTTGTCATTGTTTCACGTACTCTATCTGCTGTTTTCCAAGGCTGACCTACATAGGGATAAAGATACAGCACGTGATGGCTCGGTTCATTTCCATGTGCATACTGCCCAATCAATCCGCTGATATCCGGAGACGCTTCGTCTCCCATATCTCCCTGTACAATAAAGAGTGAATCCAATTTGGAAATAAATTTCTCTTCACTGCCGAACAAGTCAATCAGGTCTTGTACATTTTGTGGAACTAACCAGGTATATTGCCAGGCATTTCCTTCTGTATAATCATTTATACGGTGAACGGATTTAAATGGATCAAGAGGCTCTGATCTGAAATTTCCTTTTGAATCGATTCCTCTCACAAAGTTTATACTTGAATCAAAATAATACACAAAAGAATTACTCCTCAACAGGAAGTAATTATAGTCTTCTGTCTCATCTCGTTCTTTTGCCACCTGTGCTAATGCCCAGTCGGCTAAGGCATATTCAAGTCCTTTTGCAACCGACTCGTTTTGCTTGTCATAAGGAATATAGCCTAACTCTTTATAGTAGTCCAATCCTCTTTCATCCAATAAAGCCGATGTTTTCATCGCTTCATATGCCAGATCCTTGTCAAAACCACCGAAACCTTTCAGATACGCATCAGCTACAACAGGAATGCCCGGATTACCGACCATACAATCGGTCTCGTTTGCCATAAGATGCCATACAGGGAGTTTTCCTTGTTGTTTGTAGATATGAAGCATTGTATTGATTATGTCCGGCATTTTTTCCGGATGAATAATGGTCATCAATGGGTGAGCCGCACGGTAAGTATCCCAAAGAGAAAAAGTAGTATAATTCTTAAATCCATCATTTGCATGCACTACCTTATCCGTACCGAAATAAGAACCATCTACATCACAGAATTCAGAAGGTGCAATCATTGTATGGTACAACGCCGTATAGAAAGTACGCATAACCGAAGCATCATTCGATGTAACCTGAACCTTGCTCAATTCTTCGTTCCAGGCTTTATCGGCGGCCACAATTGTTTCTTCAAAATTCCAACCCGGAAGTTCAGCCGCGAGATTTGCTTTAGCTCCGGCAACACTTACAGGAGAGACAGCCACTTTGGCATATACCTCTTTGGGTTCATCTGCAGCGGCAAACTTAATCACACCATAAGCTCTGCGTGCAGTAATACTGTTTCCTTCCTGAACCGACGTTGTATCATAAACAGCGAAGGAAGTTATCGGTTCAGAAAAAACGGCAGAAAAATAGATGCGTTGATCATTCGCCCAACCTTTAGAAAAACGATAGCCCGAAACTACAGAATCATTTTCCTGAACTAAATGACCTTCCATCGGGGTATCCCAACCAATACCGGCAGTCAGATCTATAACCAATCTCGGATCAGCAGCCGAAGCAGGCTGATAGGTATATTTATGGAAACCTACACGTTTGGTTGCTGTTAATTCTACATCTACATCATAACGGTCAAGGTGTACGGCATAATACCCCGGTTTTACTTTTTCGGTTTCTCTTCTGAATAAAGAATATAATCCCGATGATTGATCACCGGGTACTCCTCTTTTCAGAACCGGATCTCCGGTCAGAGGCATAAAAACAATATCTCCTAAATCGCCAATACCTGTTCCGCTCAAATGCGTATGAGCAAAACCCAGAATCGTAGAATCAGTAATATGATAACCAGAACACCAGTCCCATCCCTGAGTAATATTAGACGGGCCTAATTGTACGGCACCAAAAGGTACGTTAGCTCCTAAGAAAACATGGCCATGATCTCCTGTTCCGATGTAAGGATCTACATATTGTGTAAAATTGGGCGTATTCTCAATAACTGCTTCTTGTTTGCATGAAGTCAGTCCACTCAATACAAATCCACCACATAAGGCAACGCCAAGCAGCCCTGCAAAAGTTTTGTCTTTTAATTTCATCATTATGAATATTTGGTCTTAAACTTAAATCCCTGTTGTATATAATTAGAATAAAGAAAAGAACAAAGATAAAGACAACGAACGAGAATTCGTATGTACATAAAAACAAAAACAGGCATTACTCACGTAATTCCTGTTTCTTTCCCCTGATTTAAGTCAACTAGTGATAAAACTCAATTATGAACTATTTATTTTACTATTATGAATTTATATAAGCAAAGATAGACCTCCAGAACAACATATAAGTGGCTTTACAAACAACATATATTCTTTTTTCATTCTATCTCAGCAGCTGTTTTCTAATCGATCAACGATTAGAAGAACAAAAAAACAAACAGCGCAAGGTTCTTTTTCGTTTTCAACAACTACAACCCTATTTCTTTTCGATATTCGCAATTTCTGACGTTTTTACGGAATACATTTCAATAAGTAATATCACATAAATAAAGTTTTCTATATGGAATATGTTAAAGACCGGAGCAAAACAAGTCTATTGTAGATGTTTCTTTTTATTTTTATAGTAGTTTTATAGCGTCATCAAGCTCCAGACATGTTGAATTCCGCCACAAAACGACTTGTCTGTTTAGGAATACGATGATAAAAGAAAAGAGTTATTATGTTGAAGATACTTGTTCTTACAGATTTTTCCAGTGGGTATAGCAGGCGATTATTAGAGGGTATCATCCGCTATTCAAGAGAGGTTGGAACCTGGTCTTTCCTGAGAATGCCGGTGTATTATCAAATGATGCACGGCGAAGATGCGGTAGTGTCTTTTGCGAAAAAATGGAAAGCGGATGCTATCATTGCCCAGTTGAGAGACATTAATCTGGAAGAGCTTAATACGCTTGATATTCCTATTATCGTACAGAATTACCATGAACGGAGTAAGTATATATCTAACCTGACAGGGGATTATTACAATACCGGAGTGATGGCTGCCGATTTTTTCCTGAATAAAGGTTTCCGGAATTTTGCTTATTACGGATACCAAAATGCGATCTGGTCACGAGAAAGAGGAGCGGGTTACAAAGACCGGATCGAGAAAGCCGGATATCAATGTGATATATTGGAGAATAAGAATCCGAACACAAAAGAATGGTTGTTCAACACAAAACAAATCGGTAAATGGCTGGAGTCTCTACCCAAACCTGTTGCCCTTTTTGCTTGCGATGATTATTACGCATTACAAATATCGGAAACATGTAATATTACAAATATTAGTATTCCGGATGAAATTGCATTACTCGGAGTAGATAATGATGAACTATTATGCAATCTCTCCTCACCTACGCTTTCTTCTATTGTTTTAGATGTGGAAAATGGAGGATACCAGGCTGCTAAACAATTGTATCAATCGATTAAATGCGGAACGAAAGAAGCTTTTAATATTGTGGTGGAACCTTTATATATTGAAAACAGAGCTTCAACAGAGAAATATGCTGTTTCTGACGAATATCTTCAGAAGATTCTGAATCATATCAAAGAGAACTTCAACAAATCTATTTCGGTGGATGATCTGGTGGATCTTGTTCCTTATTCAAGGCGAGTTCTTGAGAAACGTTTTAAAGACACAATCGGAACGTCGATTTATCAATGCGTACTCGACCACCGGATCAATCATTTCACTAAACTTCTTTTGAGTACAGATCTTCACCTGCCGGATGCTGCAATTCAATCAGGATTTGACGATTACAAGAATGTTTCCCGCATTTTCCGTAAATATAAGTCGATATCTCCTGCTGAATACCGAAAACTATACAAGAAAGAGAAGAAAGATTTCACTGAAATTGACGGCATATGAGAACTTTCATTCGCATTCTATCCCTGTAGAGAAAACTCAAACATATATTTTTGAAGTCTGGTTACTGATCTGAACATTATGCTGGACAAACGACTTATCATAGAAAACGCAACATTAATTCTTCCTGACAGGATTATCAATTCGGGATATATTATATGTAGCAAAGGTATTATTACCCATATTGGGGAAGGAGAATGTGTAGAATGCAGGACATCTGATAGAAAGATAGATGCAAAGGGGAATTATGTTTCGCCCGGGTTTATCGACATACACACACATGGTGCAGGTGGACATGACTTCATGGATAATACTGTTGAAGCTTATTGCAAAGCTGCACAAACGCATGCCCGGTATGGAACAACAAGCCTTACTCCTACTACATTGGCAAGCACGAAAGAAGAGTTGGTCAGGACTCTCGAAGTGTACCGAAAAGCAAAAGCAGAAAACACAAAGGGAGCTGCTTTTCTGGGATTGCATTTGGAAGGGCCTTATTTTTCTTATGCACAACGGGGAGCTCAGGATCCTAAATATCTTCGCAACCCGCACCCCGAGGAATACAATGAGTTGTTAGAACTCGGAGGAAAGGATATTGTTCGATGGAGTATTGCTCCTGAATTAGAAGGGGCTTTGGAATTGGGCAAAGAGCTACATCGAAGAAATATCCTTGTATCGCTTGGACATACAAATGCTATTTACGAGGAAGTAGTAAAGGCATTCGATTGCGGGTTTACGCACGTAACTCATCTCTATTCTTGCATGTCAACAATAACTCGTCGCAATGCTTTCCGTTATGCGGGGGCGATCGAGGCTGCTTATCTGATCGATGACATGTCTGTTGAAATCATTGCAGACGGAATACATGTTCCCGAACCCTTACTAAAATTTGTCTGCAAGTTTAAAGCACACGATAAGATTGCTTTATGTACAGATTCTATGAGAGCTGCCGGAATGCCTGACGGGGAATATTTATTGGGAAGCAAAGAAAAAGGACAAAAAGTAATCGTGGAAGATGGAGTGGCTAAACTACCGGACAAAAGTGCCTTTGCGGGAAGTGTTGCAACAGCTGACAGGCTAATACGCACCATGATTACTCAGGCAGGCATATCATTACCGGAAGCAATCAAGATGATGACTCAGAATCCGGCACGTATTTTAGGCATTGAAAAAAGAAAAGGGACACTCGAAGTTGGGAAAGAAGCAGATTTAGTGATCTTTGGTTCTGACATTGCAGTTCAAGATACAATTGTTGGAGGGGAAATAATTTATACAAAAAACAAATAAGAAACATGGTTATTACTAAAGATAAGTTGGACGTAAGGATATACCCGACAACAAAAGAGATGTCTATTGCTGCTGCAGCACAGGTTGCTGAGAGAATGAAGACTCTTTTAGAAAAGAAAGACACGATCAACGCATTGTTTGCCGCCGCCCCCTCTCAATCAGAGTTTTTCAGACAATTGGTGAATTACAAAGACATTGATTGGAATAGAGTAAATGCTTTTCATTTAGATGAATATATTGGTTTAGAACAAAACGCCCCTCAACGATTCGGTAATTTTCTGAAAAGAGAACTTTTTGGTCAGCTTAAATTCAGAAACGTGTTTTATTTGGATGGGAGTAATGTTTTAAACGAGGAATGCAAACGTTATACAGCTCTTTTAAAAGAATACCCTATTGATATTGCATGTATTGGGATTGGAGAGAACGGACATATTGCGTTTAATGATCCGCATGTTGCCGACTTCCAGGATCAGGAAGTAGTTAAGGCCGTTGAGTTGGACCACATGTGCAGGCAGCAACAAGTCAATGATAAGTGTTTTGATGATATATCAAAAGTGCCCACGCACGCACTTACGCTGACCATCCCAACAATATTATCCGTACCTTACATCTATTGTATAGTACCCTATAAAGGGAAGGCAAAAGCCGTATATGAGACATTGAATGGTGACATTTCGGAACGTTGTCCGGCTTCTATCCTAAGAACTAAAGAACAGACCATTCTTTTTTTGGACAAGGATAGTGCAAGTCTATTGGAAGAAGTAACTTATTTATAATACCAGACAGAATACCAACGATTAAAATATAATTACCATGAGTACAAGACGTGATTTTATAAAAACAGCAGCGCTGGGAGTATCAACTCTCTCTCTTGGAGGGTTTGTAAATGAAGTAAGTGCCAAAAGTTATACAAACATAAAAGGCGCAAACGATAAAATAAGAGTTGCCGTCATAGGTGTTAATTCCAGAGGTAGAGCTTTAGCCGTTAATTTTGCAAAGCAAGAAGGTTGCGAAGTTTCCTGTATCTGCGATGTTGACAATCGTGCCATAGCCAAATGTTGTGACGAAGTAGCCAAAGTACAAAAAAGTAAACCCAAAGGCGAAAAAGATTTCAGAAAGGCTTTAGAGAATAAAGACATTGATGCTGTTGTCATTGCGACTCCCGATCACTGGCATGCTCCGGCTGCTTTATTAGCGATGCAGGCTGGAAAGCATGTATATCTGGAGAAACCCTGTAGTTATGCTCCGGAAGAAGGCGAAATATTGATACAGGGTGTGGCTAAATACAAACGGGTGTTACAAATGGGAAATCAAAGGCGTTCGTGGCCGAATGTCATTGAAGGGATTCAGTCCATAAAAGAAGGAGTAATCGGCAATGTGCATTTTGGAAAGGCCTGGTACACCAATAACAGACCGTCGATCGGTATCGGAAAAGAAGTTCCCGTTCCCGAATGGTTGGACTGGGATTTATGGCAGGGACCTGCGCCACGTGTAGCCTTTAAAGATAATTATATCCATTACAACTGGCATTGGTTCTGGCGTTGGGGAACAGCCGAATCTCTTAATAATGGAACACATATGGTGGATATCCTTCGTTGGGGAATGGATCTGGAATATCCGACGATGGTTAATTCTGCAGGCGGACGTTATTATTATAAAGACGACTGGGAAACGCCGGATACACAGATTATTAATCTGGAATATGGTAATACCAAATCAATTTCTTGGGAAGGACGTAGTTGTAACGGAAGAACGATAGAAGATAGCAGCGTCGGCGCTTTATTCTATGGAGATAAAGGAAGTCTGTTAATTACAGGAGGTGATAGTTATAAAATATTCGACGAAAAAAACAACGTAATAAAAGAACAAAACAGTAAGTTAGCCATTGATCCTCGTAATCTGATGAATCCGGCAGAAAGCTTAGATGCGTTACATATTAATAATTTCTTTGACGGAATAAGAAAGAGCGCACAACTTAATTCTGATATCGTTTCCGGTCATAAAAGCACATTATCCATGCAATTAGGTAATATTTCGCAACGCGTAGGTCGTTCTTTACGGATTGATCCTGCTAATGGGCGTATCCTACGAGATGCTGAAGCAATCGAATACTGGAGCAGAGAGTATGAAAAAGGCTGGGAAATGAAATTATAATATTCTCTTTTAAGCTATTACTAACTATAAAAACAAATACAGACTCTACATGGAACCAGTGCAAAATCAATTAGGCAGTAAACGAAATACGATAGCCGCTATTGTTATTATCGGAATCATGTTTTTTATTTTCGGATTGGTTTCGTGGGTAAATGCGATTCTGATACCTTATTTCAAAATTGCATGTGAGCTGACTCATTTCGAGTCCTATTTCGTAGCCTTTGCATTTTATATTGCTTATTTCTGTTTGTCTATACCGGCAGCTTATTTGTTAAATAAGATCGGTTATAAGCGAGGTATAATGTATGGTTTCATCTGTATGTCGGTGGGAGCGGCATTATTTATCCCTGCGGCTCTTGCCCGTACCTATTGGATATTTCTAACCGGATTATTCGTTATCGGAGCGGGACTTACCATTCTACAATCTGCGGCTAATCCGTACATTACTATTATCGGGCCGATCGAAAGTGCAGCAAGGCGAATAAGCATAATGGGGATATGTAATAAATTTGCCGGTATTATATCTCCATTAATCTTTGCCGCCGTTGTGCTTCGTGTCACAGATAGTGAAATGTTTACTCTTTTAGATTCGGGAACGTTAGATGAAGTTTCGAAAAACATGATGTTAGATGAACTGATCAGACGTGTGATAAAGCCTTATGCTATTCTGTCTGCCGGGCTTTTAGCATTCGGAATTTATATACGTTACTCCGTTCTTCCCGAGATTAATCCGGAAGAGACAAATAAGGAAACCGGCTCTGAAACACACAAGACATCAATAATGCAATTCCCTTATCTGATCTTAGGCGCGGTAGCTCTTTTCCTGCACGTTGGCACGCAGGTTGTTGCAATCGACACCGTTATAAGTTACGCCGGATCAATGGGGATGGACTTATTTGAAGCAAAAACCTTCCCTTCTTATACGCTGACGGCCACGATCATTGGTTATATGGCCGGTATTTTTCTTATACCCCGTTTTATTTCGCAAACAAGAGCTTTACAAGTTTGTTGCTCGTTGGGCTTGATTTTCTCCATCGCAATAATACTTGTAAATAAAGAAGTGGTTGTTCTCGGACACGCAAGTAATCTTTCTATTTGGTTCTTGTGTGCATTGGGACTTCCAAATTCTTTGATTTATGCAGGCATATGGCCACTTTCAATACATGGATTAGGCCGATTTACCAAAGTAGGTTCTTCTTTATTAATTATGGGGCTAAGTGGAAATGCAATTATGCCGATTATCTACGGCTATTATGCGGATATCTGGAGTTTACAAAAAGCATACTGGATTTTGATTCCATGTTATATTTATCTGATTTTTTTCGCTTTTTATGGATATAAAATTCTAACTTGGACGCCTAAAAAGAAAAAAATGACTTATTAGTAATGAATACAGATTTGTTGACACGTAGAGATTTTATTAAAAATGTAGGGATTCTGAGTGGTGGAGGATTAGTCTTATCCTCCTTTCCCTTTTTTCAATCTAACGCTAACGAGAAGAACCTGATTGAAGGACAAAAAGCTCGTTTGGCTATTATCGGAACAGGCTCGAGAGGGCTTTATCACATTAATCATTTACTTAAGATTAAACATGCGGAAATTGTTGCATTGTGTGATATATATCAACCGCATTTAGACAATGCAGCTGCCCTTTGTCCCAAGGCGAAGCAGTATAAGAATTATCACGAAGCTATTGCGGATAAAAACGTGGATGGTATTCTGATTGCTGCTCCTTTGCATGAACATGCTCCTATAACAATAGCAGGATTGAAAGCCGGGAAACATGTCTTTTGTGAAAAGGCTATGGCCAGAACAATCGAACAATGCAAGGAGATGTATGATGTTTATAAAGAATCAGGAAAGGTTCTTTATATTGGATTACAACGGTTATTCGATCCGAAGTATTTGAAGGCAATGGAACTTATTCATCAGGGAGAAATCGGAGAGGTTGTTGATATTAGAAATTTCTGGTACAGAAATAACGACTGGAGAAGGCCTGTACCCGAACCTTCGTTAGAAAAACAAATAAACTGGAGGCTATATCGTGAGAGTTCGGGTGGACTGATGACTGAATTAGGGGCTCACCAACTTCAGATGGGAACCTGGCTCTATAAATCTCTACCGGATTATATCACCGGTTTTGGTGATATTATCTTCTGGAAAGACGGTCGCGAGGTTTTTGATAGTGTCAGCGTTATTTATCATTATCCAAACGGTTTGAGAATGACTTTCGAATCCATCATTTCCAATAAGCATTACGGGATGGACGAACAGATTCTGGGAAACAAAGGGACATTAGAATTGAGTCAGGGTCTTCTTTATAAGGAAGAACCGAAACCTGCCCCGGGAATACAACAACTGATTAATCAGATAGAGCATAATATTTTCGACAATGTTTCTTTTGCCGGACCAAGTTGGGTACCGGAAACAGCATCTACGACCAAAGGTGAGCCGATATTAGACCATATAAAAACGCATGACGGATCAAATACAACCGGAGCCGCTGATGACGGGTCTTTAGAACTTGTTTCCTCTTTTTGTACTGCCGTAATTACCGGTAAATCTATGCCTATGCTGGTTGAAGAAGCTTACTATTCATCCATATTAGCATTGCTTGGGAATAAAGCGATGGAAGAAAAAAGAGTACTTGAATTCCCTCAAGAATATGTAATTCCCTACTTGTAAGAATTATTGCACAATGAAAGATATCACAATAACAACTAAAAGGCAACTGACAGAAATAAAGATTTGGATAGCTTGCTTCGTTTTTACATTTCTACTGAATCTTGCCTCCATCATTATTTATAAAACAGAGTTTAAAGAGTTGTACACCCAACTTTTATGGGTTTTTATCCTTAGCATAGCTATCTACGGACTATTATTAGTTCTCAGATTACTATTTGCCTTAATTAAAAAGACTTTTTTCAAAAAGAAAGGCTAATCCCACAAACAGATGCAACCTATCCCCGATTCACATTTTACGTATAACAAAGCAGCCAACTTACTACATGGCTGGGCAGTAAAACTGATGGGGACAAGGTTGGATGTATTGATAGTGGACAGCCGACAAGAGAGCGCAGAGTCTTGCTGGGAAGAAATACTTGCAGAAACTTGTCGCTTAGAAAGTCTATTCAGTAAGTTTAACCCCGAGAGTGAACTTTATAAGATAAATAAAGCGGCAAGCCGGCAACCGATAAAAGTAAGCGATGAATTATGGCAACTTTTGATTGATTGCAAACGATATCATACACTAACCAAAGGATATTTTGACATTACCCTGAAAGACTATAATACAGTTCTGTTAGATACTAAAACCCAAACAATCGCATTTACGGCCAACGAAACAGAACTCGATTTGGGAGCTTTAGGTAAGGGATATGCCTTAGCTAAAATTAAGCAGATAGTAATACGTCATGATATTCAGTGTGCATTAATAAACTTTGGGAACAGCTCAGTTTTAGGAATCGGCACTCACCCCTATGGAGATACCTGGCCAATCGGGATAGAGAATCCATACAAGCCGAAAGAAACACTACACATTGTTAATTTAAAAGACAGTAGCCTTTCCACTTCCGGCAATACCCCCACACATCCTAAACATATAATAGATCCTCACACCAGCCATTACCTTGAAAGAAAAAAGATCGTTTCAGTAAAGACAGCCAACCCCATAGAAGCAGAAATCCTTTCCACCACATTCGTAATCACTCCCGATACTATTACCAAAGAAATAATCAAAGACTTCCCCTCAGCCGATTACACACTCTTCGATTTAGAATAAGACTCACAAAAGTGATCTTCAATGTTTTATTTACGCATAATGAGGTCTAATATTCGCAAAATGTGATATATTCTCCTTTTTGAACTTCTACATTTGTCTATGCGTAATTGGATAAAATTCATACGCAGGAGAACACCTTTTAAATTATTTTTCTTCGGAAAACAGATTGATTTCATTAAAGAAAAAGTTTATATCCGCGGTCTCTTAAACTTCTTTGATGAGAGTGTAAATATTAACCTTAAATTAAAGAACAAAATGAATGGTCCGAGTAAAAGTAAGTATTATTTACTTACTCATTTTAAGTCAATGTGCTTATTGGTACTTTTCTTGCTTCTAAGTGTTTCCACTTCAGTCGGAGCAAAAGAAAAACATGGGCAGGAAAATATTGAAAACTTAATATCTTCTTCAAGTTCTCAAACAGGGAATAAAATATCCGGTGTAATAAAAGATGTGAACGGAGAAGTTATTATCGGAGCTAATATCGTCATTAAAGGAACAACGAATGGCGGCATTACAGATATTGATGGAAACTTTGAACTTTCGAATGTAGAAGAAAATGATATACTTGTTGTATCATACATTGGATATTTGACTCAAGAGTTAAAAGTTCAAAATCAAAGAGTCTTCAACATTACTCTTATAGGTGATGATCAAATACTTGAAGAAGTAGTGGTAGTAGGTTATGGTACACAACGAAAGAAAGAATTAACAGGTTCAGTGACTTCTCTCAAATCCGGAGATATCATAAAAGTAGCAACAAATTCTTTCACTAATTCTATTCAAGGAAAGATTCCAGGCGTGCAGATTAATCAATCAAGTGGAGCTCCTGGTGCAGGCGCTTCTGTCAGAATTCGTGGTGTTGGTACTACAGGAGGTAATGAGCCTCTTTATGTTGTGGATGGATTACCTATTGGCGGTAGCAACATGAGTATTAGTGGAAGCGGAGACAACGTAAGTGGTCTTTCTATCATTAACCCGAATGATATAGAATCAATTGAAGTCCTTAAAGATGCAGCAGCGGCAGCTATATACGGAGCAAGAGCCGCAAATGGTGTTATCATTATAACAACAAAAAGAGGAAGTGAAGGATTAGCCAAGGTTAATTATAATACTTATGTTGGGGTACAACAATTATGGAAAAAACCTAAATTCTTAAATGCTACACAATTTGCAACATTAGCGAATGAATTATACGCAAACTCAGGAATGGATCCTATTGAAGAATTTGCAAATCCTGAATCTTTAGGAAAAGGGACAGATTGGATTGATGCTGTATTCAAAGATGCATTTATGCAAAATCATGATCTATCCATCTCAGGTGGAACAAAAAACGCAAAAGCATCTTTGTCTTTAGGTTATTTAGATCAGGATGGTACACTTATTGAGACCTGGTATAAAAGATACACAGGACGTTTAACTGTCGATTTAGTTGCCAATGATTATTTAAAATTCGGTTCTACATTAGCGTTTACACATACAGGAGCTAAAGGTCAAAGAAATAGCGACTTGAGAATCGGAATATTTAATCTTGCACAACAAATGTATCCAAATCTTGGGATAGACGATGTTATAGATGATTCCGCTAAATATTTTACATCTCAGGCTGACAACCCAGTATTAAGAGCAAAAATCTATTGACAACAGAATGTCTAACTTACGACTTTACGGAAATGCATTTGCAGAACTTGAACTCATAAAGGGGCTAAAATTTAAATCATCTATTGGTTTTGACGCTTACAACACCAAAAACACTACATGGGAACCTAAAGTACAAAGAGGACATTATCGCAATCTTCAGGCAACCCTGACAGAAGGAAGAAATGGTGGCTTAAATTGGATTATAGAAAACACGTTAACTTATTCAGGAGTATTTGATGATCATCGTATTACTGCTTTAGTTGGGCAAACTGCACAGAAAAACACAACTGATCAATTGTCTTCGACAGGAAAAGACTTCCTGAATGAAACGATACAAGTTATCAATGGCAGTAAATCAAGTGAAAGAACTTCTACAGGAACAAAAGGTGAATACGCATTGGCGTCTTACTTAGGAAGAATAAACTATTCCTACAAAGATCGATATATGATCTCCGCAAGTCTTAGGCGAGATGGTTCATCTAATTTTGGCACGAATAATAAATGGGGGGTGTTTCCTGCAACGTCTATTGGTTGGAATATCTCCGAAGAGAGCTTCATGCAAGAAGTATCTTTTGTAAATTCACTTAAAGTGCGTGGAAGTTGGGGTCAATTAGGGAATGACAATATCGGGTCATTTGGTTACTATAGTACAATTCGCATTGGAAATAATGGAGATAATTACATCTTTGGGATACCGCAAGGTCAAGCCGTAGGTGCATCAATTTTAAGACCTGGTAATCCAGATTTAAAATGGGAAGCAAGCGAACAAACAAACGTAGGTATTGACGCTTCTTTCTTCAGAGGAAAAGTCACAGCGAGTGTTGATTACTATGTAAAAACGACAAAAGATATGCTTGTTTCGTTACCAGTTTCTTATGAAGCAGGTTTCCAATCTGCACCATCTATCAATGGAGGTACAGTAGAAAACAAAGGATTTGAATTTGTCTTAGGTTATACAGGTTCTGTTGGTGATTTTTCTTGGAATATTTCAGGAAATTTATCGACTTTAGATAATAAGGTAAAAAGCCTTGGTGTTGGACTACCTATTACTGGCGCCAGCGTAACTGGGTACAAATCATTACCAGCCACTTATACAGAAGTAGGACGTGAGATTGGTTATTTTAAAGGATATATTGTTGACGGGATATATCAAACGGACAGTGAAATTGATCCAAAATTTCAACCCAATGCGCAAGCTGGTGACTTCAAATATAGAGATATAAATAAAGACGGCATTCTGTCTGATGCTGATAAAACTTATATAGGAAGTCCCTGGCCGGACATTATTTACGGTGGAAGCATTGATGTAGGTTATAAAGATTTCGATTTAAATCTTTCTTTTTCCGGAGTTTCAGGTAATGAGATATTTAATGCCAACAAAATAAATACTTACCCTATGAAATATTTTGGAGGATCTGGAATAGTGAATGCTTCAAGTGAAATATTAAACAGATGGACTCAGGGTAGCGGAAAGAATGAAATTCCTAAATTAATGTATAATGATGCCAATGGTAATTATGGAAACAGTTCAACATTCTTTATTGAGGATGGTAGTTATTTCAGATTAAGAAATATAACTCTTGGATATACTATTCCGGAAGCTCTTATTACTAAAACAAAGTATTTCTCGTACTGCCGACTTTATGTAAGTGCACAAAACTTGTTTACAATAACAAATTATTCAGGTTTCGATCCGGAAATCAACACCTCAAATTCTTTGAAAGCAGGAATCGATGATGGAGTCTATCCAATCGCCCGAACATATATGGTCGGAATAAATTTAAGTTTTTAACTCTGAAGAAAATAATAATATGAAAACAATATTTAAAGTTTTTATTTGCTTTTCAGCACTTTTTATTCTGAATGCATGCGGAGACGATTTTCTATCGTTGACATCAAAAGACACAGTGACAGAATCCGGTTTTTTTGCAACCGAG
>NZ_JAQWCQ010000062.1 GCF_028705895.1 Massilibacteroides sp. | reverse complement strand
ACAAAGATCCTGAACACTTTATCTCCATAGACACTACAAAACGATTTCTGATAAAATCAAACATGAACCATTGCTATTCAACGGGTATTTTATATGTAAAATCAATACGACCGTCAAAGTCGGGAGCGCTGTTGAAGCCGACGACAATTTGTTGTCTGAAAATGACAAATCTTGCTATTATTTTGTTTTTTTCACCTTCTTATATTCGCTGTACACGATTTGTTTTAACCTATCGAGGTAACTTCATTAAATACGACATAATACAAGTGTAATAACAACCGGGGTTTCGGACTGACCCAAACGTTTGCCGCCCCTATTTGCGATCCCTAAAAAATAAAGAAGCTCCAAAACTGTTTATTATCAACGAGTTCAGAGCTTCTCTTGAGGTTTTCCTGACGGATTCGTGCCAGTTATTTCTTTTCATTGATAATCAGAAAGATATGATTTTAGAAAATCACCATTCGGTCAACTTTTGGTCAATTTTTATGTGTTTATTCTGAAACTTCGATTGATTCTATAAAGGTCAATTCATCAACAGCTTCTTGGCTGTGAAATGAAACCTGATTGAAGTACTCGTTTACTTTGAGCCTTGCAACAGTTTCCTCTGCTGTTAATACTTGGGATTCATACAGTGTAATCGTTGTGTAAATCTTGTCATTAGCAACGGCTCCAAAAACAATTTCATAATCATGAAGCATAGATTTTCTGCAATTAACGACAAAGCTTAACCACTCTTCGTTTGGACTGTCAAATTTCTTGATTCTATATCTTTCATTGTCAATAAGCTTGTCGTCAACCTCATAAGTGCTCACAATGGCTTGAACTTCTCCTTTTGCGTTTTTCTGTTTATATAAAGCCCATCGTTTAGCCTGTTCAAAATTGGTCGTTACATAGAAACCTTTACCGAAGTCCGTACTCGGACGTCCTTGCTCGATATTAGGTTTGTCTACCAGAGAAATTGAACCGTGATATAGTTTCATTCTTGGACTTTTTGATTGTTTATGTATTCGTCTATATCTCTCATAATGTAGTCTTTCCCTTGCGTATGTAAGATTTCAAATACATCTTCCAAATAGGTAAGTACATTATACTTGTTGAACAAGTGCAATGTCTCTTCTGCATTGATATGCCTATATTCTTTATAGTTCTCCAAGCAGAAAGACAGAAACAGTAATACAGGAGTAGAGTTATTTTGTTTCTCTTTTTTCTGAACCTTTTCTTCTTCCAGTAGGTCATATAGATAGGAGGCTCCCAATTGCCACAAATACGAATCGTCTTCGGAGAGCTGTTTGTACAGGTCTGACGAGTACAAGTATTGTACCGCATCTTCAATACCGAAACCTTTTCTTTCGATGATTGTTTGGAGGAGTTGCTGTACTTTGTATGGCAACATCATTTTTTCTAAACTACTTTCCATAAACAGCTATTTAACAGTGTACTTACTGGCAAATCAGTTAGGCAAAGATACTATTTAAATCCGAGGTCGCCAAAATCAACCGCCACTTAGGTTAACCTCTGTTAATAATGCTATCCAATCGTTAGAAAAACGCTCATTTTCAGGTTGTGAGTTATTAGCATCGTGAATATTTTTTTGTACTTCTTCTGATAATATTCTCTAGGCGAATAAATGAAATATTAAAATGCCTAAATTTCTTGTTTTGTGCTTTTTGTGTGATTTTTCAGTATGGATTTTAATCCTAAAAGTAAAAATCCTTGCAATCACATACTGAAATTCAGTCGATTACAAGGATTTAAAGAGGTTCCTGGCGGATTCGAACCGCCGTAGACGGTTTTGCAGACCGGTGCCTAGCCACTCGGCCAAGGAACCTTGTTTTGCGAGTGCAAAGAAAGAAATTCTTTTTCATATTTACAAATTTACATTTGTTTAAATCTGGGTAAATGTATTAAAAAAGAGTTGGGGAGCTATATGAGAAAGTTCACAGTAGAGGATAATACTTCATTTCGGGGCTTCAGGAACATAATTCTTCATTATGTTTGAACGGGTATAAAAGGAGTTTAGAAACGAAAGTTGAAGAGCCTTAAAATTTTCCAAAATACTATTTGTGGGCTTATCCTTTATTTTTATATAAATATTTTTTACATTTTAACCCTTAAAAAACTATTTGTTTGCAGGAATGGGTAAAATGGATTTACTTTGTTTTTAAATTATTTTTAATACTGAACTATGAACTATTTAAAAACGGAGATTTCTGACGTTTGGATTATTGAGCCTAAGGTGTTTGCTGATTCAAGAGGTTATTTTATGGAGGCATTTAAGGAGGCTGAATTCAAGGAACATGTGGGCGATATAGATTTTGTACAAGACAACGAGTCTTGTTCGACTAAGGGGGTGCTGAGGGGGTTGCATTATCAGCTGGCACCTTTTTCTCAAGCCAAGTTGGTACGGGTTATTAAAGGTAGTGTGTTAGATGTGGCGGTAGATTTGAGGACAGGATCTCCTACTTTTGGCAAACATGTTGCCGTTGAGTTGACCGAAGGGAACAAAAGACAACTGTTTGTTCCGCGTGGGTTTGCGCATGGGTTCCAGGTTTTGAGCGACGAAGCCGTTTTTATGTATAAGGTAGATAATCTTTACACTCCTGCTGCTGAGCGCTCTGTCAGGTATGATGATCCTAAGATTAACGTGCAATGGAGGCAATTTGATGGACTTGAGGCCGTTTTATCTGAAAAGGACAGGAATGCACCTTTTTTGAAAGACTCCGAAATTAATTTCACGTATTAATAAATATAAAAATTATGAAAACATACCTCGTTACAGGTGGAGCGGGTTTTATCGGCGCTAATTTCGTGAAGCATATGCTTGCGACGTATAGTGATGTAAAAATCGTTGTTTTGGATTTATTGACTTATGCTGGGAACTTAAGAACAATTGCTGATGACATAGACAATGAGCGTTGTTTTTTTGTGAAAGGTGATATATGTGACAAGGCATTAGCGGATGAATTGTTTAAAGAGTACAATTTTGATTATGTAGTAAATTTTGCTGCAGAGAGTCATGTGGACAGAAGCATAGAAAACCCGCAATTATTTTTGATAACGAATATATTAGGCACTCAAAACCTATTGGATGCGGCACGTAGAGCTTGGGTAATCGGAAAAGACGAAAATGGTTATCCGATCTGGCGCGAAGGGGTTCGTTTTCACCAGGTTTCAACCGATGAAGTATATGGAAGTTTAGGTGCTGAAGGTTATTTTCATGAAACTACTCCATTAGACCCGAGAAGTCCGTACAGTGCATCCAAGACAAGTGCGGATTTATTTGTCAAGGCTTATTTCGAGACGTATAAGATGCCTGTAACAATTACGCGTTGTTCTAATAATTATGGTCCTTATCATTTTCCCGAAAAGCTTATCCCGTTAATTATTAAAAATATCCTGGAAGGAAAGCCGTTGCCTGTTTATGGAGACGGTTCTAATGTTCGTGACTGGCTATACGTTGAAGATCACTGCAAGGCAATTGATATGGTAGTCAGCAAGGGAAAAGACGGTGAAGTCTACAATGTAGGAGGTCATAACGAAAAACAGAACATCGAGATTGTCAAGCTAACAATTGCCACTATTGCAAAATTGATGACAGACAAACCGAATTTGCGCCAGATTCTAAAGAAAAAGGAATTAGACGAAAACGGTCAGATTTCAATTGCTTGGATCAACAATAATCTGATCACTTTTGTAAAAGACAGACTCGGACATGACCATCGTTATGCCATTGACCCTACAAAGATAAGCACAGAGTTGGGCTGGCTACCGGAAACTTCCTTTGAAGTCGGTATTGTCAAAACCATCGAATGGTATCTGGAAAACCAACAGTGGGTGGAAGATATCACTGGAGGTGATTATATGAAGTATTACGAGCAAATGTATAGTAATAGATAATTTATGATAGAAGCAGCAACAGATTTAAGCGGTAATGTAAAAGATCATGCTAATCCGGCGATGCATACGGCCGAACATATACTAAACCAGACAATGGTGCGCATGTTCGGTTGTCCGCGTTCTATGAATACGCATATTGAGCGTAAAAAAAGCAAATGTGATTATCTGCTTACAGAAGATCCGGGCGAGGAGAAAATGGCAGAAGTAGAACGGTTGGTAAATGAAGTTATTGATCGTCATTTGCCTGTTTCTGCTCATTTGGTAACCAAAGAAGAAGCAGCCGGAATTGTTGACATGAACAAACTTCCGGAAAATGTTGGCGACACGTTAAGAATCATTCGCGTTGGTGATTACGACGCTTGTGCATGCGTTGGCGCTCACGTTGAAAACACCTCAGAAATTGGTCACTTCAAACTTCTGAACTGTGATTACACGCCCGGACGCTTGCGGGTTCGTTTCAAACTCGTAGAATAATTCCCCAAAAGGAATTTCGGATTGGATATTTTTATGTAATTTTGGATGCATTTTTCAAGAAGATTTTACTTCAAAACATAAATATAAAAGTTATGCAAACTATTGACAAGTTCAATTTTGCCAACAAAAAGGCATTCGTTAGAGTTGACTTTAACGTTCCGTTAGATGAGAATTTCAATATTACTGACGACACTCGTATCCGTGCGGCTCTTCCTACATTGAAAAAGATTCTGGCTGACGGAGGAAGTGTAATTATCGGTTCCCACTTAGGACGTCCGAAAGGTGTAACTGACAAGTTTTCACTAAAGCATATTTTAAATCATGTTTCTAAACTTTTAGGTGTTGATGTTCAATTTGCAAGTGATTGTGTCGGTGAAGAAGCCAGCTTAAAAGCAGCAGCATTGAAACCGGGAGAAGCTTTATTGCTGGAAAATCTTCGTTTCTATGCAGAAGAAGAAGGAAAACCAAGAGGCTTGGCTGAAGATGCATCTGACGAAGAAAAGAAAGAAGCGAAAAAAGCAGTCAAAGAAAGCCAGAAGGGTTTCACAAAAACATTGGCTTCGTATGCTGATTGTTATGTAAATGACGCATTTGGTACGGCTCACCGTGCACATGCTTCTACGGCATTGATCGCTGCATATTTCGACATAGACCATAAGATGTTTGGTTACTTGATGGAGAAAGAGGTAAAAGCAGTTGAGAAAATTCTGAATGATATTACTCGTCCGTTCACAGCAATTATGGGTGGTTCTAAGGTTTCATCGAAAATTGAAATTATAGAAAACCTATTGAACAAAGTTGACAACCTGATCGTAACAGGTGGTATGACTTATACTTTCACCAAAGCTTTAGGCGGTAAGATTGGTAATTCTATTTGTGAAGATGATAAGCTTGATCTTGCTTTGGAGCTTCTACAAAAAGCAAAAGAAAAAGGTGTAAACCTTGTGTTAGCTGTTGACGCAAAAATAGCAGACAGCTTCAGCAATGACGCAAAAACTAACTTTGCTGATGTTAATGAAATCCCTGATGGATGGGAAGGTCTTGATATAGGTCCTAAAACAGAAGAAATCTATGCTGATGTTATCAAAAAATCCAAAACAATCTTGTGGAATGGCCCGACAGGTGTATTTGAATTTGAGAACTTCACGCACGGTTCACGTACAGTAGGAGAAGCAATCGTAGAAGCAACTAAAGATGGTGCATTCTCATTAGTTGGCGGTGGTGACTCTGTTGCATGTGTCAATAAGTTCCGTTTGGCTGATGGCGTTTCTTACGTATCGACTGGTGGCGGTGCTTTACTTGAAGCAATTGAAGGTAAGGTTCTTCCAGGTATCGAAGCAATCAGAGGCTATTGATCATATAAGTTTTTAAATATTGAACAATAAAAAAAGGTGCTTTTCGAAGCACCTTTTTTTATTGAATGTAATATCATTTTTTACAACTGAATCCAACGCACATACGCAAAGTCCATACGATGTGGTAATTCAGGGTTGAGCGGATAAACTCTGAATGCTATTTTCTGAATACCTGCATCTGTCGGAGTAGTCGTCAATTCAAAGAATAACTTTGAGCCTTCCTCTTTCTTTAATTTAAACTCAACAGATTTAACAAAATCAAGCGAATGAGTTTCCGGATTATCCCTTGTTATCACCATATCAGCGCCTAACATACCTTTCAGGTCTTTACGGTCAACAACAAGTTTAAAGGTATAATCCTCACCGACAACCTGTCCGTGCTGAATCATATCTTTGTCACAAACAAAAGATTCTACTTCAAAACTATCCCAATTGGTTGCCACCTCATCTTTCCAGAGAGCTATCTCACGTGCCTTCGCATAATTATTATCACTTAATCTACTTGAACGTGTTGCCAGCTTATTATAGAAGCGTTCGATATAATCATCCAACATACGTTTCATCGTATAGTCCGGAGCGATTTGAGACATCGAGTTCTTTATATATTGTATCCATTCAGGGGAATATCCTTTGCTGTTCTTAGCATAGAATGTAGGGATAATATCATGTTCAAGGATATGATAAATGGTTGCCGCATCTAATTGATCCTGATATTGCTGATTATCATAAGTCCGCTTATCAGTCAATGCCCATCCTGCTCCTTCTTTATATCCTTCATACCACCAGCCATCAAGTACGGAGAAGTTAAGCACCCCATTCATTTCAGCTTTCTCTCCAGATGTTCCGGAAGCCTCTAATGGACGAGTAGGCGTATTCAACCATACATCAACTCCGGAAATCAAACGACGCGCAAGTTGCATATCATAGTTTTCCAAGAAGATTATCTTGCCCAGGAATTCCGGACGACGGGATATTTCCACAATATGTTTAATCAATCCTTGTCCGCCTCCGTCAGCCGGGTGTGCTTTACCAGTAAAGATAAACTGAATCGGACATTGTTCGTTGTTTACAATCTTGGCCAATCTGTCTAAATCCGTAAATAATAGATGAGCACGTTTATACGTGGCAAAACGACGGCCAAAACCAATCAAAAGAGCATTAGGATTGATTCGTTCAAGTATAGAAACCACCTTAGAAGGATCCCCCTGATTCTTCAACCAGCTATCTTTAAATTCGTCCTTAATATAATCAACTAATTTTCTCTTTAAAGCTTTTCTTATCTCCCATATTTCACTGTCGGGAGCCTGTTGTATCTCTTCCCAGATTTTCTTGTTGGACTGATCTTTCATGAAGTTACTATCAAAGTACTTCTTAAAGAAGTCTTTCCACTCTGTGGCAGCCCATGTCGGCATATGCACACCGTTAGTCACCCAGCTAACATGCAATTCATCCGGGAAATAACCTTTCCAAACCGGAGCAAACATCTTCTGAGAAACCTTTCCATGAAGCCAGCTAACGCCATTAGCTTCCTGACACGTATTCAACGCAAAGACACTCATTGAGAATTTTTCATTTGAGCCCGGGTTTTCGCGTCCCATATCGATAAGTTCCTGCCAGCTGATTCCCAGTTTAGCAGGATACTCACCCATATAACGGCCGAATAATCCTTCATCAAAATAGTCATGTCCTGCAGGAACAGGCGTATGAACCGTATAAAGAGCTGAAGCACGCACCACTTCAAGAGCCTCCTGGAATGACAATTTATCTTTCTGAACATAGTCAACAAGACGTTGTACGTTAATCAGTGCAGCATGACCTTCATTACAGTGATAAATCTGTTTCTTTATTCCTAATTTATTCAGCATCAGAATACCTCCGATACCAAGTAAATATTCTTGTTTCATTCTGTTTTCCCAATCTCCACCATAAAGTTGGTGCGTAATGGAACGATCCCATTCGCTATTATCGGGAATGTCGGTATCTAATAAATAAAGAGGAACACGGCCTACCGAAACTTTCCAGATATGGGCATACACAACACGTCCGGGATAAGGGACTTCCAATACCATCGGATTTCCTCCGGCATCGGTAACCTGTGTAAGTGGAAGCGTACTGAAGTTCTGAGCTTCGTAATTAGCAATCTGTTGCCCTTCCATCGAGAGGCTTTGTGTAAAATAGCCGTAACGATATAAGAATCCAACCGCAGTCAGATCTATATTACTATCACTTGCTTCTTTCAGATAGTCGCCAGCTAATACACCCAAGCCACCTGAATAAATTTTCAGAACATGCGTCAGTCCATATTCCATACTGAAATAAGCAACAGAAGGCTTCGTACTGTCCGGTTTTTCATCGATATAAGTTCTGAACTGAGTATAAAGCTGATCTATTTCAGCCATCAATATTTTATCGGCAATAATTTCTTCCACACGTTGATGTGACATTTTTTGCAGAAGTAAAACCGGATTACCGTCTGTAGATTTCCAAAGATTTTCGTCAAGTTTTCTAAACAATGCTGTACATTCATGGTTCCATACCCACCATAGGTTGTTAGCCATCTCGTAAAGCGAATTCAGTTCTTTGGGTAGTTGAGCTTGTGCATAAACTTCTTTCCAAACTGGGTTATTCGCATTATTAACTTTAATTTTCATTCTTCTGAATTTAGATAGTGATTCGAAAAACTGTCTTTATCGTTTAACGCAAAGATAAGACTAATACGCTAATATCAAATTATATTCTATATTGTTCTTTTTGAGGATTTTTCCTCCGCAATTGCAAAAGCATCAAGATAGTAATGAATAAATTTCTTCCATTCAGCTTCCGCAGCCAATGCAAAACAAGCGTCTTTGATCCGACCTACTTCTTCGGCAGACTGGCCTGCAAGCGTTTCTATAGATTGGCAAATAGCATTCGTCACATCGGCGTAATTATCATCCGTACGGTTTATAACAACAACACCTTCTTGTATATTTTCTCCGGACAGATGTTTTTTAGCCCAAAGACCAAAACCAGCTAAATTTGTAGTAATAGTAGGTATCCCGAAGGCAATACTTTCCAACGGAGTATAACCCCAAGGCTCGTAATAGGATGGATAAACAGTGGCATCCATTCCTATCAGCATATCATAATACGGTTTGTTGAAAATGCCGTCGTTTCCATCCAAATAACAGGGAACAAATATTATTTTCACCGAATCATTTTGTTGGTTTGTAAAACCAGAATGGACTATCTGATTAATCACCTTATCTTCCCCCATGTTATTAAGCCAATGCGTAAGATAAGGCATTTGTAAGGCATAATCCGTCTCTATATTTTTACTGATCAACTCTTTCAGGTCTGCTCTTGCTTCACGCATCCAGGCAGGAACCAGGACAAAGGCAATAGTCTCCCGTTTATAAGCGTCGGAAGTTCTCAATCGGTTCATTGCTTCAATAAAAACATCTATTCCTTTGTTTCTATATTCATAACGCCCGCTTGTTGATACGAACAAAGCATCAGTACTTATTTTATAGCCAAGAAGCTTTTCAGCGACAGACCTTAGAGCAAGACGGGCATCTTCCCTTTTTGTTTCATAATCAGCTCCTTTGGGAACAAAATTTTGTTCAAAACCATTTGGGGTCACAATATCGGGAGCTTTATCTAACAACTGAGTGGCTTCTCTGGCAGTCAGGTCACTAACAGTCGTAAAGCAATCTACATGATGGGCAGCCTGCTTCTCAATGGAGTGTTTCGCCTGCATATTGAGTTCGTTAGCCATATGGTCACCGTCGTACTGTTCCATAAAAGCGTACAAAGGCTTGTTATTTCCGGCAATAGATCGTCCAATAGATGTCGCATGCGTAATAAAAAGCGTTGAAACATCGGGTAAATGTTTTTTCACGTACAACGCTCCCATCCCTAACATCCATTCATTAAAGATAGCTCCTACTTTCTTTCTCTTTAATCCATAGAAACGGTGAAAACTTTCGATCACCTTTCCTGTTGCATAAGCAAACAGACAAGATTCATCGTAATCGCCGTATGCCTGCATGGAATTTACATGGAAATCCTCCCACATTGCATAAAACAAGGAATTACGTTCTATATAAAACGGTCTGAAATCAACTAAAACAACGATAGGATATCCAGGGATATCCCATCTGCCTATTTTAACTTTTAAATTTTCGTTTTCTTTTGCGTAGCGCTTCCAGTCACTAAATAGGGAAGCATCCTGTTTAAAATCCGGCACATTCTCTACGCCCCGGATATCAGGGCCAATAAAGATGAGTTTATCATTGAAAATCTCCTGCATAGTGTGGGCTCTTGTAGAAAGAACAGTATAAATACCGCCAACTTTATTACAGACCTCCCAACTACTCTCAAACAGATACTCAAACGTACCTACTTTTTCTTTCATATTCATTTTTCCAGTTGATAAGCATGCAAAGATAACTGATTTGGTCTTTTTATAACGTTACAACAAGGTTTAATTAATAACAAATGAGTAGATTTGCGCAATTATAACCTAAATAATTATGGCAAAGAAAAGAATTTTAAAGAAAAACATCAGTTACGTTGCAGGTGAACTTTTCACAGATGCTTTACTATGTAACCTATTCATCAAAGGCATTGATAAAGAACGAACAGAAGTAGTTATGAGCCGTATCTTGAGACTGGAAGAAAGTTTCATTAACCGCGCCAATCATCCGGATGCAAAAGACAATAAAAAGTTAGTAAAAAAATACTACAAAGATTTGTTGGTTGACCTTCAGGCCGAGGCGGATGCTATCGGAAAAGAGATTGAAGAACTAACAAAAGACGTAAAATAAGGATGAAGAAAGCCATTAGCAAGGCGCTATTTAAGATGATGGGATGGAACTTCGGCCCTATTGGTGAGTATGTTCCGAAATGTGTAGTTTGCGTAGCGCCTCATACAAGTAACTGGGACTTTATTTTAGGCAAATTGTTTTATCTCTCCCTTGGGCGTGAGGCCAGCTTCCTGATTAAAAAAGATTGGTTTTTCTTCCCATTTAATTTGTTTTTCAATTGGATAGGTGGTGTACCGGTAGATCGCAGCAAGAAAACTTCTGTCACCGAGCAGATGGTGCAGGAGTTCAACAAACGCAAGCAACTCCATTTAGCCGTAACTCCGGAAGGTACCCGAAAGAAAGTGCAAGAATGGAAAAAAGGCTTTTATTACATGGCTCTCAATGCCAATATACCCATCCTTATTGCTTATTTCGATTATAAGAAAAAAGAAATCGGTATTAAAGATCTTTTCTATCCTACCGGTAATGTAGAAGATGACATAAAGTTGATCCGGAGCTACTACAATGACGTAACTGCCTGCCATCCTGAGAATTTCGCAAAAATATAATCAAACAGTTCATTATGAGTTCTCTATTACGTGTTTCCGTAGCACAATTAGCTATCTGTTGGGAAGACCGGATAGGTAATTTAAGAAAAATTGGAAAAAGATTAAAACGATTAAGCGGAACTACAGATTTAGTCATTCTGCCGGAAACTTTTTCCACCGGTTTTTCCATGAATGTTTCGAATTTGGCAGAAACAATGGATGGGAACACAATGAGTACGCTAAAAAAATGGGCTAATGAGTTTGACTTTGCTATAGCAGGCAGTTTTATTGCAAAAGAAGAAAATCGGTATTACAACCGTGCCTTCTTTATTACTCCGGAAGGAGATTGTCAGACGTTTGACAAACGCCATCTGTTCCGCATGGGAGGAGAACAGAACTTCTACGCGGCAGGAAATTCGCGAGAGATAGTCCGTTACAGAGGGTGGAACATTCGTTTGTTGGTCTGTTATGATCTGCGTTTTCCGATATGGAGCAGAAATTTTGACAATGCCTATGACCTCTTGGTGTATGTAGCCAACTGGCCGGAATCGCGTGCAACTGTTTGGAACACCTTACTTCCTGCACGTGCATTGGAAAATCTAACCTTCGTTTGCGGTGTAAACAGAGTAGGAACTGACGGCAACAATCTTTCTTATTCCGGTAATTCTGTGATCTATTCGCCCAGAGGGAAAAAACTCCTTTACATTCCGTCTCATAAAGAGGCCGTACGCACCTGTACGCTTAATAAAGAAGAAGCCAACAGTTTACGCGAAAAATTTCCTGCCTGGAAAGACGCTGATAAAATTCATTTTATTGAGTAAACCGGGTTTTAGTTCTCTGAAATCAACAAGAGCTTATCCCCCTCTTCTAATTTTAAAGAACCGTTAGGTATAAGATATTCATCTCCTCTCTTAATGATCATAACTAAAGTTCCCTTAGGAAGATTCATGTCTTTTAGCGTTTCGGCCTTTTCCAACATCTTTTTAGTGACCGTCAAATCTTTCAGATTACTGTCTATTTCATCAGGAAGTTCTACTCCAAAGTCATTCCCTGTTTTTTCCAACGGAATAGACAAATTAAGTTTTTTAGCAACATAGGGGATGGTAGTTCCCTGAATTATAAGAGAAAGAATAGTGATAAAAAACACAATATTAAAAATAATATTAGCTCCTTCTATATTAGCGACAACAGGATAAGTAGCAAAAATAATAGGAACCGCTCCTCTCAATCCTACCCACGAAACAAATAATTTTGAGTTTCTATTAATACTCTTAAATGGTAATAAGCATAGGAATACGCTTAGCGGTCTTCCGATAAGAATCATAAACACCCCGATAAGCAATGCCACACAAGATATATCCAATAGTTCATGAGGGTTAACCAACAACCCGAGAGATAAGAACATAATAATCTGACATAACCAACTAAGGCCATCCATAATAGTTGATGTTTCCTTTCTGTACGGAAATTTATTATTACCAACGATCATTCCTGCTATGTAAACAGCTAAATAACCATTACCATGAATTCTATCCGTAAAGGAAAAAGTAAACAGGGTAAAAGCAAGCAAAAGTATCGGATAAAGAGACTGATTATCAATATTCAGTCTTTTAAGCATATAAATAGCTAATTTCCCTAACAAATAACCGGCGCCGGCACCGACAGTAAACTGAACTAAAAAAGATAGAAGTATTGTTCCCCACCCCATTCCTGAAGCGCCTATCACTTGAATCAGGACAATTGTCATCATATACGCCATAGGATCGTTACTTCCGCTCTCCAATTCAAGCATTGGGCGTAAATTATGTTTTAAATTCATTTTTTGCGAACGCAGAATTGCAAACACCGATGCTGAATCTGTAGAAGACATCGTTGCCGCTAATAAAAGACAAGTGAGAAACGGAAGATAGAAGTTAGTAAAACTTTGATTAAAAATAAACCAGATGAAAACTCCGGTAAATAAGGCAGTGAGAAATACCCCCGCCGTAGATAAGACAACACCGGGTATTAAAATAGGTTTAATATCCGCATATTTTGTATCCATACCTCCCGAAAAAAGAATAACGCTCAAAGCAATCATTCCAATAAACTGCGCTTCTTTTGCGTCATGAAATTGAAGGCCTAAACCATCGCTACCAAACAACATACCCAACACAAGGAAGAGCAACAGGGCAGGAACCCCAAAACGATAACCGGTCTTACTTGCAACAATGCTAAAGAAAAGGAGTACAGAGCCTATCAATAATACGTTTTCACCAGAGAATTCCATCTTTGTTATCTTTTATATGTAAATTTTGTTTTTCAGATATAAATATCTTTCCATACAAAGGTAACAATATCATGTTTATAAAAAAAGACTATGGCCTTTTTGGAAAGAGACTATTTGTCTTCCCACAAAAGGCTCATGCATGTGCTCTTTTCAGAGCATAATATTTGACGAAATTATATCCTTGAGTCAATATGTTATTTCAGAATTAAGGCAGAAAAACACATTTTATGGGGTATTTGTAAGATCGAAAACGGAACATTCCGATCGAAAAAAGGATTGATGATTTTTTTAGATAAAATTTTAACAAGTCGAAAATATTCAAAAGATGTTGGATATAAGAAATTTTTAAGGCACTTGTAAACGAAAGCTGAGGCGCTTCAACTTTCGTTTCCAGGCGCCTCAGCAAACAAGTTGAAGAGCCTCAAAATTTCCAGAAGTACTATTTCGTCACTTAAATAGAAAATTTCCGTAATTCCGTTACTGCTTAGCACAATGGTTTGCATTGATTAATTATCTGTAATTCAACACTATAAATATAATCAAATTCAAACTGTTATGCTATTTTTTTAAGATTTTCTTATATCGAACTCACGTTAATTTAGTCTTTTTATTTCATCTAAATGGATGGAACGGATTTTTGTGCCTATATAGCTAAATAAAATAGAGACAAGAGCCGTATATGAAACTATCAGAAGAAAGATTATAGAGGAAAGGTAAGCATTAAAATAGTATAGCCGTTCGAGACAACTCAGATAGATAATATCATTTCAACTCTTTATCAGAGCCAAAAACAGGTAAACGACGAGATGTTTTGTTTTTCGCTATTTTTTCGAATATTAACGAGAAAATGTTGAAGGAATGTTCTCCCGGAGATCAATCTTAGCTAAAGACAGGTACTCGTCAGGATTTTCATCTTCATTCTTTATTAAAAAATAAAGTAAATTATCGCATGAAGCATAAACAGATTTAAAATTTGACGGTAGGGTAAATTCACGGATAATCTGAAAATCTTTATCAAAAATCATCAAATAAGCCTGCGCATTCATCCCTTCGTTGATGGGTTGAAGGTGAACTCTGTAAAAATAATCATCAAATGAGTTAACCTCTAAGAAGCGGATTGCATTTATCTGATATTTTAGATTGTCTTTAAGGGATATGTTTTCCTGAGATATTGGTGCTGCCTCATTAGCTGTCAGACGACTTTGTGGAGTGAATTTATTAATTTCCTGGCTCGTTAAATCATATATGTATATTGTCGAACTATAGGGGTAATTATAAATCAACTTGTTTGCTTTTTGCGTGATAAACGGAAATAGTAAATTACCATACTTTTTTATGTCTTCAGAAAAATGATCAGAATACGAGATTGGAAGAAAGTCGTATTTCCCATTATTTAAATCCATCCTAATACCTAAATGATACTTTGCTTTGTCTTGGATGGCGTAAGATGGAAAGATAGGAAGAAGAAGGTCTTTCCCATTATTAATATATAATCTACTGTAACTACCCAAACGTATGCCTTTCGGATAAGTTATGTATTCTATATTATTATGGTCTGTAATTTCTGTTAGTGAAAATGAATGAAGTAACTGGAGATCCCACGAGAACCGTTTTATTCCAAACATGTTCTTTATTAATATCTGATTCTCCTCTATAGCAAAAGTTTGAATGTCGTTGATTTCATTAACACCCTGTGTCTCCATCTTTAAAGATCCTTTTGTCTTTAAGTCAGACAGGTCAAATAAATCCAAGGAATGAGTTTTATAATTGTATCCACCCATAATTATTGTGTCTCTATTCTTGTCGATGGATAGTATTCCATAGTCTGAAATATAAGGAAAATCGATAGGGATTTTACTGACGTTATAGATCAGTTCGGTATCCTTGTTTGTCTCTAAACATGAAGAAAGTAAGATAACAGATAGAAAATAGAGCGTTTTCTTTATCATAATTCTGTTTCAAGTATGATTTTTCTATTGTTTGTCTGAAATAACAGACTCTAAATTATCGGATTATTATAACACAAAATGGTTAACAGTCAACAAGATTAACCTCTATATCTACTGCATCACAATTTTTCTCCATATCATTTAGCAGATCATCAATTTCAGAAAAGCATATCCAAACACTCCCCTCGCATGTTCTAATATCTTTCTCATCGGTTGCACCTGTTTCCCGAGGAAATAAAAAGAAACTTGTTATTAAAAACAATGATAAAAAAATCTTTTTCATAATTTATAACATTAAGAATTTATTATAGCAAATAGAATAAAAAAAACATACTGTTTTTTTTAAAAAAAGTTAAATAATCTTTTTTGTATTATGTGATCGGAGTCATCTTTTGATTCCATATTTCTCGTAGGGCTTTTTTGAAAAAGATATGGCTGAAAGACAAATACATTTTCGCAGAGTTGGCCTCTTCTCTCAATTGAAGTACGATTTTTTAAAGCAAAACTGAAATATCATACTTATAACAGTCAAAAAATGAATCTAAAAAAGGAACTCTTTCCGGATTGGTTGACGTCGGACTTAGTCACCATTAGAATAAATAAAAAAATATAAAGGTTATTTTCGGAAATATAAAGGATATTTTTGCAAAAATATCCTTTATATTTTTACGCCAAATTTTATATTGATTTTCAACATATCTTAAAACGGCATTTTATCTAAGAAAACGGCCAGCGGGATTTATCAAGGCATCGTATTGATTTTCTGGTGTTTACATATACTATTGATGCAATTTTTTACCCCTTTGTTATTATCGGATAATAACGGAGGTCATTGTCAACGAACCGGCCAATGCCTGATCATTAAAAAAGGAGACTTCTTCGTCTGCTTCTTGTAGGGATAATGCGTATAACAAAGGGATGTAATGATCTGGAGTAGGGATTGCCAACTTTGCTGCTTTGCTCAATGTCGGGTAATTTATAAGCGCTTTATGATCTCCGGTTTTAATCTTTTCTTTAAAGATATCGTTCATTTCCAAAGCCCAGTCATAACCATATGGCTCGTTAAATCCATCAATTGATTTCACATGTACAAGGCGCAGATTATGAACCATATTTCCACTTCCGACGATCAAGACTCCTTTGCGGCGAAGAAATGCCAGTTCTTTGGCCAGATCATAATGGTATTGCATACTTCGCGTATAATCAATACTCAATTCCAACACGGGGATATCTGCGTGTGGATAAATATGTCTCAACACGCTCCAACTACCGTGATCTAAACCCCAATCCTGATTCAAGCCAATGGGGTATTCCCGGATTTCGTCTTTTATTGTCTTCGCTAAAACCGTATCTCCGGATGCAGGATACTGCACTTTAAATAATTCACAAGGAAACCCTCCGAAGTCATGGATTGTTTCGGGAACAGGCATGGCTGTAACAAACGTTCCATTTGTTTCCCAATGTGCAGAGATGCAGAGTATTGCCGACGGACGAGGAAGTTCTGTCCCTAGTTCTTTCCATTTCCGGGAAAAAGGATTGTCCTCAATAGCATTCATCGGACTACCGTGTCCAACAAAAAGCACCGGCATCACCGGTGTACTTTTTGTTTTCTCCACTATATCTCTTAATTTATTAATCATTATATTTTTATCGTTTTCTACTGTTTACTTAGAGCCTGTTTAAATTTTTATAGGATATTTCTTGAGGGCTTGTTTCGGTCTTCTTTCGTCTTCTTTTTTGCTTATCTGCATCTCCGCATTCAATCACATAGCCCGCTATGCTCATTCATGCGGATATACAACTAAACAAAAAATAAATCGAAATAAGCCACGAATAAAAATTTAAACAGGCTCTTATTCTTTGGCAACCAGTGTTATTGATATTTCCATTTCGTCATTGATGAACGAATCTTTCAAATCTTTGAAGATATTCTTAGAGCCATAGTTTACACCCCATTGCGTACGGTCAATGGTGAAAGTAGCCGTTGTCGCCGTATAAGTGTCTCCATTATTCGTTATCTTAGCATCAAATGAAATATTTTTCTCTACGTCTTTCAATGTCAGGTTTCCACTGATACGATGTGTGTATTCACCACCGGAGAGAACTTCCACTCCTGTTATAGTAAACTTTCCTTCCGGATAATTTTCCACATCAAAAAAGTCTGCACTTTTCAGGTGTCCTTCCAGTTTTTCTTTTCCTTGTCCACTTTCCAGATCCTGAACATTAATAGATGTCATATCCAATACGAAATTCCCGGATTTCAGTTGGTCGCCATCTACATAGAGTTCTCCGGACTTAATACTTAATATTCCATGATGACTACCGGCAGGTTTAAAACCTTTCCAATTAATTACGGATGCCGACAGGTCCACAGACAAGGTTTTACCTTCTGCAACGGCCACTTCCTTTGCTGCGGAGGCTTCTACTTTTTGACCTGAGCTTTTACCACCACATGCCGTTGCTAACACGATCAAAGCTATTGCTATTAAATAATTGTACGCTTTCATTTTCTTCTTTTTTTAAGTGTTAATTAATTACACAACAAAGATCGTGTCATTTAAGCATTTAACAGTAATACTTTTAGGAAGAAGAGTGGTAAATATTGGAAAACAGCGGTGATTAAAGCATCTTTTTTATTTCCGCCTTAAATTCAGTAGGAGTCATTCCGGCCTTTTTCTTGAAAACTTTCGTAAAATAGGCCTTTTCATTATAGCCTAATTCATAACCTATTTCGGAAATAGATTTGTCCGAGTGCATTAAAAGGTTCTTTGCTTCGGTAAGTTTTCGGGTTTCTATTATTTCAGACACACTGCGTTGTAAGATATTTCTACAAATAAGATTTAGATTACGAGCAGACATATTCAGCTTTTCGGCATAAAAATCGACACTTACGTTTCTACGAAAATTATCTTCAAGAATACGTAAAAAGGCTTTAAAAGTCTGACTTTGATTACCTTCTGCCCCATCACTGATACGAACTCTCTTTTTTCTTTCCGATTCGATTAAAACAAACAATGCGCTTAAAAGACTACGTATTACAGCATAATCCGTATTTGCATTATTCATTTCGCTTTCAATCATTTGTGATATGGAACAAAGTCTTTCAAAATTTTCCCCTGGTGATAATTCAAGATTGGCGTAATCATGATAGTCCGAATACAACTGAAAACGAGATTCAGAAATAATACTACTCTTGAAACGTAAAATCCAACCGGACGGATACAGTCCTTTTTCATCGGGCAACATTTGTATGGTGTGAGTTTTCCCCTTGCTTATAAAACTAATTAACGGGGCAGTCAGCGTGGAACGTTCAAAATCGATCAAATGTTCTATCCTACCGGTCTTACAGATCACCAATTCTTCAAAATCATGGGTATGCGGTTCAAAGGCAAAAGTCGCCATACGCCTGGCCTTTTCTTCAGTAAATCCCAAAATTGTAAACAATTGTTCCATTCAACCTGAATTAAATTCTAACAAAAATAAACTATTCAGAGGAACAAACACTATTCAAAGTAAACTTCTTATCAATCCGAAGGTGGGTTATTTATAGTAGATTTATTATTTCTCTTTGTTTTGAAATAAATTTGACGCGTTCCATTTCTCCGCAACCGGATATAAGTACAGAATAACGTTTAAGGGATTCAATCCATTTCTTCTGAGCTTCAAAGACATTAGCATCTTGTGTACGTATCGTGCTCACAGCAAAAATACGCATACTCGAAATTTTCATTTCATCAGTTTCATAATAACTATAAGAAGAATCAAAATCAATATTAGATATATATATGGATATATTATTTTGTGGAGTCGGCCCTCCTTCACGGGATGCCTTTTCAAAATGTTCTAACAAAGCAAACAGTTCTGTTTTCAACAGGAGACAATCCGCGCCTGATAGTAAGCCTAATTGTATGAAGTGATTAATGTCGTTAACGAACGTTGAGAAAACATTTCTGTCCAGAACATAGCAAATATTCTGCAATGAATCTGTTTCATAAATTAATTCTTTCTGTAATCGCCAAA
>NZ_JAQWCQ010000104.1 GCF_028705895.1 Massilibacteroides sp. | reverse complement strand
AAGATCCTGAACACTTTATCTCCATAGACACTACAAAACGATTTCTGATAAAATCAAACATGAACCATTGCTATTCAACGGGTATGTTATATGTAAAATCAATACGACCGTCAAAGTCGGGAAAAACACAGTACAAATATAATTATATTATGTTTTACAGCATTATTTTCTTTGCGAAAACTTGGTTTATTAAATATATTTAACCAAATTGTGTTGTAAAACATGCATGAGCGTTGCGTTTTTCTGAAATAACTGTTATTGGCTTTTTCGAGCGTCTGCTCCCCACATTAATTTCTCACGTAATGTTTGATAAAAGGTATGGTTATATCGTTTTATAATTTTTGTAGTATAATCAGCAACAGCTACTGATAATTGAATACCGGTTGGGAAAACTTCGGATCGTCCGTCTAATGCAACTAAAAAGGATTTGCTTCGACTTTCTACTCCTAAGGTAATCTTATAGGAGTCAGGAATGACTAACGGGCGAACGTTTAGCGAATGAGGAGCTACTGGACTTAGAATCAGATTGTCACATTGAGGTATAAGGATGGGACCGTTAATGCTCATTGAATAGGCTGTAGAGCCGGTAGGAGTAGCAATTACTAACCCGTCAGCCTGATACGAAGTGAGATATTCTCCATTTAATTGCGTATGTATTGTAATCATTGAAGAGGTGTCTCGTTTAAGAATGGCTATTTCGTTCAATGCATAATTATATCCTCTGAATGGATGACCGTCAACAAAAAGTTGCAATAATCTTCGTTCTTCAATTTTATAATAGTTCCTGTATAACTCTTCAAGCGTCTCTTCGATCTCTCTGACTGGAACATCTGCTAAAAAACCGAGTCTTCCTGTGTTTATCCCTAATATCGGAACGTTTTGTTTATTTACACGAGCTGCGGTATGCAAAAAAGTACCATCTCCACCCACACTAAGTGCCAGGTCAATGTCAAATTCAAAGATTTCTTCAGTTAATACTCCATTTATTGACGGCTCAAAGCTTAGAGCATCAGCCATATACATATAAAAGCTATTATCTACATATATTTCAGCTTCCAAAGCTTCCAATTTCTCAAATAAGCGATGGAGCAAATTTTGTTTGTCCGCTTGGTAGTCACTCCCGAAGATGCCAACTTTCATTATCCAAATATTTTTACAGATTCATATAGTGTAAGAGTTCATTCATGCGTTGTTGCAGTAGCTCATCAACCATTCCCTTTTCCATAAAATGATAGAGTACAGTATAGTTAAAGCGTTCAAAACTACGAATAACCGGAGATGCATCTTCCATGTCTATCTTTAGAATGACAAGCAACCGATCTGTATCTTTATCACAACGCGTGAAAAGATTCAAAACACTGGCTTTATTGGATTCAATAATACGGGAAATGTCTGCAAGAGAATAATCCTGAGAAGCAACTTCAAGAATAATCACACTTCCGGCAGCCTCTGCATTAGAAAGTTCAGAAATAAGGTCTATCAGGCTTTCTCTGGTAATACAACCATAATATTTCCCTTCAGTGGTGATTACAGGGAGAAGGGTGAGATGATAACGTGTCAACGAAGCAAGTGCCTCATGTAAATGTCCGTTTTCCAAAATACTGGGACAAAATAAAACTGGGGCTCCGATAAGCGCAGTCGCATCAGGAGCTGCTAAAAGTTCTCTTTCAGACAAGATGCCCTGATAGGTATTCTCTTCAACTATCGGCAGATGCTTTAGTTTGAAGTCATCCATAAGTGTCAGTGCATATTCGATCGTATCAAAACTTTTTAACACCGGAATATCCTTTGTTATGAAATCTTTCGCCAACATTGTTCTACTAATTCCCTAAATACTGCTATTTTTGCATTTATGTTATTACAAAAGTAATGAAAGAAAGGATATAACAAGTGACAATGACGCATTTAAGTGTTAACATAAATAAAGTTGCTACCATTCGCAACGCCAGAGGTGGCAATATGCCCAACTTAATAAATATTGCCCAAGATTGTGAATTATTCGGAGCAGAAGGTATTACTGTTCATCCTCGTCCGGATGAACGTCACATACGTTATTCCGATGTTTATGAATTAAAACCGGTCATTAAGACGGAATTTAATATAGAGGGTTACCCATCTCCTGAATTTGTAGATTTGGTATTGAAGGTTAAACCTACGCAGGTAACGTTAGTACCGGATGCTCCGGATGCTATAACTTCGAATGCCGGTTGGGATGTGAATGAGCATTTTACTACCCTAAGTGAATTGGTTGATGCTTTTACGGGAGTCGGTGTGCGTACTTCAATTTTTGTTGGAACCGAATTGGATAATATCGAAGCGGCGGCTAAAACCGGAACAGACCGGATCGAGTTATATACTGAGCCCTATGCCAGCTTATATGGTCAGGATAAAGAGTCTGCGATTGCCCCTTTTGTGAAAGCGGCTGAATTCGCGAAGAACTTAGGTTTAGGAGTAAATGCAGGGCACGATCTGAATCTTGAAAATTTAGCCTGGTTTAGTCACCATATTCCATGGATTGAAGAAGTGTCAATAGGTCATGCATTAATCTGTGATGCTTTATATTATGGATTAAAAGAGACGATATCGCTTTATAAAGCATGTTTAAGATAAAAACAGAAAATAAATAGTAACCGAATAAAACAAGATCAAATGAGTGTTTTACTTTCTTTACAAGCTGCAGCAGCGCAAACAACAGAAACAATGCCGGACTTAACGGCGGAAATTATGCCTACTGAGGCAGAAATAAATGTGATTGATCTGGCCTTTAAGGGTGGATGGATAATGGCAGTCTTGCTTCTACTTTCTATAGTAGCCGGCTATTTTATCATCCAGCGATTGATTGTTATCAGACGTGCCGGAAAAGAAGACACTTCATTTATGAATCGTATAAAAGACTATGTACATGATGGTAAGATTGATTCTGCAATCAAACTATGCCAGGGAACAAATACACCATCTGCGCGTATGATCGAGAAGGGACTTTCTCGTTTAGGCCGTCCGATGAATGATGTTCAGGTAGCCATAGAGAACGTAGGAAATCTTGAAATTGCAAAATTAGAAAAAGGTTTTCCTATGATTGCAACAATTGCTGCAGGTGCGCCCATGATCGGGTTTTTAGGGACGGTAACCGGAATGATCCGTTCGTTTTTTGATATGGCAAATGCCGGCAGTAATGTCGATATTACTATTTTATCAGGTGGTATTTATGAAGCTTTGGTGACAACTGTAGGGGGACTTGTAGTTGGTATCATCGCTTTGTTTGCTTATAACTATTTGGTTTCGCAAGTGGATGAAGTAGTTCATAAAATGGAAGCCAGTACAATGGAATTTATGGACTTGCTGAATGAACCGGCAAATTAAGGAGAGAAAGAAATGGGGTTAAAACGAAGAACAAAAGTCGATTCATCCTTTAGTATGGCGTCCATGACGGATATCATCTTTTTATTGTTGATATTTTTCATGCTCTCTTCTACGGTGGTGATTCCTAATGCCATAAAAGTGACGCTTCCGCAATCAAAGAAGCAAACTTCTGCCAAACCACTTACACGCGTAACCATCGATGCCAATCTGAATTATTATGTTGCAGTTGGTAAAGACAGGGAAAAACAAGTCTCTTTCGATGAGATTACACCATTTCTGCAAAGCAGTTATGTGCAAGAACCGGAAATGTTTGTAGCTCTTTATGCAGACGAGACAGTTCCTTATAAAGAAATAGTGAAAATTCTGAATATAGCGAATGAGAATAAATTCAAAATGGTGCTTGCCACTCGTCCGCAGCAGAAGAGATAGCGCTTATGAAGTTTAATAAAGATGATATATATAGTATCGGTGGCTCGATCGCTTTTCACCTAATACTTCTGATTATTTTGGGATTTATCGTGATGAGATCGGTAGTTCCTGAAGACGATGGCGGGGTATTAGTTAATTTCGGGAACGTTAATGCTGCTGCAGGTACATTTGAACCACGTTATAGCGGGAGTCAACTACCTCAACAACAAACGCCTCCTTCTCCGGTAAGTCAGCCTGAAGCCAAAACGGAAGATTTGGTTACGCAGGATATTGAAGAGAGCGTATCTCTGGAAAATGAGAAGAAAAAAGAGAAAGAGGAAAAGGAACGGAAAGAGCTTGCAGAGAAAGAACGTATTCAACGTGAAGAAGCTGAACGTAAGAGACTTGAAGAAGAACGTAAGAAGAAAGAACAAGCCATTAGTAACCGCGTGGCAGGAGCTTTTGGTATAGGACATGCCGATGGTGGAAGCCAGGGGGATGCAACATCCGGCGAGGGAAATCAAGGTAGCCCGTTTGGCAACTCCGATCATGGAGAAAACGAAGGAATCGGTGGTTACGGTTCTTTTAATCTTAATGGTCGTTCTTTAGGAGCAGGAGGCTTACCTCGGCCGGCATATACGATACAAGAAGAAGGACGTATTGTTATAAATATAACTGTTGATCCGAAAGGAAATGTCATATTTGCTGAAGTAGGTCGTGGAACGAATATAGATAACGCTTCCATGCGTAAAAGTGCGATAGAAGCGGCTAAACGTGCAAAATTTAATAGTATTAACGGTACGAATAATCAGAGTGGAACTATCACTTACAGGTACTCACTAAAATAAGATTGTATGAAA
>NZ_JAQWCQ010000013.1 GCF_028705895.1 Massilibacteroides sp. | reverse complement strand
ATCTTTTATCACTACTTTTGCCCATGTGGTAATTTTTATTGGTGGAACAACAAAATTACACACCTAAGGCGAAACCGAAAGGGAGTAGCCTTTTTTTATGCAAATTTTAGTCGGTCAGTAGTGATAAGTTTTATAAATTACTCTTTGAGCATTATAAAGAAGAACGTGAAGTCACTTTTTATGCAGACAAATTATGCATTTCACCTAAACATCTGTCATATATAGTCAAACAAGTATTAGGAAAGCCAATTTATTATTGGATTACAGAAATGTTAATTAATAAAATTCAAAATCAACTCAAGACAACAAATCTGAGTATGAAAGAGATTGCGGATAATTTTAATTTTGCCAGTCCTTCTGTTTTCGGACGTTTCTTTAAGAAGCACACAGGAATCACACCTCTTCAATATCGTGAAGGAGAAAACAGTAGCCAGGAAAACATCAAGTAAACAATTCGTTGAAAAGAACAATGCATTATGTCAAATAAAGAAATTAAGATAATTGAAACCTCTGTTTTCAAAATATTAAAAAATAAAGAAGCTCGTGAATATATCAGAGTTAACCAACCTTTTAAATCATTGGAAATGTATATTGCCTTAATAAAAGGTAAAGCAACAATTAAAGTAAACGAAAAAACAGAGATAGCAGGAGATAGCAGCATTTTATTATTATGGAAATACCCAACAATTGAGATTACAGATTTAGCTGAAGACGCTGAACTGAGGCTAATCTTAATCCCTACAGAAATGATATTGCAACAAGAATTCTTCCTTGATTATACCTTTGTTTACTCGATGTACAAAAGACCGTGTTTTCTCACGAACAAAAAAATGATAAATGAATTTATCCGGTTTTATGATTTTATAGCGACTCAACAAACCGTCTCCAATGCCGTTGATCAGGATCAATTAAATAAGCAATTATCCTATGCCTTGTTTTTAAAACTAAAATCACTTTATATAAGTCAGGACTTAATGGTTACTCCTGATTATAATTCAGAAGAAAACACGCTTGCTGATAAGTTTCAGATATTACTCTTCCAAGAGATGTGGAACGAACCGGAACTTTCTTTTTACGCGAATAAATTACAAGTATCTTCTGAAGAACTCACGGCTGCGATCGAAAAAGAATGGGGAGATACAGCCCAGAATTGGATACTAATACTGAGAACAAATCAGATTATTTTATCTTTAAGACAGAATTCTTTAAGTCTTGAGAATATAGCTCAGAAATTTTCTTTTCAATCTGTAGCCGATTTAGAAACAGAATTCAGGAAACAGACGGGCAAGGAAGTTTCGGCATTCAGGGCTCAATCATAAATGTTATAATTATTCTTTTTCATACCGGGCTTTTTTCTATCGAGAGTGTATGCTCTCAAAAGGAAGAATATTCGTATTTTTGTCTGTCTAAAACAAAAATGCATAAGAAATGGCATCACATGATTGAACGGATATATATTCTCGAAAACGTGGACCCGGTGTTGTTCTACGGAGTAAACAACGTCAACATACAACTTATTAAGACTTTATTTCCAAAGCTTCGTATCGTTGCAAGAGGGAATGTTATGAAAGTAATCGGAGACGAGGAAGAATCGGAACTTTTTCTAAAGAAAATCCGTGAAATCGAAAAATACTGCGAAGAGTTTAACACATTAAGCGAAGATGTTATTCTCGATATTATTAAAGGAAAATCCCCTACCGTAGTAAAACAGGAAAATCTGATTATTCATGGGATGAACGGTAAACCCATCATTGCCCGTACGGAAAATCAGCAACGCCTTGTAAAATCTTTTGAAGAGAACGATCTTGTTTTTGCAATTGGACCGGCAGGTTCAGGAAAAACTTTTGTCGCCATTGCTCTTGCAGTCAGAGCATTAAAAAACAAAGAAGTCCGCAAGATTATTCTGAGCAGGCCGGCTGTAGAAGCTGGGGAGAAGTTAGGTTTTTTGCCGGGAGAGATGAAAGATAAATTAGACCCTTATTTACAACCCCTGTACGACGCACTGCAAGACATGATCCCTTCTGCCAAACTAAAAGAATACATGGAGACAAATGTAATTCAGATTGCTCCTTTGGCTTTCATGCGCGGGCGTACACTTAATGATGCTGTTGTTATATTAGATGAAGCGCAAAACACAACAACTCATCAGATAAAAATGTTTCTTACACGTCTGGGTATGGGAGCGAAAATGATTATCACGGGGGATGTAACTCAAATTGATCTTCCACCATCAACTACTTCCGGGCTTATTCAGGCTATGGATATATTGAAAGGAGTGACAGGCATCGGGCGGACGGAGTTTAACAAAAAAGATATTGTTCGTCATAAATTAGTTCAACGCATTGTTACAGCTTACGATAAATTTGACGAAAAACGTAAGAAGGAAACAAAAGAGAAGCGAAAAGATACAACAAATATGAATCAAAAATAGGAAGGTTATGAAAAAGGCGTTAGTTAAAACGGATTTTAATTTCCCAGGTCAAAAGAGTGTTTATCATGGTAAAGTACGGGATGTTTACAATATTAACGACGAATTATTAGTTATGGTAGCGACCGACCGTATTTCAGCGTTTGACGTAGTATTACCGGAAGGAATCCCTTATAAAGGGCAGATGCTAAATCAGATTGCGGCAGGCTTTTTAGATGCGACAACGGATATTTGTCCCAACTGGAAATTAGCATCTCCTGATCCGATGGTTACAGTAGGGGTACAATGCGAAGGATTTCCTGTTGAAATGATTGTCCGTGGTTATTTATGTGGAAGCGCATGGCGAGCTTACAAGAGCGGAGTGCGCGAAATATGTGGCATAAAGATTCCTGACGGCATGCGTGAGAATGAACGCTTCCCGGAACCGATCATTACGCCTACGACCAAAGCAGCTATCGGCATGCATGATGAGGATATTTCTAAGGAAGAAATCCTGAAACAAGGCTTAGTATCCGCAGAAGATTACGAAGTACTTGAAAAATATACGACGGCATTATTCAAACGAGGAACAGAAATTGCGGCAAAAAGAGGACTGATCTTAGTTGACACAAAATATGAATTTGGTCATCGTAATGGCAAAATCTATCTGATTGATGAAATTCACACACCGGATTCATCCCGTTATTTTTATGCAGAAGATTATGAAGAACGCTTTAAAGCCGGAGAAGCTCAAAAGCAACTTTCTAAAGAATTTGTTCGTGAATGGTTAATGGAAAATGGCTTCCAAGGCAAAGAAGGACAGAAAGTTCCCGAAATGACTCCTGCTATTATCGAAGGTATTAGTGAACGTTATATTGAGCTTTACGAACACATTACCGGCGAAGCCTTTGATCGTGGTAATACGGATAATCTGCTTCAACGTATAGAAGACAACGTGACAGCCTATCTTACGGCTAAATAAAATGGCATACGAGGCAGAGAAAATACGTCCTTACGAAGGTGAGGAGCAAAAAACGGTACAGGTAAAGCGAATGTTTGATACTATCGCTTTCGCTTATGATAAGCTAAACCGACTCATGTCTCTTGGATTTGACAAGGGATGGAGAAAGAAAGGCATTGCTTACCTGAAGCCTTTTGCTCCTCAGCAAATACTGGATATTGCTACCGGAACAGGAGATTTAGCGATTACATTACGCAGTCGGCTTAATGCGAAACGCGTTATTGGCGCTGACATATCTGAAGGGATGATGCAGATCGGACGGGAAAAAGCGTCTAAAGCAGGATATGCAGACTCGGTAGTGTTTGAACTGCAGGATTGTTTGTCACTCACGTATGCAGATGGCTCTTTTGATGCTGTTACGGCAGCCTTTGGCGTCCGCAACTTTGAGGATATTAAACAAGGCATCAGCGAAATGTATCGTGTACTCAAGCCCGGAGGACATATTATGATTCTTGAACTATCTTCTCCGGAATATTTTCCGATGAAGCAACTCTTTTCAATCTATTCAAAGATTGTTATTCCGAATATGGGTAAATTGATATCAAAAGAGAAGGCTGCTTATGATTACCTGCCCTCGTCCATAAAGGTTGTTCCTCAAGGACGTGTGATGACAGGCATTCTGGCCGATGCTGGTTTTAAAGAAACCCGATATCGCACATTTACTCTGGGTGTTTGTTCAATGTACACTGGAACCAAATAAAAAACCAATTATTTATGCAGAAATTCGGTTTACTGGGCTATCCCCTTGGGCATTCTTTCTCTAAAACTTACTTCAACAGGAAGTTTGAAGCAGAGAAGATAGATGCCCAATACTTAAATTTTGAGATACCCGACATTAAAGACATAAAAAATGTATTGAAGGAAAATCCCGATTTATGTGGATTAAATGTAACCTTACCTTATAAGACTCAGGTTATTCCTTTTTTAGATGAAATAGACGAAGATGCCAAATTGATCGGAGCAGTTAATGTGATCAAGTTTTCCAAAGGTTTTCTGGGAAAAACAAAACTGAAAGGATATAACTCCGACATTGTTGGTTTCAAGCAATCGATTGAACCTCTTTTAAACGAATCCCACAAAAAAGCGCTGATATTAGGTACCGGAGGTTCATCAAAGGCTGTGTTTCACGGACTGAAGCAACTCGGCATAGATGCAACATTTGTTTCGCGTACTCCGAAAGATCTCTGTGTCACTTATGAAGAGGTGACTTCTAAAATGTTGGAATACTATACAGTGATTGTCAATTGTACTCCGCTTGGGATGTATCCTCATATGGATAACTGTCCGGAAATTCCTTATGATGCACTAACATCAAAACATTTATTATACGACTTATTGTATAACCCGGATGAAACGTTGTTCATGAAGAAAGGAAAAGAAAAAGGAGCCGTAGTTAAAAATGGATTAGAGATGTTGTTGCTTCAGGCTTTCGAAGCATGGCAGATATGGCACAGATAGATGACTGATATAATGTACTTACCTGTTGAAGGTAAGTACGAATTCAGGCGTCACCTTAAAGAACAACGTAAATGATTCCCGACATGAGGTTCTGGTTTCAAAGACTTGTATTTCTCCTTCAGCTTTATAAGCAAAGGAAATGACATGTAACTGTTTACGGAAGTCAACCTCTTCCTGTCGGATAAGTTTAAAGAGGGTTTCTTTTGCGCACCAATGGATTAGCAAATGTTCGGTTTCATGTTCAAGGTTAATTCCCGCAAGCTCTCCTTCAGACAAAAATCGTTTTTTTATTCTTTGTACTCTCTCCCCTCTGTATTCGATATCTACTCCTACGGTCTTATTTCTCGAACAATAAACGGCAGCATAGCCTTTTGTATGTGATATACTGATTGATAGATCGGGAGAATTAGGGACATACGGAGCACCATCAGAATAGTAAGCAATCTTTTCATCTCTTTCTAAAAGGTGTTTAAGCAGGATACGAGTAGCCAACCATTCTTTTTTTCGGGACTCTGATTTACATTCTTTCAGAAAACAACTGTAATCATCAGACTTGCCAATCAAATCCATTAATTCGGGAACTGTTTCTTCTATTTTCCAGATTCCCAAAAGGAGTGAAGGATGTTTTTCGAATAATGGCATTAGTTGTTCCAGGAAAAGGATTGAATCAGTTCAACAATATCTTCCCTCAGATACCTTGTCACAGGTGCTAAAGAGTCCGCATTGGCCACTGCGTTATAATACAATGCGCCACGAAAGAAATGGTCAAGACTATCCGTTACGTAGAACTGAATAGGAGAAGCCGTATTGCCACCTAAGTCAAATAGCATCCCATACACATTTTGTTCTGGATTATCGTAGGCAGAAACCTTCGTTTGCTTACTTATCCGTTCTATTATTTTGAATGTTTCTTCAGTGAGTTCCGGTAGTTTTGTTTTAGTCACTGGAAAGTAACTGCAATAGATTTTGACGTCAAAATCTTTATAACACAGATTCAACCATTCATTATTTTGTTCTTCCGGTATTTCCACTGAAACCTTATCTGAAATATAAAATGTATAGGGTAGATTTTTGACCGGCAATTTGACATATCTTGCCTTCTCAGGCTCCAATCTTAAGTATCCTTTAGGCTTTGGAGTATATTCTGTACAAGAGAATAGTAGCAACAAGAATAGTAGTCCGATAGAAGCACGTCTGTTCATTTAATTATCACTCTTAGGATTCAGTCTCTTTGTCAAGAATGGAGAATTTCACTTTCAGAATACGCCGGTTGTCAAGTTCCAATATTTGGAACCGGTATTTTTTATATTCAATCATTTCTTTACGTTGCGGGAAACCACCTTTTATTTCGAGCAACAAACCGCCTAAAGTTTCTACTTCTTCTGTCAGGTCTTCAAATTCATCCGGATCAACATCAGTCATACGGAAAAAGTTTGTCAACAAGATCTTTGCTTTTAAAACAAAACTACCATCTGCTAAACGAATACATTGTTTTTCGTCCTCATCATATTCGTCAAAAATTTCACCGACAATTTCTTCAAGAATATCTTCCATAGTAACAATCCCTGAAGTTCCACCAAACTCATCTACAACAATGGCCATATGAATTTTATTCTGTCGTAATTCCTCCAGCAAGTCATCGATTTTCTTTGTTTCAGGCACAAAATAAGCCGGACGAATAAGCGCTTGCCATTCAAAGTCATCGGCCTTATTCAGATGTGGTAAAAGATCCCTCAAATAAAGAATACCTTTCATATTATCTTCCGATTCTTCATAAACCGGAATGCGAGAATAGCCGGATTCCAACACAAAGTCAACAACAGATCTAAAACCGGATTTTATGTCAATATCTTCTACATCCAATCGGGAAGTCATGATCTCATCGGCTGTTTTATCATAAAACTTTATTACCTCCGCAATCATTTCTTTATCTTCCGTCCGGTGCTGAGAAGAATGGTCAAAAGAATTGGATGAATCTTTTGTCGTATTATCTGAGTTTTGATTCGCTAATTTCTTTTGGACAAAAGAAGTACTAAGAAGCAATAACTCCGAAAATGGATAACATATAAAGTTTATAACACTCATTAACGGCGCCAGAAACCGGGCAAATTGCAATGGATTCATCCGGGCATACCGTTTGGGCATTATTTCACTGATCAAAATAACAAAAACCAACACCAATACCAATAGGATAAATCCGAGAAAAGGAGCAAATGAAAAATCGAACGTGGAATAGAATGCAAAAGTACAAAGAATCACAATGGCTACATTCATCAGATTATTCAGAATAAGAATGGAAGCCAGAAGGTGTTTGGGGCTATTTATTAAACGTAAGACAAGTGAGTCTGAGTTTTTTTTACATCGTTGTAGTTCATTCATATCTTCCGGAGAAAGGGAGAAATAAGCAACTTCGGAAGCAGACATCAGTGTATAAAGAATCAAAAATAAAAAAGCAAGACTTAATGCAATAACAGGGCTTACAGCAGAGTCCCAAAAAGCCATTTGTTCATATAAGCCCGATAAATAATAATCTGAGTCCAAGGGGTACGGTATTAGTTAGACAATATCAGAACGGGAGATCATCCGCCTCGTTCGTTTCCGGCACAGAAGCCTGATTTGCATTAGGCTGTTGATAAGAGATATTCGATCCCGTCTGATTAGAAGGAGTTGTTGAACCAGCTGTTTGCTGACCATCTGCCGGACGTGAGCCGGTATTATAAAATTCAATACGATCTGCGTGTATTTCGGTCAAATAACGTTTAACACCGTTTTGATCGTCATAGGTTCGGGTACGAATTTTTCCTTCTACATAAACAGAAGAGCCTTTCTTTACCCATTTTTCCACAAAGGAAACCTGGTCACGGCGAATAACAATATTATGCCATTCAGTGCGTTCGGGCACAACGGTTCCATTAGCCAAAGTATAGCCTCTTTCATTCGTTGCAAGAGGGAAATTTGCTACTGCCGCCCCACTATCAAAATAGCGTACTTCAGGATCTTTTCCCACATTTCCGATCAATATAACTTTATTTAAGGACATAAACTTTTTGTTTTATAAATGATTATACAAAGAAACATAAATTCGATTACTTAGCCAAGTTTCCTTTTATTTTCTCCAAATAAATATGTAACAACCTGGGAAAGGCATAATCATCCAGATTTCCCGAAGGAATCCGAAGATAATCCTCCATCCCTTCTCCTATACAATCCAATCGGATTTGAAAAAAAACAGCATGTAATATCTGATGAGATAAGACATGCTTAACATCGGTAAGAGTAGAATTTATTTCCAGATGTAGGGATCCGGAAAAAAGTTGCCTAAAAGCAGCGGTTTGTTCTATTTCCACAAAATCCATCTTCCGGTCGGTCTCTATCAGAGGAAATTCATACAAACCTTCCCAGATATCTCCTTTGCCGCGCCTATTCAGAAACGTATCTCGGCCACTCAATATATGAAAATAATAAAAATAGCGATGGCGGACTTTCGTTTTTCCTTGTTTAACCGGAAGCTGAGAAACGTTTCCTTTAGCATATGCCAGACAACGATCGGCAAAGATACATGATTCACAATCCGGATTTCGGGGAATACAATACAAAGCTCCAAACTCCATTAATGCCTGATTATGTTCGCCTGCATGCTTAACATCCATTATATGTGCAGCCAATTCAGCAAATTCCTTTTTCCCTTTTCCCGTATCAATCGGTGTCTCTACCCCAAAAAGACGGGATAACACCCTATATACATTGCCGTCCACAACGGCATATGGTTTATTCCACGAGATGGAAACTATGGCAGCTGCTGTATATTCGCCAATGCCTTTCAGAGATAAAACGGTTTCATAATCTGAAGGAAAAATTCCACCAAACTCTTCCACTATTCGTTTAGCTGTCACATGCAAATTTCGAGCTCTGCTATAATAACCCAAACCTTCCCAGTGTTTCATCACCTCATCTTCAGGAGCCTCAGCCAAAGAACGTACATCCGGAAAGCGTTCTGTAAATCTTAAAAAATAATCATATCCTTGAGCCACACGTGTCTGTTGCAGCATAATTTCTGATATCCATATGATATACGGATCATCAGTCTTTCGCCAGGGTAAGTCTCGTTTGTTTTTTTGATACCAATCTCTTAGCTTAACACTAATCATTCTTTTAATGATTCACATTTAGAATTCAGAGGCGAATTTATAACCCCTTAGCTTTTGCTTTATCCCAGATCTTATCCATATCTTCTAAAGACATGTCTTTCAGAGAACGCCCTTCTTTGATGGTATGATCTTCGAGATAATTAAAACGACGAATAAACTTCTGGTTTGTACGTTCAAGTGCATTATCCGGATTGATTTTATACAATCGGGCAGCATTAATCAGACTAAAGAACAGATCTCCGAATTCAGCTTCCATTTTATCGGCATCCATCTTATCTATTTCTGCTTTTAGCTCTGTAAACTCCTCATGCACTTTCTCCCAGACCTGTTCTCGTTCTTCCCAGTCAAACCCCACATTGCGTGCTTTATCCTGTATGCGATGTGCTTTAACAAGTGAGGGCAACGAAGAAGGGACTCCCTGGAGAACAGTTTTATTACCGCCTTTCTCTTTTAATTTCAACTCTTCCCAACTTTGCTCTACTTTCTTACTGGTTTCAGCAACAGCATCGCCAAATACATGCGGATGGCGATAAATTAGCTTCTGGCATAAACTGTCACAAACGTCTTTGATATCAAAGGCACTCTTCTCTGAGCCAATCTTTGCATAGAAAACAACGTGCAACAACAAATCGCCTAATTCTTTTTTTATCTCTGCGTCGTCATTCTTCATAATGGCTTCACAAAGTTCATAGGTCTCCTCTATCGTATTTGTCCGCAAACTTTCATTCGTCTGCTTCCTATCCCACGGGCATTTGACTCTAAGTTCATCTAAAATGTCCAAAAGCCGCCCGAAAGCGGCCATCTGTTCTTCTCTGTTACTCATTTTTCTTAAAATTTGCCAACCCTCCCTGTAAGAACTCTATATATTTATCAACATCTTCATCATAAGCATAAGATGGCGCAAGAGGTTTTCCCTCCGCGTTCAATAAAACATAGAACGGTTGAGCATTCGCACCGAATTTACTCCGTTGCAGGTAGCTCCACTTATCTCCTATCGTTTTCAATTTACGGGCTTTACCATGTTCCTCAATTTCGATTACTTCCGGCAGTCTTGTTTTATCATCCACCATAAGTGTGATCAACACATAATCATTCTCAATGATCTGTTTCACTTTCGAATCAGTCCATACAGATGCTTCCATTTTCCGACAGTTCACACATCCATGTCCGGAGAAATCAATCATTACGGGTTTATTTACACGTTTTGCGTAAGCCATACCTATTTCATAATCATCAAAAGAAGCATGAACGCCACCATCGTACAGATTAAAGTCTTGCGTATGTAAAGGCGGAGCAAAGGCGCTTATCGCTTTTAATGGTGCACCCCATAGTCCGGGTATCATATAGACAGAAAACGCAAATGATATAATTGCCATAAATAAACGAGGCACAGAAACATGCTTCAGATCACTATCGTGACTGAATTTAATCTTACCTAATAAATAGAAACCTAATAGAGCAAATATTACTATCCAAAGGACTAAGAACACCTCACGATCAAGAATACGCCATCCGTATGCTAAATCGGCTACGGATAAGAATTTTAAGGCAAGAGCAAGTTCAAGGAAACCAAGAACCACCTTTACGGAGTTTAACCAACCTCCTGACTTAGGCATACTTTGTAGCATATTCGGGAAGATCGCAAACAATGAAAATGGAATAGATAATGCTAAAGCAAAACCAAACATTCCGATTGCAGGACCAACTGCACTACCCATAGAAGCAGCCTGCACAAGTAAGGTACCGATAATCGGCCCTGTACAAGAGAACGAAACTAACACAAGGGTAAACGACATAAAGAAGATACTCAGGATTCCTGTAGTAGAATCGGCTTTACTATCTAATTTACTTGTCCACGAAGCTGGCAATACCATCTCAAATGCACCGAAGAAAGAGACGGCAAAGATCACTAATAGAAGGCAGAAGATAATATTAAATACCGCATTCGTTGAAAGGTCATTTAAAGCACTTGCTCCAAAAATTCCGGTAATAAGCAAACCCATTACTAAATAGATCACAATAATAGATACCCCATAGGTCAATGCATCACTTATTGCCTTCTTTCTGTTTTTCGTTCGTTTCAAGAAAAAGCTTACGGTCATCGGAATCATAGGCCAGACACACGGAGTTAATAAAGCAATTAGTCCACCTACAAAACCGGCAAAGAAAATAAACAACCAGGAAGTATCAGGAGCTGCAACTATTTTGTCGCCGTAAGATTTTAATTCGTCAATTACCGGTGTCCAAAGAGCATCGGCTGAGACAACATTATCAATCGCCTTGTTTTCTAATTTTACTACGGGAATAGTAGGAATCGTTTTTGTTTCCTGCACCTCTTCAGCCACAGAGTCCTCTCCTTCTCCCAGATCTGCGACTTTCTCACCCTCTGTTTCACTCGCTGATTGAACATCTGTTATTGAAATATTTTTCTTGTTGAAATTGAATTCAACACGATCTGGCGGAAGACATGTCTCGTCATTACAAGCCATAAATTCCACTTCTCCCACAAGATTAAACTTTGCAGGGTCCGTTACCTTTATTTTTTGTTTGAAGCTGACTTTATCGGCATACCACCTCAGGTTCATGGAAAATAATTCATCATACACAGTCGTTGGTGCTACTGAAGCAATCGGCTTACCAACAAGTTCCACTCCTTTTATCTTTTCAAAAGTAAAAGACGTAGAAACAGGACCTCCTTCCGGCAAATCCATATCATATAAATGCCAACCTGCATCAAGCACGGCAGTAAACACAATTTCCTTTTCCGGTTTACCGGTTTGTTCTAATTTTATATCCCACTTTACAGGGGTTAGTATCTGCGCATGCGCTGTAATTACAAGAACAAGGAATAAAAGGATAGAATATATCTTTTTCATAACGGATTTATTTTTTCTTTTATTTCTTTACAAGGGTAATGAAAGACGATGGGATCGGTATTTCGAAACGCATTTCTTTATTTGTAACAGGATGAACAAAAAAAAGTTTATTCGCATGCAGAGCAATACGTCCAAGCGGATTTGTTTTCGCTCCATATTTTTCATCTCCTGCTACCGGAGTTCCGAGAGATTCCATTTGTTCACGAATCAGATTTCTATGTCCGGACTCGATGGTAAGCTCCATTAATGAATACAGATTATTTGTCTTCAGCAATCTGTACCGCATAATACTCTCCGTACCACTATCAGCAGAAGTGATATAGGTAGTTTGCCTTTCTCCGATAGAGTTGTAAGAAGTCAACAAATCAGTATCCCTTTCCGGACGTCCCTCTACTGCCACGGCATAACTTCTATTTGTCACCATCACATTCCAGTTTGCATGTAGTTGGGTTTGCACTCCTTTATTCTTTGCAAAAACCATCAAACCGGAAGCTTCGCGTTCTAATCGGTGGAGAATAAAAATTTTATTTCGAGAGTCCGTTTTCTTCACATAATCACTCAACAGATGATAAGCTGTCTTCTCCTTTACTTTTGGATTTGAGACAGATAACAGCCCTTGTTTTTTGTTGACCACAATAAGTGATTCGTCTTCCCAAACGACCTTTAACATCGGATGGCTAAGTACTACCTTCCCTTTCCCATAAGTAATCTGAACTAAGGAATTAGGAGATAGAGGAGTATCAAACTGAGTAGTTGTTTCTCCATTTACCGAAACTTGTCCCTTACTTAACAGAGACTTAACAGCCGTCCTGCTATGCTCTTTTTCCAATGACTTGTAAAGAAAAGGAAGTAACGTATCCTCTTCTTTGACTGTCAATCGCCTTCCCCCTGCTTGTCGGGGTTTATATGTATTCTTTTTATCCGAACGTAATCCCATCTGTATATTAATGTATTCAACGCAAAGATATAGGCATTTAAGGACGCGAACAAAACAAGATTCATTTTTTATCACTTCGATAGTATTTAATAACATCCTTTATTACACAAAAGAAGGATGAAATCTCATTGAGACCTCACCCTTCTTCGAACTTTTTTAACGCATCGGCAACCTTCACAGGCTATCCGAGGATTATAACTTTATTTTAACACAACACATTTTTTCTCCTTCGCAGGTTACTTACTACCTCTCCGAAAAGAGGTAGTGCATGTGTTTTACTAATATTAATTATTTTATTTTACGATTGCTTTTACAGCTTTTTCACCCTGAACAGCAACTACCACGATTCCCTTAGGAGCAACGATAGAAACTTCATCAGATGTTAACACTGTACTTGCTATAGTCTGACCAAGAATGTTAGTTACAACTACACTCTTATTAGCGCCATTGTAAATAACTACAGAACCTTGTCCAGCTATAACTTGAACATCGTTTACATTTAAGTCTTTGTTTGCAACAGGAAGTTCGTCTGTAGTCGTTACATGAAGAACCTGAGCCTGGTTGATCAATTCGCTGATGGTAGCACTTTCATCGTCATGACCTGTTGTTGAGTAGTTGATCTTAGCTACTACAGGGACATTGTTATGAACTTTCAACCAACCACCTTCAAAACCTCCAATCTTAGCTTCAGGACCATTAGATTCTAACAAGATCGGATTTTCACTCAATGCTTCTTTTATATCTTCTGTCAAACGGAATGAGAATGCATAATTCTTATGTGATCCATCTAAGACTTTTTTATCAAAAATCTTTGAATCTTCAAATGCTTTAGGTTCTATAACACCCCATTTTTCAGTCAATGATTCCAGTGTATTACCGGCTTTTACAATATAAAGGTATTCCTTATCACCTTCTACGCGGTGAACTCCTTCTACATAACCAAATCGTGTGTAGTCCTGGAATTTGTATGTAGTTTTTGTTGAGTCTTCCAAATTTACTAAGAAACGACCAGCTAAGTAACCATTATAATCACTAATACACTGTGTACAAGCATCTTCAAGATAGTTATAACCCTTTGTTCCATGCCATTTTCCGTCTTTTACTGAATCCGGACTTAATACGAACAAGTATTGAGGCATGTGAGGATTAGAGTTTACTACTGAATCAAGATAGATTGCAGTTGTACTGTTTTCACCCACAGGGATCAAACCTTCAGCTGTTACCCCAAGATAACCAAATGATTCATTAAGAGTACTAACTTTACTTTGGTTGTGTCCATCTTCAAACAAGAATTCTTTTGCGGTACCTCTTTCACGGTAGATCTTAACTACTGATCCGTTTTCTACTGATAAGTATTTAGGACGAGGATCAACAGACAATGTAAATGCAGAAGCTCTGTCATTTGGTTTATTATCCAAGTCTGTATAATTCAACTTAGCAGTACCATCTTCTACGTGAGCCTGTACAGATGGTGTCTGAAGATCAATAAGAACATAATATTCAGTTTCACCTTGTACCTGATCTGATTTCAGATAGAATTTAGTGGCATCCTTAGCTTCAACTACCTTATAATATGCTGGTTTACCTACTTCTTCCACCAATGCAATGAAGTTCTTGTCGTTATCAATCAGATTAACATCTTTTACTTTAATTGTATAGGCTGTCTTTTCCAGCTCTTTCAATTTTGTTGTTCCAACATAACCGAATTTTTCAGGCTCGTCAGGAATCAATTCGTAAGAAGAATTCAAACCTTCAACAGCAGCAAAGAAGTTTTCATCCGTAATATTCAAATACAAATCACTATTAACCTTTTGGTTATAGTGCAGATAATACTGCGTATAATCAATTTCATTTGCATCTAAATATTTATAACCATGATTCTTATCAGTTAAGGCTGCTTCGTCTGTTACTGCAACGATTTCATATTCACCTGCTTGATCCAAAACATCTGAAGCAGTTGGATTAACATAGAATACATAATCTTTTTCATAAAGTTGACCTTTAAAAAGTGGCTCATCCTTTACACCAAATTCACGGTTAGTGATAGCTAATTCACCAATACCACAAGTCAATGAATCAATTACCCATTGAGTAGCAGGCATATTATTGTAGTTTTGGTCTTCTGCCGGAGCATCCCATTGGAATGTACCATTGAAGTTCGCAACTAAATATTTACCGTTTTCTTTGTTCTTGATGAAATACAAACCAGTCTTGAATGTTGTTCTGTAGTCTTCTACATATGTGAAGTTTCTTCCTTCGAAAGATATCGTAGTTAAAATAGAACCCGGAGAAGGATATGTTTCATTAATTTCTTTTGGAGCAGCGGTCAATAATTTATCATCATTTGAATCAGCTATTCTTACATAAGCATCTTCAACTGTTTCGTTTTCTAATGTAGTCGCATTTGACCAATTATTACCGGCTGTATAGTCTGCATCTGAATAAATAGCCACACCACCTTTTGCTACTTTGATATCCAACGTTTCAGTGCTTGGGTAGAAATAGAATGCGTATTGAAAACGAGCAGAAACAAGAATATCTGTAAAGGCAGCTGAAGTCGCTTCTTGCAAATCTCCAAATGTAGTTAGAGCAAATTTCAGATTGCTTAAAGACGGCTTCCGATCTGATTCATAGAATGCAGCATCAACCGCAAGGTATTTATCATCATTTTCCAAAACTACAAAGTTTTCAGTAGTTACAGTTTTAACAAAATCAGGATCTAAAAGATCATCAGCGGCATCTTTTGCGACAAATTTTGTTCCAAAGAAAGGAGTAGCTTTTGGTTCAGAATTTTTGAATGATAATTTGAATGTACCATCAACAGCATCCTGAAAATCAACCATTGAATTGATACCGTTAGCATCTAAGTTTATAGGTGCTGCTAAAACAGGCTTAAATTGGAGATTATTTTCCAACAATTGAACATGTGAACCGGCAACAGCCTTTGCATATTTAACTACAACAACTTCACCATTATCTTTCTTACCAAGTGCATATACGTTGTCACCTTCATATGTATAGAAATCTTCAAAGTCAAATGTTCCATCTGTAGCTTCAGTAGTGTACCATGCCCAGTTTTCTAAGCAACCTTCTAAAACAGTAGCTTTTTTTCCAACAACAACATCATCAACATCTATATTGTCGTTAGCTTTAACCGTTTTACCAAGGTCGATAACAATTGGAAGATTTGTTTCCTTATTTATTAATGTGAAATTCTTCCCACTGAATGAATCGTCAGCAGAAACCACTTTCCACAAAGATGCATTTATAGGAGCGTCTTCAGCTTCAACAACTTTCAGGATTATTTGGCCTGTGGTCAAACGTTCTTGAATCAACACTTGATTAGACTCTGGAGAAGAAGGAGCAGGTCCTGATGCAGTATGTTTAAAAAGCCATACATTAAATCCAAATCGTTTTACCCATTCACCTTTACCTTCAGCTTCAGATGAAGTTCTCGGTTCAGGAGTATCTATCCAATGTCCATGTCCATGTCCATGTCCAGAAAATTGAGAAATCGGCTTGTTCGACTGCCAATACCATTCACCATCTAGAAAAATCCAGGAACCTAATTGAGTTGGCTTGTAAAATCCATAGTCCGCACTCTCTTGTTCCGCTTTTGTTATTACATTAATCTGATACCACTGATCTTGATCGAATTCAGAGATATCAGAACCTACTGATGCAGCACTAAACACACTCTGAGAGCGGTAATCAAAACCGTGTCCGGGTGCTTGTGCAAAAACTCCAGCACTTACAGTCAGCAGGGCGCCGACTAAAAAAGTAGAAATTTTCTTGTTCATAATCAAATTAATTTATTATTAATAACTGTATTAATTAAAAGTCCTAAAGAATCAGCCTTTTAAGGCGATATAATCAGTTTGCTATATTATACCACCAATTAAATTATACAGTTTTCGAAAGAAGATATTTGAGTTTGTTGTGAAAAGTCTTACTTTTGTATAGCAAAGGATATTCAATGGATAAGAATACGTTAGCATAAAATAAAAAATCGTATAAAGGTATTGGTTATGTTAATCTTATATATATCTTTGCTGATGATATTAATTGGTCATAATAAGTATTCGTTTTTTGTTTTTTCAAGCCGTTCTAAACACTAATTCCTGATTATTTCCCCCTAACCTGTATTAAATTAAAAATTCGGCTTGCTGAAAGAGTCTCTTTACAGACATTCTTTTGGAAGATATTTATGACTAAATAAACGTCTATTTATTTTGTGAGACGCAAGCCCATAAATCGTTAAAGATCAGACACATTTTAACAAAAGAGAGCTATTCAATAAACACAAAACACCTCCTCCCCTTCTCTAAAGAAAGGTAATCACGGTTAAACCTCTAATAAACAGAAAGGGTAATTAGTCTTTATACCGAGTCATGTCCTAAATGCCAAATTGTCAACAATTGAGAAACACTTGGATCATTTTTTATATGACACAGCCTTTCTAACTTCTCCTTTATCATACCCAATGGAAATCTGTGATTTGAGGCTTCTAAAGTGCTGGAAGTCTCCGGTTGCCACTCTGAGATGCCCGACGATCGCTTGTGTCGAAAAAAAATACGGCCATCCAAATAAAGCGTATTTCCATTGATGGTAATTTTCTTTTCAAGCAGGAAGTCTTTGATAAAAGACGTTACCGTCAAGCGATGAACTTTCAATTTCCGGGCAATCATACTGATCGAAATTTTCTGTTCAAGCAACTTCTCGATAGTCCCCTCCTTGCCTGTAAGTTTACGCACTTTTGAACGACTACCTTTCGGCCTTCCCAATACCTTTCCTTCAGACCTTCTTCTGGCAAGTGCCTCTTTCGTGCGTTGTGAGATCAGGTTACGCTCAATCTCTGCGCTCAAGCCAAAAGCAAAAGCCAGAACCTTAGAGCTGATGTCATTTCCCAGTCTATAATTATCTTTTATTGTCCACACCTGTATGCCTTGCCTCATACATTGATTCAGAAGCCCCATAATCATTAAAAGATTACGCCCCAAACGAGAAAGCTCAGCACAAATAAGTACATCACCCTTATTCATTCGCTGTAAAGCATAACCCAGTTTGCGTTCATCTACTTCCTTACTCCCTGAAACAGTTTCCTCTATCCAGGAATCTATTCCAATCTCCTCTTTCTTGACAAACTCATTAATTTCATACCGTTGGTTCTCAACGGTCTGCTTGTCAGTACTGACTCTTACATAACCATAAATCATAATAATAAACAATAATATTAGTATCACATAAAAAAGCTATCATCCGCCTATTAAGCAAATTTACGCAAGCAGTACAGCAAAAAGCTATTATTCCAATCACATATTATAATAATAACAAATTAGAAAAAAAGGAATAGCTGTTATACCCCCTCATCATTGTTTATTCTATTAGTGATCCATTGATGTACAAAAAGAAGTTTTCTACAATTCTCAAACGACGTTACTGCATAGTTGGGAAAGAATGAACAATTAGGGGTATTATAAATTTACATACAGAATAGAAAGACAAAGCATTTCAAATCCTCATAGTAAGCAAAAAGCGAATAAACAGAACAAATAAACACCAAAACAGAAAAACAAAACTCAAAATAGCATATTTTTATCAAAAATCATTTTCTTTGTATAAAAAAGACATTACACTTATGAGATCAGATTGGTTTAGGATTAAGAATGTTGAAGATTTAGTTGATAATAGTAAAAACAACGAACTTAAGAGAACGTTAACTGCAACAAATCTGATAGCTTTAGGAATCGGTTGTATTATTGGTACTGGTATTTTTGTTCTTACGGGTACAGCGGCCGCAAATCATGCAGGTCCTGCTCTTACTATTTCTTTTATTATTTCGGCTTTAGGGTGTGTTATGGCGGGTCTATGTTACGCAGAGTTTGCTGCCATGATTCCGGTGTCGGGTAGTGCTTATTCATATAGCTATGCCTCATTAGGTGAATTCATCGCCTGGTTTATTGGCTGGGATTTAATTCTTGAATATTTATTTGCCTCAGCTACAGTATCTGTTGGTTGGTCGGGCTATGTGGTTAGTTTCTTAGCGGATTTTGGGATACATATCCCGGCATATCTTGCACATGCCCCATTCGATCATATAGCAGGAGAAGGTTGGATTATGACGGGTAGTATCATCAATTTCCCGGCCATGTTTATCGTTCTAATCGTAACCTCTTTACTCATTGTCGGAATCAAAGAGTCGGCTTCAGCAAACGATTTTATTGTCGTGATTAAGTTAGCCGTCATCTTGTTATTTATTGGTTTTGGTATTGCTTATGTCAATACGGAAAACTGGGTTCCTTACATTCCGGAAAACACAGGAAAATTCGGAGAGTTCGGCTGGTCGGGAATTTTAACCGGTGCCGGTGTCATTTTCTTTGCTTATATCGGTTTTGATGCGGTCTCAACAGTTGCTCAGGAAACTAAAAACCCACAAAAAGACATGCCGAAAGGAATATTAGGCTCTTTATTAATCTGTACGGTATTATACATATTGGTGACTGCTGTACTTACCGGAATCGTACATTATACGGAATTAAATGTACCTGCACCTATAGCTTTGGCAATTGATCGGACAAGTGAAGGACTTGCCTGGTTAGCATCGTTTATAAAAATCGGAGCTATTGCCGGATTAAGCTCTGTCGTATTAGTAATGCTTTTAGGGCAAAGTCGTATTTTTTATTCCATGTCGAAAGACGGCTTATTACCTCCAATCTTTTCCAAGGTTCATTCCAAACATAAAACACCACATATTACAACAATTATAACCGGAAGTATTTCTGCCATAATAGCCGGACTATTTCCGATAAACATTCTGGGGGAATTGGTTTCTATCGGCACATTAATGGCTTTTACGATCGTATGTATTTCTGTTCTCGTATTAAGAAAACAACAACCGAACATCAACCGGCCATTTAAAACACCGTGGGTTCCTTTCGTCCCCATCGCAGGAGCTCTTATTTGTATCGCGCAAATGATTGCTCTTCCTTTTGACACTTGGTTACGGCTGATTGTTTGGATGTTGATAGGCCTTGTTCTCTATATTTTCTACGGATCTAAACACAGTAAATTGAACGTGAAGTAAGAAAATCGTATCTTTGACATATAAATAAAGAAACCTATGCAACTTACTTATATATATCACAGTTGCTATTTGTTGGAAACAGAGAAATTTAACCTGATTTTCGACTATTACAAAGATAGTGGCGACAAACCGCGAAGTGGAATCATACACGACCGCATTTTATCTGACAAAAAACCCTTATATGTTTTTTCTTCGCATTTTCATCCGGATCACTTCAACCGGGATATCCTTGCATGGAAATCTCTACGAAAAGACATCCTATATATTTTCTCCAAAGACATCTTAGAGAATCAGAAAGCCGGAGCCGGCGAAGGTCTTTATCTTACAAAAGGAGAAGAATATAAAGACAAGAATCTTTATGTAAAAGCATTTGGATCAACCGATGTAGGCATTTCATTTTACATCGAGACAGAAGGGAAAACGATCTTCCATGCCGGAGATTTGAATAACTGGCATTGGAAAGATGAATCTACACCGGAAGAAATAAAAGAAGCAGAAGACTTTTATGAACGTGAACTTAACGATGTAGCAAAAGAGATCAGACAATTAGACGTAGCCATGTTTCCTATCGACCCTCGTTTAGGCACGGATTTCATGAAAGGAGCGATACAATTTATAACACGGATACCGGTAAAAACACTTCTTCCGATGCATTTCGGTGAAGCCTATGAAAAAATAGCAACATTTAATGAATACGCAAAGGAAAACGGTTGCCACTATCCGCACATCACCAGTAAAGGACAATCAATAAATATTTAATCATGAAGATAAAAGGACATTTTGATCATTTCAACATCAATGTGGTTGATTTGGATAAAAGTATCTCATTTTATGAAAAGGCATTGGGACTAAAAGAAGCCCGCAGAAAAGAAGCAAAAGACGGCTCTTTTATTTTAGTTTATCTCACTGATGAAACTACAGGTTTTCTGTTAGAACTAACCTGGCTTCGCGATCATAAAGAAGCCTATGAACTGGGAGAAAATGAGAGCCATCTATGCTATCGCGTTGAAGGAGATTATGACGAAGTACGCAAATACCATAAAGAAATGGGATGTGTCTGTTTCGAAAATGAAGCAATGGGATTATACTTCATCAATGATCCGGACGATTACTGGATTGAGATACTTCCTGTTATAAAATAACGTTAGATTTCGGTTTTCTACTTTTTTATCAGTCTTCCTATGGTTTGTTATATTTATAACGATTATATTTGCTGGGCTGAAAAATCTCATTATTAATCTAAAATATAAAATCATGGATAAACCTTATGTAGTTGGTATAGACATAGGTGGTACCAATTCGGTGTTTGGTGTTGTTGATGCAAGGGGAACTATTTTATACAGTGGTTCCATCAAAACCGGCAAGTATGATGACGTTAACGAATATGTTGCAGAACTTGCAAAAGGACTCAACCTTGTTATTGATCAGGCCGGCGGTAAAGATAAAATTAAAGGAATAGGTGTAGGTGCTCCTAACGGAAACTATTTTAACGGTTGTATCGAATTTGCCCCTAACCTGCCGTGGAAAGGAAAAATTCCTTTGGCACAATTAATCAGTGAATCTGTCGGTGGAATTCCCGTATCATTAACCAATGACGCGAATGCTGCTGCAATCGGAGAAATGACTTACGGTGTTGCTCGTGGAATGAAAGACTTTATTGTTATTACACTTGGAACAGGTGTTGGTAGCGGTATCGTTATCGGTGGCAATTTAGTTTACGGACACGATGGTTTTGCAGGAGAATTAGGACACGTGATTATGCGTCGTCACAACGGTCGTCTGTGTGGTTGTGGTCGTCATGGCTGTCTTGAAGCTTATGCTTCAGCAACCGGTGTGGCACGTACAGCTCGTGAATACTTGGAAATCCGTAAAGAAGACAGTCTGTTGCGAGAAATCGACTCAGATGAAATTACCTCTAAAGATGTATTCGATGCGGCTATAAAAGGCGACAAGATTGCCCTTGAAATATTCGAAGCAACAGGTACTATCTTAGGTGAAGCTCTTGCAGATTTCGTTGCATTCTCCAGCCCGGAAGCAATCATTTTGTTTGGCGGGTTAACAAAGGCAGGAGACTTGATCATGAATCCTATCAAGGCATCAATGAACAAGAACATGCTCAAAGTATTTGAAGGAAAAACAAAACTATTATTCTCTCAATTAAAAGAAAGCGATGCAGCGGTATTAGGTGCCAGTGCATTAGGATGGGAAGCTAAATAAATATTCCTATATTTTTATAAGGGCTTGGGTAACTCGTTTATTCAAGCCCTTATTGTTTTCAGGTCATAGCCGTTTGAGGAAATAAACCGGAATACCGGTTGTTATTTTTTTGCACAGAATAAGAAAAAAAATATAAAGGTTATTTTCGGAAAAATAAAGGATATAATTGCAAAAATAACCTTTATATTTTTGCCCCAAAAATGATTCTGATTTTCAAGCACTTACAACCCCCCCTGATTAACCGTCTTTTTCGACTTTTATATCACTCAGTTCAACGAGTTTATTCACGATCGCGTAAATAGTCAAACCGCTGGCACTATGGATTTGGAGTTTACGGGCAATATTACGTCGGTGCGTAATGACAGTATGAGTAGAAAGGAACAGACTTTCAGCTATCTCACGATTTGTCATTCCTTTTACTACACAGACAACGATTTCTTTTTCTCTGGTGCTCAACATTTGTTGTTCTTCCGCTTCTTCTGTCCGAACAAGCTCTTCAGTATTTAGTCGTTCTAATTTATGTCTGATCTCATCTACACTGTCGTAAATATTGATCTGTTCGTCATACGCACGCATTCTGACATGTTCAAACAGAGAATAGACTAAAGCGATACACTTCATCGAGTGAGAGCCACTTTCCTCCTTAAGAGTTGCCAATGCAACACCGCCGATCATATCCGGATTGACGATAAGCACGTCAGGCCTGTTGATTCGTAGTGACTCAGGTAAAGAATCAAATCCACTGACTTCAACAATCTGACACCGAAAGCCGACCATTCTTTTTAGCTGAAGTTCGAGGCCGCCTCGTATAATTGCAGAGGGTTCTGCTATTATTATCTTAAGGTTTATATTAGGCATTCTTATGAAAGCGTTTTTTCAAGCTCCAATATAGCCGGAATGAAAAGCGAATCTTCAATCCGATTATGTGAAGCCAAATCTTCCTCAGTCGAGAAGATGTCAAACAAGACACTATTAAGCATATTGTTTGTGGCTCCCGGATAATATTTTATTAATATATTTTTCAGCTCAGTTATCTTTAACTCTATCTGATCATGTCTTTTCATGAAGATTGAAATATTATATTTCTTATTCTTTTCTCCTGATAAAAGAGATCTCACATAAGGAAATACTGTTTTCTCTTCATATAGCATATGTTTATTTACTTCTTCCGCATACTCGTCAAAAAAACGACGAATAACAAACGTTACATCATCGGTTGAATTACTAATCGCTTCTAAGAGTTTAGCCCGTATATGGGGCAAACGGAATTTCAGAAAATAATCATGGGAGTTATGCAAATACGTAATCAATGATTCAAGTGAAAGACAAGTGCTTACTTTAGGAATAGTTGTTGAATGATCATCAGAAAGAAAATTTACGACATTTAAAAAGGTGCAGCTATCAACATTGTTCTGCCGGCATACTTCTCCTATACTCTTCTCTCCAAATCCAAGTGCTATACCAAAACGACTCATAACAAGCAGCATTGGATAGTTCTCACATATCAAATCACTCATTTTATCGGTTTCCCGGTAGTTTCCCTTTTTGTACATAATATAACTTGCTCATTTTACGCTTGCAGATCAAAGATACACTATTTCCACAAACGTTCTTCTTCTAATTATTACTTATTATTTTGTTTTAGTGAAAGCTATCTTGTACAAAGAACCATATTAAGACCATGATTGTTGAATGGTCTGGTGCTTCTATTCAAATATCACCAGCAAAGTTAGTCTGAACAGGGCTGTTTTTCAATCACAAAAAATAGGTAAAAAAAATACGATACTACCCATATCTATGTAGTAATAAGATAGATGTATAAAAGAACATAAAAACAACCGTACTGCTCATCCATAAATGACGAACAGTATGGTTGCGCAAATTATATCAATTAGATAGATTTCAGGAATTCAACAATTGCATCCCTGTCTGCTTTTGACAAATTACGATATTTTTCTCGTGCGTATTTACCGTCACCTCCATGCCACATGATTGCTTCAGTATAATTGCGGGCACGCATGTCATGAAGATGATCTCCGGCTCCGGTACATAATTCAGATAAACCTCTACCCCACAATGGTGTAGTTCTACACCATCCGGTACGAATATTATTCACCATTTCTAAACGATGTTGAAGAAGGTCTGTATATGGCCATATTTTCTGATACGGGTATCGGGGTAATTTATCTTTCAGTAGCGGATCACCCGTATATTCATCAGGTCCGGTTGTCCAGGATGGTTTATGACAGTTGGTACAGCCGATTTGAGCAAACAACTCTTTTCCTTGCTGTACAGTAGGGTCATCTAAATTACGGGCAGCCGGAACAGCCAGCCCGCGATGCCAGATCATAAACTGTACATATTCCTTTTCGCTAAGCTCAACGGGAAGTTCTTTAGACATAAGTTGGTCATAGATTTCCTTTTCTGTCAAGTCTAAAGCATCTTGAATGTCTTTATTTTGAGACATAGAAGTAGCATACGCGGTAGTCATATAATTATAGGTTCTTGATGGGCGGGTAACATTCGTTATATTCCAAACCGCATTAGCACCTGGTCCATTTTGCAACGTACCACGAGTCAAGCCGTAAGTATAACGTCCGGGATGAGAAGTTCCGTCCACCTCTACAATAAAGTTTTCCGGCTGATATTTAGCATCGTTTAATGTATATCCTAAGCTTTTCTCGTGTTGATATTGTGCAATAATTGAATCATCAGGAATGGCGTCAATCAATCCGGTTCCGTACACCCCAATCGTTGCCTCTAACTTAACATGATATACGTCAGGCATAGGAACATTAAAAGCAGATCTGTCGATTGTCACCTCCGGATAAATCAGACTATATGTTTCACCATCAGGAAATGTATTACCAAATTCATCCACATGATTCTTCCACTCTATATTGATTCCCGATTCATCAATCGGCGGTAAAAAGGGAGACACAGCTTTTGTTTGCGGCATACCGGTAAGGGTGGTTACGTAATTATCATCCTCATCGACAACAACCAACAAGTATCCGTTTCCGTAATCATCCGCACGATATCTATCCATGCGTTTTCCATGTCCATATCCAGGGTGACATGTTATACAAGCACTTCGTACATAAGCAGGCCCAAGTCCGTGACGAACACCTGAAATATTGGCATTGAATTGTTTTTCGAAAAATGCTTCTCCATAAACAAAATCCAAATCCATTCCGGCTTCTTCTACCGCTGGCGTTGGCTGTTCAAATGAGCTTGACGTAAAATGTTCCCATACGGGTTTCTGAACAGACGGATCTACCGGGAAAAAAGTACCTAATAATCCTCCCGAATAATAATCTTCACTCAATTCTATTTCAGGATCAACTCCCGAGTCTTTCTTGTCATCATCGCTACAAGCAATCAGAAAAGCAAGAAAAGAGATTAAAATATATACACCATTTTTTTTCATACTCGCTATCTTCTTTAAATGTTCAAAAGAGGATGTTATCAATTACCTGAACATCCTCTTATTTATCCTAAAAATGATCAAACGTTGTTTTGCATTATTCTGCAAGAAGCGCTGATTTTGCTTTAGTTAATGCATTAGCCAAAGTTTCACCAATTACTGTTACAGCTTCGTCTGCTTCAGCAGAAGTATAATTCTTCGCAAAAGGATATGGGATTTTTTCAATCGCTGCATAAGAAGCTGCGATAGCATCTTTTACAGCTTTGTCTGCGTCGGCATTAACACCTGCAAGATATTCACTGACAGAAGCGCCCGATACACCATATGCTGTTCCCAGATAGGCATTTTCGATGCTTTGAATATTATCTTTAAAATCTTCTAAAGAGTTATAGCTATAAGGAGATTCAATGTAATTTTTATCTTCATCACTGGCGCTTTCATTTGCAGCTGTACCAATCTTCACATTACCAACCTCATCGGCAATAACAAATGCATATTCAAGTATCTGAGTGGCAGCAGCTGTCACTGTACGATATCCACTACCCGCTTCACCTGCTTTCAACATCTCTTCTCCATAAGACATTTCACTGGATGTTCTTCCGATTTCAAGTTCCTTTTCTTCAATCAATGCTTGTTTAGCCGAAGTTACATTATCAAGTCCTGCCCAAGCTGCCTCAAGACGAACACATTGATTTCTTAAATCGCCACCAACGGCAACAGCATAGTCCATTTCTGCGTCAGTTATTATTGAAACATCTTTAGTAGCTCCTTCTGCAAACAAAATATTTTCAATACCATGGAAACCTAATAATGATATTCCCAGATATTGGCTTGCCCATACATCACCGTCTTCACCGGCAAGTTGTTCCATGAAGTCTTTATTTACTAATAGTTTCTTGAATTGAACTTCATCTAAAGGCCACGTATCGATGTGTGGATCGATTCCGAAATCAGCTACAGCACCAAATAAGAATGCCTCGCTCAATTCCCAATGTTTACGGGTATCTTTCCAAGCATTTGCTGCCGCTTCAAGATTAGCGTTTGTTTTATCAGCCTTCAATGCTTCTATTTTTTCCTGCAAATCAATCGTCGCGTCTGCTAACTTATTATAAGTCGCGATCACAATATTATTTACATAATTTTCCACAACTGGTTTTAAGGCCTCCGTTTTGGGATCAGTTTCGTCAACCGGATCATCATCGTCATCACTACAGCCAAAGCCAATAACGGACAGTGCCATGCAGGCCAGATAAACTGGCAATTTTAAGTACTTTTTCATGTTTATATTTTTTAGTTGTATAGTTTATTAAATCCTTATTTTGTGAAAAACCCGGCATAAGCAACGCCTATATTAATAGCGTTCTCATTTTTAAAGGCAGAGCTCATTAATCCGGCTGAATATTCCGCTTTTATAACAACATCTTTTATTGGGAAATAATTAATTCCTCCTACAAGAACCTGACGTCCGCACCAATCCTGATCGGTTATATTTTTTGAAACCTTATACATAGAATCGAAAAACTCGTAACGACCATACAAGTAGAGTTTTTGTTTTTTCTGTTTCATTTTTGCTATTTGCGAAAAAATATCATAACCGACTTCAACACCTGTCGCAAGTGCATCTGATGCTACATTTGAACGTGGTGAAGCGGACTGATTGGGCAGGTTCCGATTATACACAGATATTGTCTGCGCATCTCCCAAATGTCCATAGTCAAAATATCCTCGCGCAATCCAGTTATGTTTATTATATTCGAAATCAAAACTTCCGATCATGACTTCACCTTTTATTCCTTTATACTTATCACTGGATGTGGTCTTTATTCCATTATTGAAACTTTGTCCATAATAGCCGCTCACTCCCATTCTAAGACCGGGAACTGAATAATTATCGAGTCGCAGGGCAGTCGCTAATTTATTACCAACTTTAAATTCATACGGTGAAGCTGAAGCTCCGGAGATCCACGAATCACTTCCGAAAAGTTCTGAGTCAAGGCCTCCTAAGACTTGTACTTCATATCTCCATTTATCAACTTTCCCCCAAAGGCTTACTCCTGTTTCGTGCCAGGTAGAAGGTAATATTGTTCGCTCACCCTGTGGTCTGAATACGGTAAAAAATTGTGTGGGAAGATGGTTGCCATTGGTTAACCCAATCGGCACAATAATATGTCCCATTCGTAAGTTAAACGACTTATTGAATGTTTTTTCAATCCAGAATTGTTCCAAAACAACTTCCCCCCCGCGTTCTACTTCTGCTTCGTATTCTCCTCCTTCTTCAGGTTCAATTTCCATAGCAGATTCAGTACCTCCGTGTTCAAACTCGATTTCGGAATTCATTCTCCAACCGTTTCCAAATTCATATCCTACAAAAAAGACTACATGAGGTAAATCAAAACGTCCATGAGCCGGATCATTTTTGTATGTTTCAGGAGTCATGTAACGAAAGACGTTGTCACTATAAAAATTACGACTATATGTTGCCTCACCATAACCACCAAGACTCAAACCGGACGCTTTTGTTATCGGGTTCGATGTTTCATCATTTTTCTGAGTTTTATTTGTCTGTGCGGTTAGTGCCGTCGTGAGAATAAACAACAAAGTGAATAATTGTGATATTTTTCTCATTCCTTTAAATATTTTCAACAAAAGTAGAGTGCTTCAAAAGAGTTGACAATAGCACATAATAGGTATTCAAACAAGAAGAATACCTACAAATAAGTATTAAAAAGAAAAAAACATGAACAAAAGAGCGTATATAACTGTTGTTGTCAAAATTCAGACGAAACAACAGAAAGATTCCATTTTTTTATTTGATCTATTTATATTCAATTTTTTACTGTAGATTTGCTTCAATAATCTTTTGATATTTATTCATATATGGCAACATTGAAGGAAAATTATTGGAAATACTCTTTAATTATATTGATTGTTTTTATCGGAATTATTTTATTCAATCAATTCCGCCCTTTCTTTACAGGTCTGTTAGGAGCTTTCACCATGTATGTACTTCTTAGGAAACAGATGTTTTTTCTTGTGGAAAAGAAAAGAATCAATCAGACAGGAGCAGCGTTATTAGTCATATCTGAAGTAATCTTATGCATTCTGATTCCTACGTTTCTGGTCATATGGATGTTGCTTGGGAAAATAAAGCACGTAAATTTAGACATTGCCCCTTTGATTGCATTTGTACAACAATTCATTACGCTTGTACAAGAAAAGACAGGATACGATTTATTAAGTGTGGGCAACTTAGGAACGATTACAAGTTATGCTACCAGAGGGATTCAAGTCCTTATTGGACAGGTAAGTAATATTGTAGTAAATTCTGTTGTACTAATATTCTTTCTCTACTTTATGTTGATTAGCGGACGAAAATTAGAGAGTTATGTTTATGCTCTACTACCATTTAATGACAAAAACAAATCGCATGTAATGGATGAAATAAAACGATTAGTGTTATCTAATGCGATTGGGATACCTTTACTTGCTATTATTCAAGGTGTATTCGCTTTTATCGGATATTTAATATTTGGAGTGCCAAGTGCCTTATTGTTTAGTGTCATCACCTGCTTCGCCACTATTATACCACTGCTGGGAACAGGAATAGTGTGGGTTCCGCTATGTGTCTATTTCGCTTTAACGTCCAACTGGGTTAGCGCTATTGGCTTGCTAATATACGCTCTTGTGATTTTAACAAACATAGATAATGTCATTCGTTTTATCCTACAAAAGAGGTTAGCAGACACTCATCCTTTGATTACGGTATTTGGTGTCATCATGGGACTATCTTTATTTGGTTTTTGGGGAGTCATTTTCGGTCCTCTACTCTTATCCTTGTTTTTTTTATTGATCAACATATTTAAAACGGAATACATCGACAAATAAAGGCTTCTGGACGACATTTAATACTTTTGTCTTATCAAATAGGATATTTTTTCGACAAAAAGAAGTATTTTTGCTATGTATTGTCCAACTAACAAAAACAAATAAAAATGAAACAAGCCTTTTTGATTACATTAATAGTTGCAGGCAGCGCACTATTTTCATCATGTAAACAACAGCCGGCGCAAACGGAGGAAATCGTAAAAACTCCAATTATTGAAAAGACAGTAGAACTCCCCAAAGATGCTTTACGTATTGTTGCCATTGTCACATTGAAAGATGAAAGTTTCACGGCAGACTTCGAGAAAGCAGCTTCTGCAGTTGTAGCAGGATCTCGAGCAGAGGAAGGATGTGTATATTATGAATTAGGAAAATCAAATACGCCGCTAACCTATGCTTTTATCGAAGTATGGAAATCGCAAGAAGCAATTAATATACACAATGAAACGACACACTTTAAGGCTTTTGTTGAAGCGATAAACGGAAAAGCAGATTTAAATGTCTGTGTTATGAACAATCTTTATTAAAATAAAGCTGAAACAGCTACCAATAAAAAGACATTTACAACAAAAAAGCCTGTCCGTTTACAACAGACAGGCTTTTTTATGGATAACTTTTTTATCGTTATTCTTTTGTTTCTGAAGAAACATCTAATGTTTCTTCAGTTGTAGGTTGAGAAGGTGCAGCCTCATCAGCTACAGCAGCAGATTTTTTTCTCTGACGTCTAGCCTTCGGAGCTTTTTTAGTCTCCTTTAACATGTTTTCATTGTAATCTACTAATTCAATAAAACACATCGCTGCATTATCACCTAAACGATTCCCTGTTTTAATAATGCGAGTATAACCTCCGGGACGTTCTCCGACCTTTTGAGCCACATCATTAAACAGTTCCGTTACAGAATATTTATTTTTCAAACTACTAAAAACGATACGTCTTGAATGAGTGGTATCTTCTTTTGCTTTAGTAATCAGAGGCTCAACATATTTACGCAAAGCTTTAGCTTTTGCAGTTGTCGTAAAAATACGTTTATGTAAAATCAACGAAGTAGCCATATTCGAAAGCATAGCTGCTCTATGAGTATTTGTACGACCTAAATGATTAAATTTTTTATTATGTCTCATCTTAGTTACTCTTTGTCTAATTTATATTTACCAGTATCCATGCCGAAAGAAAGATTCAGGCTTTCCAGTAATTCATCTAATTCAGTTAATGATTTCTTTCCGAAGTTTCTGAACTTCAATAAATCATTTTTATTGAATTTAACCAATTCACCTAAAGTTTCAACATCTGCCGCCTTCAAACAATTCAAAGCACGGACTGAAAGATCCATATCTGACAACTTACTCTTAAGCAGTTGGCGCATATGAAGTACTTCTTCATCAAATTCTTCATTTCCTTCCGTATCTGATGTTTCAATAGCAATCTTTTCATCTGAAAACAACATAAAATGATGTATCAAAATCTTAGCTGCTTCCTTTAAAGCGTCTTTGGGATGAATCGAACCATCAGTGGCAATCTCCAACACTAATTTTTCATAGTCTGTTTTTTGCTCCACACGGAAATTTTCAATTGAATATTTAACATTACGAATTGGTGTAAAAATTGAATCAATTGCAATTCCTTGTAAATCCGAAACTAATTCTCTGTTTTCATCAGCTGGAATATATCCACGCCCTTTATTTATAGACAATTCAATATGGAAACTGGCATTAGGATCTAATTTACAAACCACTAATTCAGGGTTTAATACTTCAAAGCCTGTTAAATGCCTACCGATATCACCCGCCTTAAACACTTCTGTTCCCGAAACTGAAATACTAACTTTCTCACTTTCGATATCTTCTACAATGTGTTTAAACCTAACTTTTTTTAGATTTAAAATAATATTTGTTACATCCTCTAAAACGCCTGGAATTGTTCCGAATTCATGGTCAATTCCATCTATTTTAATTGATGTAATAGCAAAACCTTCAAGTGATGACAAGAGAATACGGCGTAAAGCATTACCTATTGTTATGCCATAACCGGGCTCTAATGGACGGAACTCGAATTTACCGAAGAAGTTATCCGCTTCCAACATTAATACTTTATCGGGTTTTTGAAATGCTAATATCGCCATGGAATCAATTTTATTATTTAGAATACAATTCTACAATCAGCTGTTCTTTTATATTTTCTGGTATATCACTTCTTTCAGGAATGTGTAAAAACTTACCGTTTAAAGAAGCAGAATCCCACTCAATCCAAGGATACTTACTATGGTTAAAGCCAGACAAAGCATCAGATATAACTTCTAATGATTTGGATTTTTCTCTAACACCAATTACTTGACTTGGTTTTACAGCATATGATGGAATATTCACAACTTTACCATCAACAGTAATATGTCTATGAGAAACCAATTGTCTTGCGGCTGCTCTTGTTGGAGCTATACCTAACCGATAAACAATATTGTCTAAACGGCATTCTAACAATTGTAACAATACTTCACCGGTAATACCTTTTGAACGTGATGCTTTTTCAAAGAGATTTCTAAATTGTTTCTCTAAAACGCCATAAGTATATTTTGCTTTCTGCTTTTCACGTAATTGAATACCGTATTCAGAAGTTTTTCTCTTTCTTGAATTACCGTGTTGTCCAGGAGGGTAGTTCTTTTTTGAAAGTACCTTATCAGGTCCAAATATAGCTTCTCCAAATTTTCGAGCTATTCTTGTTTTAGGTCCAGTATATCTTGCCATTATTTTTATTTTTGATTCAATATAAATTTGAAAAAGTTCAGCCGCGATTATAGAGAGGGTAAGGTGTATATAATCATTTTACCTTTTCAAATTCAAACATTAATAAATTATACTCGTCTCTTTTTCGGAGGACGACATCCATTATGTGGTAAAGGAGTAACATCAACAATTTCTGTAACTTCAATACCTGCACCATGTATAGTTCTGATAGCAGACTCACGTCCATTACCAGGTCCTTTAACGAAAACTTTTACTTTTCTCAAGCCTAAGTCAAAAGCAACTTTAGCACAATCTTGAGCAGCCATTTGTGCTGCATAAGGAGTGTTTTTCTTTGAACTTCTAAATCCCATTTTACCAGCTGATGACCAGCTAATAACTTGGCCGTCGCCATTTGCAAGTGTAACTATTATATTATTAAAAGAAGAATGTATGTGCGCTTGGCCATACGCTTCTACTTTAACATTTCTTTTTTTTGCAACAACTGTTTTTTTTGCCATATCAAATATTATTTAGTAGCTTTTTTCTTATTTGCAACTGTTTTCTTTCTTCCCTTACGTGTACGAGCATTATTTTTTGTACTCTGTCCTCGCAACGGTAAGCCAATACGATGTCTCACGCCACGATAACAACCAATGTCCATCAAACGTTTTATGTTCAGCTGAACCTCTGAACGAAGGTCTCCTTCTACTTTGTATTCAAGCCCTATTACTTCACGTACTTTTGCTGCTTGATCATCAGTCCAATCTTTTACTTTTATGTCACGATCTATGCCAGCCTTCTCTAATATAGAATTTGCAGCACTACGACCTATACCATAAATATAAGTCAAAGCTATCTCACCTCTCTTATTCTGTGGCAAATCTACACCTACTATTCTTATAGCCATATTTTAATCTTAATTATTAGTTTGCAAAAATAAGAAATTATCCTTGACGTTGTTTATATTTAGGATTTTTCTTGTTTATAACATACAGACGCCCTTTTCTACGAATAATTTTACATTCAGGCGTACGCTTCTTCAACGATGCTCTTACTTTCATTTCTCTATATTTTTATTATTTATATCTAAACGAAATTCTTCCTTTTGTTAAATCGTATGGTGACATTTCCACCCTCACTTTATCACCAGGAAGTATTTTAATATAATGCATTCGCATTTTACCGGAAATATGAGCTGTTATCTCGTGTCCATTTTCCAACTCGACACGAAACATAGCATTCGATAATGCTTCTACAATTACTCCATCTTGTTCTATTGCTGATTGCTTAGCCATAAAAAATTAACAATTATGCCTGTTTTCTAAAACTTCTTCCAAAAAACTAAATGATGATAAGATACGAGCCGAACCAGATTGTATTGCTATACAATGTTCAAAATGAGCTGATGGTCGTCGATCTTTTGTTCGTACCGTCCAACCATCTTTTTCAAACACAACATTTCTCTTACCAAGATTAATCATTGGTTCAATACAGATACACATACCTTCCCGCAGCAAACTTCCGCTACCTTTTCTCCCATAATTGGGAACTTCTGGAGATTCATGCATTTGTTTACCAATACCATGACCTACAAGTTCGCGAACAACAGAATAACCGTTCTTCTCACAATATTCTTGTACAGAGGCACTTATATCACCAACACGTTTTCCTTCAACTGCATTATTTATCCCAACATACAGCGCCTCACGCGTCACAGTTAATAGCTTTTGAGTTTCATCATCAACTTCTCCAACAGCAAAGGTATATGCAGAATCACCTACAAAACCATTTAAGACTGTTCCACAATCTACCGAAATAATGTCACCTTCTTTTAAGATAGCTTTATTCGATGGTATTCCATGAACTACTTGTTCATTTACTGAGGTACAGATAGAATTCGGAAACCCTCCATAACCAAGGAATGCAGGTTGCGCACCATTATCTCTTATGAAAGATTCTGCAATTTTATCCAATTCTAATGTTGAAACTCCCGGTTTAATATATTTAGCTAATTCTCCAAGGGTCTTACCTACTAATTGATTAGCCAAATACATTAACTCAATCTCTTCATTTGTTTTTAGATATATCATTTTAACAATTATCAATAAGCTCCTACAGCTCCTGAACGTCCTTTAATTCTTCCTGATTTAAGTAACCCATCATAATGTCGCATAAGAAGATGACTCTCTATTTGTTGTAATGTATCTAAAACAACACCAACTAAAATCAATAAAGATGTTCCTCCAAAAAATTGAGAAAAATCCATACTCACTCCAGCAATCCTAGCAAAAGCAGGCATTATAGCCACCAAAGCCAAAAAGAAAGCACCAGGCAAAGTTATACGATCCATTATAGAATCAAGATAATCTTTAGTTTCTTTACCAGGTTTTATACCAGGAATAAAACCATTATTTCTCTTCAAATCATCGGCCATCTGCGTTGGATTAATCGTTATTGCTGTATAAAAATAAGTAAATAAAATAATTAAAACAGCAAAAACAAAATTGTACCAAAAGCCTGTATTATCCATAAATGCAGACCAAAATGGGCTTGTATTCTCTGAGTTTGCAAAACCGACAATAGATATTGGAATGAACATTATAGCCTGAGCAAAAATAATTGGCATAACGTTGGCTGCATTAACTTTTAAAGGAATGTATTGTCGAGCACCACCGTATTGCTTGTTACCAACAATTCTTTTAGCATACTGTACAGGAACTTTCCTTACACCTTGAACTAATAAAATTGCCCCAGCAATTACAAATAATAAAAACAACATTTCAATTAAAAACATTACAAGCCCTCCTGTTTTATCAGTAGTTCTTGAAATAAATTCTTGAAATAAAGAATGAGGTAATCGAGCGATAATTCCTACTAAAATAATAAAAGAGATACCATTTCCAACTCCTTTATCAGTAATCCTTTCTCCTAACCAAAGAATAAACATACTACCCGCTGCCAATATTATTGTAGAAGAAACCGTAAACCAAACATTAGCAGGCAAAGAAGCTCCTACCGCTTTAAGTTGTACACTAAGGTTAATCAAGTAAGTTGGTCCTTGTAATAACAAAATTGCAATAGTTAAATAGCGGGTATATTGATTAATCTTTTTTCTACCACTTTCTCCTTCTCTTTGCATTTTTTGAAAAGAAGGTACCGCAATTGCTAACAACTGCATAACAATAGAAGCAGAAATATATGGCATTATACCTAATGCAAAAATAGAAGCATTAGAAAAAGCTCCTCCGGAAAACATATCAAGTAAAGCTAACAATCCACCTCTTGTTTGTTCTTGTAGAGCGGTTAACGCTTTAGGGTCAATACCTGGAAGCACTACATAAGTACCAAAACGATAAATAGCTATTAAAAGCAAAGTAGTGAGGATTCGATTTCTCAAATCCTCAATTTTCCAAATATTCTTTATAGTTTCAATTGCTCTCATATCTTAGAGTTTTACAACTGTTCCGCCAGCAGCTTGTATCACAGCCTCTGCACTCTTTGAAAATGCATGAGCAGCAACCTCGAGACTCAAGTTTAAACTACCGTTACCAAGTATTTTCACTAACTGATTAGAAGAAATAAAACCGGCATTTATCAAATCATCTAATCCAATCTTAGCCAAACTCTCCTTCTCAGCCAATTGTTGCAATACAGAAAGATTAATTGCTTTATATTCTACTCTATTTATATTCTTAAATCCAAATTTTGGAAGACGTCTCTGAATTGGCATTTGACCTCCTTCAAATCCAATCTTCCGCGAATATCCAGATCTTGACTTCGCCCCTTTATGCCCTCTGGTAGAAGTGCCACCCAAGCCAGAGCCTGGTCCACGACCAATTCTCTTTCTTGTTTTTGTAGATCCAGCAGCAGGCTTTAAATTTGATAAATTCATATCTTTAGTCTGTAAATTATAACTACTATTTATTTTTCAACTGAAACTAAATGTTTCACTTTTTCAATCATCCCTAAAATCGATGGAGTAGCTTCGTGCTCAACTGTACGATTCAACTTTCTTAGCCCCAAAGCATCTAAAGTTTTTTTCTGATCTGCAGGACATTTAATTCTGCTTTTTATTTGTTTTACTTTAATTGTTGCCATTTTCACACAAAATTAACCTTTGAACACTCTTTCTACTGATACTCCTCTATTTTGAGCAACATCAAATGGGCTTCTCAACTCTCCTAAAGCCTCAATAGTAGCCTTAACTAAATTATGAGGGTTAGAAGATCCTTTCGACTTTGCCAATACATCTGTCACACCAACACTTTCCAAAACTGCACGCATAGCACCTCCGGCTTTTACTCCAGTACCCAATGTTGCTGGCTTAAGAAGAACTTCTGCACCTCCAAATTTTGCAATCTGTTCATGCGGAATTGTTCCTTTATGAACGGGTACACGAATTAAATTTTTCTTCGCAGCTTCAACGCCTTTTGCTATAGCAGTAGTTACTTCACCAGCTTTACCAAGCCCCCATCCAACGATTCCGTCTTCGTTACCAACAACAACGATCGCAGCAAAACTAAAAGTTCGTCCACCTTTTGTCACTTTAGTAACACGATTTATCGCAACTAAACGGTCTTTTAGTTCAATATCGTTAGTCGATTTTATTCTATTTTTATTTCCTACCATCTTTATTAAAATTTAAGACCTCCATTGCGTGCAGCATCTGCCAATTCTTTAATTCTGCCATGATATAAGTAGCCGTTACGATCAAATACAACAGTTTGAACTCCAGCTTCAATTGCACTTATAGCTATTTGTTCTCCCACTTTTGCTGCAATAGCCTTTTTTGCCTCAGTTTTTTCTATTTTCAAGGATGAAACAGCAGCAATCGTTGCTCCTTTAGTATCATCAATTATTTGGGCATAAATTTGTTTATTGCTTCTGAAAACAGTCAAACGCGGACGTTCAGTCGTTCCAACGATTTTACTACGAACGCGTTGTTTTATTTTTTTTCTTCTTTCTTCTTTTGTTGTCATGCTAATTCCAGTTTTAATAGATTATTTTCCTGCTGATTTACCAGATTTCCTTCTAATAACCTCACCAACAAATTTAATACCTTTTCCTTTGTATGGTTCAGGTTTTCTAAAAGATCGGATTTTTGCACAAACCTGACCTATCAACTGTTTATCGGCAGACTCTAAAATAACAAGAGGACTCTTATTTCTCTCCGTTTTTGTTTCAACCTTTATCTCCTTAGGCAACATCAAATAGATATTATGAGTATAGCCTAAAGAAAAATCTAATAGCTGTCCCGTGTTAGATACACGATATCCAACACCAACTAATTCTAATTCTTTTTTATATCCTTCAGATACTCCAATAACCATATTATTTATCAGAGATCGATAAAGACCATGTAAAGCTTTGTGGCTTCTTTCATCTGTTGGTCTATCCAATTGAATATCGTTATCCTCAATTTTAACTTGGATATCAGGATTAATTGATTGACTTAACTCTCCTTTTGGTCCTTTTACTGTCACAACAGAGTCTTTCACTGTTACAATAACTCCCGTTGGAATATGTATTGGTAATTTTCCTATTCTAGACATACTTACTTCCTCCTTCAATTAATAAATGTAACACAACACTTCTCCTCCGATTTTAAGATCTCGGATTTCCTTATCTGTCATTACACCTTTGGAAGTAGATATAATAGCTATTCCCAAACCATTTAATACTCTTGGGGCATCTTTATACCCTACATACTTACGCAAACCTGGAGTAGACACTCTCTTTAAGACCTTGATGGCATTAACTTTGTTCACTAAATCATATTTCAAAGCAATTTTAATACTGCCTTGAGGGCCATCCTCTACAAACTTGTAGTTTAAAATATACCCTTTGTCAAAAAGAATCTTTGTAATTTCTTTTTTTAAATTTGAGGCTGGCACTTCTACAACTCTGTGATTAGCCTTTATTGCATTACGCAACCTCGTTAAATAATCTGCTATAGGATCTGTCATTATTATATAAATTAAATTGATCCGGACTTTCCGGACAATATTTAAAACTACGGTCTCACCAACTTGCTTTTTTCACTCCTGGTATCAATCCATTTGAAGCCATCTCACGAAATTGAATTCGTGATATTCCAAACTGGCGGATATAACCTTTAGGACGACCCGTAATTTTACATCTGTTATGTAATCTTACAGGTGACGCATTTTTAGGTAGTGATTGTAAAGCATCGTAATTACCTTCGGCTTTGAGTTTAGCTCTTTTTTCTGCATATTTAGCAACAAGCTTAGCTCTTTTCACCTCACGAGCCTTCATTGATTCTTTTGCCATATATCAATCTTTTTTATTATTCTTAAAAGGCAATCCAAACTCTCTCAACAGAGCATACCCTTCTTCATCCGTTTTCGCGGAAGTCACAAAGGTAATATTCATTCCTAATATCTTTGTAATATTATCAATATTAATTTCAGGAAAAATGATTTGCTCTTGAACACCTAACGTGTAATTACCACGTCCGTCCAACTTACTTTCAATTCCTTTAAAGTCACGAATACGTGGAAGAGCAACACGAACTAATCTTTCTAAGAATTCATACATTTTTTCACGACGTAATGTAACCATTACACCAATTGGCATCTTCTTTCTTAACTTGAAATTTGAAATATCCTTCTTAGAGACTGTTGCTACAGCTTTTTGTCCAGTTATCAATCCCAATTCAGCCACTGCAACATCTATTATCTTCTTGTCGGCTGTTGCAGAACCCAGTCCTTGATTAATAACAATCTTCTTCAATACTGGAACTTGCATTATTGATTTATATCCAAACTCTTTAGTCAAAGCAGGAACAATTCTATCCTGATACTCTTTCTTTAGACTGGCAGTATTGCTCATTACTTTATTTCCTCCCCTGATTTTTTTGAATAACGCACTAATATACCCTTATCATTCAACTTTCGTCCTATCCTCGTTGGTTTACCAGACTTTGGATCTAAAACATTTAAATTAGAAAGATGAATCGGAGCTTCTTTTTTCTCAATTCCACCTTGTGGATTTTTTGCGTTAGGCTTAGTGTGTTTCGAAACCATCTTAACACCTTCAACTATTGCTTTGCTTTCTTTAACCAGAACCTGCAATACACGTCCAGTTTTACCCTTATCTATTCCGGTATTTACAAAAACAACATCGCCTTTTTTGATATGTAACTTACTCATTATCTAAAATGTATAAATTATAATACTTCCGGAGCAAGTGAAACAATCTTCATATTTGTAGTACGTAATTCTCTGGCAACTGGACCAAAAATACGACTACCACGAATATCACCTCCTGCATTTAATAAAACACATGCATTATCGTCAAAACGAATATAAGATCCATCCTGACGACGGATTTCTTTCTTTGTACGAACAATAATAGCCTTAGAGACAGCGCCCTTCTTTACATCACTTGAAGGTATAACACTTTTAATTGCAACTACAATCACATCCCCAACTGTTGCATAACGCTTTCTGGTTCCACCTAAAACACGAATACACAAAGCTTCCTTTGCTCCGCTATTATCTGCAACTACTAATCTTGATTCTTGTTGTATCATATTACTTCGCTCTTTCGATTATTTGAACTAATCTCCATCTTTTAGTCTTGCTCAAGGGTCTTGTTTCCATGATTTTCACGGTATCCCCTATTTGGCATTCATTCTTTTCATCATGAGCGTGATATTTCTTTGTTTTATTAACAAATTTACCATAAATCGGATGTTTTTCTTTCCACTTCACAGCTACTGTGATGCTTTTATCCATTTTATTGCTAAAAACAACGCCCGTTCTTTCTTTTCTTAAATTTCTTGTTTCCATCAGGCTCATTGATTATTTGTTATTTATTTCTCTCCATCGCAACTCAGTCATCATACGAGCAATCGTTCTGCGTTGTCTCTTAATCTGAGCAGGATTTTCTAACGGAGAAATACTATGTCCAATAACTTTTTGATCTAAAGCTACGATCTCAGCATCTACTCTTTCACGCAATTCTGCGGTTGTCAATTCTCTTATTTCTGCTATCTTCATAACATTTACGCATTTTGATTTTGCATGTCATAGTCACGTCTCACAACAAATTTTGTTGTCACCGGAAGTTTTTGAGCAGCCAAACGCAATGCTTCTTTAGCCACATCAAAAGGTACTCCTTCGATCTCAAAAATCAATCTTCCTGGAGTTACCGGAGCAACAAATCCTTCAGGAGAACCTTTACCTTTACCCATACGTACTTCAGCAGGTTTTTTTGTGATTGGTTTATCAGGGAATATTCTTACCCAAACCTGCCCTTGACGTTGCATATAACGAGTTACGGCAATACGAGCAGCTTCAATCTGTCTTCCCGTAATCCATTTATTCTGTAACGATTTTATTCCAAAAGACCCAAAAGCCAATTGGTTACCGCGTTGAGCTTCACCTTTCATACGACCTTTTTGTTGTCTTCTGAATTTCGTTTTCTTTGGTTGTAACATCTTTTCTAAGTTCTAATGTTTAACGATTAGTTTTTTTTCTTTTGAAGTTCTTTTCTCTACCACCGCCACCTTCGTTACGACGGCCAACTTCCTTTGATGTTGTAAATGAAGGGGCAAGATCTCTCTTCTCATAAACTTCACCACGGCAAATCCAAACTTTAACACCCAGTAATCCAACCTTAGTGAGTGCTTCTGCCAATGCATAGTCAATGTCTGCTCTAAATGTATGCAAAGGAGTTCTTCCCTCTTTATACATTTCCGAACGAGCCATTTCAGCACCATTTAGACGTCCTGAAATCTGGATTTTAATTCCTTCAGCACCCATTCTCATCGTTGAAGCTATCGCCATTTTGACAGCACGACGATAAGCAATCTTGCCTTCCAACTGACGAGCAATGTTATTGGCAACAATAACAGCATCAAGTTCAGGTCTTTTTATCTCGAAGATATTGATCTGCACTTCCTTATCTGTTATCTTTTTCAATTCCTCCTTCAACTTATCTACCTCTTGTCCACCCTTTCCGATAATAATTCCCGGACGTGATGTACAAACAGTTATAGTTATCAGTTTCAACGTACGTTCGATAACAATACGCGATACACTAGCCTTGGCAAGACGGGCGTTCAAATATTTACGAATCTTTGTGTCTTCCAACAATGTATCTCCGTAATTTTTCCCTCCATACCAATTAGAATCCCAACCTTTGATGATTCCTAATCGATTACTAATCGGATTAACTTTCTGTCCCATCTAAAATTAATTTTGACTTTCGTTTGTACTAAGCGTATCTACAAATATCGTCACGTGATTAGAACGTTTACGAATTCTATAACCTCTACCTTGAGGAGCAGGTCGCATTCTTTTCAACGTCGTAGCGCAATCAACGCTTATCGATGAAACGAATAACTCACCGGTTTCTGCTTTACGTTCATTCTTTTGCTCCCAATTGGCAATAGCAGAACGAAGTAATTTTTCAACTCTTGCTGCAGCTTCTTTATTTGAGAATTTGAGAACACCCAATGCTCTAAAAACCTCCATTCCACGAATCATGTCAACAACTAATCGCATTTTTCGAGGAGAAGTAGGTACATTCTTTAATTTTGCAAAAGATACTTGCTTAAGGGCTTCTTTTCTTGCTTCAGCTGATATTCTTTTTCTAGCACCCATTTTATTGATTCTTTTTTATTTCAAATCCAAACATTCCTGTCTTATTTCTTTTTGTTTCCAGCATGACCACGAAAAGTACGCGTGGGAGAAAATTCACCCAACTTATGACCAACCATGTTTTCTGTCACAAAAACAGGAATAAATTTATTACCATTATGAACTGCAATTGTATGGCCCACAAAATCAGGGGAAATCATTGAAGCTCTTGCCCATGTCTTAATTACAGCTTTTTTGCCTGACTCATTCATTGCCAAGACTTTACTTTCAAGCTTTACGTTAATATACGGGCCTTTTTTTAGTGAACGACTCATAGTTTACTTAATTAATCAGATTACTTTTTCCTTCTTTCAATTATATACTTAGAAGAATGCTTCTTAGGAGCTCTTGTTTTCAAGCCCTTTGCATACAAGCCCTTACGAGATCTAGGATGTCCTCCTGAAGCACGTCCTTCACCACCACCCATTGGGTGATCAACAGGGTTCATAACAACCCCACGGTTACGAGGACGACGTCCAAGCCATCTAGAACGTCCGGCTTTACCTGATTTTTCAAGACCATGGTCTGAATTTCCTACACTTCCGATTGTAGCCTTACACGCAGAAAGAATCTTACGAGTTTCACCTGAAGGCATTCTTATAATTACATAATCTCCTTCACGAGACGTCAACTGAGCAAATGCTCCGGCCGAACGAACCATTTTGGCTCCTTGTCCAGGACGCAATTCAATATTATGTATAATTGTACCTACCGGTATCTTTGCCATTGGCAAAGTATTTCCAATCTCAGGAGCTACATCACTCCCTGAAACCACTGTCTGGCCAACAACTAAGCCTTCAGGAGCAAGAATATATGCTTTTGCCCCATCAGCATAATACAACAATGCAATACGAGAGGTACGATTCGGATCATACTCAATCGATTTTACTGTTGCGGGAACGCCATCTTTATTTCTCTTGAAATCGATTAATCTGTACTTTTGCTTATGACCGCCACCAATATAGCGCATTGTCATTTTACCGGTGTTATTACGACCACCTGTACGTTTCTTACCAACTACAAGAGATTTTTCTGGTGTACTTGCAGTGATTTTATCAAATGCACCAATAATCTTGTGTCTTTGCCCCGGTGTTGTGGGCTTTAATTTACGTATTCCCATTTCTTTTAAATATTACTAAAGAAATCAATAGATTCTCCTTCTTTCAACGTCACGATTGCTTTCTTAAACGAAGCTTGTTTGCCATTGATGATTCCAGATTTTGTATAACGACTTTTCCGTTTCCCAGAATAGTTCATCGTATTAACATCAACAACTGCAACACCATACATATCTTCTATAGCCTTTTTAATCTCCAGCTTATTTGCATCAGGAGAAACACGAAAACCATATCTGGTAGGCATTTTTTCTGTAATTGCAGTTTGCTTCTCAGTTATTATCGGTTTAATAATTATTCCCATTATTCAATCTCCTTATGCTTTAAATAAGTTTTCCAATGCAACTACAGAACTCTCAGTCAGAATAATATTCTTCGCATCAAGAACTCTATATGTATTTAAATCAGAAGCAATTACCACATTTGTCTTTTTCAAATTTCGAGCCGACAAATATACGAATTTATTTCTTTCCGCAAACACAAACAACAGCTTAGAGTCTCTAACCTTCAGATTTTCAGTAATAGAGATCAATTCTTTTGTCTTGGGAGTTTCAAATGAAAAATCTTCAATTACAACTATTGCATTTTCCTTAGCTTTATAACTCAGTGCAGATTTTCGAGCTAAACCTTTTAATTTCTTATTCAGTTTAAAACTATAATCTCTGGGTTTAGGACCAAACACACGTCCACCACCAACAAGAACAGGGGAATTAATATCTCCTCGACGAGCTCCACCTCCTCCTTTCTGACGGATAAGTTTACGCGTACTACCGGAAACTTCACTTCTTTCTTTGGCCTTGTGAGTACCTTGTCTCTGATTAGCCATGTATTGTTTTACATCCAGATAGATAGCATGATCATTTGGTTCAATCCCAAAAATTGCATCATTCAAAGTTACCTTTCTTCCGGTATCTTCTCCTTTAATATTTAATACGCTCAGTTCCATTATTTCTCAATTAATACGATTGAACCTTTTGCTCCAGGAACAGATCCTTTCACCAATAAAAGATTGTGTTCCGATATTACCTTAATCACTTCTAAGTTCTGAACAGTCACACGTGCATTACCCATCTGTCCGGCCATTCTTGTTCCTTTAAATACTTTTGCAGGATAAGAACATGCACCAATACTACCCGGAGCACGTAAACGATTGTGCTGACCATGAGTTGACTGACCAACTCCACCAAATCCATGACGTTTTACAACGCCTTGAAAACCTTTTCCTTTAGATGTTCCGATAACATCTACAAACCCTGCATCTTCCAAATAATCTACAGTGATAACATCACCTAAATTATACGCAGTTTCAAAACTCTTGAACTCGGCCAAGTGTCTCTTTGGGGTTACTCCAGCTTTTTGGAAATGACCTAATTCAGGTTTAGTTGTATGCTTTTCCTTCTTTTCCTGGAAGCCCAACTGAACTGATTCATAACCATCATTTTCCAGTGTTTTAATCTGTGTAACCACACAAGGACCTACTTCGATAACAGTGCATGGAAGATTTTTTCCCTCGGCACTGAATACGGATGTCATTCCGATTTTCTTTCCTAATAATCCTGGCATTTCACTTTAATTTAATATCTCACACTTTAATTTCTACTTCTACACCACTTGGCAACTCCAGCTTCATCAACGCATCTACTGTTTTCGCAGTTGAACTGTAAATATCAATCAATCTTTTATAAGAAGATAGTTCAAACTGTTCACGAGACTTCTTATTAACAAAAGTCGAGCGATTCACAGTAAAAATACGCTTATGCGTAGGTAGAGGTATAGGACCACTTACAACAGCCCCTGTAGCCTTCACCGTCTTAACAATCTTCTCGGCAGACTTATCTACCAGTGAATAATCGTAAGACTTTAATTTAATTCTGATCTTTTGGCTCATTTTATATTATAATTTCTAATAATTTATTTGATCAAGTCAACTCGGCCTTGCACTTCTGTTAATACTTGCTTAGCAATTGAAGAAGATACTTCTGCATAATGAGAGAACAACATCGAAGATGTAGCACGTCCAGATGTAATAGTACGTAAGGCCGTTACATATCCAAATGTTTCTGCCAATGGAACTTTAGCTTTTACGATACGAGCACCGGTACGGCTTGTTTCCATACCCTCAACCTGTCCACGTCTCTTATTCAAGTCTCCAATCACATCACCCATACTTTCTTCAGGAGTAACCACTTCAATCTTCATAATTGGTTCCATCAAAGCAGGACCGGCTTTCTCCGCTGCATTCTTAAATGCCTGAAGAGCACAAATCTCAAAAGACAACTGGTCAGAGTCAACAGAGTGGAATGATCCATCGATTAGAGTTACCTTCAATTGGTCTAACGGATATCCAGCCAATACCCCATTCTTCATAGCTTTCAAGAAGCCTTTCTGAACAGAAGGAATAAATTCCTTAGGGATATTACCACCTTTAACCTCATCAATAAATTGTAATTCTCCAACAAAATCAGCATCTGCAGGTTCAATTCTCACAATGATATCAGCAAACTTACCACGACCACCAGACTGTTTTTTATAAACCTCACGAAGTTCCACTGATTTAGTGATTGCTTCTTTATATGATACTTGAGGACGTCCTTGATTACATTCTACTTTAAACTCGCGACGCAATCTATCAATAATGATATCTAAGTGTAACTCACCCATACCACTGATAACGGTCTGGCCTGTTTCTTCATTTGTCTGAACACGAAAAGTTGGATCTTCTTCGGATAATTTAGAAAGTCCAACACCCAGTTTATCCAAATCTTTTTGCGTTTTCGGTTCAACCGCAATACCAATCACAGGTTCTGGGAATTCTATTGATTCAAGCACTACAGGGTGTCCCTCATCACATAGAGTATCACCAGTACGAATATCCTTAAACCCAACTCCAGCACCTATATCACCACAACCAATGGCTTCCATAGGGTTCTGTTTATTAGAATGCATCTGAAACAGACGAGAGATACGTTCTTTTTTATCAGAACGTGTATTTAGCACGTATGATCCAGCAGACAATGAACCTGAATAAACACGGAAGAAACAAAGACGGCCAACATAAGGGTCTGTTGCAATTTTAAAAGCTAAAGCAGTCATCGGTTCTTCAAATAAAGGCTTACGAATAATAACCTTTTCTGGATCACGAGGATCTGTACCTTCAATTGCAGCAGTATCACTTGGGCTTGGCAAATAAGAACACACAGCATCAAGCAATGTTTGCACTCCTTTATTCTTAAAAGAAGAACCGCAAATCATCGGATTTATCTGCATAGCTAATGTTCCCTTACGTATCGCAACTCTGATTTCCTCTTCAGTAATAGTAGAAGGATCTTCAAAATATTTTTCCATTAAGGCATCATCACATTCAGCCAAAACTTCAAGCATTTTATCTCTCCATTCTACTGCCTCGTCAACTAAATTTGCAGGAATATCTTCAACATCATATTCTGCCCCCATTGCTTCGTCATGCCATAGAATAGCTTTCATACGAACCAAGTCAACAACTCCCTTGAATGTTTCTTCTGCACCAATAGGGATCTGAATAGGACATGGATTAGCTCCTAAAACAGTCTTAACCTGATTAACAACTTCATAGAAATTGGCACCAGAACGGTCCATTTTATTTACATATCCAATCCTAGGAACATTATATTTATCTGCTTGTCTCCACACAGTTTCTGATTGTGGCTCAACTCCACCAACAGCACAAAAAGCAGCAACAGCACCATCCAACACACGTAATGAACGCTCTACCTCTACGGTAAAGTCAACGTGTCCCGGAGTATCTATCAAATTTATCTTATACTTATTATTAGCATAGTTCCAAAAGGTTGTGGTAGCAGCAGAGGTTATTGTAATACCACGTTCCTGCTCTTGTGCCATCCAGTCCATCGTAGCAGCTCCATCATGAACCTCACCAATTTTATGAGTCAACCCTGTATAAAAGAGAATACGTTCAGACGTTGTTGTTTTTCCCGCATCAATATGAGCCATGATGCCGATGTTCCTTGTAAACTTTAATAGTTCGTCAGCTTTTGTCATCTTTATTTATATCTACTATATTACGCTAATTAAAATCTAAAATGAGCAAAAGCACGGTTTGCTTCTGCCATACGATGCATATCTTCTTTTCTTTTAAACGCTCCGCCTTGATTATTAAATGCATCAACAATTTCAGCAGAAAGTTTATCAGACATCGTTTTCCCTCCTCTTTTACGAGAGAAAATAATTAAATTTTTCATTGAAATGGACTCTTTACGATCTGGGCGTATTTCAGTAGGAACCTGAAAAGTAGCACCACCAACACGGCGTGACTTAACTTCTACTTGAGGAGTAATATTGTCTAATGCTGCTTTCCATATCTCGAGAGCAGTCTTTTCTTCATTTGGCAACTTTGCCTTAACGGTTTCTAATGCAGAATAAAAAATTTCGAAAGCAATATTCTTCTTGCCATCGTACATTAAATGGTTAACGAATCTCGTAACCGTCACATCACCATAAACAGGATCCGGGAGGATCTGTCTTTTTTTGGGTTTTGCTTTTCTCATTTGTTTTCAAAATTTACGTCTTTGTCTTTGGTTGCCTTAACATCGTCTTCAACAGTTCCGCTGAACTATTTACTCAACCTTATAGCCTATCCAAATAACTCAAACCAGCTTAAACACTTTTTTATTTAAATTCTCAGTTTGAAAGGGATTTATTTTTTTCCTTTAGCAGCAGGTGCGGCTCCGGCTTTTGGGCGCTTTGCTCCGTACTTTGAACGTCTTTGAGTACGTCCATTCACACCGGCAGTATCTAATGTACCACGAACGATATGATAACGCACACCAGGCAAATCCTTTACACGACCACCACGCACCAAAACAATAGAGTGTTCTTGCAAATTATGTCCTTCACCAGGAATATATGCGTTCACTTCTTTTGTATTTGTCAAACGTACTCTCGCTACTTTACGCATCGCTGAGTTAGGTTTTTTAGGAGTAGTAGTATAAACACGAACACAAACTCCACGTCTTTGCGGACATGAATCCAATGCAGGTGATTTCCCTTTTACTTCCAAAGTTTCCCTTCCTTTTCTAACTAATTGCTGAATTGTAGGCATTTTTTACTTTTTACTTTAGAATGTTTTTTTTTAAAATTATCTATAAATATTTCCATTAGGCTGCAAAGATAGTTATTATTTACATATAATCAACACCTTACACCCATATCATTATCTTACATATTAAAAAACGGTGCAAAGCTAATTATTTGTTTTTAGTTTTTAAACAATACAAGAGTTTGTTTTTTGTTTTTTTAACACAAACAAAGCATATCATCTAAAACGTTTCGCTAACTCATCTTCGCCAACAATAGAAAGTATATTTTTGCCATCCGGGGTAAGTCTTGTTTCTTTACAAGAGAAAAGAGATGCCAACAAGTCGTCCATCTCGTCCATAGACAAGAATTTTCCATAATTAATTGCTGAAGCTTTCGCTAATGTAAAGGCCACGACATGAGCTAAGTCCTCCTTCAATGTTTTTCTGTTTTCAACCACATTGGCTATTACATTTTTGAGTAATATCACGGAATCTACCCCATCAAACTCTGACGGAGTACCGTTAATAGCATATGTCTGATTCCCTAAATTGGCTAAATCGAACCCAACAAAAGTAAGTTCTTCTTCTAATTCAGAAAGCACTGTAAGTTCAGAAGTTGTTAATTCAATGATTTCAGGAAAGAGCTTTTTCTGACTTATCCCCTTCCTCTGCTGAATATAATTTACATACTGTTCATACAATACGCGAAGATGGGCACGGCGCTGATCAACAATAGCAAGTCCGGATTTTAAAGATGTTATTATATATTTACTTTTATATTGGTATGACGAGAACGCCGTTTGCTCTACTTGGGATGCGGCATTCAGCAACTGTTCTTTCGAGAGTTCTGGTGTTACCTCAGTCTGAGAGAAAAGTTCCTGATCGATTACCGTCCGATCATCGGTAAAGTTTTCATATAATTTATCCCAATCAAATTCTGTCTCATTTTTTTCTCTTTCAGAATTTCTGAAAGGGTTATAATCTTTATTAACCTGAACACTCGGAGAGGTAATTTTATCATTAGTTTTTCCCTGATTATACACAGGAATATCTATAGAATCCTGCATATCAAAGTCAATCATAGGAACAACACTAGCTTTAGCTAACGCCTCCCTTACGGCAGACACTATAATTTGCCAAATAGGCTGTTCATTTTCGAATTTAATTTCAGTTTTTGTCGGGTGTATATTTACATCAATAGTTTGAGGATCTAAAGTAAAATAAACAAAATAATTAGGCATTTCTCCTACCTGAATGATATTTTCATAAGCCTGCATAATAGCTTTATGAAAATACGGATGTTTCATAAATCGTCCATTAACAAAAAAATATTGTAATGCTCCTCTTTTTTTTACAGAAGACGGATCACCCACAAACCCGGAGATTGTAACCAACTTACTTTGAACTTCAAGTGTGAGTAATTTTTGATGCAAAGACTTACCATAAAGATCAATAATACGTTGTCTTACCCCGGCTTGAGGGAGATTTAATATCTGCACATCATTATGATATAGGATTAATGAAGTTTGAGGGTTTACTAATGCGACTCGTTCAAACTCATTTATTATATTTCTAAATTCTGTTTCATTCGACTTTAAGAATTTTCTTCTGGCCGGTACATTAAAAAATAAATTCTTAACAGAAAAGACACTACCTTCTGCACAAACCTCGGGTTCAATTCCGGTTAATTCCGAACCAGCAATCGAAAGTTTTATACCAATATCTGCTCCTCTCTGCCGAGTACGCAATTCAACGTGTGAAACAGCAGCAATTGATGCGAGAGCTTCCCCCCGAAAACCCATTGTTTGAAGAGAAAAAAGATCATCTGCAGTAGAAATTTTCGATGTAGCATGCCTTTCAAACGCCATTCTTGCATCAGTTTCCGACAGACCTTTACCATCATCTATCACTTGGATCAATGTGCGTCCTGCATCTTTAATATTTACCTGAATACATTCGGCACCAGCATCAATAGAATTTTCCACCAATTCCTTAACCACTGATGCCGGGCGTTGGATAACTTCACCCGCAGCAATCTGATTTGCAATATTATCAGGTAAAAGATGGATTATATCACTCATCGCAAAAAAATAAACCAACCAAGAAAAGCTAACACAACAAGTATAATTGCTAATCTAACATTTTTGTACTTCCGACTATCAACACTATCCCCACGTTCAATGCTTTTCTTCAAATGAGAAGTACCTTCAATAAAAGTTCCTTTTATTAATGGTTTATACTCATCAGAAGGTTTTTCAACGCCAAGTTCTCGTTTAATTCTCAGTTCTCGTTCCTCCAATTTCTCCTTTCGGGGATCCCAGTAAATAGGCTTATGCTCAAATTTACGAGGTTTACGTACTTTAAAAAAAGAAAATACAGCCATTTTCGTTAATTTAAAAATAGATTTTTAATGTACAAATTTATTACTTCTTTTTGGCACATCAGATTGCGCCTCACGAGTATGAACTGTAAATATATCATTTTTATCCTTAGGCCGTAAATCTCCATGCCATTTAAAATCTTTAAGAAACTTTTGTTCTGGATTCAAGTCTGGGATAGGAGTCAAAACACCCACTGGCATAGGTTTAGCAACCAGTCTCTCCAATTTACCTTCATTCAGGGTAATATTTAAGAAACCACTTTTTGTTTCATTTAGTCCAATAAAACTTCCATCTTTTTCTATTGGATAATATAACATTTCAGCATTTCCTGCAATATCGATTTGCTTCACTGTCTCTCCTTCAAAATAAGCTTTCAAGTCACTCCCTTTTAACTGATTATAATAAGTCGAATCAATATATTGGGATGAAAATGCATATTCTTTCACATGGGCATAATCAATTGCGCTGTCTCCCATAAAGATTAAAATTGTATCTCCAAGTATCTGATACTGTTCATTCCACAGAATAGGTTCTCTGAACATATACAGAACAGAATCTCGTGTATTAAGTTGCAAAGAATCACATACTCCTTGAAAGTCTGTTCTATAAAAACGAACGCCGTAAAAAGCCTTAACCTCTCTATAAACAGAATCTACAGAAACCATTTCCAATGTATCCGCATGAAGATAAAGCGTATCTCCACCTGAATACTCTAAGAAACGAGCACTGTCAGTAGCAAATGCATATTCTGTCAGCTCGTTATAATACCCGTAATTACCTTCTAAAATTACCTTTTGTACAGTATCGCGGATACTCATATTCCCAAAGGCTTCACCCAAGCCCGCATTTTTATTATATGCAATCGAATCACCTGTTAACAGCCGATTTCCTGATACAACCACAGAACGATCCAGCAAAAGTGATTTATCAGCTACCGTATCGTACCATCCCTTAGATGTATAGATAGTTCCACTATCTGAAACGATAACTGAAGGTCCTAAAATTGTTGCAATCTTACTGTCAGTACTATATTCTAAAGTATCTGACGTTAATACAAACTGAGGATTATCTAACTTAACACTATCATTAAATACGGCAATTTTAGTATCCGGAGAGTATTTTCCCAAAAAAGAAGAAAGAACATTTTCTTCATCAACAATTTTTCCTCCATCAAAATAATATCCGACATTCACTGTTCTGTCATAATTAAGACTATCTGTATATAATGTGACTTGGTTGTTCACCATACGCACATTATTCCTCAATCTTGCCAACTGGATATTACCTTCATAAATAAGATAATCGCCATAGACAAAAAGTGTATCTCCCTGCTCCATTCTAACATTGCTGAATGCTTCTAATGAATTATTATCTTCATAGAAATAAGCACTGTCGCAATACATATACGAACTATCGTGCCTGAAGCAAACATTTCCTTTTAATATTTGAGCGTCAGCTTTTACCTCTTTATCATATGACAATAAATCGGAATGTTCTAAATAAACAGAGGTAGCTTTATGGGATACAGAATCCTGATCCTGTCCAAAAGAATAGGGTACAAACCAAAAAAACACGAATAATAATAACAATAACCGATTCTTCACAATTATTCTTTTACCCATCCAGGGAACTGAAAGTCACAATTACGCCAGCCTTCACTAATGCGTATATATGTTGTTTTTTGTTTTTTCAAAATCCAGTCATTCAGTAGTTCATCACGTTTTTTAGCTTCCACAAGTCCTTTTAAGGCCTGATAGTCATCGGAAAGATTTGCTTTATGACTTTCTGTACGAGCTTTTAACTTCACGATTGCCACAACATCTTTCTGTTTATTCGTGATCATACGAAATGGCTTAGAAACCTCCCCTACCTCCATATTGTAAATCACCTTTCCTATCTCCTGGGGGAGTTCCTGCATTTCAAAGCGAGGAGTTCCTTGGTTGTTTCCTTCATAGTTAGAATTCACCATTAGGCCTTTATTATTTCTTGTATCTTTGTCATACGAAACAAATGTTGCAGCTTCTTCAAATGAAAACTTATTATTCATTAGATCGGTATACAATGAATCCATTTTTACCATCGCATCATTCATCTCATTTTCCGACACTTTTGGACGAAGCAAAATATGCCGGCAATTTATACGATCCCCTCTTTTCTCTATCAATTGAATAATATGAAAACCGTATTCTGTTTCAACAATATTAGACACGCGTTTGGGATCAGTCAAATTAAAAGCAACGTTAGCAAATTCCGGAAGTAACGACGTTTTACCTAAAAAGCCTAATTCTCCTCCCCGTTTAGCAGATTCAGGATCTTCAGAATACAAACGAGCAATAGTAGAAAACTCTCTCTCCCCTTTTGTTATCTGATCTGTAAACTCTCTCAAACGAGCCTTTATCCCGTCAATCTCCTCAAAAGATATTTTGGGTTCCATAGTTATAATCTGCACTTCGACAGTTGTAGGTATTGTCGGCAAACTATCTTGAGGTAGTTGATTATAATACTTTCTCACATCTGCAGGTGTTAGCTTTATTTCTCCAATAAGTTGGCGCTGCATCTGTTGGATTACTTGTTGTTCCCGAATCATTTCTTTACGATCCTCTTTAATCTGAGAAATCTTCTGATTAAAATATTCTTCTAATTTCTCTTTTGATCCAATTTGATTTATAGCAAAATTAATCCATCTATCCACTTCTTGTATGATCTGATTTTCATCCGCCTCAATACTATCAATCTTTGCTTGATTCAAATAGAGTTTTTGAATCGCCATTCGTTCCGGTATCACACAATAAGGATCCCCGTCAATACGTTCACCATCATTCTGCATATACAAACGTTGCTTTTCAATATCCGACCGTAAGATCGCATCATCACCTACCACCCACACAATTTCATCAACCACATTCTCCTGCGCAATTAAGAGACAAGAGCTACACATCAAAAAGAATAAAGTCAGTAACTTTTTCATTGCATCTGTATTATTTAGCGTTCGTTACGATTAGAAAGAAACTTCACATCACCATTTCTTACCGCATCTTTATATAATTCATTTTCAATTTCTTCAACAAATTCTTTTCTCTTCTGATTGGTAAGCATCTCTACAATGCGAGGCTCAGCATAATCATAGGGAGCAACTTGTCCAGACAACATATATTCCTCGATATTTAACAGATAACAGAATGAACTATCAGAAACTTCAACAAGTTTATTTGACTTTAAGAATGTATTTACATTCGATACTGTCACGGGAATATTAACTATTATGTCGTCAAACCTAATCCATCGATCATAGAAATATTCATAAATACTAGCATTTTGAATACTGTATTTTTCGATCTTTTCTAATGACTCAACATTATTAGATTTATACCATTTTTTCACATCTGATAAACCAGGAGCTTCCACGGGTATTTTCAAAAACAATCCTTTAACAATTGCATTATCCAGTTTAAACCGATCCTGATTTTCTTCAAAATAGGTCAGTTTATCACTCTCCTGAATATTAACAGAAAGTCTTTCCGTCACTAAACGTTCCTGATATCTGTATCGTATTAAAGATCTTCTGTAAGCATCCACCAAACGGTCTATTTCTGCAGCATCATCTCCTAAATTTTTCAACGCCACATTATAAACCAATTCATCTTTAATCCATTTGCGAATATAACTTTCGGCAAACAATAAGCTATCTTCAAATGAAATTCCTTTAGGAACAACTTCCGTTACTTCTGATTTAGACAAAGTTTTCCCGTTCATTTCAACCAATATATCTTTTTCTGTTGACGAATTGTTTTTACACGAACTCAACAAAAATACAAATGCTATAAAAGGAAAACAAATCTTCATCAGCATTCTTAATGTTTCTTTATTTTTTTCAATAATTTAGTGTTAATTGTTACCGGATATTTTTTCTGAATCTCTTGCACCCATAACTTTTCCAACTCAGGTTGATCCTCTACAGGATGTTGCCACACGCGTGCATCACTAATTTCAAATAACAAAATACCATCACGATACTCTTGCAACAGATGACTATACTCGGGGTATTTTTTTTCTAAATTTTCCCTTTCAAAAGTTGTTACAATATCTCTTAAATACAAGTCATAAACTTCTTGCATGAAATCACCTGAATAAGTTTTTGTTGAAAAAGGACAACGAAGCAAATAATACGAAAAATCACGTTGCGTTAAAGCCTGATTATTGATAACCAACAACGTATCCTTCATATTTTCCACGCTTTTAAAAAACATTGAGTCCGTCGGGAAATAAGAATCACAAACTTTTTGTAATTCAGCATATGCCTTCGGATAAAAAGTATAATTATATTCTTTCTTCAGGCGAGAATCAAAAGCGTTATAAAATTCGAAGTTCCATTCGTCTTTTTTTAGAACAGATGCGATAGATTCTTTTACCTCCTCAAAAGTTGGACGGGGTTTCTTATCGATCAACTTAATCAAATGATAGCCGAATTGAGTTTTTACAGGTTTAGAGACCTCTCCTATTTCCGTCAACTCAAATGCAGCCTTCTCAAAATCGGGAACCATCATTCCCTGAGAGAAAAACGGCATTACTCCCCCCTTCTTTGCACTTTCCGGGTCTTTAGAAAATTCTTTCGCCATTTCATAGAAATCCTCTCCGGCAAGAATTCTTTCTCTGACTTTTTCAGATTCATTGAGCAAGCTGTCATCAGATTCAACATCCCTCCCCTCATCTGCTTTAAACAAAATATGAGCAACTTTAATCCGTCCCAGATTGGGTTTCTTTTCACTCAACTTTATTATATAATAACCATAAGATGTTCTAACCGGTTTGGAGACTTCACCTTCTGCCAGAGAATATGCAGCATTATCAAAAGCCTTCTGCCCCTTAAGAGGCAAAAAGGAATTAACACGCCCTGAATAAACCTTATCAGAGTTCGGATCGTCCTTTTTCAAGCTTTCAGCAACCTCATCAAAATCTTCACCCTTTAGAATCCGCCGGTATGCGTCAAAAGCATTCTCATAAATAGCAACAGTATCTTTAGAAACAACCTTTCCTGGAAAACGGAAAAGAATATAGCTTAGATCTAACACGTTATTTCCTCTATCATAAATTAGTCTAACAGCCGCCTCTTCTCCCTTTGGATCAGACATATAACTATTCGTTAATTCAGCCTTATATTTAGCATATTCATTTATAAAAGAAGTTTTCTTATCAAATCCGGCATCTTCCGCATCTGCAACCTTCAATTTAAAGATCTTAAATAATTCAAGATAATCATTTAATGATTTTTTATTATTTAAATCAACCTCATTGTTTTTAGCTGCCATATACTCAAATTCAGCAAGCGAAACCTCTTTCCCTGCAACAGTCATAATAACTGAATCAGCCCCTATCTGAGCATTACAAAAGAACGAAACTAACAGTAAGTTTAACAAAAACAAGTATTTCTTCTTGAATATTTTTTCCATATCTGATACTACATTATATAAATAAACACAAATAATAAAACGCTATACTAAGGTAAAAAGTATATAGTCCTTTATTTTTAGTGTTTTTTATAATCATTAGTTAGCCATTTCAGACAAAAACTTAATTCTTACCAAACGTATCTCTTCTTCAGTATAATCTCCTCCGAGTTCTTCAATTGCATCTTCTAAGCCATCTGTCTCAGAGTCTTTAAAATATTCATAAATATCTTGAATATGATCTTCATCCATAACATCATTCAGGAAATAATCAATATTGATTCTTGTTCCTGAGTAAACGATAGCCTCTATTTCATCAAGTAATTCATTAAATTCAAGTCCTTTTGTCAGAGCAATATCATCTAATGCAACTTTCCTGTCAATACTTTGAACAATCCAAACCTTAAGTTTAGATTTGTTTGCCACTGTCCTTACCCGTAAATCCTCAGGACGTTCAATCTCATTCTCCTCAACATGTTTTTTTATCAACGTTATAAACTCCTGCCCATAACGCTTAGCCTTTCCGGCTCCAACACCAGGAATATTCTGCAATTCATCAAGTGTAACAGGATAGGTCGTAGCCATAGCCTCCAGCGACAAATCTTGAAAAATCACAAAAGGAGGAACCTCTAATCTTTTAGATAATTTCTTACGTAAATCCTTCATCATGGAATACAAGACGGGATCTACCGCGCAAGTACCACCACCTCTTACAGGAGTTTCTTCCTCTTCTTCTTCAAACTCGTTGTCCTTAATAATTTTAAAAGAAACAGGCTTTTCCATAAACGCCTGACCCTTTTTAGAGATTTTTAAAAGACCATAGTTTTCAATATCCTTTTCCAGATATCCTCCAATGAGTGCTTGCCGTATCACAGCATTCCATGTTTTCTCATCTTCATCCTGTCCGGATCCGAAAACTTCAAGTTCATTATGTTTAAAAGACTGTATTTCCGAGGTTTCATTACCCATCAAAATATTTACAACATACTCAGTCTTAAATTTTTCCTTTAGCGCACTGACAGTTTCCAGTACCGCGCTCAATAAATCCTTTGCTTCCACTTGTTTTTTAGGGTTCAAACAATTATCACAACAACCACAATTCTCTTCTAAATATTCTTCGCCAAAATAATGTAACAAAACTTTTCTGCGACAAACAGCTGTTTCAGCATAAGCTGCTGTCTCCAATAATAATTGCCTTCCGATTTCTTGTTCGGCAACCGGTTTCCCTTGCATAAACTTTTCCAGTTTCTGTAGATCTTTGTAAGCATAAAAAGCAATACACTGCCCTTCGCCTCCGTCTCTTCCAGAACGACCGGTTTCTTGATAATACCCTTCCAAACTCTTAGGTATATCATAATGTATGACATAACGGACATCAGGTTTATCAATCCCCATACCAAAAGCTATAGTCGCAACAATGACATCAGCCTGTTCCATCAGGAATGCATCCTGATTGCCAGAGCGTGTTACAGAGTCCATTCCGGCATGATAAGATAATGCCTTAATACCATTTGCCCGTAAAATATCAGCAAATTCCTCCACCTTCTTACGGCTCAAACAATAAATGATGCCGGATTTACCTTCATTCGCCTTAATATACTTAATAATCTCCTTATCGATATTCGCATCTTTTTGTCGAATCTCGTAATAAAGATTAGGGCGATTAAAAGACGATTTAAAGACCGTAGCATCAATCATACCAAGATTTTTCTGGATATCATGTTGTACCTTAGGAGTAGCAGTGGCCGTTAATGCAATCAAGGGACGTTTCCCTATACCACTAATAATCGGACGTATCCGACGATATTCCGGTCTGAAATCATGCCCCCATTCCGAAATACAATGTGCTTCATCCACTGCATAGAAAGAAATATTCACTTGCCGTAGAAAATCCACATTCTCATCCTTCGTTAGCGATTCAGGTGCTACATAAAGCAGTTTCGTACGACCGCTCATGATATCACTCTTCACCTGCTCTATTGCACTTTTATTGAGGGAAGAATTAATAAAATGAGCTATACCATCTTCCTCACTAAAATTACGCATCGCATCTACCTGATTTTTCATCAAGGCAATAAGTGGAGAAACAACAATCGCTGTTCCTTCCATCAACAGTGAAGGTAATTGATAACACAAGGATTTTCCTCCTCCGGTAGGCATAAGAACAAATGTATCTTTTCCAGCCAGGACATTTTCTATTATAGCTTTTTGATTTCCTTTAAAAGTATCAAAACCAAAATGAGTCTTCAGCGCCTCAGCCAATATATCCTTCTTTGCCATACTTGGTTTATTTTACAATATACAAAAACCTAAGCCGTTTGCAATCGATTAACATCTGATTTCTCAAATTTCTCTTTTGCATAATCTAATGAGACATGAAGCGTTCTGCTTTTCTGTGAAGGCATTGTAAACATTGCATCCATCATAATCGCTTCAACAATAGAGCGAAGACCCCGAGCCCCCAGTTTAAACTCTAAAGCCTTATCTACAATATATTCATACACCTCTTCGTCAAACGATAATTCAATTCCATCCATCTCAAACAATTTTATGTATTGTTTTATAATTGAATTTTTAGGTTCTGTTAAGATACTTCGTAACGTTGACCTATCAAGAGGGTTAAGATAAGTAAGAATCGGCAAACGACCAATTATTTCAGGAATTAAACCAAAAGACTTCAAATCCGTAGGAGTGATGTACTTTAATAAATTATTTCGGTCAACAGCACTTGTCTCTTTGTTCGCAGAATAACCAACAACGCGAGTGTTAAGTCGTTGTGCTATCTTTTTTTCGATTCCATCAAAAGCGCCTCCACATACAAATAAAATATTTTTCGTATCTACTGCGATCATTTTCTGATCCGGATGCTTACGTCCTCCCTGAGGTGGAACATTGACTATCGAGCCTTCCAATAATTTAAGCAATCCTTGTTGGACACCTTCCCCACTCACATCACGGGTGATGGATGGGTTATCACTTTTCCTGGCAATCTTATCTATCTCGTCTATAAACACAATACCTCGTTGCGCCGCTTCCACATTGTAATCAGAGGCTTGCAACAAGCGCGTCAGTATGCTTTCAATATCTTCTCCTACATATCCAGCTTCAGTCAAAACCGTCGCATCAACAATAGCAAAAGGCACATGCAAGAGTTTCGCAATAGTTCTTGCTAACAGGGTTTTACCTGTACCTGTTGCCCCAACCATAATAATATTGGATTTTTCAATCTCAACATCATCCGTTGTCACCCGCTGAAGCAATCGTTTATAATGATTATACACTGAAACCGATAAGTATCGTTTTGCATCATCCTGACCTATTACGTATTGATCGAGAAAAGTTTTAATATCTTCTGGTTTGGGTAAATCTTTTTTAGTCAGTCCGAAGGGACGTTTTTTGGTTTCCGTTTGTTCTTTTACAATTTCATATGCTTGTTGTACACAGTCATCACAAATTGCACCCGAAATCCCGTTTATCAGAAGATTTACATCACTGCTACCTCTACCGCAAAAAGTACATACATCGCCCGTCTTGGCCATATCTTTGTTCTATAAATCAATAATTCAATCACTTACGAGTAAGGATGTCGTCAATCATTCCATAAGTTTTCGCTTCTTCCGAAGTCATCCAGTAATCGCGATCACTATCTTTCTCCACTTCTTCGTATGATTTTCCTGAATGATTGGAGATGATCGTATAAAGTTCCTTTTTTACTTTTAATATCTCGCGCGCTGCAATCTCAATATCAGAGGCCTGTCCCTGGGTTCCACCCAATGGTTGATGAATCATGACACGAGAATGTTGTAACGCAAAGCGTTTACCTTTTTCTCCTGCAACAAGCAGCACAGAGGCCATAGAAGCAGCAATACCAGTGCATATCGTAGAGACTTTACTACCAATAAACTGCATTGTATCATAAATCCCGTATCCCGCATAAACAGATCCGCCGGGGGAATTAATATAGATCGAAATATCCTTACCTGGATCACTGGAGTCTAAATATAACAGCTGTGCCTGAATCACATTCGCTGTATAGTCGTCTATTTGCGTTCCGAGAAAGATGATTCTGTCCATCATCAAACGCGAAAAAACATCCATCTGGGCAACATTCAACTGACGTTCCTCTATGATAGTAGGGGAAATGTAACTGCTCGAAATATTCATATAACTATCCAAAGCAGTGCCACTCATTCTTAAATGTTTCGTTGCATATTTTTTAAATTCTTCCATAATCATCATTCTTATATTAATAAATAAAAGACACAAAAAGGGAACTCCCTTTTCCTTAACGATTAAACAAAGTTATAAATAAATTTCTGAAAGAAACAAACTTATTATTTGTCCGCCAAGTTTTTTTAAAGAGAATTCCCCTTTTTTAATCGCATACGGCATCAACTACACCGAACAGCTTGATATTCTTATGAAAACAGTTTATTAAATTCTTCTACTGTTACTTCTTTAACCTCTAATTTCACCATGCCTTTCAAGACTTCACTCAATTTTTCTTCCACTACGCGGTCGATGATATTTTGTAATGTCTGTTTGTTTTTAAGCATGTCTTTAACGTATCCAGCCAGAACATCTTCGGGCACTGTCATCATTCCATATTGAGCGAATTGAGACTTAGCCACACGTGTCGCAAACTGTTCTATATCGGCATCCTCAACCTTAATATCATTTTCTTTTACTATTGATTCTTTCACCAACTGATACTTCAGGTCTTCAATCAATTGAGGATATTCGTTTTCTAATTCTTCTTCCGTTTTCTTTTTGTTTGTTTCCAGCAACCAACGTTTCAAAACCGAATCAGCAAAAACCGGAGAACCGGCTTTTTTAATAAGCAGATCGCGCGCATCAGTTAAGAATTTATAATTTGCTTGCGGCTCAAATTGTTCAGCAAGTATTTCTTTCACTTTTGCTCTGAACTCCTCTTCATTAGAAACCATTCCTTCATCAAACACTTTGTCAAAAAGCTCCTGATTTAATTCAGCTTCTTTATGGCGAGTCACTTCACTGATTTCAAAACTAAAATCTGAGATAACATTTTCAGCCTGTTCTTTTTCAATCTTCAACAGCGATGCGATCTCCGCATTAGCACCTTCATATGCTTTCTTCGGATTAAAGACAACTACATTATTCTTTTTTGCGTTCAAGAATTTGGCTTTTTCTTCTTCATCTTTTAAGTAAAGAGGCATCAATACTGCTCCTTCCACAAGAATACCACCTTCTTTTATAGCTCCACCTTCTAATTCTGCCAATGTTCCTTTCAACAAATCCTTTTCCTGAATCTCATCATCGGCTTCTTCATAAGTACCGAAGTTTACGCGATAAGAATCTATTTGTTTGTTTACCATCTCATCATCAACAATGACCTGATAGGATGTCAGTTTATCTCTTTTATTTAAGGTAACCTTAATCTCAGGAGCAAACGCAAGATCAAAACTAAACTCAAAATCTTCTTGTGTATTGAAGTTTAATTCTTTTTGTTCAGTAGTATTCGGCATCGGTTCTCCAAGAATATTCAGCTTTTCATCCCGAATGTAATCAAACAAACTTTCCGAAACCAATTTGTTAATTTCTTCAACTAACAATTGCGTTCCATGCATTTTCTTTACCATCCCCATAGGAACCATACCTTTACGAAAGCCCGGCAGAGCTACTTTCTGACGGAAATTACGCATACTTTTTTCTAATTTTTCTGCATAATCAGCCTTCACTATTTCAATTTTCAGGATACCGCTATTATCAGCATCGTTATTCTTTAGTGAAATATTCATTCTGAACGATTTATTTAATTAATTCTTTACCCTTTACAATTTTCAGGGTGCAAAATTAGAGTTAATCTTTTAATAACACAAATTGTTTACTTAAAATCTCTTACGTATTCATTTTATCGAGTTAAAAACTTGTCATTCAAAAATAAATGTATTTCTTTGTGACGTGAAAGGCAATTTACCTTGAACGTACCTAACATTGTTTTTTATTTCTTCAGTTACTTGTGGATATATCTCTCATTGTTATGAAATTCCGGTTTACTACTTTCATTAAGTAACAATTTTATTTTTTTAATTACTTTTATTTTTATGAACATTTACATTGGAAACCTGAACTATCGTGTTCGGGAAGAGGATTTGAAACAAGTGATGGAAGAATACGGAGTCGTTGACTCAGTAAAGATCATCAAAGATCGTGAAACTGGCAGATCAAAAGGTTTTGCTTTTGTTGAAATGGCAAACGATGACGATGCTAAAAAAGCGATCGAAGAATTGAACGAAGCTGAATACGAAGGACGCCAAATGGTTGTAAAAGAAGCAAGACCTAAAGCGTAATTTCCGAACTTCTTCTGAAGAAATAAAAACTTCTGCCTATATTTGGCAGGAGTTTTTTTTATTAGAGCCTGTTTAAATTTTTATTCGTGGCTTATTCGATTTATTTTTTGTTTAGTTGTATATCAGCATGAATGAGCATAGCAGGCTATGTGATTGAATGCGGAGATGCAGATAAGCAAAAAAGAAAACGAAAGAAGACCGAAACAAGCCCTCAAGAAATATCCTATAAAAATTTAAACAGGCTCTTATAATATGTATAAACGAAGATAAATCATGGGACTTAAAGCTTCACTTTCCGATAAATCCGGCATATTTCAAGTTTGGATCTTGTTATTAATTGTCTTAGGAGGAATAATAATTTCCTCGATAACCACTGTGATCCTCAGCTTGTTTATTCCGGGTATATCAATGGAGAACCCCGGTTATGTACGTTTTATACAAACGATATCTGTACTTTTCACTTTTTTGATACCAACTCTTGTCCTTGCCTGGCTTTGCAGTGATTCTCCGTCCGATTATTTATCTTTAAGAAGACGACCTTCTGCGAAAGTATTCCTACTTGTACTATTCGGATTATTGTTGTTGTCGCCAACGATCAATATCACATCTGTACTTAACAAGCAATTGGTTCTGCCTCCTTTTCTTGAGTCATTAGAATTATGGATGCAGCAGAAGGAAAAAGAAATGGAAGATCTGGTTAATCTTCTTATTAACGAGGCCGGCATAATTGCTCTTATATCAAACCTGTTTGTTATTGCTTTTCTTGCTGCGTTAACTGAAGAATTCTTTTTCAGAGGTGCCATACAACGGATTATAGAAAAATGGACGAACAATCATCATGTTGTCATCTGGTCGGCAGCTATTTTGTTTAGCGCAATTCATATTCAGTTCTACGGATTTATCCCTCGCATGATTTTAGGAGCTTATTTCGGGTATTTATTATATTGGAGTAAAAGCATATGGGTCCCGGTTTTTGCTCATTTCCTTAACAATGCCGTAGCTGTTTTTGCAAGTAGAAGTGCAGATCTGAATGAGCACGAGTTTATTAGTGGAGATATTAAGAGTGAGCATTTGATAGGCTATTCCATTCTGGCCGCAGTCACCCTTACGCTGTTTTACTATTTGAATAAAAAGCTCAAAGCAGAAGCGAGACAAGTCCTTTAAAACACTTTTTTTCTTAACTGGAAATCTTTACCGAGGTATTTTTCACGCACAATCTCATTTTCGGCTAATTCTTCGGCTGTTCCCTGAAACAGAACTTTCCCTTCAAACAAAAGATAGGCTCGGTCTGTAATACTTAGGGTTTCATATACATTATGGTCGGTTATAAGAATACCGATATTTTTATGCTTGAGCTTAGCAACAATAGTCTGGATATCTTGTACAGCAATAGGATCGACACCGGCAAAAGGTTCGTCAAGCATAATAAATTTCGGGTCGATTGCCAGACAACGAGCTATTTCAACACGTCTGCGTTCACCTCCCGACAATTGATCTCCCAGATTTTTCCTTACCTTATGCAAACCAAACTCGTCAATCAGACTTTCCAACTTTTCTTTCTGATACTCGAAAGATGTCTCAGTCATTTCCAACACCGAACGGATATTATCTTCAACTGTCATCTTGCGAAACACGGATGCCTCTTGCGCTAAATAACCAATGCCGTTGCGTGCTCTTTTATACACCGGATATTTAGTTATTTCCATATCATTCAAAAAGATTCGTCCTTCATTAGGTGTAACAAGCCCAACAGTCATATAGAAAGTAGTTGTCTTCCCGGCTCCATTCGGACCAAGCAAACCAACTATTTCTCCTTGTTTCACGTTTATAGAAACATGGTTAACTACTGTACGGGTTTTATATTTTTTCACCAGATCCTCCGTACGGAGCACCATTTGCTGTTCGTCAGTCATAACTAAAGATTTGTTGCAAAGTAACAGAATTTAATCACGCCTCTTGCAAATGCCGGAACGTTTAACATTCTTTTAGCAGGAATTCCTATATTTAAACTGATTATAATAGACATCTAAGGTCAGTTTCTTCAACATAGTATTTGAAAAAAACTGAATCAGCACACATTTAATTCGATCTACCAATCTGATATTCAGAATATTGATACATCTAAAAATTGTAAACGCACAACTTTTAATCATTAATTATTTGAATATTTAATTCCGCCAACGGGTTAATACCTTATATTTGCAAACTACAAATCAAAGAAACCGGGATGTATAAAGCATTGCATAGAGTGGGTGAATATACCCTGTTAATGAAAAAATCGATCACTTTACCGGATCGATGGAATATGTTCTTCAAACAGTTGATACGCGAAATATATAAATTAGGGGTAGATTCCTTATGGATTGTTATTATAATTTCCATATTCATAGGAACGGTAATTGCGATTCAAATATCCCTGAACATCAGTTCTCCGTTAATTCCCAAATTTACAATCGGTTATACTACCCGTGAGATTATCCTGTTAGAGTTTTCGTCCTCAATAATGTGTCTTATACTTGCAGGAAAAGTAGGCAGTAACATTGCTTCTGAAATCGGCACCATGCGTGTGACTGAACAAATCGATGCGATCGAAATCATGGGGGTTAATTCTGCCAATTATCTGATTTTTCCCAAGATTACCGGATTGATGCTTTTCATTCCCGTTCTCGTTATATTTAGTATGTTTACCGGTATTCTTGGCGGCATAGCAGCCAGTTATCTTGCTAAAGACGGAATGACACCAGCCTCATTTGAATATGGACTTCAATTCTATTTTAATTCCTTTTATATCTGGTATTCCATCATAAAATCAATAATCTACGCTTTTATTATTTCCTCTATAGCTGCTTATTTCGGTTATTATGTAAAAGGAGGAGCATTGGAAGTAGGAAAGGCGAGCACCAATGCTGTTGTTATGAGCAGTGTAATGATTCTTTTGGCTGATGTTATCTTAACCCATTTAATGCTTACATAGGAATGATAGAGGTTAAAAATATTACAAAAACGTTTGACGGACGTATTGTCCTGAACAATATAAGTGCTCTGTTTGAAGATGGTAAAGCAAATCTGATCATTGGACGAAGCGGATCAGGTAAAACCGTATTGATAAAGAATATTATCGGCCTGATGACACCGGATTCGGGGGAGATTCTTTACGATGGTCGCAATTTTCTGAATATGAGCAAGTCTGACTTAAAACTTTTGCGTCGGGAGATGGGAATGTTATTTCAAGGTTCAGCCTTGTTTGACAGTATGACGGTTCTTGAAAATGTGATGTTTCCTTTGGATGTATTTTCAAAAGACTCCGCTCGCGAACGAAGAAAAAGAGCAGAATTCTGTCTTGATCGTGTTAATCTTTCCGACTCTGGTCATTTATACCCCTCCGAAATCAGTGGTGGGATGATGAAAAGAGCGGCCATTGCCAGAGCGATAGCTCTTCAACCCAAGTACCTCTTTTGTGACGAACCAAATTCCGGTCTTGATCCGAAAACATCACTTATTATCGACGATCTGATCTATTCCATCACGAAGGAATATAAAATGACTACCGTAATAAATACACATGATATGAATTCTGTAATGAATATCGGAGACAATATCATCTTTATTAAGGAAGGTATCATGGAATGGCAGGGTGACAAACATCAGGTCATCACTTCCAACAATAAGGCATTAAATGATTTTATTTTTGCATCCGATCTTTTCCGAAAGGTAAAAGAGATGGAAAATAATCAGGAAGAGGGATAAAGAGATACTAAAAAAGGATGAAGTTTACCTGCCTCATCCTTTTTTTGTATATGGTTTTTAGTAACCGAACAGTTCTTCTTTCGTTAATTTCTTGAGAGGACCATAAGGAGCAAGAGCTTTCAAATCCAAATCCTTTTCATCGCCAAGAATACAATACGTATAGGTACGATCTTTCACCCATTTTGCCTGGAAAGCTTTTATTTCTTCCAAAGTCATCGATGGGGCTTTCTCATATAGTTCCTTACGACTATCAACGGTTAAGCCTAAATCCTGAGCACGAAGATAAGACCACAAAACATCATATTTTGTGATACGTTCCGTACGAAGACGAGTAATCAGTGCATCTTTTGCCAGTTCAAAAGCTTTTTCAGATTCGGGCATGTTATTTATAATATCATCAAAAGCTGTCATCGCATCAATCATTTTATCATTCTGCGTAGCAATAAATGTACGATAAATATAAGGATCTTTTTTCTTGGACGGAGTAATCAGAAATGCACCGGCAGAATAAGCCAAACCACGCGCTTCACGCATTTCCTGAAATACGATACTATTCATATTTCCGCCAAAATATTCGTTATACATATTTAAGACAGGTTCTATGCCCGGATCGAACGATTCTGCCCTGTTGGATATCGCTGAATAATAAATTTGTTTAGCGTCATAATGAGCTAATAACACTTTATTCTCAGCTGTTATTTCACGTTTAAAATCAGCCGCTGCAGGAACTGGATTTAATGTTTCAGGAACCTTATGTTGTTCGTTTATAATTCTCAACAAAGCCTCTCCTTTCTCCGGCCCGTAATACAATATTTTATGTTCATAACTATTTATACCATGAATAATATCCACAAGTAAACCCGGATTCATTTGTTGCAGCTCCGTCGTTGTCGGGATATGCGTTGTTGGAGAGTTTGGTCCCCAGATTGCGTACTGAATTAAACGATTAAAGTTTTGTCCCTGATTCAATTTGGCATCATTCCGTTTTTTGATAATATCTACAGCCAGATTTTTATACGCTTCTTCATTTACCTGAGCATCAGACAAAATTTCTTCAAAAAGAGCCATCGCCTTCGGTAAATTTTCCTGCAAACCTTCTAACACAACATAGGTGCGGTCTGTTCCCGGATGTACGCTGAAGTAACAAGCCAACCGATAAAATTCTTCATTGATTTCTTTCAATATTTTCTTAGACGTTCCAAGATATTTCATGTATTCAAAAGCTGTACCAAGTATTTTATTATTCTCAGTACCCATATCAAAAACATAAAGCAAAGAGAAGATATCATTCGTTGTATTTTGCTTATACAATACAGGGATAGAAGACTTTGCAGTTAATATCTGCATATCTTTTGAGAAATCCAAGAATACAGGTTCTATCGGTTTTACCTCTGCTGCCTGCACCTCTTTCAAAAAAGAGCTGGCAGTATCCCGGTTTACTGCAAGCGGCGTAATCTTCGGTTTGTCAATTTTCAGTTCATTCGGATCTTTTCCTTCACGTTTGTAAACCACCGCATAATTATCACCAAAGTATTTATTTGCAAAATCTACGATCTGCTGTTTGGTGACTTTACTCAGCCTGTCTAACCGGCCCACCTGATCTGACCAGTCTTTACCGGAAATAAAAGCAGAAACAAAAGCATCAGCACGTCCACGATTTTCATCCATACGGAACATTTGTTCCAACTTGAAATTGTTTATAGAAGCCTGAAGTAAGCCTTCGTCAAAGTCGCCTGTTTTTATTTTAGCTATTTCTCCAAGGAATAGTTCTTTCACTTCGTCCAGTGTCTGCCCTTGCTTTGGACGACCATTAATAAACACCATATCATAATCCGTCATCCCAAAAGAGTAGGCATAAGAACTCAACACTTTCTGTTGTTGATTCAAATCCAGATCAATCAAACCGGCCTTTCCATTATACAGAATACGAACAGCCAAATCTAACAATTCATTATCCGGATGGTCTGCCCCCGGAAACCGCCATCCTAACGACACATTTTCAGCATCTACTCCAAGCACGTCTTTCACAACCACATTCTTTATCGGAGATTCATGCGTTACAGGCAAAGCTGGTAACTCAGGATTTGGTTTCATAGAACCAAAATATTTATCAATGGTTTTGATCATCTCATCGGGATCAAAATCCCCCGACAGACAGATTGCCATATTATTGGGAACATACCAAACTTTATAATAATTCTTGATATTCGTTATAGACGGGTTCTTCAGGTCTTCCTGCGTACCCAATACTGTTTGTGTACCATAGGGATGATCGGGAAAAAGAGCGCTAAGCATTGCCTCATATACTTTACGGGCATCAGATGTAAGCGACATATTTTTTTCCTCATATACTGTTTCCAGCTCCGTATGGAATCCACGGATCACGTTATTTGCAAAACGGTCTGATTGTATCTTTGCCCAGTTATCTATTTGATTTGCCGGAATATCTTCTATATACACTGTCTGATCAAACCCGGTATATGCATTTGTCCCGTTAGCACCTATAGCAGACATCAATTTATCGTACTCATTGGGTATGGCAATTTTAGAGGCTTCGTATGAAACACTGTCAATCTGGTGGTATATAGCTTTTCGCTCTGCTTCATCTGTAGTTTTCCGATAAACTTCAAACAAACGTTCTATTTCATCAAGCAGTACCTTTTCTTTATCAAAATCCTGAGTTCCAAATTGTTTTGTTCCCTTAAACATCAAGTGCTCAAAATAATGCGCCAATCCGGTAGTTTCAGCAGGATCATTCTTTCCTCCGACCTTTACCGCTACAAATGTTTGTATTCTCGGCGTTTCTTTATTTACAGTCATGTAAACTTTCAGTCCATTATCTAATGTATAGATACGAGCTTTCAGGGGATCATTAGGGACAGATTCATAGGTGTAGGGTGAACTCTCTTTGCAAGAAGTTACTATCAGCGATAAAGCCACCACAAATAAAGAGAAATTGGAAATTCTACTCATAATAGTTGGGTATTAGGGATTTAATAATCAAATATAAAGAATTATGTACAAAAGCCTCGCTACAATCCATTTTTTTAGCAAAAAAGGCAGTTTTGTCTAATAATAAAACAAAACTGCCTTTAATTCTATAAATTTCAGGTGAACTTACTTCAGTCC
>NZ_JAQWCQ010000061.1 GCF_028705895.1 Massilibacteroides sp. | reverse complement strand
TTGTTGCCTTCTGTTTTTACAATGTCGGCTATCTTTCCCTGGAAGGCGAAAGGAAGAAGGAACATCAGAATGATGATGACTCCTACTGTGATAGCTGCGATTTTCAAACCTTTTTTCATTTGCTTCTATTTAAGAGTTTGAGATATTACAAAGAACAAAACTAATAAAAGTTTTTGATAATAAGAGATAAAGGAGAATTTTTTAGGGATTCTTATTTTTAAATTAGCGGAATCCAAAGGACGAGATTCTGGCTCAATCCGAAAACCCGTTTTAGTTCAAACTTAAATAGTTGTAGATTAAATCGAAATCAGTGGTGAACTATTACTTTTTCTTTTTCTTCAGTTCCTCTGCAATTCTCCATTGTAACGTAGCTTCCACTTCTTTTCCGGCTTTTAGCAGGGCGTCTCCGAAGAGTTCGTGTGCGCCGGCGTGTTCAGGTTTCAGGCTGGTGGCTTTGTCCAGGTCGGCAATGGCGCCTTCTGTATTTTCTGTTTTTAGCCGGAGCTTTCCGCGGTTATAGACCGCTTTAAAGTTTGCCGGATGGAGGTTGACTGCGGTGTTGAAGCAGTTTTCAGCGTCGAAGTACTCTTTGTTGTTGAAGAGCGTGATTCCTTTTCTTATCCAAGCATCTATGTAGTTCGGATCGAGGCTAAGAGCTTTGTCGTAGTTGGCAAGGGCGGCACGTACGTCGTGGGCTTGGGTGATACATTCGTTTCCCATTAACAGGTACTCGTGGGCGTATTGTCGTATACGTTCCTGTTGTTCGCGCATCTGTTCTTTGAGCTTCTTGTTCTGCTCTTTCAGTGTATTGATGATGCCGAGTTTGCGGCGGATCAAACGGCGGGGAACAGGTTTCTCAATATCGTAGCGGGAATGGATGGCACGGAAAAACTGTTCCAGACATTCTTCCATATCCCCTTTGTCGAAGGCACGTGAGGCAGCGGCATATTGCACATCGGCTTGTGCTTGTTTCAGGGCTTTGTCGATGGCTTGGCGGTTGTTGAAGCGTCCGGCAAAGTTGACGATTTCGGGACGGACGAAGACATCGGCACGGTTAACAGGCTTTTTGAGCTGGATGCCGTCCAGTGAGGTACAACGGCTAAGTGCTACGTATGCTTGTCCTCCGGCAAATACACCGCCGGTGAAGTCGATGACTACTCGGCTGAAGGTCAGTCCCTGACTTTTATGAACAGTGATGGCCCATGCTAACCGGATGGGGTATTGAGTGAAGCTGCCTAATACTTCTTCTTCTATTTCTTTTGTTTTTTCGTTGTAGTGGTAACGGATATTTCGCCATGATTCCAGTTTTACGTCACATTCTTTTCCATCGTCGGTGATGACGTAGATGGTTTCTTCTTCCTCATCAATTCCGGCGATGACACCAATCGTACCGTTTACCCATCTGCGATCGAAATCATTTTTGATGAAGATGATTTGTGCACCGGGTTTGAGTACAAGCTCTTGTGAAGTAGGCAGACTGCTTTCCGGAAAGTCTCCTTCGATAACCCCTTCAAAAGTAATGGGTTCTCCGGGGAGTTCTGCTAATTTCTTCTCATTAATGGAGTCGACCGTATCTCTTCGGGTGGCGAGTGTGATGTACATATCTGCTTCCGATTCTTCAATCTGGCTTCCGTAGCGGGTGTTGAGTAGTTGCAGGTCTGCCGCTCCAGCTGTATTGGTGCGGATATGGTCGAGGACACTGACGAATACAGGGTCTGTCTGTCGATATACTTTTTGAAGTTCGATAGAGACCAGGTCTATTTGTCCGAACACTCTGGCAGAGAAAAAGTAAGGAGTGGGATAGAAGCGGTTCAAAATTTCCCGCTCATCGTTCTTTACAACGGGTTCCAGTTGGAAGACGTCTCCTACCAATAAGAGTTGTTTTCCACCGAAAGGTTCGCGAAGATTATGTGAATAAACTCGTAAGATACGGTCGATGGCATCGATGATGTCTGCCCGTACCATGGAGATTTCGTCGATAATGACCAGTTCTATTTGTTCCAGCAACTTACGATGTGGCTTGGTGTATTTGAAAAACTCGTGAATACGGCCACGTTGGAGACTTAAATTAGGATCATCCGGCAATAGTGGATAGAAAGGTAGTTTGAAGAAACTGTGCATGGTACTTCCACCGGCATTGATTGCGGCAATCCCGGTCGGTGCAAGTACAACATGCTTTTTCTTGGTATGCTCGCAGACATAACGCAGGAATGTAGATTTCCCAGTACCGGCTTTTCCTGTCAGAAAAACCGATTGGCGGGTATATTGAATCAGATTCAGTGCATCTTGAAATGCGGCGTTATCAGTATCTACGCTCATTGACACATTGACGTATTTGCAAATTATTAAATAATTCCGAAATGTTTCATAGCCTTACTTATTCCGTCTTCGTCAATGGGAGCCGTCACATAATTGGCGGCAGCTTTCACGTCTTCTTTAGCTTGTCCCATGGCTACCCCGATGGCTGCGTGGCGAAGCATACTGATGTCGTTTCCACCGTCTCCGAATGACATCGTTTCTTCCAGTTTAATATCGAAGTAACGAATCATTTCATCAATCCCTTTCTGCTTGGTGTCTCCTTTTGCTGTAACATCTGCAAAGGCAGGATACCAGCGTCCGATTTCGCAGGTAGGGATGGACGGTCGGATTTCTTTTTCTTCTTCCTCCGTGATAAAAGGAGTCATCTGTATAATTTCCTTGCTTGTTGCTTCTTCAAAAGATACAGTAGGGATCACATTCACATGCAGAAAATCGTAGAATATCTTTTTCACCATATCATCAGGTTGGCAGACAGAGATAGTATGTTCCTCTACGAAAATGCAGGGGACGCTTTTCTTCTCACAAAAAGCCGCCATTGCTTTCACTTCTTCCTGCGGTATGGCACTTTTATAAATAACCTGTTCACCGACAAAACAATAGGCTCCGTTCATGGTTATATATCCATCGATAAGGTTCCGGTCCTGCAATTCGGAAAGGTTGTTGATAATGGCTTTCGGGCGTCCGGTAGCGATAAATATCTTTAGTCCTTTTGCGCGGGCAGCTTCCAACGCTTCGATGGTAGAAGATGGTATACGGTGAGTTTCAAAACTGACCAGCGTTCCGTCTATATCAAAAAATAAAGCTTTCGTCATAAATTCCTTTTTGAATTGAGTACAAAAGTACTACTTTTGTGGTATAAAACGAATTTATACCTGAATAATATGATAAAGCACGTGCTGACTTTACTTTTGTTGTTACAATTTTGTATATCTATCTATGCTCAGATAGAAAGAAAACGTGAATTTACGAATTTTAATAGGGGAGAAGAGCTTGTACGTTGTTTTTTTCAAGATGATAAAGGTGTCATCTGGGTTGGCACTTCTTATGGTTTGGGTATGTTTGATGGTCAGGGTGTACGCAGGCATAAAATATCGGACACAGATGGGGATTCAAAAGAAATTTCCGTCTATTGTTCTCTCAAACAAGATTCTACTCATTATTATCTGGGAACTGCAAAAGGACTTGTTCTCCTTGATCTGGAAACCGATCAATATAAATTGCTCTCTTCTTCCGACATAGCCATTAGAACTATTCAAAGAATGAATGACTCGATTATTTTATTGGGTACATTGAACGGATTGATTAAATACAACACGAAAAAAGTAACCTTTCAGTTAGTTGATAAAATACCTTATTCACCTGTAGATCCTATTGTCAGGTTGGATAGCAGCTGTTTCCTTATCACAAATTATCATGGTTTATATCTTTATGATGCGGTAACCGAAACTTATGAATCTCTCCCTATAACTTCCAAATCTTCATCATTAATACTTTCGATAGGAGTAGATACCATAAATCAATGGGCGTGGATCGGCACGGAAAATGGACTTTGCAAATATAATATTACTTCGGGTGAATTCACTAATATCACATCTTTACCCAACGCCCCTATTAAGAACATTCATATAAGTACAAATGATGTATTATGGTTAGGAACCGATAACGGACTTTATATCTATGATTGGAAGCAGGAGCGATATGAGCATATCGTGCATAGTTCCAAAAATGTGAATTCGTTGGTGAATAATATTATATGGACAGTGTTTGAGGATAAGGAACATAATATATGGTTAGGAACCGAATCGGGAATCTCTGTTTATCACAATTCACACATTGTAGATGTCTATTCATGGGATAATTTAGTTGGTTCGGACGAAGGTAATGATATTCATTGTATACATCGGGATTCACGTAATAATTATTGGTGGGGAGGTAGCAATGGGTTGGGATACTATAACCCTGTCAAAGGAAAATCGATATGGTTTAAAATGAATCAGGGAAGACATTCGATCAGTCATAATCGTATTCGAGATATTTATGAGGATTGGGATAAGGATTTGTGGGTAGCTACGGATGGAGGTATCAATCGGTTTGATTATGCAACAGAAACTTTTGAAAGTTATCAGATTGTAGATTCAACACATACACGAAATGCGAACTGGACGTACTATATCAGCGGTGATAATCACGATAATTTATATCTGGTTGCATATTGCGGAGGAGTTTTTGTGGTGAATAAGAAGAACTTACTTTCCCAAAAAGGAAAAGTGTATATAGCTGATGAAAATTATTATCATTCAGGTAGCAATGGCTTGCATAGCGATTTCGTTCAAATTGGATCGATGGATAAGAATGGTTGTCTATGGGTTTCGTCTGGTGGTCAATATCTCGATTTTATAGATTTTAGAAAGAAAGAAGTTCGTCCGTTCGCTCTTCTTGAGGAAGGGCGGCGTTTGCCGGTAGGAGAAATTAAAAAGATGCTCCATGATAAATCCGGTAATTTGTGGCTTTCCATGGGTACATATTTATGTAAGATAACTGCTGATGAACATAAAGCTGAGATTATCAGTAATTCTATATTCCATAATAATCATATTCAACTATTGGAAGATGCCGGAGAACAACTGTGGATGGTACATCGGATGGCATTTATGTATATGATAAAACTACTGGAAAGTTTGTTTATAGTGGGATTGGAGATTCTTATTTCACTTTATATTACGACGCATATTCAAAAAAAATATGGGCAGGGGGAATTGACCAATGTCTGGCATTTAAAGGAGAAGAGTTATTGGAGGGCGAGAAAAATGAAGGAAGTTTGATATTAAGTAGACTGTATGTGAATGATAAGCCTGTATATCCTCACGAGGTTTATGATAATCATGTGATAACAACTCAAAATGTAAGTTCCATAAAACAGTTACATTTATTACATTCTCAGAATAATATAGGACTTGACTTTCTGCATACCCGATATGAGGGGATTCTAAGGTCCCGTTATGTCTATAAGTTGGAAGGAGTAGATAGCGACTGGAGAGATATCGGGGATTTAGGTACACGTATATCATATAGTAATCTGGAAGCGGGAGATTATGTGTTTGAGCTAAAAGAACTTGTTCATGGCGATATCAAAGAAGATGCTGCTTATTTCCGACTGAACATTAGGATTGATAATCCCTGGTATTGGACCTATTGGGCTAAAGGCATTTATACACTGTTTGCCTGTCTTTTGATTGTATGGGTGATTAAATATTTTAGGGATAAAAATCGATTCCGTATCGAACGTATTGAAAAAGAAAAGACATTAGAACTATCCGATTTAAAAATGGAATTCCTAACCAATATGTCTCATGAACTGAAAACTCCCCTAAGTTTAATTATTAGTCCGGTTAGTAAGTTGTTGGCTGATACGAAAAATGTGCAAACCAAAGAATTACTCTCCTTAATTCATGGGAATGCTTTAAAGCTCAATAGTATTGTGCATCAGATTCTTACTATAAAAGATTGGGTGGGTGTGCAACAGAAACTTTATCCATCCCAATTGGAGTTTGTGACTTTTATAGATAGTATTGTAAAAAGCTATCAGGAAAGCATGAAGAACAAAAATATAAGTATAACCTTTCATAGTGATGTAGATAAGTGTTTTGTCGAAGTTGACATCTCTAAAATTGAGGCGGTAGTGAATAATCTATTATCAAATGCGTGCAAATTCTCAACAGATAATGGAGAGGTAAAAGTATCATTGTCATTGTTGCAGGCAGAATCCGAAGGAACTCAGAACATCTGTTTGAAGGTAATTGATAATGGGATAGGTATTCCTGCCAATGATTTACCACATATATTCGAACGCTTTTATCAAGTTTCCAAAAATCAGCCTATGAATGAAAACGGTTCGGGTATAGGGCTGTCAATAGTCAAAGACAATGTCGAGTTGCACCATGGAGCAATCCATGTAGAGTCAGAGGAGGGAAAAGGAACGTCTTTTTATGTTACTATTCCTGTGATACAGATTGGAAAAAATGTAAATGAGAATACTTCGATATTGCTGGATAAAGACGAATCGGATTGCAAAGTATTGATTGTTGAAGATAATGTGGATATCGCCCATTTCATAATGCAGAACTTGCGAGATATAGAATGTCTTGTAGCTTATAATGGGAAAATGGGGGCGGAAATGGCATTGCAATATTTGCCCGATATTATTATAGCCGACATTATGATGCCTGTTCTGAATGGCATGGAAATGACGAAGCAACTAAAGATGAATATTGCGACATCTACCATTCCGATAATCATCTTAACAGCAAAAGATGATAAGAAGACCGAGTATGAATTGTTGGCATTGGGGGTAGAGGCTTTTATTTCCAAGCCTTTTGAAATGAAAGAACTTACTATTCATATCGAGCGGATTTTGCGTAATAAATACAGATTGGTGCGTAAGTTGAAGGAAGAAGAAAAAATTTTGGAAAATAAAATGATGATCACCGAATCTGCTGATGAGAAATTCTTGAAATATATAACGGATGTGATTGAGCAAAACATATCTAATTCGGATTTGAACGTAGCAAAATTGGCGGAATTATCAGGATATAATTCAAAACAGATTTATCGTCGGGTAAAACAATTGACCGGTTATACTACGGTTGATTATATCAAAGGAATACGTATGAAAAAAGCAGCGATGCTTTTGTCTCAAAAACAGTTTATGATTTCAGAAGTTATGTATATGGTAGGTTATTCCGATTCTTCATATTTCTCTAAATGTTTTGTAGAAAAATACGGGAAAACACCCAAGCAGTATATGGAGAGCAAATAATGAATTTACAGTGGTTTTATCTTAATAAAACGGTTGATTTCAGCGACTAGTCTTGCCTGCTAATATGTTGAACAATATGGTTGTCTATTTTTTATCTTTGTGTGTCCTTTTTCTTTTGTTTATTTTCATTTTGTCTTGTTATGATTTCATTTTCTCTTTCTCGTTAATATCCTTTCTGTTCTATATTTGCAATGTAATTTTTAAACTAAAATACAAATGAAAAGACACAGATTATTTTCACTTTGCATGAGTGGGCTTTTATTAGGTAGCATCATGCCGGTTGAAGCATTTTCAACAACAGGAACTGAAATTCAACAACAAGTTAGTTCAATTAAAGGGCAGGTTGTAGATTCTAATGGAGCACCTCTTATTGGTGTAAATGTATCCATTAAAGGTAAAACTTTGGGTACTATAACTGATATGGATGGTGCTTTTATTATGAATGCGAATATCGGTGATAAATTAGTATTCTCTTATATAGGATATGAAACTCAAGAAGTTATTCTGAATAGTAAAAAAGCGTTGAGAATTGAATTACATGAGGATACTAAAACTTTAGATGAGGTAGTAGTTATCGGTTATGGAACATCGCGCAAGAAAGATATTACCGGTGCGGTTGCTTCAGTGAAAGCTGACGAACTGAATGTTGTGAGTTCTTCCAGTGTGAGTCAGATGCTACAGGGAAAAGTGACTGGTATGAGTGCTATTCAAAGTTCTGCCCAACCGGGTGCCAGTATTTCCATTAATATTCGTGGCGCAGCTTCACCAAGCGGAAGTAATTCTCCTCTCTATGTGGTGGACGGTGTACCTTTGCAGAATAACACAACAGCAGATCCGGGCCTTGAATCAGGAACTTATGACTACAAAACAGGAGTAGATCGTGACCCGTTGAACAGTATTAATCCGAGTGATATTGAAAGTATTGAAGTTCTGAAAGATGCTTCAGCAGCTGCAATTTACGGTGCTTCAGCTGCCAATGGGGTAGTTTTAATAACTACCAAAAGCGGTAAATCCGGTAAACCGAAAGTGGAATACAGAAGTACATTCACAGCACAACTCAAAAAAGATTATCCCGAAGTGATGGGGGCACGCGATTTTCGTGAACAAGCTAATTTGTGGACAAAAGAATACTATCTTTATAGTAATAAGATGGGAGTATATGGTGAAAATCCAATAGACTTGAGCGGATACAATCCTATCTTTAAAAGTGTAGATGACTATGCTACCGATACTAACTGGATGGATGAGGTTACAAGAAGCGGATATATTATTGATCAGAATATATCTGTTAATGGCGGTACTGATAAAACTAAATATTTCTTTTCATACAATTTCTATGATAATGTCGGAATGCTAAAACAGTCAGGATTGTCACGTCATAGCATCCGCATGAATCTTGATCAGGAGTTTACGAAGATATTTAAGGCCGGCATCAAAATGAGTTATTCTAATGTGAAGGCAAACAGTACATCCGTAGGTTCTGCCGGTAATGGTGATAATATGATATTGAACGCTTTACGTTATGCTCCGGATATACCGGTGAAAGATGAAAACGGAAATTATACCCGGTCTTATAATAAGTTAATCAACAACCCGGTATCTTTTACTGATATTGAGGATAAGACTACGACAGAACGCATTTTTATAGCACCGACTTTTGAATTGAAACTGTTCGATGGATTATCTTTGCGTGGGGTAGGCGGATATGATAGTCAGTCAAGTTCACGCGAGTTCTATCTTCCTGTGTCAGCGTTAAATACTACAGTTCCGGAAGGGCAGGCGCAGTTAAGTTATGCGAGAGTTGTGAATATAAGTGCAGAAGCATTTCTGAATTACGATAAGACCTTCAATGAAGTACATCGTGTTTCCGGTGTGTTAGGTGCAGGCTATTATAAGACTACCAGTAACGGATTCGGTTTATCAGCCATGGACTTCTTTACCGATGCCTTTGGATATAATAATGTGGGTATAGCCAGTGATAAAGAAAAGGAGAAGGTTCGTTCGTGGAGAAATGAGCGCATTAAATTATCACAATTTCTTCGTTTGAATTATTCATTGATGGACCGTTATATTTTCACTTTCACAGCCCGTCGGGATGGTTCCAGTTACTTTGCGGAAAATAACAAATGGGGTATTTTCCCAAGTTTCTCTCTGGCTTGGCGAATTAATGAAGAAGCTTTTATGAAGGATAAAACTCCTTTTAGCGACTTGAAACTTCGTGTCGGTTATGGTGCGGTAGGTAATGAAAATGTATTGGGAACCAACTCACAGTCATTGTATCAATCCGGATACAATTATTTGATAGGAAGTTCCATGCATACAGGATTGGCATTGACTCAGATACAAAATCCGAATTTGAAATGGGAAACCAATTATACCCTTAATGTTGGCATTGATTACGGATTGTTCAACCAACGTATCAGCGGTTCTATCGAATTCTTTCATCGCGGAGTAAAGGATTTGCTTGATTATCAGCAGCTTCCTTCGAATAATGCAGTAGGGCGTGTTGCTGCTAATATAGGTGAAACAAAGAGTCAGGGATTTGAGTTCTCTTTACGCAGTGACAATTTGACTTCCAAAAACTTGAAATGGGAGACTACGGTCAATTTATCATATTTCAAGGCCAGTTGGGTAAAGCGTAATCCGGAAGTAGCGTTGGCCGATTATATTGGTGAGAAAGATGAGATAGATGCCATTTATGGTTGGAAAACAGATGGTATTATTACATCAAACGAAGATATTCCTGCTTATATGCCGAATGCAACAATGGGTAATGTCAAATACGTAGATGTAAATGGAGACAATGTTCTGGATTCTAAAGATGTAGTGAAGTTAGGCAATACTACTCCTCGCTGGTATGCAGGATTGGGTAATACTTTCAGCTATAAGGGATTTGATTTGAACTTTTATTTTTACGGAGCATTTGGCTACAAGAAATGGAGAGGACAAGTACCTGATACCGGAATAATCGGTAATAATGGTACGGCGGCTGGCAATACCTATAAGACAATAATAACAGATGTGTGGAATAGCCAGACAGGAAATGGATGGATGCCAGGTATCGCTACTAATGTGTATGACAGTTCGAATCCTTCAGGCAGGAATGATTTTCATTTAATGAATGGCAGCTATGTAAAGTTGAAAAACATAACTTTAGGATATACATTGCCACAGTCTGTGTTTACAAAAAGTAAATTTATACGTGGCGCGCGTTTCTTTGTGGATGCGCAGAACATAGCGACATTTACAGGATATAAAGGTTTTGATCCGGAACTGGGCACAGACAATCCATATCCCCAAGCTTTGTCTTTGTCTTTCGGATTTAATTTAAATTTCTAGTTATTAATTAGTTAACTCGTATATTATGAATAAGTTTTTTGCATATATAATTTTAGGTGTAACCTTGTCCGGAGCAATGTTGACCTCTTGCGATGACCTTTTAGAGACAAAGAATTTCACAGATATGTCTCCTTACAATTTCTTTAAAAGTGAAGGAGATATGGATGCGGCGGTAACTGGAATCTATCTACCTTGTACTACTAATTGGGGGTATAGTGACGGTGGAACGGGCAAATGGTATAATGCTTTGTTCAATGCGGATATTAATGCCTATTATCCGGCAGGTATGGTCACTACTGATATTGTCCGTCATTACACCAGTCATACTTATGATGAATTTAATGTTGGTCCTTCTACTGGTGGAGCTATTGATAATACCTATAATATCATCCGTTTTGTAGCGCGTGCCACTGATATTATAGATCAGATAAGCAAAAGTAGCGGTGCTACGGAAGATATTCGCAATCGTTATATAGCTGAAACAAAGACCCTTCGTGCTTTTTATATGTTTACGCTTCTTGATTGGTTTGGACCGGTTAACGTAAAATTGGATCCGGCAACATTGATGGACAATACCATATTGCCACGTCCGTCTATTGATGAATATGTGGGATATATTGAAAAAGATTTGAACGATGCAATTAATACTTCTTCTTTTCCTGATAAATATAATGATGATGCGGACAATTGGGGACGTATGTCCAAAGCCATAGCTTATGGAATTGGAATGAAATTATATATGCATCAAAAACAATGGGAGAAGGCGAAAGAAGCAACCGAGCAACTAATGAAGATGGGATACTCTATTATTCGAAACTATGAAGATTTGTTTAATAATTCCTGTACTGCAGAGCATATTTGGTCTGTTCCTGCAAATTCAGCATCTGATAATTATTATGTAACCGAAGTTTTGCCAAGCGATTTTAAGCGTGGTTACAATCATCTTGGAAGTTCATATATGCGTGGAAATAATGATGCATATTATTCCGGTTGGCAAGTATTCTGTATGCGTTGGGATTTTTATGATACATTCTCTGACGATGACGTTCGGAAAAAGACTATTCTTTGCCAGTATGATACAAATGATGGTGAATTAAGAACTCGTAGCAATGGAATGGTAGGAGCAATACCTCTTAAATTTACAGACACTCAGTTTGCTAATTATGGTATTCAGAAAGCCCAGCCGATATTGCGCTATGCCGAAGTTTTGCTTTCGTATGCTGAAGCTGTAAACGAATTGAATAATGGTCCCACAAGAGATGCCATTGATGCGGTGAAACAGATAACTGATCGGGCAGGTGTCACTATACCGGCTTCCGCTACTTCCAGTAAAGAAGCATTCCGTGATTATTTATTGGAAGAACGGGGACGCGAGCTTTTCTGTGAAGGTCAGCGGCGACAAGATTTAATTCGTCATGGAGTCTATATCAGCCTAGCTCGTGAACGTGGAAATAATGCTCAAGATTACCAAGTCTTATTCCCTATTCCACAGTCTGTTATTACCGAGGCTGGAGGAATAGTGGAACAAAATCAGGGTTATACGAAATAAAAATGTGTTGTGTACAAATATCTTCCTTTTTGATACATAAATTAGATTGGAAGATATTTGTTTGTAATCGTTAGAGTCCTTTAACCGGATTCGTTTTCATAAAATATTGGACTGATGAAGAATATATTAATTACAACACTCCTTCTGTTTGCTTCTATATTGTCAGTAGGTTGTCATAAAGATGCCCAGGACCGAAATTGCATTAATTTTGAAGAATTTAAGAATCCCACCGCAGAATATAGAGCTTCATTGTTTTATTCTCTGAATGATAGCTTGTATCCCGATTTAATTCGCAAACAAATTAAGGAGTTTGCAAAAGGAGGTATCGGGGGAGTGTTCTTTCATGCTCGTGAGGGTTTACTTACTCAATATTGGGGAAATGACTGGTGGGAAGCCATCGATGCCGGTGTAAATCAATGCGTGAAGAGTGGAGTAAATCCATGGTTTTATGATGAGTATAAATGGCCAAGCGGATATGCCGGGGGATATGTGCCACGCAAAAGTGAAGAGTTTCGCGGGCACTATCTTGCACGTATTTCAAAAAATGCCCCTATTCCCGAAAATGGAGTTCTGGTGAGCAGTGACAGTATTTACAACTATGTTTGTATGACAGCGGAATTTGGAAATCTCTGGCTCAACGGCACTTGTAAAGTGGATTATTTGAATCCTACGGCAATCCGTGAATTTGTCGCACACACCTATCAGACTTATGCTGACCGTAATAAGCAAAAATATAATCATGCGGTCAAAGGCATCTTCTTTGACGAACCCGATATCCAGCCGGAAACAAATGGAAAGCGTTATGATGGTGTCATTAGTTATTCTCCGGCTTTCCGAGAAACTTTCAATGAAGTAAAAGGATACGATATTGCGGATTATTTTAGATCTCTCTTTGAGGAAAAAGGTGATTTTAGGAAGATTAGGCTGGACTTCTGGCAAATAGCTGCTATGCAGTATGAAAAGTCATTTGCGGGTCAGCTAGGTGATTTTTGCAATCGTAACGGATTGACATTGACTGGACATTTCTTTCCGGAAGAGACTTTGTCGGGATGTCAAACCGGCATTGGTAATTTGATGCGTCAGCTAAGGAATGAAGGGATGCCGGGCATGGATCATTTGGAATTAAGAGTAGCTGGCGGATTAAATGTGGCCAAGAGTGTTTCAAGTGTGGGCAACCAGTATGGTAAAGAGCGTCGGATGAGTGAGTTGTTCGGTGTTTCCGGTCAGAATATGAATTTTGAAGATCAGAAATGGATTGCCAATTGGCATATTGTATTAGGTGTTAATTTCTTTGTGGAGCATTTGGCCTTGTATAGTATGCGTGGTGAACGTAAACGTGATTATCCGCCGGTTTTGTCTTATCAGCAACCGTGGTGGGAGCAATACAGATACATTCAGGATTATATGGGGCGGCTCTGTTACTTGAGTACTATCGGCAAATATGCAGCTAAAACCTTATTACTGGTTCCATTGGAAAGTATGTATATTGCTGTTCAAGAAGAAAGAACGAAACTGGAAAAAGATTATTATTCTACGATGGAAAATATGATGAGAGTTCATTGCGATTTTGATTTAGGAGATGAACAGATTATCGAAGAAATAGGATATAACGAGAAGGGGGTATTGAAAATAGGTGAAATGGAATATAATACGATTGTGATACCGGAATTGCTGACTCTCAGGAATAGTACAATACAGAAATTGTTAGACTTTGCCCGTAGTGGAGGTAAGATATTAATCTTGAATGGATATCCTCGTTATGTAGATGCGGAAGAAAATACATTGTTATTGGATGAATTGAAACAATTATCGACTTTGCTTGTGAATGATTCAAATACGCTTAAAGAAAATCTCGATGTTCTTACTGTTTCTCACACTATGGATGCAGAAATATATACTCAGAAGCGGACCACACCTATGGGAAATATGTATATGTTTACAAATATTAGTAGAAAAAAGACGGAAAAGGTTACATATACTATAAACGGTGACGAGAAGAATCCGGTTGTTTGGAATCCATCTACTGTAAAGACCTATAAAGCAGTACCGGATAATGCAGGAAACATCGAACTGGAATTGGAGCCTGCCGGCTTCCTTATACTTACGACGGGCGGCTTATCGGAATCGTCAAATGCAAGTGACATATATCGTTTGTCAGGGAAGATGCACCCTTGTGCTGTCTTGGAACAATACTGGCAAGGGCATAAATTGAGTCCGAATGCTCTCACATTGGATTTTGCTACTTATTCAATCAATGGTTCCACTATTTCTACGCAGCCTGAGCCTCTGATTGCTATCATGAGGCGAATGTCCGGGAAAGGAGAGAATATTCCTATGCAATTACAGTTTAAGGTCAATATAGAAGATATCCCAGAGAATTGTGAACTTGTTGTGGAACGTCCTCAAATGTATAGCGATATAAGTGTAAATGGTAGAGAAGTCACAGGTTTCGGAGATGCATATTATCGTGATGTGTTTTTTTTAAAGTCGCAGAACATTGCTCCCCTGTTGCAGAAAGGGAATAATACAATTCAGTTATCGTTGAATTTTATTGCCCCCAATCCTACTGATACAATGAATGCTCATCGTTATGGTACAGAACTGGAAAGCATCTATTTGATTGGTGATTTTGCAGTCCGTGCAGCATCACAAACTCTTAGTCAGTGGGATACAGAAAAGAATGCAACCCAGACTTTTATAGCCAAGCCAGTACATCGGCTCAATCAATTTTCGTTAGTGAAGGAGCCCGAAGTATTTAGTGGTGATATAGCCACAGAAGGCTATCCTTTTTATGCTGGACAATTTGTCTTAAGTAATTCTTTTGAATTGCAGAAGAGAGATGCGGGAAAGCGATATTACATCAATATTCCGTTAGCAGAGGCTGTTGTGTATGAATTGCGTTTCAATGGGAAACAATTGGAACCACGTATGGCTTCTCCATTCGTATGGGATGTAACCGATTTTATAGTTGAAGGGAAAAATATGTTGGAGTTTACATTGACAAACTCTTTGCGTAATTTATTAGGTCCTCATCATCATAAAGGTGGAGAACTGAAAGGGGTATCCGCTCTTAGCTTTGTGGGAACAGGAGGCTGGCCACATGGGGAAGGAGACAGCGACTGGCATAATCTTCGCTTAGACAAACATAATGAGTTGCGTATTTGGACAGATGATTATTATATGATACCTTTCGGGTTCATAGACCCTGTACAAGTCTGTATCTCAACAGAATGAATCATTACTCATGATTTTATCATTAAACAACAGAATATAGTATGAAATATCTAATACCAAAATTACTGCTAGTTTTTATAAGTTTATTAATCAGTACCTATAGCTGGGCACAAAAGGAGTATTCCGTCCTTTTGCCAAAGGACCGTGCATTAATGGAAGAACATTTGAAGCAAGGTTCTCACACTTCACCTTCCGGTCATACTTTTTCTCTGAATAGTTTGTATTATACGAAAGATGGTCAGCCTTGGTATCCGGTAATGGGCGAAATTCACTACGCGCGCATACCTCAAACCGATTGGGAAGAATCCATATTGAAGATGAAAGCTTCCGGAGTGACGGTGATTGCAACTTATGTCTTTTGGAATATGCACGAAGAGGTAGAAAACGTCTATACATGGGACGGTAACAGTAATCTTCGTCATTTTCTGAAACTATGCCGCAAACATGGTATGTACACGTGGCTGCGCATCGGTCCGTGGTGTCACGGAGAGATTCGAAATGGAGGTTTCCCGGATTGGTTGATGCACACAGAAGGAGGGCTGCGTAGAGACAATCCCCTTTATCTGAAGCATGTGGAACGTTTCTTTACTGAAATTGGGAAACAGGCCGAGGGACTTTATTTCAAGAATGAGGGTCCAATCATCGGTGTGCAAATAGAAAATGAATACCGTTTCAACAATAAAGCCGGATTGAATCATCTGCTGAATCTGAAGCGGATGGCTATTCAGGCGGGTATGGATGTACCTTATTATACGGCAACAGGCTGGCCAAAGGGCGATTTGAAGCAGACCGAACTGATTCCCGTATGGGGCGGTTATCCCGAAGCACCGTGGAATTCGAGAGTGACAGAATTGCCTTTGTCGAGGAATTACCTGTATAGTTCGTGGGCGAATGACCCTTCTGTTGGTGCCGATTTGCTGGGAAAGCAAGAAGATACTACGGCCGACGGACTTCAATATCCTTACAGTACTGCCGAGATGGGTGGCGGCAATCAGATCACTTACCATCGCCGCCCAATTATAACTGCCAAAGATGTGGTAGCACAAAGTTATGTCAAAGTAGGTTCGGGGGCTAACATGATGGGGTATTATATGTATCACGGTGGTTCCAACCCCATCGGAAAGTATTCTACGCTCCAAGAATCGAAAGCTACGAAATACCCCAATGATTATCCTGTCATTAATTACGATTTCAATGCTCCGATAGGCGAATACGGTCAATTGAACGAATCATATTATGACCTGAAAGTACTTCACGCTTTTCTGGACGATTTCGGATCGCATCTGGCAACAACCATCCCCACTTTCCCCGATCGGCATACGTTGCAACCGGAAGATAATGAAAACCTGCGAATGAGCGTTCGCAGTCATGGTAACAGCGGCTATGTCTTTATCAACAACTACCAGCGTTTGTTGGAAATGAAGGAGTTGAAAGACATCCGTATCCGCATTCAACAGCAAGACGGTGCCGAACTTGTTTTCCCGCAACTGGATATCGCATCCGGTGAACAACTGATTATGCCTTTCAATATAGACATAAACGGGCATCTGCTGCATTATGCAACAGTACAACCACTCTATGTCTTAAAGAACAAGATACCTACATACGTTTTTTTTTCTCATACAGGTACAGCTTCCGGATTGAGATTCTTCGCCAATAACCTGAAGAAAATCACGCTCGACGGTCGTAAAATAAATAAAGCAGAGGGCGCATATACCTTGAATTGCGATCCGGAAAAAGAACATCAAATTCAGCTCACGGCATCAGACGGCAAGAAAACAATGATTTTATTATTGACTTCTGAGCAAGCCCGCAAAAGTTGGAAGATACAGCAAGGAGGCGAAGAGTTTTTGTGCATCACTTCCTCGCAAATCATCCCTTCTAAGGAAGAAATTATCATTCGGAATGTAGATAAGACTCAATTTGAAATGAGGATATATCCTGCAAACACCCGTTGGAATGTAGAAAATGGAAAGTCTGTAAAGACTCAAAAACAGGGGAAGTTCCTGACTGTACGTTTTGAAACACTGGGGGTATCCTTACAGGCTACTTGTCAAAAAGAACAGAATCCTGAATCTTTCATTCCCCGCCGGCCATTGCTTCCCGAAGACAACCGCCGGGAGAATACACCGGCAAACTGTCCGGGGCCTCAGTATTTCGTAAACTTTAAGCCTGTCCCTTCTTCATTGTACTATACCATCCGAACGCCCCAACTTCCTGCTTCGATGAAGAATGCCTATATGCTTATAGACTATACCGGTGATACGGGTTCATTGTATGATAAAGGTGAGCTTATTGCCGACGACTATTATTGGGGTGGCCCGATGATGTTCGATTTGGGCAGAATGAAACAGGCGGGTAATAAGAAATACTTGTTGCAAATCATACCTTTTGCTCCCGAAGTGAAAATTTATCTGGACCCTTCGGTTAAAAAGAATCTTGACTTATCTTTGCAAGGCGTCCGGTCTGTCCGCATACTGCCGGTGTATGAACTGAAATTAACTATAATCAAATAACCAAATACGTTATGAAAATGAGAACGCACATTTGTCTTTGGGCATGCTATGTATTACTGTTTTTTTTCTCCGGCACATTGACTGCACAACCCAAATGGATTACGGCCGATGAGGAAACGCCCAATCAGCCTAATACTTGGATTGCTTTCAGAAAAGACATCACATTGAACAAAGTTCCTTCTGCCGTTATTACTCAAATTGCGGCAGATACAAAATACTGGCTTTGGATTAATGGAGAAATGGTGGTTTTTGAAGGAGGACTGAAAAGAGGTCCCAATCCCAACGACTCTTATTATGATGAATTGGATCTCTCTTCCTATCTGAAAAAAGGAAAGAATCAGATAGCCCTGTTACTTTGGTATTTTGGAAAGGAAGGTTTTTCTCACAAGGACAGTGGTAAAGCCGGACTAATTTTTAATATGCAGGCCGGAAAAAACCGGATCGTCAGTGACAGCTCATGGATAAGCAGGATTCATCCGGCTTACGAAACAGCTTTGGAGCCAGCACCCAACTGGCGATTGCCCGAGTCCAACATCCGTTTTGTTGCAGAAAAGGATTTAGCTGGGTGGCAAACGGCGGTATACGACAAAGCTCCCGGATTCACCCCTTCAAAAGAAATCGGTGTTTGGGGCGATGCACCTTGGAATGCGTTAATAAAACGACCCATCCCTTTTTGGAAAGATTTTGGCATAAAAGAAGCCCGCTTTGAGAAACAGGTCACGGAAAAAGAAGTGGTCTATACCGCTTATTTGCCTTACAACATGCAGATGACGCCTATCATTGACGTAACCGATAGCAAAGGAGGAACAATGCTTTTTATTGAAACAGACCATTTGAATGGGGGACGACAAATTAATCTTCGCGCTGAATACGTCACCGATAAAGGCAACCGTGAATATGAATCATTAGGCTGGCTCAACGGACAGAAAATTATAATCAGACATGACAAGACCTCCGATGTCCAAATCAATAAAATCAGCTATCGGGAAACCGGATATGATGGAACTCCTGAAGGAACTTTCTCGTGTGATAATGATTTCTACATGAAATTCTGGAAGAAAGGTCTGAGAACTCTCTACGTCAATATGCGGGATACTTATTTCGACTGTCCGGACAGAGAGCGCGCGCAGTGGTGGGGCGATGTAGTCGTATTAATGGGAGAGAGCTTTTATACGTATTCCACTTCCACTCATGCTTTGATGAAGAAAGCCATCCACGAACTGGTTAATTGGCAAAGAAGTGACAGTACGCTCTTCTCTCCGGTTCCTGCCGGCAATTATAAAGACGAACTGCCTGCACAGATGTTGGCAAGTGTCGGTCAGTATGGATTCTGGAATTATTATATGAATACCGGCGACCGGCAGACTATCGCCGATGTTTACCCTCATGTGAAGAAATATTTGGGAGTATGGAAACAGGATGCTACCGGGCTGACGGAATACAGAGCCGGAGGATGGTCATGGGGTGATTGGGGAAGAAATATAGATATTCGCCTGTTACTGGCAAGCTGGCATTATCTCGCTTTAAAGAGTGCTGCACAAATGGCGGAACTGTTGGGATATCTGGAAGATGCAGCAGGCTACAGGACAATCATGGAAACGGTGAAACAGGCATATAATAAGTGTTGGAACGGGTACGCTTACCGCCATCCCCAATATCAAAAGGAAACGGATGATCGTGTACAAGCGATGGCTGTGATTTCCGGCATTGCAGATAAGGATAAGTATGGCCGTATATTCAACGTGCTGAAAGAACAGTGGCATGCCAGTCCTTATATGGAAAAATATGTGATGGAAGCCCTCTTTCAAATGGGACACGGAACGTATGCCC
>NZ_JAQWCQ010000012.1 GCF_028705895.1 Massilibacteroides sp. | reverse complement strand
TGTTGAGGAAAAGTAATTGTTTCCATGCTATCTTACTTTTGAGGTTCGTTTGAACACAAAGGTAAACCATAGAACGAGAACTATTTACATCCTCTTGGGTGACTTTTTGGTCATGGAGGTTTCATAACATCTTTTTCCCGCAAATATAACAGATTTTATTCAGAGCTGCCCCTCCAGCGCGCGAAGAGACATTATTATATATACGTGGATATTGTGACAGCTCTGTTACACCTACCTCTAAATTGTTTTAGACCTACCTCTAAATCAATTTACACCTACCTCAAAATTTCAACTGATAGGAATCCTTTTTTTATTGCTCTTTCTTCTACTCATTTCGGACTGTAGCATACGAAGTTCACGACCGGTTTGTCCGGCTACTGAGGTATTTTCTTCCGCTCGTCTGATCAGGTAAGGCAACACATCATTTACACGGGCGTAGGGTACATATTTGGTTACATTATATCCGGCATTCGCAAGATTAAAAGAAATATTATCGCTCATACCAAGCAATTGCGCAAAGAATACGCGTTTATCGTCCGGAGAATAATTCTTATCGAGCATTAACCGGGCAAGTTTATAATTGCTTTCTTCATTATGCGTTCCCATAAATAATTCCATGCGATCCAGATGTTCTATGACGAAACGAACTCCTTCATCAAAGTTTGCATCAGTTGCTTTTTTGTCTTTGCAAATTGGATCAGGATAGCCAAACTCAGCCGCCCGGGCACGTTCTTCTTCCATATAGGCTCCGCGAACAAATTTAATCCCGGGATAGTACTCCTTTTCCACAGCATCATCTAAGATGCGACGAAGATAGGACATGCGGTCATGGCGATACATTTGTAAGGTGGCAAATACGATTGCACGTTCTTTGTTATATTTACGCATAGCCTCATCCGTCAGTTCGTCAATGGCATCCTGAAAACAATAGTCCTCAGCATCCACCAAAATACGGACATTATTTTCATAAGCCCGTTGGCATAAAGCCATAAAACGCTCTGTGAACTCACAGTATTTTTTGACTTCTTCTATTGTCAACTTTTCGCGCTTCTCGGACACTTTGGAGAATAAATCGTCATAAGTTAATGTTGACGGTTTAAATACTGCATACGCAATATGTGGATTTTTCGCAGCATAATCAACAGACCTCAATGTTTCTTCAAAAGTAGCCCGAATACCCTCTTCGGATCTTTCCCCTTCTGCCGAAAAATCCAATGTTGACAAGACATGGTATTGTTTTAAATGATCAATCGTAGGCTCACAATCTTGGAGCGTTTCTCCTCCGACAAATTGTTTGTAGAGCGTAGGCTTCACAGCCCAAGCCAAAGGAAAATGAATTTTCAACGCAACAGAGGTTGCAACTTTTGCTATTTTCACTAATGCCGGATACTTGATCGCAGTAAACAACAAGTATGCATTTTTCAATTCAGATTGCGTTTTCGATGAAAACGCAATCTCAAGATTATTAAAGTCTAACATGCATCGTAAGTATTAACGATCCGACTTAAAATCACTTTTCTCCCAAAAATGGATAACCGTAATGCGTAGGTGAAACAAGCGTTTCTTTGATCGCACGGGCATTAGTCCAACGGATCAGGTTCAACGGTCCTCCAGCTTTGTCATTCGTTCCCGAAGCCCTCGAACCACCAAATGGTTGTTGCGCAATAACCGCTCCGGTTGGTTTATCATTGATATAGAAGTTTCCTGCCGCATAACGCAATTTATTAAACGCCAGTTCAATTGCGTAACGATCACGGGCAAAAATAGAGCCGGTCAATCCATACGGTGATGTACGGTCGCAAATATCTAATGTTTCCTCATATTTATTATCGTCATACACATAAATAGTTACCACCGGACCAAAAATCTCTTCCACCATTGTTTTGAACTGAGGATTAGTGGTTTGTATAACCGTAGGTTCTACATAATATCCCTCAGATTTATCCCCATTTCCACCAAACAATATTTCAGCATCAGAAGCCTGCTTTGCATAATTTATATAGTCCATTATGTTATCAAAAGAAGCTTCATCAATTACAGCATTCACAAAATTGGTGAAGTCCTGAGGATCACCCATCTGAATCTCTGTTAGCATATCGCCAATGTAATTTTTCACGTCCTTCCAAAGTGATGCAGGGATATAAGCACGTGAAGCAGCAGAGCATTTTTGTCCCTGATATTCGAACGAACCACGTACAATTGCAGTAGCAACTTCAAGAGCTGGTGCAGAAGGATGAACAAACACAAAGTTTTTACCACCGGTTTCACCCACAATCTTAGGATAGGATTTATAGTGTCCCAGATTCTCCCCCATTTGTCTCCACAGGGTATTAAACGTAGAAGTAGATCCGGTAAAATGGAATCCTCCCAAATCACGACTTTGCGTCACGACGCGACCAATAACACTTCCTTGTCCGGGTATAAAATTAACCACACCATCAGGCAATCCGGCTTCCTGAAAAACTTTCATCAATAAATAATTTGAATGAAGAGCAGTAGTAGATGGCTTCCAAACTGCCGTATTTCCCATCATAGCCGGAGCCATATTCAGGTTTCCTGCAATAGAAGTAAAATTAAACGGCGTCAGAGAAAACACAAATCCCTCTAATGCACGATATTCCATACGGTTCAATATCCCTGTATCCGAATTGGGTTGATCAGCATAAACCTGTCCGGCATAGTATGTGCTGAAACGCAGAAAATCAATTAATTCGCAAGGAGCATCAATCTCTGCCTGGTAAGGATTCTTACTTTGTCCCAACATCAATGAAGCATTCAATAAATAGCGATACTTGGTTGCAAATAATTCTGCAACGCGCAACATAACGGAAGCACGTTCCACCCAAGGCAACTCAGACCAGTCCTTATGGGCTGCCATAGCTGCATCGATAGCCATTTGAACTTCTTTCTCTCCCGCTTTGTGATAAGTTGCCAGAACATGCCTGTGATCGTGAGGCATAACTACCTTTCCTGTATTCCCGGTACGTACTTCTTTTCCTCCTATTATCAAGGGAATATCCCATTCCTCTGATGATACTTGAGCAAGAGCTTGTTTTAATTGTACTTTTTCACTTGAGCCAGGCGCGTAAGATTTAACCGGTTCGTTAATGGGTTTAGGAAATGAAAAAAGAGCGTTATCCATAGTAATAAATTTTTATAAATTATTTGTGTATAATTTAACTATGCAGTAAACTTAGCAAAAACTAACAGGATATTAAATAGGGTAATCGTTAAATATTCTTCAATCCATTTGACGTTTATATCATATATTCATTTTCACCAGCTCTTTCTTTCACATTGAAACATTTGTCGTCATTTTCGTAACAACTATTTTTTTATATTTATCTTTGTTGATATCATCTTAACGAACCGAGAACGATATGAATGAACAAATAGAACAAATTGCCAAACGACTGGCAGGCCTGAGAGAGGCTTTAGATATCTCTACTGAAGAAATGGCAAAAGTTTGTCATTTAAGTAAGGAAGACTATCTACTACTTGAAAGCGGAAAAACAGATATTTCCGTGAGTGTTTTACATCAGATTGCACAAGCATACAACGTAGAATTAACCACTTTAATGTTTGGCAGCGAGCCCAAAATGAACTCCTATTTTATTACCCGCAAAGGAAAAGGAGAAGCGGTTGAAAGAACGAAAGTGTATAAATACCGATCACTTGCCATGGGGTTTAGCGACCGGAAAGCAGATCCGTTTATTGTTACCGTACATCCGAAAGCCGATGGAGAAACGATTTATCAGAACACACACTCAGGACAAGAATTCAACTTTGTATTAAGTGGACGTATGCTTATTCAGATCAACGGAAAAGACCTTATCCTTGAAGAAGGAGACAGTATTTATTTTAACTCATCACTGCCTCACGGCATGCAAGCACTTGACGGTAAAGAAGTAAAATTTCTCGCAATCATTTTATAGCGATCAACAGAAAACAAGCATATGTTGGAAAAATATATAGATAGAACAAGTTTTAATTCTCAAGAGGATTTTATAAACAATTTCAAAGTAAATGTACCCGATAATTTTAATTTCGGATACGATATTGTTGATGCCTGGGCTGAGGAAGAACCTCAAAAACAGGCATTATGTTGGACAAACGACAAAGGAGAACATATGGATTTCACCTTTGCGGAGATCAAGCAGTATTCGGATCAGACGGCTGCTTATTTCCAATCTCTCGGTATCAGACGTGGAGATATGGTCATGCTTATACTCAAAAGACGCTATGAATTTTGGTTTTCAATTACGGCGTTACACAAACTTGGAGCAATTGTAATACCCGCAACTCACTTACTTACGAAAAAAGACATTGTTTATCGCAATAATGCTGCCGGCATTAAAATGATTGTCTGCGCGGGTGAAGAAGAGATTTGTAAACATGTTAAAGATGCAATGCCGGAATCTCCAACAATAGAGACTCTTGTTTCTGTTGGTCCTTTAGTCCCCGAAGGATTTCTCGATTTCCACCAGGGAATAAAGGAGGCAAAACCATTTGTACGTCCTGAAAAGGTAAATACAAACGATGATATCTCATTAATGTATTTTACTTCGGGAACAACGGGTAATCCCAAAATGGTAGCACATGATTTCACTTATCCTTTAGGACATATCGTAACGGCAAGCTTCTGGCATAATCTTCACAGAGATAGTCTGCATCTGACTATTGCAGATACTGGTTGGGGAAAAGCCGTTTGGGGAAAACTTTACGGTCAGTGGATTGCCGGAGCAACTGTATTTGTTTACGATCATGAAAAGTTTACTCCTTCAGCTATGCTGGAGATGATCCAGAAGTATCAGATCACCTCGCTTTGCGCGCCTCCTACGATTTTCCGTTTTCTGATCCGTGAAGATTTAACGAGCTACGACCTATCGTCTTTAAAATATTGTACCATAGCAGGTGAAGCTCTTAATCCGGCGGTATATGATACATTTCTGAAACTCACAGGAATAAAACTAATGGAAGGATTCGGGCAAACAGAAACAACTCTTACCATCGCTACGTTCCCCTGGATGGGACCTAAACCCGGTTCTATGGGTGTACCGAATCCTCAATACGAAATGGATCTGATCCGTCCGGACGGTTCTTCGGTGGAAGACGGGGAACAGGGTGAAATCGTTATACGGACATCGAAAAGCAAGCCTCTTGGTCTGTTTAAGGAGTATTACCGAGATCCGGAATTAACCCACAGCGTTTGGCATGACGGAGTTTATCATACCGGCGATGTAGCCTGGAGAGATGAGGATGGGTATTATTGGTTCGTAGGTCGCGTGGATGATGTGATAAAAAGTTCCGGTTACAGGATTGGCCCGTTCGAGGTTGAAAGTGCACTGATGCTTCACTCAGCGGTGGTAGAATGTGCCATCACGGGAGTACCGGATGAAATACGCGGCCAGGTAGTTAAAGCCACTATTGTGCTCAGCAAAGAATATAAAGACAAGGCTGGGGATGAGTTGATAAAGGAACTACAAGACCATGTAAAACAAGTGACAGCTCCGTATAAATATCCGCGAATCATCGCTTTTGTCGACGAACTTCCGAAAACAATCAGCGGCAAAATCCGCCGGGTAGAGATACGGGATAAAGATCATAAATAAATCTTATGTTTCAATATAAGAGAATTGCAGTTAAAGTAGGCAGCAACGTGTTGACAAGAAAAGACGGTACGTTGGACGTTACACGTATGTCTGCTTTAGTTGACCAGATTGCAGAATTGCATAAGAAAGGTATTGAGATCGTACTGATTTCTTCCGGCGCTGTGGCTTCGGGGAAAAGTGAGCTGAAGGTACACAAGAAATTCGATGCAGTTTCTGCACGTCAACTTTATTCTGCTGTCGGGCAGGCTAAGCTGATCAACCGCTATTATGAATTGTTCAGAGAACATGGATTAGTTTGCGGACAGGTTCTTACCACGAAGGAAAACTTCGGGAGTCGCACGCATTATCTGAACCAGAAACATTGCATGGAGGTAATGTTAGACAACAAAGTGATTCCGATAGTCAATGAGAATGATACCATATCTGTAACCGAGTTGATGTTTACGGATAATGACGAATTATCCGGCCTTATCGCTGCCATGATGGGAATGGATGCTCTGATCATACTCAGTAATATAGACGGCATCTACAATGGAAATCCCTCTGATCCGGGTTCTGCTGTAATTACAGAGATAAACGAAGAGCAAGAAGACTTGTCCGAATATATCCAAACCGGAAAGTCTTCATTCGGAAGAGGGGGGATGCTTACCAAATGTACAATTGCCCGAAAAGTAGCCGAAGAAGGTATTGCCGTTATCATTGCGAATGGGAAACGGGATAATATCTTGTGTGATTTACTGAAAGAGAAAAGTAAAACGATTTGCACACGTTTTATCCCTTCTTCTAAACCGGTAAGTAGTGTAAAGAAATGGATAGCCCATTCGGAAGGTTTTGCCAAAGGGGAAGTTCATCTTAATAAAGGAGCGGAAAAGGCTTTGTTAAGTCCGAAAGCTACGAGTGTTTTATTTGTAGGCGTAACAAAGATCGTAGGCGAGTTTGAGAAAGACGATATCGTAAAACTATTCAATGAAGAAGGTAAACAGATGGGTGTAGGCTGTGCTGCCTATGACAGCAAAGAGGCACAAAAACTGATAGGCGTTAAAGATATCAGGCCTTTGGTACATTATGACTATCTTTATCTGGATTAATTGATTAAACTATGGATGCAACTGGATTACTAATAAAAGCTTCTGAGGCAAAAAATGCGCTCAACAGATTAGCTGACAAAGAAATAAATGACTTACTGATCGCTATTGCTTCTGCATTAGAAGAAAATAAGGAGGAAATACTGGTAGCCAATCAGAGAGACCTTGATCGCATGGAGGTTTCAGACCCGAAATACGACAGATTAAAACTCACTGCAGAACGGATAGACGGTATTGCTGGTGATATGCGGAATGTGGCTTCTCTCCCCTCTCCTCTTGACAAGATTCTGAGTGAGACCGTCCGTCCGAATGGAATGGTTATTCGTAAGGTCTCCGTTCCATTTGGAGTAATTGGGGTAATTTATGAAGCGCGTCCGAATGTTACTTGTGATGTCTTTTCACTATGCCTGAAGAGTGGAAACGTATGTGTATTGAAAGGTGGATCGGATGCTGAATTTTCTAATGAGAAATTAGTAGAAATCATTCATAAGATATTAACAGAGCATCATATTCCAAAAGATGTATGCACTTTACTGCCTCCCGACAGAGAAGCAACCGACATACTATTGCATGCAACTGGTTTAGTTGACCTCATTATACCAAGAGGTAGCTGCGGGTTGATCAATTTTGTTCGCCGGAACTCGCTTGTACCGATCATTGAGACGGGTGCAGGTATCTGTCATACTTATTTTGACAAGGATGGAGATAAAGAAAAAGGACAGCCCATCATTACGAATGCAAAAACACGGAGAGTCAGTGTATGTAATGCGCTTGATTGCTTGGTTATTCATGCTGAACGTTTGTCAGATCTCCCCTATCTTTGCAATAAACTACAAGAGAGCAATGTAATAATTTATGCAGACAAAGAGGCGTATAATGTATTAAAAGGGAATTATCCGGAAAGTTTACTGAAACTGGCAACAGAAGCAAGTTTCGGTACGGAATTTCTGGATTATAAGATGAGCATTCGAACGGTTTCAACAATCGAAGAGGCAATTTCACATATCAGTAAGTATAGTTCCAAACATAGTGAATGTATTATTAGTGAATCTGCAGAAGCTATACGTCTTTTTGAACGCATGGTTGATGCTGCTTGTGTATATTCAAATGTTTCGACGGCATTTACAGATGGAGCTCAATTCGGTTTCGGTGCTGAAATAGGCATCAGTACGCAAAAAGCGCATGCCAGAGGGCCAATGGCTTTAGCGGAAATAACGACGTACAAATATATCATTGAAGGAAACGGTCAAATTCGTACTAAATAAAAAATAAGATATGAGAAATTTCACCTGCGTCCATGACCTGGGCGATTTAAATCAAGCGGTAAAAGAAGCTTTCGAGATCAAAAAAGACAGATTCAAACATACAGAACTGGGTAAAAACAAAACCTTGTTGATGATCTTTTTTAATTCCAGCCTACGCACCCGCCTGAGTACGCAAAAGGCAGCAATGAATCTGGGAATGAACACTATCGTATTAGATATTAACCAGGGAGCCTGGAAGTTAGAAACGGAACGGGGAGTTATCATGGACGGTGACAAACCGGAGCATCTTTTGGAGGCAATTCCGGTAATGGGATGCTATTGTGATGTTATTGGCGTTCGTTCGTTTGCCAGATTTGAGGATAAAAAGGAGGACTATACAGAAATGGTTCTGAATCAGTTTATCAAATATTCTGGCCGACCGGTATTCAGTATGGAAGCGGCTACTCGTCATCCCCTACAGAGTTTTGCCGATCTGATCACCATTGAAGAATATAAAAAGACAGCTCGTCCTAAAGTTGTCCTTACCTGGGCTCCTCATCCAAGATCTCTGCCGCAGGCTGTACCCAACAGTTTCGCAGAATGGATGAACGAGACGGACTATGAATTTGTGATTACCCATCCTCAGGGTTATGAACTTGCACCTGAATTTGTAGGAAAAGCCAAAGTAGAGTATGATCAGGCTAAAGCTTTTGAAGGCGCCGACTTTATCTACGCCAAAAACTGGGCAGTTTACACAGACCCTAATTATGGTCAGGTATTGAGTAAAGACCGTAGTTGGACTGTTGATGAGTCCAAAATGGCACTAACTAATAATGCTTATTTTATGCATTGTCTGCCTGTAAGACGGAACATGATTGTGACAGACGAAGTGATAGAAAGTCCGCAGAGCATCGTAATACAAGAAGCAGCAAACCGTGAAATATCTGCTCAGGTGGTTTTGAAACGAATAGTTGAGAGTCTTTAAATTCTTTATTTATAAAAAATACCCGGTAAGTTTTCTGTGCCTTACCGGGTATTTTCTAATTCTTAAGCTTCGCCTTTCATTCCTCCGATCGGAGGGATGATGTCTTCAAACTTAACTGTTTTACCGTTATTTTTCTGAGCTTCAAATTTTTCAATATTATCCTGTAATGCGTAAAGCAAACGTTTAGCGTTATCAGGTGTCAAGATGATTCTGCTTTGCACCTTTGCCTTGGGAGTACCCGGCATCAGACGGATAAAGTCAATAATAAACTCTGAACTCGAATGAGCAATAATTGCCAGATTAGAGTATATCCCCTGAGAGATTTCATCCGATAACTCTACCTGTATTTCGTTGCCTTGATTTTTATTTTCCATATATCTCTATTGTTATTATTATGGTTGCTTACCAATATAAGCAAGAATACCTCCGTCAACATACAAAATATGTCCGTTCACAAAATTAGAAGCATCTGAGGCTAAAAAGACAGCAGGTCCTTGCAGATCCTCAGGAGTTCCCCAACGTGCTGCAGGAGTCTTGGCTATAATGAAAGAATCGAAAGGATGACGAGATCCATCCGGTTGTTTTTCTCTTAAAGGAGCTGTCTGCGGAGTAGCAATATATCCCGGACCTATACCGTTACATTGTATATTGTGTTCACCGTATTCAGAACAGATATTACGGGTAAGCATCTTCAGACCTCCTTTAGCTGCAGCATAGGCAGAAACAGTCTCACGACCTAATTCACTCATCATAGAGCAGATATTGATGATCTTCCCATGTCCTTTTTTAATCATGCTCGGAATAACCGCCTTGGAAACGATAAACGGACCATTCAGGTCGATATCAATCACCTGACGAAACTCTGCCGCTGACATTTCATGCATAGGAACACGTTTAATAATCCCGGCATTGTTCACTAAAATATCAATTACGCCTACTTCTCTTTCAATCCGGGCAACCATTGCATTTACACCGTCTTCATCCGTCACATCACACACATAACCTTTTGCGTCAATACCTGCTTCTTTATAAGCCGCTAAGCCCTTTTCTATGGCTTCTTGATTTCTATCGTTAAAAACGATCTTTGCACCTGCATTAGCAAATGCACTGGCAATAGCAAAACCGATACCATAAGATGCTCCGGTAACAAGAGCCACTTTTCCATTCAATGAAAATTGATTTTCCATTTTATTAAATTTTAAAATTAAGCAATTTCTTATATGCGTATCAGATTGAACCTTCCTTTTTAGTCCAAATAAAAGCCCCGATAAACAATATACTTCCAGATAACATTAACACAAATATAGTAATATTACTTATGAATTGGAGTATTAATTCAATGCGAACAAAAGAAAGGCTGTTGGATTAAAATCCAACAGCCTTTCTTTTGTAATATTTATCGTTTGTATTTATCTTTCGATTTCTGCATCGACTTCGTTAAAGTCAACTACATTTCTTCTATTAGACATTATACGTTCGAATTCATCTTTTGCTCCAACTACAAGCTTGTCAAAGTCACGCTGTCCGGTTCCGGCAGGAATTAAGTGACCACAAATCACATTCTCCTTCAGACCTTCTAAACGATCCACTTTTCCATTAATTGCAGCTTCATTCAATACTTTCGTTGTTTCCTGGAAGGAAGCGGCAGACATAAAGCTATTTGTTTGCAGAGCCGCACGTGTAATACCTTGGAGTATCTGGTTTGCCGTAGCAGGAATAGCATCACGCACTTCAACCAATTTAAGGTCTCTACGTTTCAACATACTGTTTTCATCTCTTAATTTACGAGCAGTCACAATCTGACCAGCCTGTAATGTTTGAGAATCTCCGGCTTCCATAACAACTTTCTTACCCCAGATACGGTCGTTTTCTTCCATGACTTCCAGCTTGTCAACAACTTGTTGTTCAAGGAAGCGAGTATCTCCCGGATCAACTACTTCAACCTTACGCATCATCTGCCTTACAATCACTTCAAAGTGCTTATCATTAATCTTTACACCCTGTAAACGATATACATCCTGAACCTCATTCACAATGTATTCTTGAACAGCAGTAGGGCCTTTAATTGCAAGAATGTCGGAAGGAGTAGTGGCACCATCAGACAATGGCATACCAGCACGTATATAGTCATTTTCCTGAACAAGCAATTGTTTAGACAACGGAACCATATACTTCTTAACTTCTCCAAGTTTTGAAGTTACCGTAATTTCACGATTACCACGTTTGATCTTACCAAATCCAATCTCTCCGTCAATTTCAGAAACCACCGCAGGATTAGAAGGATTACGAGCTTCAAATAGTTCCGTAACACGTGGAAGACCTCCCGTAATATCACCGGTTTTACCTACAGCACGAGGAATCTTCACTAACACTTCTCCCGCTTTTATGCTATCGCCATTTTCTTTAACAACGTGCGCACCAAGAGGTAATGAATAATTCTTCAAATAACTTCCAGACTCGTCAACAATATGAACAGCAGGAGCTTTGGTCTTATCTTTGGACTCGATAATAATCTTTTCCTTCAAACCTGTAGTTTCATCGCTTTCGACCTTATATGTAACATTTTCTATTACACTTTCAAACTCGATCTTACCAGCAACTTCGGAAACGATAACAGCATTAAATGGATCCCATTCAATAATTACGTCACCTTTTTTCACATTATCGCCACTCTTGAAGTACAATTTAGAACCGTAGGGAATATTATGCGTAAGAAGAACGATCTTTGTATTCGGATCGACAATCCTCATTTCAGCCAAACGGCTTACTACTACCTGACAGTCTTTTCCGGTTACATCTTTTGATTCAACAGCACGAAGCTCGTCTATTTCAATAATACCATCAAATTTTGACGTAATATTATTCTCTGTAGCAATATTAGAAGCAATACCTCCTACGTGGAATGTACGAAGCGTCAACTGTGTTCCTGGTTCACCAATAGATTGTGCGGCAATAACCCCAACAACTTCTCCTTTTTGAACCATGCGCCCAGTCGCTAAGTTACGTCCGTAACATTTAGCACAAACACCCTTCTTAGATTCACAGGTAAGAACAGAACGAATTTCAACACTCTCAATCGGAGATTCCTGTATTTTCTTGGCAGCATCTTCTCTGATTTCTTCACCGGCCTGAACAAGGATTTCGCCTGTTTGCGGATGCTGGATATCATGGACAGATACACGACCTAAGATACGTTCATATAACGATGCTATAACTTCTTCGTTATTCTTCAGCTCCGTACAAACAAGACCACGTAAAGTGCCGCAATCTTCTTCATTAATTATAACGTCATGCGATACATCCACAAGACGACGAGTCAAATATCCAGCATCGGCAGTTTTCAAAGCTGTATCAGCCAAACCTTTACGAGCACCGTGAGTAGAAATAAAATATTCCAACACAGATAGACCTTCTTTAAAGTTTGAAAGAATTGGGTTTTCAATAATTTGTCCTCCCTCTGCCCCACTCTTCTGAGGCTTGGCCATCAAACCACGCATACCCGAAAGCTGACGAATCTGTTCTTTTGATCCACGAGCTCCTGAATCCATCATCATGAACACAGAGTTGAATCCATCGTTATCTTCAGTCAGTTTCTTCATCAGAATATTAGACAGCTTACTATTCACGTGCGTCCAGGTATCAATTATCTGATTATAACGCTCATTAAACGTAATGAAACCCATACTATAGTTAGCCAAGATATGTTCTACCTCGTCATATCCTTCTTTCACCAATGCATCTTTTTCCTCTGGGATCAAGACATCGGCAAGATTAAATGACAAACCTCCCTTAAAGGCCATTTGATATCCAAGATTCTTTATATCATCAAGAAATTGGGCAGTACGAGCAACACCACATGTTTTAATAACCAAACCGATTATATCACGTAAAGATTTCTTTCCTAAAACTTCATTGACATAACCAATTTCTTTAGGAACGAACTCGTTCACCATCACACGTCCTACGGAAGTTTCACGCAATAGTCTTACTGGATTTCCATTTTCGTCTATATCATCGACATAAACCTTCACCGGAGCATGAATTGCAACCTTTTTCTCGTTATACGCTATTACAGCCTCTTCTTCACCATAAAATATTAATCCTTCACCTAAAGTCCCGGGACGTAATTTTGTAATATAATACAAACCCAAAACCATATCCTGAGAAGGAACAGTAATAGGTGCGCCATTTGCAGGATTTAAAATATTATGAGAAGCAAGCATTAGCATCTGGGCTTCCAGAACAGCTTCATTTCCCAATGGAAGGTGAACAGCCATCTGGTCACCATCAAAGTCGGCGTTGAATGCAGTACAAGCTAATGGATGTAATTGGATTGCCTTACCTTCAATTAATTTGGGCTGGAAGGCCTGAATACCTAAACGGTGAAGTGTCGGAGCACGGTTTAACAAGACCGGATGTCCTTTCATCACATATTCAAGAATATCCCAAACAACCGGTTCTTTTCTGTCAACAATCTTTTTTGCAGATTTTACAGTCTTAACAATTCCACGTTCGATCAATTTACGAATAACAAACGGCTTGTAAAGTTCTGCAGCCATATTCTTAGGCAGACCACACTCATGCATCTTTAATTCTGGGCCGACAACAATTACTGAACGTGCAGAGTAATCCACACGTTTACCAAGTAAATTCTGACGAAAACGTCCTTGTTTTCCTTTCAAACTGTCAGAAAGAGATTTTAATGGACGGTTCGCATCAGTTTTAACAGCACTTGATTTACGAGAGTTATCGAAGAGTGAGTCAACAGCTTCTTGAAGCATACGTTTTTCATTACGTAAAATCACTTCAGGAGCCTTAATATCTATTAATCGTTTCAATCGGTTATTACGAATAATAACCCGACGATACAAATCATTTAAATCGGAAGTAGCAAAACGACCTCCATCAAGTGGTACTAACGGACGTAATTCTGGTGGGATAACCGGTACAACTTTGACAATCATCCATTCAGGTTTGTTACGACCTTTTGAAGAACGGAAAGATTCAACAACTTGCAAACGTTTCAATGCTTCGTTTTTACGTTGTTGAGAAGTATCTGTACTTGCACGGTGACGTAAATCAAAAGAAAGCGAATCAAGATCTAATCGAGCAAGCAAATCATAGACAGCCTCTGCTCCGATCTTTGCAATGAACTTATTCGGATCCGTATCTTCAAGCAATTGATTCTCTTTTGGTAAAGCATCCAGCACCTGCAGATATTCTTCTTCAGACAATAAATCAAGTTCTTCAACAGTATCTACACATCCTTTCTGAATAACAACATAGCGTTCGTAGTAAATGATAGAATCAAGTTTCTTTGTAGGAAGTCCCAATAAGTAACCGATCTTATTCGGAAGAGAACGAAAATACCAAATATGTGCAACAGGAACAACCAAATGGATATGTCCCATACGTTCACGACGAACCTTTTTTTCCGTAACTTCTACCCCACAACGATCACACACAATACCTTTATAGCGTATGCGTTTGTATTTTCCGCAATGGCATTCATAATCCTTAATCGGACCAAAAATTCGTTCACAGAACAAACCATCACGTTCAGGTTTATACGTACGATAGTTAATCGTTTCTGGCTTCAAAACCTCACCACTCGAGTTTTCCAAGATCTCCTCGGGAGAAGCTAAGCCAATCGTAATTTTTGAAAAGCTACTCTTTATCTTATTTTCTTTTCTAAAAGCCATATATCTTATTTATAAAGAGTTATCGAATAAAATTGCAGACAACATATGTCATTATATCCATTAGAATTAATCCAAAGTAAAGCTTAATCCAAGTCCTCTCAACTCATGTAATAATACATTCAAAGACTCAGGGATTCCTGGCTGTGGCATCGGTTCCCCTTTTACAATGGCCTCATAAGCCTTAGAACGTCCTATCACATCATCAGATTTGATTGTAAGAATTTCCTGCAAAATATGAGCAGCACCAAAAGCTTCCAATGCCCAAACCTCCATTTCTCCAAAACGTTGTCCACCAAACTGCGCCTTACCTCCTAATGGTTGTTGCGTAATCAAAGAATACGGTCCGATAGATCTAGCATGCATCTTATCATCAACCATGTGGCCTAATTTCAAGAAATAAGTTACTCCGACTGTAGCAGGCTGGTCAAAACGTTCTCCTGTACCTCCATCATATAAGTAAGTCTTACCATAACGTGGTACACCAGCTTTATCTGTCCAGTCATTTAAATCATCTAATGACGCTCCGTCAAAGATTGGAGTCGCAAACTTCACATCTAATTCTTTTCCAGCCCAACCTAAAACAGCCTCAAAAATCTGTCCTAAGTTCATACGAGAAGGTACACCTAACGGATTTAAGCAAATATCCACAGGCGTTCCATCTTCTAAGAACGGCATATCTTCTTGACGAACAATTTTAGATACAATACCTTTATTACCATGACGACCAGCCATTTTATCTCCGACTTGTATCTTTCTCTTCTTCGCAATATAAACTTTTGCCATCTGAACAATACCTGTAGGAAGTTCGTCTCCAATAGTAAGATCAAATTTCTTGCGTCTCAGTTCTGCATCTAACTCTTTATTCTTCTTAAGATAATTAAGAACAACTTGTTTAATAAGTTCATTCTTGTCTGAATCAGAAGTCCAACTGCTTACTTGAACAGCATTATAATCTAATTCTTCTAAAGATTTACGTGAGAATTTTGCTCCTTTAGCAATGATATCCGTATTGAGATAATCCTTCACACCTAAAGAAGTTTTCCCGTTCGTCAAAACAAGTAATTTATCAACAAGTTGGCTCTTTAATTCAGCCATCTTTTCATCAAACTCTTCATCCAACTTTGGCAAAATAGCCTTATCAGTTAGCCTTGACTTACGTTTTTTTACAGCTTTGGAAAATAAACTTGTCTCAATCACAACTCCACGTAAAGACGGTGTTGCCTTCAAAGAAGCATCTTTTACATCACCGGCTTTATCTCCGAAAATTGCGCGTAAGAGTTTTTCTTCCGGAGATGGATCTGACTCACCCTTGGGAGTAATCTTACCAATAAGAATATCACCAGGTTCAATACGAGCTCCGACTCTTACTATTCCACGTTCATCCAAATCTTTTGTAGCTTCTTCGCTAACATTAGGTATGTCTGAGGTTAGTTCCTCCATACCTCTTTTGGTTTCACGAACTTCAAGAATATATTCATCCACATGAACAGATGTAAAGAAATCTTCTCTCACCATGCGTTCATTAAGAACGATCGCATCCTCATAATTATATCCCTTCCATGGCATATAAGCAACTTTCACATTACGTCCTAAAGCTAATTCTCCTTTCTCAGTAGAATAACCTTCAGTCAAGATCTGACCACAAACAACTCGTTGTCCACGGTGACAAATCGGACGCAAATCAACCGTAGTACTTTGGTTTGTCTTACGCCATTTTGGTATATTATATGTCTTTACCGCATCATCAAAGCTTACAAACTCTTCTTCTTCAGTACGGTCATATTTTATTTTAATACATGTAGCATCTACAAAGACGACTTCTCCTTCACGTTCTGCCACTATCTGGGTACGTGAATCCTTAGCAACCTGACCTTCAATACCTGTACCAACAATAGGAGCATCTGTCTGTATTAACGGAACAGCCTGACGCATCATGTTAGATCCCATTAATGCACGGTTAGCATCGTCATGTTCAAGGAATGGAATCAACGATGCAGCAATAGAAGCTATCTGTGTTGGAGATACGTCCATCATATCCACCTCAGCAGGACTAACGACAGGAAAGTCTGCTTCAAAACGAGATTTAATACGTTCTCGCACAAACCGGCCGTCATCATCCAACAATGCATTACCTTGCGCAATAGTTAACTCCTCCTCCTCTTCTGCAGTCATATAATGTAAACCCTCATCAGAGAAATCGACTCTACCATTATCAACTTTACGATAAGGAGTAGCAATGAAGCCAAGGTCATTAATCTTCGCATAAACACATAGCGAAGAAATCAAACCAATATTCGGACCCTCAGGAGTTTCAATTGGACATAGACGACCATAATGCGTATAGTGAACATCACGAACCTCAAAACCTGCACGTTCACGCGATAAACCACCTGGACCTAACGCTGATAAACGACGTTTGTGAGTAATTTCCGCCAAAGGATTCGTTTGATCCATGAACTGAGACAAAGCGTTTGTTCCGAAGAAAGAATTAACTACAGACGAAATGGTCTTTGCATTAATCAAATCTATCGGAGTAAAGACCTCGTTATCCCGAACATTCATACGTTCTCTCACAGTACGGGACATACGAGCCAAACCAATACCAAACTGGTTATATAACTGCTCTCCCACCGTTCTAACACGACGGTTACTCAAATGGTCAATATCATCAACTATCGCTTTTGAATTAATTAATTCAATAAGATACTTGATAATTTCAATAATATCTTCTTTTGTCAGAACTTTTACATCATCACTTGTAGTAAGTCCCAACTTCTTATTAATACGATAACGCCCTACCTCCCCTAAATCATAACGTTTTTCAGAGAAGAATAGATTCGTAATTACCTCACGGGCACTTGCTTCATCCGCAGGTTCAGCATTTCTTAACTGTCTGTAAATATATAAAACAGCTTCTTTCTCCGAATTACTGGGATCCTTTTGCAACGTATTATAAATAATTGCAAAATCAGACAGGTTGTGATCTTCGCGATGCAACAATACGTTTTGAGTTCCCGATTCAAGAATAGCTTCAATATTGTCGTTGTCCAACACAGACTCACGATCAATTATTACATCATTACGTTCAATTGAAACAACCTCACCAGTATCCTCATCAACAAAGTCCTCAACCCATGTTTTCAAAACACGTGCGGCCAATTTGCGGCCAATGAGTTTTTTGAGATTAGTTTTTGTAACTTTTACTTCTTCAGCAAGATTAAATATCTCAAGAATATCCCTATCACTTTCAAATCCGATAGCTCTTAACAGAGTTGTTACCGGTAATTTCTTTTTACGATCAATATATGCATACATGACATTATTAATATCAGTTGCAAATTCAATCCAAGAACCTTTAAACGGGATAATACGTGCTGAATAAAGTTTAGTACCATTCGCATGAATACTTTGTCCAAAAAACACCCCTGGAGAACGGTGTAACTGAGATACAACAACACGTTCAGCTCCATTAATCACAAATGTACCCCTTGAGGTCATATATGGAATTGGGCCGAGATAAACGTCTTGTATAACGGTATCAAAGTCTTCATGATCGGGATCAGTACAATATAGTTTTAATTTCGCTTTTAACGGAACACTATATGTAAGCCCCCGAGCAATACATTCATCAATGGTATAGCGGGGCGGATCAATATAATAATCCAGAAATTCCAACACAAAATTGTTTCTTGTATCTGCTATAGGGAAATTCTCAGCAAATACCTTGTACAAACCCTCCTTCTTCCGTTTTTCAGGAGGTGTGTCAAGTTGAAGAAAGTCTTGGAATGACTTCAATTGTACTTCGAGGAAGTCTGGATAAGGAAGGGAATTCTTTATCGAAGCAAAATTAACTCTTTGGTTTTCAGCTGTTGAAGACATCTATTAAGGAATTTATTGAACTTAATGAAATTATAGACACAAAAAGGTTAAGAATCCCCATTTGCGAAGATTCTTAACCAAGTACACCTGGTTACCAGGCTATAAGGCTTATTTAAGCTCAACTTCAGCGCCAGCTTCTTCTAAGCTCTTTTTCAATCCTTCTGCGTCAGCTTTAGCAATACCTTCTTTAATGTTGCTAGGAGCACCATCAACTAAATCTTTAGCTTCTTTAAGACCAAGACCTGTTAATTCTTTTACTAATTTAACGATAGCCAATTTGTTAGCACCTGGAGCTTTCAAAACAACATCAAAAGATGTTTTTTCTTCTTCAGCAGCAGCACCAGCAGCAGCAGGACCAGCAACAGCAACAGCTGCAGCAGCTGGTTCAATACCATATTCTTCTTTAAGGATAGTTGCTAATTCGCTAACTTCTTTTACAGTTAAATTCACTAATTGTTCAGCAAAAGCTTTTAAATCTGCCATTTTTGTATGATTTAATTTGTTTATTTATCTTTTATTTGTTTATCGTTCAGCAAGAGTAGTTAAAACTCCGTGAATAGTTTGACCTGATGATTGAAGTGCAGAAACAACATTCTTGGCTGGAGATTGCAACAAAGCAATAACATCACCAATAAGTTCATTTTTACTCTTAATATCAACCAAAGCAGTTAGGTTATCAGCACCAATATAGAAACTTTCCTGTACATAAGCAGCTTTCAATTGAGGCCTACCTTCTCCCTTTGAGTCTTTAGTAAAATCTTTGATCAATCTTGCAGGTCCATTTGCCACTTGTGAAAACATCACAGCCGTATTTCCCTTCAAAGCAGTATGCAGTGGAGAAAAATCAATCTCTGTTAAATTTTCCAACGCTTTTTTAAGCAAAGTGTTCTTTACCACAACCAACTTCACCTCGCGCTTAAAACACTCCCTTCTCAATGCGCTTGTTTTTTCCGCATCTAAAGCTTCTATATCTGTTAAATAGAAGTTAGGGTATTCTTGTACGATAGATGTCAATTGTTCTATTACAGCAACTTTATCTTCCTTTTTCATCGTCCAATTATTTTATTAATTTTCTTCAACTGATTTGGGGTCAATTTTAATCCCCGCACTCATTGTACTAGAAAGATAAATGCTCTTTATGTACACTCCCTTAGCAGCTGTCGGTTTCAACTTATTCAAAGTAGAGATAAATTCTTTGGCATTCTCACGAATCTTATCAGCATCAAAAGACACCTTTCCGATTGACGTATGAACAATTCCTGTTTTATCTACTTTAAAATCAATCTTGCCCTGTTTAACCTCTTTAATAGCATTGCCAATCTCATTAGTAACAGTACCGCTCTTAGGATTAGGCATTAATCCGCGAGGACCTAACACACGACCTAAAGCACCTATTTTACCCATGATAGAAGGCATTGTTATGATAACGTCAATATCAGTCCAACCACCTTTGATCTTATTAATATATTCATCCAATCCAACATAATCAGCACCAGCTTCATTAGCCTCTGCTTCTTTATCCGGAGTACATAATGCAAGAACCCGAACCTGTTTTCCTGTTCCGTGAGGAAGAGAAACAACCCCTCTCACCATCTGATTAGCCTTACGGGGATCAACGCCTAAACGAACATCAACATCTACTGAAGCATCAAATTTTGTTGTGGTAATTTCTTTTACCAATGCAGATGCTTCTTTCAATGTATATACTTTCCCAGCTTCAATCTTGCCTAAAGCTAACTTTTGATTTTTTGTCAGTTTACCCATCTCAATTGAAGTTTATTAATTATTTTCCGGGAACGCCCCTTTAACCGTAATACCCATACTTCTAGCAGTACCGGCAACCATTTTCATTGCCGAATCCAGAGTAAAACAATTCAAATCGACTAATTTGTCTTCTGCAATCGCCTTAACTTGTTCCCAAGTAATTTCCGCAACTTTCTTACGATTAGGCTCAGCAGAACCACTCTTCTGTTTCGAAGCCTCCAATAATTGGATTGCAACAGGAGGAGTTTTTACGACAAAATCAAACGTCTTATCAGCATAGTAAGTAATCACCACAGGTAATACTTTACCAGCCTTTTCCTGGGTTCTGGCATTAAATTGCTTGCAGAACTCCATAATATTAATACCCTTAGAACCTAAAGCAGGTCCAACAGGGGGAGAAGGATTTGCTGCTCCTCCTTTAATCTGCAATTTAATTTGTCCAGCAACTTCTTTAGCCATTTTTCTAAAATTTAGATATATATAACATCAAAAACTGAAAGAAAGCTCTCTCCGTAACAAGAAAACTACTCTTTCTCAACTTGCATATAACCCAACTCAAGAGGAGTTTTTCTACCGAAAATCTTAACCATTACCTTGAGTTTTTTCTTATCAGTATTCACCTCTTCGATTACACCGCTAAATCCGTTAAACGGACCAAAGGTGACTTTAACATTTTCACCCACATAATACTGGACATCCAACACATCTTGTTGCTCTTGCAACTCGTCAACCGTACCTAAAATACGACTAACTTCAGCAGGACGTAGCGGAACGGGATTTTCCGATCCTCCAAGAAATCCAATTACATTAGGAATATTTCTCAATCGATGAGCGACCTCTCCAACCAATGCAGCTTCAACAAGTACATATCCTGGCAAATAGGCTCTTTCTTTCATCACCCTTTTACCATTCCTTACTGTGAAAGTTTTTTCGGTAGGAATTAATACCTGAGATACGTATTCTCCCAAGTCTGTATTTTTCAATTCAGCCTCCAGATATTCTCTTACCTTATTTTCCTTCCCGCTTATAGCGCGAAGCACATAAAATTTTTTCTGAATGTCAGACATTGTTAATACAGATTAAAGGACATTTTCATACAAGAAACGTATCACCCCTTCAAAACCTAAGTCTATCACAAAAATAAGTGCAGCTATTATCAGGGAAGCAAACAATACAATAACAGCACTATTAGATAGTTCAATTCTGGTGGGCCAAGAAACTTTATAAACAAGTTCGTTATAAGATTCTTTAATATATGCAATTATCTTTTTCATTAATCTATAGATTTTTGCACGGAAGGAGAGGCTCGAACTCCCGACACCTGGTTTTGGAGACCAGTGCTCTACCAACTGAGCTACTTCCGTATAAATAGCCAGCCTCTTTTGAAGCCGGCTATTATATTAGTTTATCGAATTAGTCAAGTAATTCTGTAATCTGACCAGCACCTACAGTACGTCCACCTTCACGGATTGCAAAACGAAGACCTACATTACAAGCTACCGGATAGATAAGTTCTACAGTAATTGTTACGTTATCACCTGGCATAACCATTTCAGTTCCTTCAGGAAGAGTGATTTCACCAGTTACGTCCAATGTACGAATATAGAACTGAGGACGATATTTCTGATGGAATGGAGTGTGACGACCACCTTCTTCTTTCTTCAAGATATAAACCTCCGCTTTAAAGCGAGAATGAGGTTTTACCTGTCCTGGGTGACAAATCACCATACCACGTTTGATTTCATCTTTGTCAATACCACGAAGTAACAAACCTACGTTGTCACCAGCTTGACCATCATCAAGAAGCTTACGGAACATTTCAACACCTGTAACAACAGATTTCTTTCCTTCAGCACCAAGACCTATAATCTGTACTTCTTCACCAACTTTAATCTTACCAGTTTCGATACGACCTGTAGCTACAGTACCACGACCTGTGATTGAGAACACGTCTTCAACCGGCATAAGGAATGGCTTGTCAACTTCACGAGGAGGCAGTGGAATCCAAGTATCACAAGCTTCCATAAGCTCCATGATTTTATCTTCCCAAACTGGTTCACCATTCAATCCACCAAGAGCAGATCCACGGATAACAGGAGTATTATCACCATCGAAATTATAGAATGAAAGAAGTTCTCTCATTTCCATTTCAACAAGGTCTAACATTTCTTCATCATCCACACTATCACATTTATTCATGAAAACAACCAATCTTGGTACGTTTACCTGACGAGCCAAAAGGATGTGTTCGCGAGTTTGAGGCATAGGACCATCAGTTGCAGCAACTACAATGATAGCACCGTCCATTTGAGCAGCACCCGTTACCATGTTCTTTACATAGTCAGCGTGACCCGGACAGTCAACGTGAGCATAGTGACGATTTGCTGTCTGATACTCTACGTGAGAAGTGTTAATAGTAATACCTCTTTCTTTTTCTTCTGGAGCGTTATCGATTGAGTCGAATGAACGCAATTCAGAAAGACCTTTTTTTGCCAATACAGTTGTAATAGCAGCGGTCAAAGTCGTTTTACCGTGGTCAACGTGGCCAATCGTACCAATGTTAACGTGGGGTTTCGATCTGTCAAAATGTTCTTTTGCCATAACTTAAATTGTTCTTATTTGATTAATGATCATGTTCTTTATTCAACATCACATTGCTAAAAATGTACTATATCTTATCTTAGAGCCGGTGCCGAGACTTGAACTCGGGACCTCTTCCTTACCAAGGAAGTGCTCTACCGCTGAGCTACACAGGCAAAAAGAGCGGAAGACGGGGCTCAAACCCGCGACCCTCAGCTTGGAAGGCTAATGCTCTATCAACTGAGCTACTTCCGCAATTTTGTTTCGTGGGCAGTGATGGATTCGAACCACCGAAGGCGTAAGCCAGCTGAGTTACAGTCAGCCCCATTTGGCCACTCTGGTAACTGCCCCCTGATTTCTAAAACGCTTTTGAGCCTCTTGTCGGATTCGAACCAACGACCCCGAGATTACAAATCACGTGCTCTGGCCAACTGAGCTAAAGAGGCGTTTTATGCTAAAAAAGAGCCGTTTCGACATCAGGGCGAAACGGCTGCAAATTTAGGCATTATTTCTTAGATACCAAATTTATACTCTTTTTTTTATTTGGTTTTTGATTTTTCTTTATGTTTTAATAATTGCTTCGACAATGCCTCCGCACAGCCATCAACAGCTTCCTCAAATGTATCGGCTATCTTTTCCGCAAAAAGCTCTCCATTTCTGATCTTAAGACTAATTGAAGCTTCTTTATTCATTGCTACCTCCGGTTTTACAACCTTAAGAATAATCTCGGCAGACAGAATACCATCGTAGTACTGTTCAAGCTTCGATACCTTCTTCTGTACAAACGCTTCTAAAGCTTCTGAAGCATCAAAACGAATAGACTGAATTCTAATATCCATAATAACCTCCTTTTTTAGCGCCCTTGGATGGGCATGATATACTTTCTTTAATTCCTCAAAGCTAGTATGAGTATATATACTGGTTGAAGCTAAACTACTATGACCTAATAATTCTTTCACAGCATTCAACTCCGCACCATTATTCAACATACTGGTTGCAAAAGAATGTCTTAACACGTGTGGACTACGTTTCGCCAATGACGGTACTGTCGAAAGAGATTTCTTAACGACAGAATAAACAATTCCGGGATAAATAGGCTCTCCGTGTTTTCGCACAAAGAACCAACCCGAGCCTACTCCGACTTCTTTATCTCTACATTGAAGATATTGAGACATCAAATCTCTCAGATTATCCGCAAACGGGATTAGCCGTTGTTTATTTCTCTTTCCGTTAACCCTCAGCAACGATTTGTCAAAATCAATATCGACATCTTTTATTCCTACTAATTCAGACCTCCGAATTCCCGTATCATATAAAAGCTCGAGTATCAACCTATCGCGTACGCCCTCAAAATCGTCCCCAAACTGATCACCATCCAAAATCTGAGCCACTTCATTTTCTCTTATAAAATAAGGTAAGGGCTTTTTGTTTTTGGGGCCGGTCATCAACCGGATAGGATTAGTTAAGACAACTTGTTGTCTAACAAGAAACTTAAAAAAAGACTTCAAAGAACTTAGTTTTCGATTAACTGTCGTAGAGGATAAATTCACACTCATTAAATAAGCAATCCAACCTCTGACTTTATCCGAGTCGATCACCACCGGATCAAACTCTTCATTCAATTCATTTCTAACATAATCCTCAAACTGAGCAAGATCTTTCTTATATGCCTCAATTGTAAGTGCAGAATAATTTCGCTCGAAATTAAGATAGTCTAAAAATAAATCGATCCACATACTCGTATCAAATCAACCTATGCTTTGCTACGAATATATGAATTAATTACGAAAAAAACAATACCTGAATGAGAAGAATTAATCTTCCATTTGCTGCAATTTTTGTACGTAAGCAGCACGCATCATCATTTTTCTTTTTTCTACAGAAGGTTTTGTAAAAGCCTGACGACCTCTCAGTTCTTTAACAATTCCTGTTTTTTCAAACTTTCTTTTAAATTTTTTAAGAGCTCTTTCGATGTTCTCTCCTTCTTTCAATGGAACTACAATCATAATTAATTTATTATTTTGTTTTTAGTATAGACATAAAATGGGCAGCAAAATTACGGATTGTTTCCTTATTACCAAAACTTTCCATCAATTAATTGTTTCAGAAAATTCAATCTGTAAAGATATTCACACGCTAATGCCTTAACCGTTCTTTCCTTAAAACAGACTCACACAGTTTCTTTTTATCTAAATCGCGCTATTCGGTGGTTTAAATTTCTAATTTTGCCTATTATTATTTGACACCAACAAGAAATGAAACGGTTTATTTATTTTTATTGTCTTTTTCTTTTATATGTAATTCATTTTACGGCCGGCGCACAAAATAACGAAACGGGTAAATTAGTGCTCGGAGCGGAACGGACAGAGGTGGTATTGCACAATATTTCAGGAAAGAGAACTGCATTAGTGGTAAATCAAACATCTATTTTGGAAAACGTGCAGATGCACTTATTAGATGTATTATTGGCTAACGGTGCAGATGTCAAGAAAGTTTTTGCTCCTGAGCATGGATTCAGAGGGACTGATGATGCGGGAGAAACTGTAAAGGATAGTAAAGATCAAAAAACAGGACTTCCTATTATTTCATTATATGGTAAGAATAAGAAACCGACGGCGGAACAACTTGAAGATATTGATGTGGTTATTTTTGACATACAGGATATAGGTGCTCGTTTTTACACCTATATAAGTACGATGCATTATGTTATGGAAGCTTGCGCAGAAAACAATAAAGAGTTTATTGTATTAGACCGTCCTAATCCCAATGACTTTGTGGATGGACCGATACTCAAGCCGGGGTTTGAATCGTTTGTCGGCATGCATCCAATACCCGTTTTACACGGGTTAACGGTCGGTGAATTAGCCTGGATGATTAACAGCGAAGGTTGGTTAAAAAGTGAACCGGATTCTTGCCGGTTGAAGATTATCAAAATGGAAAACTGGCAACATGGTGATCCTTATTGGCTTCCGGTTAAACCGTCTCCTAATCTCCCGAATGATCAATCTATCCGCCTATATGCCTCTCTTTGTTTCTTTGAGGCAACAAATATCAGTGTAGGCAGAGGTACATACTTTCCTTTTCAGGTACTTGGAGCGCCTAATCCTAAATATGGAGAATTTACATTTACTCCGGTTTCCTTGCCGGGATTTGACACAAATCCTTTACACAAGGACAAAAGATGTTATGGTGTAGATCTAAGGGAGCTTCCTTTTGAGGGAGGACTTACTCTGAAGTTTTTCTTCGATTTCTATATGAAGTCGGGAAAGGAACAGGCTCTTTTCTTTACAAGACCTCATTGGTTCGATCTTTTAGCCGGCAGTAAGGAACTGCGTACGCAGATTGTAAAAGGTCTTACTGAGGAAGAAATAAAAGCTTCCTGGCAAAAAGACCTGGAAGCTTTTAAAAAGTTACGTAAGAAATATCTGTTATATAAAGACTATCGCTAATTCTTTATAAAAAAGCTTTTATTTTCGTTGGATCAAGATGAGTTGAGTATCGTCAACGTCATAAAATGCTATTTTCATTTTTGAATCCTTCGCTGGAACAGATTCAAAACGAACAACTTTTTCTAAAGTGGCAAGCAACTCTTGTTCAGAACTTAGAGCCGGGCAAGCCATACGCGTTGTTATCGTTTTTGAAAACGAAATACGATCCGGTTGTTTCGCATCATGCACTAAAACTCCTGTCATCCGATTACATCCGGCATTTCCCGAGAAGCGTTTTTCTGCAACATCGAAAGAAAAGAACTGTTTGTAATCTTCTGTGGTAATTGTTTTCCCATTTACCTCTACAACATTCCATTCACCCTCAAGTCCGGAAAATGTAATCATATTCTTCTGTGTTTTACAGCCGACAAAAGTCAGTAAAAAAACAATGGTCAGACCGGCAAATAAATACTGTTTCATATTACAACGCTTTTTCAAGCAAGAACAAGACAGCTCCGTTATTATCTAACAATTGAAGCCCCGTTGCACTGGCAGCTTTTTTTACCGATGCAACTTTATCCAATGCTTTCAGAACCTTACCCTCTGTCTCCATATCGGGACAAGCCATCATCGTTGAAACAGCCTGTGATATTTTAAAGGAAGAAATCTTGGCCGGATCGACCTGATATCCTGCGTTAAAATTATTACAACCTGCATTTCCGTGTAATCTTTTTTCCGCCGTATCAAATTCAATGAAAGGTAATTTGTCTCCAGTGATTTTTTCACCAGCCACTTCCAGGATATTCCAACGACCGGAAATTAAAGACGACACATCTTTTTTAGACGCTCCACAAGAGGAGAACAGAACAACACTTAAAAAAACAGTTAATATACTCCAAAAACTTCTTTTCATAATTCTTTTTATTTTAAACGTGTAACTTTAGAATAAGACGCAAAATCAAGTCGGTTTGTTCTTAAAACCTCCTCGTTTTTGCATTTATTAACTACTCCATAAAGATAGAGATTAGGCCGTTTCCATCTTATTTATTTTTTATCTTTGTTCGATAAACTAATTCAGACGACTTACTAATATGCTAACTAATCCATTTAAAACTTCTCATATACTTGTTCTATTTACTTTATTCGCATTTTTATGTTCGTGCAATTTACAGAAGAAAGAACAAGATAAAGATATAATTACAGAGGCACCCGATACCATTCAACATATTTATCAATATGGTATATGTATAGATACATTGGATTATGCTGAATATTTTATTAAAAACGGAGATAATCCGGCTTCTATTTTTGCATCACTTGGTTTTAGTGCGGCAAAAGCGGATAGTATCAGTCGTTCTACGACGGAGGTTTTAGACCCTACTAAAATTCAGGCAGGTCGTCATTATTTCACGTTTACAACGCAGGATAGTCTTGGAATAATACGATATATGGCCTTTGCAAAGTCGTTAACGGATTATGCGGTAATTGACTTAACCCAAGACAGTATTGTTGTTTCTGAATTTTGCAAACCGGTTACATATAAACGTGAATACGTAGAAGGAACCTTAAATTCTTCTCTTTGGAATGTCATCAAAAATCAGGGTGGAGATCCGCAATTAGCAATGAAGATTGCAGATGTTTATGCCTGGCAAATTGATTTTTTTGATGTAAAAGATGGCGATGCATTTAAAGTCATCTATGATGTGGCGTATATAGATGATACTACCGCTTTGAATATTGACAAAATTTATGGTGCGGTCTTTACGCATCAGGGAAAAGATTTTACAGCCATCCCTTTTGTACAGGATAGTGTTTTTGAGTATTTTGATCCGGATGGGAATAGTCTTAGAAAAGCGTTCCTAAAGGCTCCACTCGATTTCTTCAGAATCACTTCCCGGTTTAGTAATGCCCGATTCCATCCGATTCTGAAACGTTACCGTGCGCATCATGGTGTAGATTATGCAGCACCGATAGGCACTCCTGTCAAAAGCATCGGAGCAGGTACTGTAATTGCTAAAGGCTATCAAGGAGGAGGTGGCAACTTCATTAAAGTAAAACATAATTCTGTCTATACGACTACGTATATGCATTTAAGTAAGTTTGCCAAAGGGCTGCAAGTAGGGAAACATGTACAACAGGGTGAAGTTATCGGGTATGTAGGCTCAACCGGATTGTCAACCGGGCCTCATTTAGACTTCAGAGTTCACAAAAACGGACAAGCAATCAATCCGTTAAATATGGAAGCGCCTCCTTCACTTCCTATAAAACCAGAATTAAAAGATAGTTTTGCAATTGTAAAAAACACTATCTTAGCAGCATTAGACAGTTGCCATACTCGTTATAAAGTTAAACCAGAAACAACACAAGAACATGAAAGTATTAGGTAATATCATATGGTTACTTTTCGGAGGTATTCTTACCAGTATAGAATATCTGATTGCAAGCATCCTGTTAATGATTACAATCATCGGAATCCCCTTTGGGCTGCAAACTCTTAAATTGTCGATATTAGCTCTTTGGCCATTCGGTCAGGAGATAATCAGCGAACCTTATTCGGGAGGTTGCCTCACCGTTTTAATGAATGTGATCTGGATATTAATAGGAGGAATCTGGATATGCGTCACGCACTTATGTTTTGGCTTGTTATTGTGCGTTACGATAATTGGAATTCCTTTCGGATTACAACATTTTAAAATGGCGGGACTTGCTCTTTCTCCTTTCGGGAAAAAAGTTATCTAAAATACACTTCAGTCGATAAGGGGATACGCTCTCTTCGCCTCTTCACGCGTACAAGCGTTAAAATGCCACCATTCATATAAAATCGTACGAAATCCGGACTGCCTCATAATCCTACGGAGCAGCAACCTGTTTTCCAATTCCTGCCGTGTGATTTTCTGCTGTTGCACCAAAGACTCTTCGGATGTAATATGTGCCTCTTTCCCTAAAAAATCAAACCCTGTTCCCATAGATAACTCTTTGCCATCGCCGTCAAGAATAGTTACATCAACAGCCATTCCGTAATTATGCAGACCACCGCCCTTAGCAGGATTGCTCACATAATTCGTTTTGTCCGTCCCTCTTACAACATTCCACATCTTACGTTGTACCGACATCGGACGTGCCGCATCAAAGACAAGCAATGAATAAGACGGGTATTCTTTCTTCAATAACGCCTGAGCTTTTAGCAGCTTTTCAGCCGCATCCGGATGTAGCCAAACTCCGGTTATGCCTTCGTAAACAGCCTCTCCCATTATGTTCTCCGGTGCAGCATATTTGAGATCTACCCGTATTGTCGTATCCATCGCAGCAACGTTGACCAGGCCTTTCTGCTCCAAATAAGCATCAAGATCTCCCGCTGAAGCAGACACAACAGCGAAAAGAAAGTAACAGATACATAATGCGACAGATTGTTTTTTCATCCGGCTAATCTATTGAAATTTGCTCTACAGAAATATCCTCAGAGAGAAAAATAGAAGCTGTTTCAGAAAACTTTTCAGCTGATTCAGTAGTAAGGAATCGTGAATTCTGCCCTTTAGTCAGTCTGTTTCTCATTTCCGGATGACGAAAAAGATAGTCTTTTAAACTTTCGGCCACTCGTTCTCCTTGCGAGAATAACGTCACTCCATCGGGTAAGTACTGTCTTATCTTTTGAATGAGTAATGGATAATGTGTACAACCAAGAACGATCGTGTCGATTTGTCCATCTTTTAAAAACAACTCATCTAAATTCTTACGAACAAAATAGTCTGCTCCGGGAGAATGAAATTCATTGTTTTCCACTAAGGGTACCCACATAGGACACGCTTCTCCGGAGACTGTTATATGGGGAAACATTTTCGCGATCTCAAGTTCATAAGAGCAAGAAGATATTGTCCCCGCCGTGCCTAAGATTCCCACGTGCTTCGTTGTGCTTAATTTGTCCAATACCTCAACTGTAGGCCTGATAACACCTAACACACGCCTATCACCATCCCAGGCCACAAGATCCTGTTGTTGAATTGTACGTAGGGCTTTTGCGGAGGCCGTATTGCAGGCAAGAATAACTAATTGGCATCCTTCCTCAAAAAGACGAAAAACAGCTTGTTTTGTAAATCGATAAACCACTTCGAATGAACGCGGACCGTATGGCGTCCGTGCATTATCCCCTAAATAGATATAATCATATTCCGGCAAAACCTTTCTGATTTCATTCAGGATGGTTAATCCTCCATATCCCGAGTCGAAAACTCCTATAGGCCCTGACTTTATCCGTAACATCTTTGATCTATTAAATAAATAAAAAAAGGATGCCGGTCATAACTATGACTAACATCCTTTCTTTTATACTCTATTTCTATTCTTATTTCAATCCTAATTTTGTCTTTACGAAAGGAGTTGCGTCAATAGCATTTGTTCCTCTGAAAAGTAAAGCTGCCGGATCCACAATATAAGTATATCCCTTTTCAGTTCCAACTGAGTTTATCGCATCCTGTAGCTTCTGTTGAATAGGCATCATTAATTCTTGCTGTTTTTTCTGCACATCTTGTTGGGCTACCTGAACAAAATTATCCATACGTTCACGGATATCATCAATTTCCTGCATCCTTCTCAACTTAATATTTTCTGTCAAAGAATCTTGTTGAGCTACATAAGCAGAATATTTGTTCGTATATTCATCCTGCATACTTTTCAACTCAACTTTATATTTCTCGTTCAGATCAGCCATCTGAGTTTCCATAGCAGAAACTTCCGGCATAGCCATGAATACTTCCTGAGTATTTACAAATGCGATCTTTACTTCCTGAGCAAAGGCTCCCAATGGGAGAATCAAAAACAATAAGATAATAAGTTTCTTCATCTTTTATTCTATTACTTGTTATTATTCAGCTACATACTTAACTAAAAGCGCACAAATGTAAGCAATTATTTTGAATATCCTAAGCGAATCAAGACTTCATTACTGATGTCAATTTTAGGAGACGCAAAAATAATACTCATTGCAGAGGCCCGGTCAACAACCAACTGATAACCTTTTTGTTCGGAAATCTCTTTGACTGCATTATAGACCTCATCTTGTATTGGCTTCATCAGACTTTCTCTCTTTTTATACAATTCCCCGTCTGCACCAAAATACTTACGTTTGAGTTCCTGTGCTTCCTGTTCTTTCTTAACGATTTCTTCTTCGCGTTTTGTCTTCATTTCCGGAGATAAAAACACCAAGTTGCTCTGATACGTTTTATACATATTCTGAGCCTCCTGTTGAATTGCTTCAACCTCATTCTGCCATTTCTGTGAAATCTGGCTAAGTTGTTCATTCGTCATTTCATATGCCGGAATATTTTTCAGAATATATTCCCAGTCAATTAATGCAAACTTTTGAGCAGAAGCAGCAAAAGTACATAGAAAAATGACACTGAATAATGCTATAATTCTTTTCATATTCTTTCTCTTTTTAGTAATTACTCCCTCTTATGACTACAAATATAACCGAGCGTTTATTACAAACATTCTAAATTACGTTAATTAAAACTCCTGACCTATAATAAAGTGGAAATTTCCTCCACTTCGTTCGCCACTGCTACTATAATTAGGAGTATCAAAGCCATATGCCCAGTCAATACCCATCAACCCGATCATCGGCAAGAAGATACGTACCCCTACTCCGGCTGAACGTTTCAGATCAAAAGGATTAAATGATTTTAGTGTACTCCAGGCATTACCGGCTTCCACAAACGCCAATCCATAAATAGTAGATGAAGGCTCCAGTAAGAATGGATAACGTAACTCCATCGCTAAACGAGAATAAGCATATCCCGGGTTATAATAATCGGCTATACTACCATTTTCATATCCTCTAAGACCTATTGTTTCGGTAGCATAAGTACTTCCATATCCAGTCATACCATCACCACCCATATAGAACGTTTCAAAAGGAGATCGTTTATTCTGATCATAAGCACCAAGGAATCCATATTCAACACGTGTCATCAACACAGGTGTACGCTTAACCGTTAATGGGGCTAAAGGAGAGAATATTTTTGCTTTAAATTTCCATTTATGATATTCAATCATTCTGTACTTATCTTCCGAATCATCCGATAAAGAAGCATAATCTTTACCATCCCATAAAGAATACGGAGGAGTAGCCGACACAGATAATGAGAATTGCGATCCCATACGAGTGTACAGCGGATTATCGATAGAACTACGTTGCAATAATAATTCCAGATTTATATTATGACTCGTACCGTTACGAACAAGGAAATAATCCCAGTCTTTCATCATATACATCTGATAATTTAATGTAGCCATAAACTGGAAGTAGTCATCCGGCCAGTTCAGACGCTTACCATAACCTGCAGCAATACCCAGCATCATAATATATTTATCCGGATTGTAGGCTGCTTCATAGTTATAACTCGAGCCATAGCCTCCATAACCATAACTTCCATAACCATAACCTCCGTAGCCACTGCTATAATACGGATTGTAATAACTATTATTACTCAAATAACTACTGCTTATATCTGTTTGCTTAGAGAAATAGGCACTTACTGATAAGGTATTCGGCCGTTTTCCTCCGAACCAGGGATCAAGGAAAGAAATACTGTACGCCTGATAATAACGTCCGTTTGTTTGTCCGCTAAGAGTCAACGTTTGCCCTTCTCCCTGAGGTAAAATTCCCTTATAACTTTTTGGATTCAGGAAATTACTCATAGAGAAGTTTGTAAATTTCAAACTCAACTTACCAATCACTCCTGTTTGTCCCCAACCTGCAGAGAATTCTATCTGGTCGTTTGCTTTCGATGTCAGATTATATTCGATATCCACTGTTCCGTTTTCAGGATCAGGGATTGGCTTGGGAGACATATTTTCCGGGTCAAAATGCCCCATCTGAGCAATTTCGCGAATAGAACGCATCAAATCATCACGACTAAACAACATACCCGGTTTTGTTCTCAACTCCCGACGAACAATATCTTCATACAACCGGTCATTTCCGTTAATAATAATGCGGTTGATTGTTGCCTGCACTCCTTCATAGATACGTATTTCCAAAGAGATAGAATCATTATGTACATCCACTTCAACCGGATCAGCATTAAAGAATAAATAACCATTATTGAAATAGACATTAGAAACCGCATCTTCATCAAGAGATAAACGTTCATTTAGTTTCTTCTGATTATAAACCTCTCCGGGTTTCATATTAAGAACAGACTCGAGATAGTCTGTAGGATAATGCGTATTACCTATAAAACGAATATCTTTCAAATAATATTTCTGGCCTTCGTCAATAGTCAGGAATACATCCACACGCTTCTCATCATGATTGATAACACTGTCTGCAGTTAAGACAGCATCACGATATCCTTTTTCATTGTATTTGTCAATGATATTCTTTTTATCATTTTCATATTCTTCAGTCGTAAATTTCTTTGTACTGAACATCTCACGAATACTGGTTCTGAAATCACGTTTAAGCGAGAAGCGTTCATTCGTTTTCTTCATCACCTTTTTGAGGTCGTAATCTGTCAAGGCATCATTACCTACGAAATAAATACGATTGATCTTGGTCTTTTCGTTTTTATCTATATTGATATCCAGGATAACTTCACCTTCTTTAGAAAGATCGTCTTTCTGCAAAATCTCAATATCAACATTTTTAAACCCTTTGGCATCAAAATAGCGTTGCATCACAATCTTTGCACGATCCATCAGGTTAGGTGTCACTTGGTGTCCTTTTCTCAACCCAAGTTTTAAATCAAGGTCTTCCCGCTCTCCTTTTTTTATGCCATGATAATTAATCTCTGAAATTCGGGGACGTTGTTTTAACTGGATTTCAAGCCATACCTGATCACCTTCAATTTTTGTTGCTAAAATTTTAACATCAGAGAAAAGACCATTTCTCCAAAAGCGTTTAATAGCTCCGGTTATTTCTTCACCGGGTATAGCAACCTCGTCACCAACGGACAAACCAGACAAACCGATTAATACATAATCCTCATAATTACTTTTCACACCCGTCACAGCAATATCTGCGATTTTATATCGTTTTGGAGATAACGAGTACGAAACAACCGGCACTTCTGCCGGCACATCAACCTGGGTAGTGTCATTTTCCTGGGCGGTTAAGCCATAAGCAAAACCTAAGAAAAACAAAAATAGCACTAATCTTTTGTACATATTAACAGCTATTGTTTATAATTAATTTGCTCACTTGTTTTACCAAAACGCCTTTCACGTTGTTGATAATACAATATAGCTCCATACAACTCTTCTTCTCTGAAACTTGGCCAAAACACATCCGTAAAGTATAGTTCTGCATACGAAAGCTGCCAAAGCAGGAAGTTACTGAGCCTTTTCTCTCCCCCTGTTCTTATTAAAAGATCCGGATCGGGAATATCTCGAGTAGTTAGGTGTTTTGAAACCACAAGTTCGGTAATATCTTCGATATTCAAATCGTTTCTTTTTACTTTTTCTGCCAATTGCTTCATTGCATCGGTGAGTTCCCAACGAGAGGAATAACTAAGAGCCAAAACAAGGGTAGTTCCTGTGTTGGCCGAAGTCTGATTAATGCAATCTTGCAATGTAGCGCGCGTACCTTCCGGCAATTGCAACAAATTTCCAATAGCCATCAATCTCACGTTATTCTTCATAAGATCCGGGGTTTCTTTATGAATTGCGGAAACAAGTAATTGCATAAGTGCACGAACTTCTTCCTCCGGACGATTCCAGTTCTCTGTTGAAAAAGTATAGACCGTAAGGTACTTTAAACCGATAGCTGTTGCTGCCTCAACAATTTTACGAACAGATACAACGCCTTCCTGATGTCCATAACTGCGGTCTTTTCCCCGTTCTTTTGCCCATCTTCCGTTTCCATCCATAATAACCGCAATATGTTGCGGCAAACTATTTCTATCTATTTTATCTTTTAATGACATTTTGTCTTTGTTTCTTTAAAAGCCGGAAAAGCGTTGTATATTATTACAAGGCCTTGTCCGCGGACCGAAGTCCCAAGTTACTGACAAAAGAAATAACGAATGCCAATCATTATTTTTCAACCAGTCTGAATTCAGATTGTAAGGATCATCCAAAATAGCGGCTCCTTCAAAATTATCACCAAATAATTTACGAACCGTAAATTCACAACCTAAATTCACTCTATTTTTTACTTTATACTTAACCCCTACTCCTAAAGGAATATTAGGGCCAACAAAAGTGTTACTTCCTCCTGTCGCGACCGTAATTCCAAGTCCAAATACCACATAAGGTGTTATTTTCTTGGTATTCATATAAGCATACTTGTCGCTATATGGGAAAAAGTTGAATTCCATCTGACCTCCGAGATCTACCACATTACGATCAAATGTTGCTTGTGAATTTTCGGGAAAAACATTATCTAATCCTTCCGTACTCCCGGTAACCTTAGCCCACGCCAGATTTCCCTTAAAAGCAACCCTGAAATTCGCATTATAGCGGAATACACCTCCGAATGCAGGATTTAAATTCTTAAAAACACCGCTTTTATTTGCATCCCCCATATAAAAGGAAGTACCGGCAATACCTCCGATTTCATACTTATATTCCTGAGCACGAAGTTCCACAGGCAAGATAAGTAAAAGGATTATCAGAATCAGCTGTTGAAAAGAAGTAGAAGTCATATAAATCGTTTCTTATAGTTCTATACCTTCTTTTTCTAACGGTAAAACAGCTGTAAAATTATACCCTCCATAGAGGGAAGTTTTATTTCTTAAACCCCAATCGGTTAATACGTCCTTGCCAGAGGTCTCCTAAATCATTATTTCCTTTTGAATCTTTTCCTCCGAAAAGATACATATAATTCGTTTTATCATCTACAATTAAAGAAGCGCTACCACGTGCTTTGTATTCTTCAGGCATAACTACCAGAGAATCTGACAACATCCAGGTAAGCCCATTGTCTTTTGAACGGTAAATATCTTTCAAACCTGCTCCCTCAGAGTCAAATCCGCCAATCATGAAAAAGGTAGAATCATACAAAGCGACTGACGCACCTTCTCTTGCTGTAAAAGAAATATCTGAGGTTGTTGACACCCAACTTATGCCATCCATTGTTGACCAGGTATCCGCCAGAACTGTACCCTCCGTATTCTTTCCTCCGATCAGCAATAAACGCTCTCTGTACATCAGATTATAGGATAAAGACGCAAAATCTGATATGGGGAATTGAGCAGGAACATCATCTCCTTCAAACCAAACGCCGGTTTTATCCATATTTGCAAAACGGGTTACCCCATCAACAGAAGCTATAGCGGCTAAAGCTGATGGTCTCTTAGCAGTTGTCTCTTCATGTACAACTCCCAACAAAGCAATAATTGAAGGAGAGTTATCAACTAAGCTCCAGTTTTCTCCATCCGTTGATACATAGAGCTTATGATCTGTTGACAGTACATACAGGCTTGTTTCATATTCAATCAATTGGTTCCAACTTATACCCTCTTCAGGCAAACCGTTCAATTCTTGCGAACTCCAGGTTGATAAGTCAGATGTTGATGCGGTATATAAGTGATAGCCATTGGTTTCTTTCGTGTACATATAATATGATTCACTTCCTTCGGAAGTAAATGCGATTACCTTTCTTTCAGCAACTGCAGTACCCGGTAAAGAGACGGAAGACTGAGACCAAACCATGGAATCAGGGATTAACTGGTGCACATTCAAACGTGTATCGTATTCTTTCTTTGTAACTCCGTCATAGGCAGTAATAATAAATTTCACCGGTTTGGAATAGTCTAAAGAATCTGTTCCGTTCCAGTAAATTGTATCACCGGTTGCTTCCTGTATTACTTGTACGGCACCAATACTAACCGATGATATATACGTCACTGTAGGAACAACCTTTTCAACAATTGTTCCATACGGCAAAGAGTCCTGATTATAAATCTTATTATTCAGCTGGTCTATAGTAAACTTTGTCGTACTTAACGTTGGTATTGAATCATGAGCCAGCACGAATGAGTTTATTTGGCAGTTTTTTGCTATATCGTATTCCACCTCATCGTCAGAGCCCAAACAAGAAGACAGCAATAAAGTAAAACAACATGTAAAAAATAAAAGTATCCTATTTTCCATCAAAACTTAAGTTTGTTGCATATCAAGCCACAAAAGTAGAAACATTTTTGGCTTTATACCTCAAAGCATCTATAATTTATAATATTTTAGTGACAAACAAGGTCGCGATTGTTTTTTTTCAGACTTATTTTTCTATTAAACAAATCCCAAACCAAGACCAGAAAAGAGTTACTCTTTTTTATCTGAAAAAGATTTTCTCTATCCAATATATATTTTTTAGTATTAGTATATGTCTTTTGTTCCATATCTGTCGGAAAGTTTTTCTATAACTGTGGAAAAACTTTACCATATCTGTGGAAAAGTTTTTCCACAGATATGGTAAAAGAACTACACTGAGAATGAAGAACTTTCAAGATATGAATCCGGGTTATATATATATTTATACCTACCTCGAATTTCACCACCATCTAATGGCAAAACAGCTCTCACATCGGGTGCCGGAACGCCTTTATGCAGGGAAATGGCAGCCGTTTCCATCCTTATTTCATCCCATAGTCCTTCTTTCAGGAATTGATTATGAAGTGTTGTACCTCCTTCCACCAATAAAGACAGCAATTTTCTCTTATACAACTGAGCTAATACCTGAGCTAAGATTTCTCTTTTAAAATCAATTGTCACATATTCTACATTTGTCCTGTTCTCCGCTTCTTTTTCCGTAAAAACAAGAGTAGGAACCAACCCATTCAACAGATTATAGGAGAGTGGTATTTTCAGGGTTTTATCAATCACAACCCGTACAGGAGAATCACCTATCCAATTACGCACTGTCAAAGAAGGATTGTCTAATATAGCTGTACGCGTACCTACCATTATTGCATTTACTTCTGCCCGCAGTTTATGAACTAAACGCATAGAATCAGGGGGAGATAAGACAACAGCAGGCGTTGAAGAGTCTTTTCTTATTTTATCAATAAAACCATCTGAGCTTTGCGCCCATTTCAGGATAACATAGGGACGTTTGCGGAGATGAGCAGTCATGAAAGAACGATTCAACCCAAAGGTTTCTTTCGCCAGAATTCCGGTAACAACCTCTACTCCGGCATCTTGCAGAATCCTTACACCTCTGCCGGCAACTTCCGGATAGGGATCTAAGCAGCCGATCACAACCCGGGGAATCCTCTTTCTGACTATTAATTCTGCGCAAGGGGGGGTTTTTCCGTAATGGGAGCAGGGCTCTAAGGTAACATACATGGTGGATTCGGGCAGTAAAGATTCATCCTCCACAGAACGTATAGCATTTACTTCTGCATGCGGACCTCCATATTTCCGATGGTATCCCTCTCCTATCACGCGATCGTTATGCACAATGACTGCACCCACCATTGGATTTGACATCACGGCACCTCGCCCGTTCATTGCCAATTGAATGGCGCGTCTCATGTATTTTTCATCTATTGTCATCCTCTTAAATCTTCTATTTTAATTACTTTTGTTCCTTGTTTAAGCACAAAAGAAAATGAACGATACCATTGCTTACCTGAGAAAAACATTGGAGAATCAGTTTCCACCGGAGGAAATCAGAAGTCTGACTCATCTCATAATGAAAGAAGTCTGTCATCTTGAGCCTCATCAATTGATTCTTGACAAAGATAGGGATTTATCAGAAGCAATGAAGGGGCAAATCAAATCGATTGTTGAACGTTTATTAAGAAAAGAGCCGATACAGTATATTTTAGGGACTACCGTTTTTTATGGAAATGAGTTTTTCATCACGCCTTCTGTTCTGATTCCTCGCCCCGAAACAGAAGAATTAGTGGATCTTATTGTTCGCACAGAGAAAACAGAAAAATTAAACGTATTAGATATCGGAACCGGGAGTGGCTGTATAGCTATTTCATTAGCAAACGCATTGGATCACGCGAAAGTTACCGGTATTGATATTTCGGAAGAAGCGCTTTCTTTAGCAAGAAGCAATGCAACAAGAAACAAAGCGAAGGTAAGCTTCCTATCGTTCGATGTTTTAACAGAGAAAATGTATCCCGATCACAAACTCGATATCATTGTAAGTAATCCACCCTACGTAATGGAGAAAGAAAAGGAGGAAATGAAGCCGAATGTCTTGGAATATGAGCCCCATCTTGCTTTGTTTGTCTCCAATCACGACCCACTTGTTTTTTATCGCGCTATTGCAGAATTCGGGCTTCTACATCTGAACAACAGCGGACGGATCTATTTTGAAATCAACGAGGCATTAGGAAATGAGACTGTTGAATTGCTTATTCAGAAAGGTTACAGGGATTGTATATTAGTGAAAGATTTAGCCGGAAAAGACAGAATAATCAAAGCATTACGATGAAAGAGACAACCGAATCAGAACTATTAAACCGAATGGCATCTCTTTGTTCTATGAAAGAATATTGCATTCAGGAAATACGAAAAAAAACAGAAACAAGCGGATTATCCGCAGATGCATGTGAGAGGATAATCAATAAACTTATTGCTGAAAAATTCATAGACGAAGAAAGATATGTACGGGCATATATAAAAGACAAGTCGAATTTCAACAAATGGGGACGTATTAAAATAAAATATGAGTTAATCAGAAAAGGGATTACTCCTGCTTTATCAGATACAATCTTAGGTGAATTAGATGAGAATGAATACAGAAAAAACCTTAAAGAACTTCTAACACAAAAGAAGAAAAGTGTAAGAGGCAAGAATGCCCGGGAAGTATTCGTCAAGCTATTCCGTTTTGCTGCAGGACGAGGGTTTGAAAGTTCGCTAATATCCTCTTGTTTAAAAGAAATACTCAACCCCGATGCGGATGACACGTATTTGGAGTGATTTTGTATCCTTGTTTTTCCCAAACAGCTGTATTGTCTGTAAAACGCCATTGATTACGGGAGAAGACTTTCTTTGTTTATCATGCCTCAACCGACTATCCTATACAAGATCAGAGAAGGGGACTAACCCTGCCGCTAAAATCTTTGCGGGAAGACCGGAGGTCAAATCAGCACATGCTTTTTTACATTTCAAGAAAGGAAACGCCACTCAGAAGCTCATTTTTTCTCTTAAATATTACAACAACAAAAGGTTAGGGTTCACATTAGGACGAATGGCCGCATTAGCAATCTCCCGTTCTCCGGAATATGAGTTACCGGATGTACTCATTCCGGTTCCCTTACATAAAACACGATTAAAAAAACGTGGATATAACCAATCCGAATGGATTGCAAAAGGATTTAATTCCGTTATTAACAGATCGATCGACACTGTTTCTTTAGCGAGAGAAAAAAAGACAAATACGCAAACACGTAAAAATTTATACGAACGAATGACTGGTATGGAAACATCATTTTCCCTTACTAACCCGAACGCCTTTGAAGGGAAACATGTATTGCTTATAGATGATGTAATAACTTCAGGAGCCACATTAAATGCCTGTATTGAAGAATTACGCCTTTGTTCAAAGATAGAAATCAGCGTATTTACTCTTTCTATTGCTCAATGACATAAAAATTTTACATCCCCGAGACAAGGTTATATCATACAGTTTGCCTACTTTTGCGTTTGTATATAAATATTATTCATAGTATGAAAACACTGGAAAGATTAGTTGCAGAGAAATTGTTAAAGATCAAAGCCGTAAAATTACAACCGGCTAATCCGTTTACCTGGGCTTCGGGATGGAAGTCTCCGATTTACTGTGATAACAGAAAAACGCTTTCTTATCCGGCGGTTCGTACTTTTATTAAATTAGAACTTGCGCGTATTATCTGTGAAAAGTACGAAAACGCAGACGCTATTGCAGGGGTAGCAACAGGAGCAATTGCCCAAGGGGCATTGGTAGCCGACTTATTAGGTTTACCATTCGTGTATATCCGTGCAACTCCGAAAGATCATGGGTTGGAAAATCTGATCGAAGGAGAATTGAAGCCGGGATCCAAAGTAGTAATTATTGAAGACCTGGTATCTACAGGGGGCAGTAGCCTCAAAGCTGTACAAGCAGTTCGCAATTTCGGATGTGATGTTGTTGGTATGGTAGCTATCTTTACGCATGGTTTCCCCATTGCTACTCAACAATTCAAAGAGGCTAAAGTAGCTCTTACGACCTTGAGTAATTATGACGCTGTAATTGAAGAAGCAGTCCGTACTGATTACATTGACGAATCGGAAATCGCGACATTACAGGAATGGCGTAAAGACCCTGCAAACTGGAAGCCATAAGTTAAATCAAGAAACGATATGGCTATGACAGATTTTGTGAGTGAGGTGAAAACTATTCCTCACAATGATGATCGTATCTTCGCGATGCTATCCGATTTGTCCAATCTGGAGCAAATAAAGGATCGCATCCCGCAAGATAAGATCAATGATTTTGAGTTTGACAGTGACAGTTGCAGCTTCTCGGTTGCTCCTGTTGGTAAAATAAAATTTCAGATTATTGAGCGTGAGCCGAATAAGTTGATCAAGTTTGCGACTACAAATTCGCCTGTTCCTTTGTTCCTATGGATACAATTAGTTCAGGCTGCAGAAGATGAAACAAAAATGAAACTTACTGCACGTGCTGAACTTAATGCATTCATCAAACCGATGGTATCTAAGCCATTACAAGAAGCAATAGATAAGATATCGACTATTCTGGCAAGCCTTCCTTATTAATTTTTAGACATATGGCACAAAAACTTTGGGAGAAAAACGTACAGGTTGACAAAGAAGTAGAAACATTCACAGTTGGTAAAGATCGTGAAATGGATATTTATCTCGCCAAATACGATGTGCTTGGCTCAATAGCTCATATTATCATGCTGGAGAATATCGGGCTATTAACAAAACAAGAACTCGAGTTATTACTGGACGAACTACGGCACATTTATCAGATAGCTGATAACGGAGATTTCGTTATAGAAGAAGGGGTTGAGGATGTACATTCGCAAGTAGAATTATTGCTCATTCGTAATTTAGGCAACATCGGTAAGAGAATACACAGCGGACGCTCTCGTAATGATCAGGTATTGGTTGATCTGAAATTATTCACCCGGACTGAAATACGCAAGTTAACGGAATTAACGAAAGATTTATTTGACGTTTTGCTTCAACAAAGCGAACGCTATAAGGACGTATTACTTCCCGGATATACACACCTGCAGGTAGCTATGCCGTCTTCTTTCGGGCTATGGTTCGGAGCTTATGCAGAAAGCCTTGTTGACGACCTGCAACTGATGCAGGCAGCTTACAAGGTATGCAACAAAAATCCACTCGGTTCGGCGGCAGGCTACGGTTCTTCATTCCCGCTAAACAGACAAATGACTACCGACCTTCTGGGTTTTGACTCCATGAACTATAATGTAGTCTATGCACAAATGGGGCGTGGAAAGATGGAACGAACTGTTGCTTTTGCGATGGCGGGTATTGCCGCAACATTATCAAAACTGGCCTTTGATGCTTGTCTATTCAACAGTCAGAATTTCGGATTCATCAAATTACCGGATCAGTTCACTACCGGATCGAGTATTATGCCGCATAAAAAGAATCCGGACGTATTCGAATTAACCCGTGCAAAATGCAACAAGATACAAGGTCTGCCTCAGCAAATAACGCTTATCAGCAACAATCTCCCATCGGGTTATTTCCGCGATTTACAGATCATCAAAGAAATATTCCTTCCGGCATTTGACGAGCTGAAAGATTGTCTGCGCATGGTAACCCATATGATGCGTGAAGTCAACGTGAACAAAGACATTCTAAAGGATGATAAGTACGCCTTGCTGTTTAGCGTAGAAGAGGTAAACCGCCGGGTACTTGACGGAGCCCCTTTCCGAGACGCATATAAACAGGTAGGACTTGAAATTGAAGCAGGGGAGTTCTCTCCCGACAAAAAAATCAATCATACGCACGAAGGCAGTATAGGAAATCTGTGTAATGATTCAATTTCTGCGATGATGCAAAATATAATCGATGGTTTTTCGTTTGAGAAGATAAGTTTTGCAGAAAATAAATTAGTATCAAATGAAAACTAAACGTTTATCATTTCTTATATTATCTTTATTCCTTTTCTCATGCGGAGATTCTGAATATTCAGACATTCCTTATTCGCTTGTAAATCTCACCCTACATTTATCAGACACAGATAAAGAACTCAACACGATGACAGCGCATAAGATTTATACAAAAAACGACATCAACACCAGCCTAAAAGAAGCTGTAGGTTTTGGTGGTGTGGTAGTATATCATAGCAGTTACAGTTCAGGAACATACAAAGCATACGACATCGCCTGTCCTTATGAGCTGAAACAAGATGTTGTAATCAACATAGAACCCTACTCAAGCACGGGCACTTGCCCAATATGCGGAAGCGCGTACGATTTAGAGTCAGGTGCCCCGATCTCCGGTCCAAGTTCAGAAAATCCAAAAGGGAAAAGACTTCGTATCTACTCAACGATGGTTTCGGGAGATAAAATCTATGTAGGCAATTAATTTTGCACTAAAAAGGTTTGGAGAAATAAAAAACTTCTCTACCTTTGCACACGCAAAAGCAAAGAATAAAACGCGAAAGTAGCTCAGTTGGTAGAGCATAACCTTGCCAAGGTTAGGGTCGCGGGTTCGAATCCCGTCTTTCGCTCATCTTTTAAGAGAAAAGGATGCTCGGATGGTGGAATGGTAGACACGAAGGACTTAAAATCCTTTGGCTATTGCAGCTGTGCGGGTTCAAGTCCCGCTCCGAGTACATAAAAATCCCCGAAATCAAATGATTTCGGGGATTTTTTATTTCAACAAGGGGTGATTTGAGGGATCAGCAGATTTTATTAAAAACCAAACGTATAGCCTATACTATAAAAGATCTTGTTTGAATAAGGGGAGTTTTTATCCTGAACAACATCGTACTGAATCATTGCCGTAACAGGACCCAGACGAAGTCCGCCGCCGACTAAAACTGATGCAACAAACTTATTTTCTTTTAGCTTACCACCTTCAGCATCATAAGAACGCCACATACGGCTTGCTTCAGGCTGCACACTTAACACAAGGTACTGTATCGGATAAAAACGTCCGAAGACATTCATGCCAAAATAACTGGATTTATAATCATACGCCTTCGTGCCATTATAGTATTCATCTTTATAGTAGGTATATGAGGCACCAACTCCTGCCGTGAAATATTCAGACACGCGATAGCCTAATTGCGGAGCGATATTTACTACTGTATAATCGCCAAATTGCATACCTACACTACCCCCTAACTCTAATTTAGAACGATCGAAAGACTGAGCATTCACTGTCGCGACTCCTCCTATTAACAACAGAATAAGAATTACACTATTCTTCATAATAAAACGATTTGTTATTTTCAGAAGATAAAGATAGAAAGACTAACGGATATTTGGTTGGTCTGTTTCGCTCCTTTTTTGTATTTTTTTATTATAATTGCATCACCAACCAGAAGAAAACAAAAGGATTATGTGGGATCAGGAGAAAAGAGCTTTTATTGCAACAACAGGAGAAAAAGAAATATGTCTTTTACCTAAAATGGCAAATCGTCATGGATTGATTACAGGTGCCACCGGAACAGGAAAGACGGTTACGTTACAGACTATGGCAGAAACATTCAGCCAAATGGGGGTGCCTGTATTTGCTGCCGATATTAAAGGAGACCTTTCGGGTATAGGAAAAGCGGGAGGAAATAAGGATAGCGTAATTAAACGTGTAGATTCGTACGGTCTGAAGGAGAAAGGGTTTGAATTCCAATCATTTCCTGTGCAATTCTGGGATGTATTCGGAGAACAAGGCGTCAACGTGCGTGCGAGTATAACAGAAATGGGACCTATATTAATAAGCCGACTCCTATCTCTTAACGACACGCAAAGCGCTGTTCTTACAATTATTTTCAAAATAGCCAAAGATGAATCTCTCGCCTTAACCGACTTGAAAGATTTGCAGAAAATTTTAGAATATGTAGGCAATAACAATGCTAAGTTTACAACAAACTACGGTAATATCTCCGCTGCAAGTATTGGCGCAATTCAAAGAGGCCTACTGCAATTAGAACATGAAGGTGCAGGTGCTTTCTTCGGTGAACCGGGTCTAAATCTGGATGATTTTATTCAGACTGATGGTTCCAAAGGGGTTATCAATATCCTTGCGGCCGACAAACTGATGAACTCGCCACGTGTATATAGCACTTTTCTACTTTGGATGCTGAGTCGTTTATTTGAAACCTTACCGGAAGTTGGTGATATGGAAAAACCAAAATTGGTATTCTTCTTTGATGAAGCGCATTTACTATTCAATGATGCGCCTAAGGCTTTGACTGAAAAAATAGAACAAGTGGTTCGTCTTATCCGCTCAAAAGGGGTCGGTGTCTATTTCATTTCGCAGAATCCGTCTGACATGCCCGACTCCATACTCGGGCAGTTAGGCAACCGCATACAACATGCTTTACGGGCATATACACCCAAAGACCAAAAGGCAGTAAAAACTGCAGCGCAAACATTCCGGGCTAATCCTGCGTTTGACACAGAAACAGTAATTACTGAATTAGGGACAGGAGAGGCTTTGGTTTCTTTTTTAGACGCAAAAGGAGCGCCGCAGCCGGTAGAACGTGCCTCTATTCTTCCACCTCAGTCTCAGATTGGCCCGATTACTCCAGAAGAAAGAAAATCAATGACTACCTCCTCCCTACTCTATCGTCATTATGCAGAGACGATAGACCGGGAGTCTGCATACGAAATTCTGACTGAGCGTTTAAACAGTATTCAACAGGAAAAAGAGGCTACAGAACAAGCAAAAGCAGATGCCAAAGCACTTAAGGAACAGGCTAAAGAGGAAAAAGCAAAACAGAAAGCCGATGCTCAATCAGCAAAAGCAAAAAAAAGATTCTGGAGTGCATTAGCCACATCTGTTCTTTTGCCTGTTGCAAGAACCTTTCTTAACTCATTAGTAAAAGGAAGCAAGAAACGTAAATAAGATCTACAGAAGAGAAAAAACGACAAAACATGCTATAAAGCATGTCGTTTAAGACATTCTTAATTACGGAAATAATTCTTTTAATGTACAAAAAGAACGTACATTTGTCATCATACTTTGCGACATTGACTTATAACAATAACTAAATATAAAAGAAATGGACATTACTCACATTGAACATCTTGGGATTGCTGTAAAAAGTATTGAGCAATCCCTTCCTTATTATGAAGAAGTACTGGGGTTAAAATGTTACAACATTGAAGAAGTTGCTGATCAGAAAGTAAAAACTGCTTTTTTTAAAGTAGGGCAAACGAAAATCGAACTTTTGGAACCCACAAGTGAGGACAGCACAATCGCTAAATTTATAGAGAAAAAAGGAGAAGGAATACACCATATTGCTTTTGCTGTTCCTTCTGTACAAGCAGCTTTGGACAAAGCGGCAGAAAAAGGAGTTCAACTGATAGATAAAGCGCCAAGACCAGGGGCAGAAGGAATGGATATTGCATTCTTGCATCCGAAATCGACATGCAGCGTACTAACAGAGCTGTGCATGCCCGGTTCAAAAAAATAAAAAACAAAGACTAAGAACATTTCTAATTATAAGCTAAAATCTAATGGATAACCAACAAGAGAAAGTGAAACAACTTATCGCTCTCCGGGAAAAAGCCCGTCTGGGTGGGGGAGAAAAAAGAATTGATTCACAACATGAAAAGGGGAAATACACGGCGAGAGAACGTATCGCCATGTTACTTGACGAAGGAAGTTTCGAGGAGTTCGACATGTTTGTTCAGCATCGTTGTACAAACTTTGGAATTGAGAAAACCCAGTTTTTAGGAGACGGAGTCATCACTGGTTATGGTACAATTGACAACCGTTTAGTATATATATACGCACAGGATTTTACAGTTTTCGGTGGAGCATTATCTGAATCAATGGCCATGAAGATTTGTAAGGTCATGGATCAAGCGATGAAAATGGGTGCACCTGTAATTGGGCTTAACGACTCAGGCGGGGCACGTATTCAGGAAAGTGTAAATGCTTTGGCAGGATATGCCGAAATATTCCAACGCAACATTTTGGCTTCAGGTGTTATCCCTCAGATTTCCGCTATATTCGGCCCTTGTGCAGGTGGAGCTGTTTATTCTCCCGCTTTGACTGATTTCACGATAATGTCGGAAGGAACAAGTTACATGTTTGTAACAGGTCCTAAAGTAGTAAAGAGTGTTACCGGAGAAACGGTTAATCAGGAACAATTAGGTGGTGCAAAAATACATGCCAGCAAATCCGGTGTTTCCCATTTCGTGTCAACAACAGAGGAAGAAGGAATTCTAACGATTCGCAAATTGCTAAGCTATCTTCCGCAAAACAATCTTGAAGATGCGCCTTTAAGTGTTTGTACAGACGCTATTGACCGTTTGGAAGATTCATTAAACGAAATCATCCCGGACAATCCGAACAAACCATACGACGTAACAGATGTTATCAAAGCAATAGTTGATAATGGAGAATTCTTAGAATCACAGAAACTATACGCTCCGAATATAGTTACCTGTTTTGCCCGTTTCAATGGTCAGAGCGTGGGTATAATAGCCAACCAACCTAAATATCTGGCGGGAGTGTTAGATATTAACGCATCCCGTAAAGCGGCTCGTTTTGTTCGCTTCTGCGATGCTTTCAACATACCTTTAGTTACCTTAGTAGATGTTCCCGGCTTCCTTCCAGGAACAGCGCAGGAATATGGAGGAATTATCATACACGGAGCAAAACTACTCTTTGCATATGGCGAAGCAACTGTTCCTAAAGTAACTGTTATCTTACGTAAATCCTACGGAGGAGCTTATTGCGTGATGAGTTCTAAACACCTTAGAGGGGACATTAACTACTCCTGGCCATCAGGAGAGATTGCAGTTATGGGAGCTGCCGGAGCTATCGAGGTATTATACTCAAAAGACATTGCCAAGATAGAAGATCCGGAAAAGAAAGCGGCCTTTATTGCTGAAAAAGAAGCCGAATATAAAGAAGCATTTGCTAATCCATATGAAGCTGCCAAATACGGATATGTTGACGATGTTATTGAACCGCGCAACACGCGTTTCCGTATTATTCGTGCTTTGCAATCTTTAGCAACTAAAAAGTTGGTAAACCCTGCAAAGAAACATAGTAATATTCCATTATAAACCGAAAGGAAGATATGAAACAATTATTGTTATCAAAAATAGTTGCACTGATCCTATGCCTTTTTTCGGTCGCTTCAGTAAGTGGGCAAAATCTGAAAGACATCCGAATTAATGAAATACAAGTAATTAATAAGAATGGATATAAAGATAATCTGGGACAAGCTCATTCCTGGATCGAATTATTCAATACCGGATATGGGAAAGTAAATATCGGAGGAGGAATTCTAAAAGTAAAAGGGAAAGAATATCGTATTCCAAAAACCTCGGAAATGATAATTGGCCCGCGCGATTATATTATCTTTTTCGCAGAAGGCAATACTCAGAGAGGTCCACGATATACAAACTTCACCTTGGATGATACGAATTTTATTGAGTTCTATGATCCGGATAACAGAGAAGAACCGATAGATCGTTTAGAGTTCAATCCTTCAGAAATGCTTGAAGATGTCTCTTATGGGTGGTTTGAGAGTGAAGATCGAACAGAAAAACTGATGAATCTGCCGGTTTTAACTCCCGGTGCAACGAACAATACATTAGAAACGGTCAGTCGTTCGGAATTATTCCGTCAAGCTGACCCATCCGGGGTTGTTTTGACCGTAGTTGCCGTAACGGTTGTGTTATGTTGTTTATTCCTGCTCTATATAATTTTCATGTATCTTGGAAAAGCTCATATTCGGGTGGCTCGCAAAAAAGATCAGAAAGTAAAAGAGGCAACCAGTGGTACGAAAGTAACAAAAGAAGAAACAAAACTGAGAGACGGCCTTACAAATGAAGAATTAGCCGCTATAGCTATTGCTCTTTATAAGTATTCCGAAGATTTACATGACATTGAGGATACCGTGCTGACAATTAATCGGGCAGCCAAGGCTTATTCTCCGTGGAGTTCTAAAATCTACGGATTAAGACAAACTTTAATTAAAAAGTAAATCATGAAAAAATACATTGTAAAAATACACGGATCAGAATACGCTGTTAAAATAAAAAGCGTTGAGGGGAAAAAGGCTCAACTTACGATTAATGATGTTCCATACGAAGTGGAAGTTGATGGTTTGACAACGAATCCCACGCGGATGAGTACAAAAACAGACATCAAACAACCTCCTGTAATGCAGTCAAATGTTCCCGTAACAAAGCCGGCCGCATCAACCAGTTCTGCATATCCAATAAAATCGCCTCTGCCGGGAGTTATCCTTGAAATGGCAGTCAGAGAAGGTGACGCGGTGAAACAAGGCCAATTATTATTGGTTCTTGAGGCAATGAAGATGGAAAATAATATAGAATCAGACAGAGACGGAGTAATTGAAAGAATTAATCTTCATAAAGGAGACTCTGTATTGGAAGGAGACGTTTTATTAACAATCAAATGATTGATTAATTTATATGACAGTACATTTTATATGATTACCCGAAATAAAAAAGGTTATTTCACGTTGGAATAACCTTTTTTATTTATTTTTGTTCAAATAACCATGCTAAGTAAAACCAAACACAAGTTAAAAATGTTTAATTTTATGTGGTAAAAACACTTAGTATTAACAAAAAGAACAAAAAAATGAAAAAGTATTTTGCAGAATTAGTGGGTACTATGGTACTCATACTTATGGGATGTGGAAGTGCTGTATTTGCAGGAACAGGTCAGCCGTTTGCTGCTGTTGGCACTTTAGGTGTTGCTTTTGCCTTTGGACTCTCTGTTGTCTCAATGGCCTATACTATTGGAAAGATCTCAGGCTGTCATATTAATCCGGCCATCACATTGGGAATGTTAGTAGCGAATAAAATTTCAGGGAAAGATGCGGCAGGATATATGATCGCCCAGGTTATTGGTGCTATTATCGGCTCCGGTATTCTTTTCTTATTAGCTCAAAATATAGAATCAACAACTACATTGACTGGGGCAAACTGATATACAGATCTAACTCAGGCCTTTATTGCAGAAGCAGTCTTTACCTTTATCTTCCTGCTCGTAGTCTTTGGTTCTACCTCTAAAGGTGCTCCTAATAATTTTGCAGGATTAGCAATAGGTCTTACACTTGTGTTGATCCACATTGTTTGTATTCCTATTACGGGAACATCCGTAAATCCGGCTCGTAGTATCGACCCGGCTATATTCCAGGGAGGCGAAGCCCTTTCTCAACTGTGGCTCTTCATTGTTGCTCCTTTTGTAGGCGCTATTGTTGCAGCATTCACATGGAAAGCAATAGATACAGAACCTGAAACAAAATAATCAGTACAAAAATTACTCCAAAAGGCTGTCTCAACATATTTGAGACGGCCTTTTTCTTTTCATCTCCCTAAGAAGTCGCTTCAGCAGCTATTTTCTCCGATTCGCAAACATTTGATATTATGATATATCATTACCCAATATCTTAGTAGCGATTTGGATAAAGGAACAGCTATGATAAAGATCGATTTCAGTGCATTTGAGCGTATATCACTCAAAGACATGAGTAATATACGCCTTATGAGGCGTACAGACAAAAAATTCATTTTTCCTCGGGACTATTTATTACAAATGTTCTCCTCTTTGTCTCAGGATTATTTTATCCAGGAAATAAAGAATAAAAATATCTTCGAATACAATACGATTTATTTCGACACTCCGGATTATAAAATGTATCGCGCCCATCAGAACGGGAAATTAAACCGTATAAAAGTTCGCACACGCGAATACGTTGATTCAAAACTATGTTTTCTTGAAGTAAAGAAAAAATCAAATAAAGGGGTAACGCAAAAAACAAGAATTAACTACCATCAAACGGATCTGATCAATGAAGACGGCTTACCTTTTTTGTACTCACTCATACCTTACGATCCGATGCTTCTGGAAGCAAAATTATGCAGTAAATATAATCGCATAACACTTATTAATAAAGAGAAAACAGAACGAGTTACGATTGATCTGAATCTATGTTTTATCAACAATAAAACACAAAGAAAGATTTTCTTGCCGGAAGTTGTCATTATTGAGATAAAAAAAGAGCATTCGTCCTTTTCCCCCATTATGAATAACCTCAATTCGTTAAGGATTAAACCAAAAGGTTTTAGCAAATATTGTATAGGAGTGTCACTCACGGAAAACTCGGCATTAATAAAAACAAACAATTTCAAGTACAAACTAAAATATCTACATAAAATAACATCTTTCGATTATGAATAATATAGAGAATCTCTTCAATCCGGATGCCTTTTTGTTATTAACAACCAGGTTTTTATTTAATCTTATTACAACAGGTATTATTATCTGTTTTCTATATTATAAGAAGACTCAAAGACGAGACTATTTATTTACTTTTTTTATGGTAAGCATCACGATTTTTCTTATGATATTCCTACTGGATAGTGTCAAAATACAGGTCGGATTTGCGTTAGGACTTTTTGCTATTTTTGGAATTCTTCGTTATCGAACAGATACTCTTCCGGTGAGAGAGATGACTTATCTTTTTGCAATAATTGGTATTTCTGTAATTAACGCATTAAGTAATCACAAGGTTAGCATTATTGAACTTCTATCCACTAATTTGATTTTTATTATCTCATTCTATATATTGGAAACAACGCGGGTAATACATCATACAGCTTGCAAACTCATTATATATGAACGGATAGATTTAATCACTCCGGCAAAACGAGAAGAAATGTTAGACGATTTACGTAACCGTACAGGTTTGTCTATAGAAAGAATTGAAATAGGGCAAATAGATTTCCTGAAAGATATAGCTTATGTAAGAGTCTATTATTATAATAACAGTCAAATAAACACGGCTGATAACATCATCAAATCAAATGATTTCACGAATGACAATTAATAAAAAAATGAACAATAGAATATTATTAATAATTGTCTGTCTTTTCTTAATACAGCAAATGATCAAATCACAGACTACAGATGATTTTGGCATATGGAGTACTATTGGAGTAGAAAAATCAATCGGAAAGAAATGGGAAATCAACGGAGAGTTAGAGTTCAGAGGGCGTGAGAACATGAATGAAGTTGGGCGCTGGGCTATTAAGATTGGCGGTGATTACAAAATCATCAAGAATATAAAACTTGGTGTTGCTTATCAATTCCAATACTTCAATGATCTTGAATATACCGATTTTCAACCAAGACATCGGTTAATTGGTTCGATGCAGGGAAAGCAAAAATGGAAACGCTTTACATTCTCTTTACGGGAGAGGGTTCAAGGAACCTATAAAGATGACAGCGACCGGATAAAAAGCAGTGGAAAGATAGACACCTACAAAATGGATCCGGAATGGACCTGGAAAAATCGCTTGAAAGTTTCTTACGATATTCCGAAATGCAAATTCACTCCCTCTGCATCTATTGAGACATTTTATCAGCTGAACAATCCGGATGGAAATGAGTTCGACGCATTAAGATATACGTTGTCTTTAGCTTATAAGATAGACAAAAAAAATAAATTAAATCTATCCGGGATTTATGATCACGAGATGAATGTAAAAGAACCTACAGACAAATATATCATGGAACTTGGTTACGTTTATTCCTTTTAAATAAGAAAAAATATGAAAAAGTTATATTATATATTCCTGTGTTTGGCAGTCGTAATTTCCTATCCTGCCTGTAGTACGGACAAAGATATTACTGAAGACGATTCTACACCAAACACGTCAACAAATGAGAACGACCTCAACGATGATTTCAAGGCAACGTCTAAAGATACCACCTTTACAGATGCTGTTACAGTTATATTTTCAGGCGAAAGTGTTTCTGTGGAGAATCCTTATTCTAACAAGGGGGTTTCCATTTCAACTTCAGGAGCAAAGATTGTGGTTAATTCAAGTATATCTACAGAGATAACGTATGTACTTAATGGCTATTCTACAGATGGTTCTTTTAAAATATACAGCAACTCTCCGTTTTCTATTGCATTAAATGGGGTTAATCTCATCTGTTCAGATGGCTCGGTTATTAACAACCAGAGCAAACAACAAGCTACGATATCATTAGTTGGAGAGTCCACCAATCGTTTGATTGACAACAATATTTATTCCGCGAGTGAAGAAGATCAGAAAGGCACAATCTTCTCTGAAGGAGGACTGGTTTTCTCCGGCAAAGGGGCACTAACCCTCAAGGGATACTATAAACACGCAATCTGCAGTGATGATTACATTAATCTATCAGATGGGGATATCAGTATAAAAAGTGCTTATAAAGATGGAATACATGCAAAAGAATATTGTCTGATTAAACAAGGAGTCTTATCAATCGTATCTACAGATGATGGTATTAATAGTGAAGAAGGAGATATACAGATTGAAGGAGGAAACATAACTTTATCTACTTCAGGCGAAGGGGCAAAAGGAATAAAAAGTACAGGTAATACAATTATCTCGGGAGGTGATATTAATATCAGTACGACCGGCTCTGCTTATTACGATTCAGAAGAGCAAGATATTAAATCCTCATCGGGGATCAAAACTGATAACAACCTTGAAATAACAAATGGTAATTTAACGATCAACAGTAGTGGTGCGGGAGGTAAAGGAATTAATGCAGACGGAAAAATAATCATTGGCAATGGTTCTATAAAAGTTACCACAACCGGTGATCAATTCAGATATGGGAATGACGATACGGCAGCAAAGGCAATAAAGGCAGACGGAGATATCATTATTAACGGAGGGAATATTACAGTAAAAACCTCGAAAACAGAAGCTGAAGGCATTGAGAGCAAATCTACCATCACCATAAGTAATGGGACGATAGAAGTAGTCGCTTATGATGATTGCATAAATGCTTCGGATAATATAACAATCAATGGTGGAAATATTTATTGTTACAGTTCATCCAATGACGGCATTGACTCGAATGGGACTCTGACTATAGCAGGAGGTGTTGTTATTTCTTCGGGTTCAACTTCTCCTGAAGAAGGATTTGATTGCGATAATAACACATTTAAGATAACAGGAGGAATTGTGATTGGTACAGGAGGTGCTACCAGTACTCCGACAAGTTCTGTCAGTACGCAGTATTCTGTAGAATATGGTGGTTCGGGAAGCAATGGACAATTAATTCATATCGAATCAACAAAGGGAGAAAGTATCTTAACCTATAAAATACCCCGCTCATACTCTTCTCAGATGACGTTATTATTCAGCAGTCCAAATCTATCTGCAAATACAACATATACAATCTATTCGGGAGGCTCGGTTTCTGGCGGAAGCGAGTTTAATGGTTATTATACAGGTTCCACTTACACTAAAGGTAGTACTTCTAACACATTTACAACAAGCTCTAAAGTAACTACAGTTGGAAATGTTTCCTCAGGAGGAGGTGGTGGCGGATGGCGACCTTAAACGACGAAAGAAACCCTATAAAACTGTAAAAGTATTTATCTATACCCATTGGCAGAATTAAAATTCAGATAATTAGTCAGCCCCATAGAGTCGAGTAAATATATACTAATTTATCCTTCCAACCGGGATTTATTTTCGTCGTTGAAAATCAACGTAAAAATAACCCCAAAAATATAAAGGTTATTTTCGGAAAAATAAAGGATATTTTTCCAATTATATCCTTTATATTTTTTTATTCATTCTATTGATTTTTGACTGGCATGAAATGCAGAAATTTAATTCTGCCAACAAGTATCTATTAAACCCTTTAGAAATTATATCGTCTAAGTAAAACGTAAGCTTACAAATTTATTGAGATAAATTATTATGATTATTTATATAAAAACAAACATGTTATGAAGAGTAAGAAAGTTGCATTTATTCTGGTTTTAGCTATGACAATGGTTATTTCTGTTTCTGCTCAGGAGAGGGCTTTCAATAGAGATCAGATGAAAGACAATAGGCCGCGTAAAGAACAGACAGGAATGCAGGATCCTTTCCAGAGTAGCCTGACAGAAAAACAGAAAGAGGCGATCAAGGAAATAAGGATAAAAAGCATTAAGGAGACAAAACCTTTGAAATATAAGCTCAAAGAATTAAAGGCACATCAGCAGACATTGATTAATGAAGACAAACCGAATTTGAATGATATTAATTCAAACATTGATGAGATTTCTAAAATTCAAAATCAGTTGGCAAAGATTAAAGCAAAATCACGCATTGAGGTATTGTCGCAGTTAACAGATGAACAAAAACTTTTATTTTCTGAGAAGAAACATAAGAGAGGTCATAACTTCGCGCCCAAAAGGATGGAACGCAGAAATCAGGATTTTTCATAAATAAAACAGCGAAAAGGAGCTATCTAAAAAAAAAGAATAGTTCCTTTTCGCTTTTATCCTGTTTCTTATAAGCAAGCTCTAAGTATTTCAGCCGCTAAAGTACCGTTTACGTTGTTTTTTTCACCATAAGCTACTTTTCGTTCATTAAAGCGACGTTCGATTTCCTTAATTGTATCTTCTCCTACGTTTACGTCACTCAGACGTGTAGCAAGCCCCAGATTATGGAAGAAATCTTCGGTTTTCCGAATAGCCAGATCTGCTCTTTCACTCATATTGCCAATCGTAATCCCCCATACACGTTCGCCATATTGAACAAGCTTCTCTTTTTTCTGGTCTTTCAGCACACGCAGTGTACCCGGAAGAACAATAGCTAAAGTTTGTCCGTGAGTAATACCATGCAATGCGGTCAATTCATGACCAATCATATGCGTAGCCCAGTCTGTCGTAACCCCCATGGAGATAAAATCATTTAACGCCATCGTGGCGGTCAACATAAAATCAGCCATAAGATCATAGTTCTTTTTGTCTTCCTTTATTTTTGGAGCAATTTCTACTAATGTAGAGAGTAGCCCTTCTGCCCATCGATCCATCACGCGGGATTGGGCGGGAAACGTCATATATTGTTCCATGACATGTACAAAGCTATCTGCCAGACCACAGGATATCTGGAAATCCGGTAATGTAAATGTGGTCTCCGGGGCAAGGATTGAAAACTGAGGGAAGTTACTGAAGAAAGCATACTTCTCCTGTGTCTCATAGCGTGAGATAACAGCGCCGTTGTTCATCTCTGACCCTGTAGCGGGTAAAGTCAAAATTGTACCCAAAGGAATCGTGTTTGCGGAATAGCCTTTTTTCACTAAGTCCCAGGCATCACCCTCATAAAGCAAACCTGCAGTAATCAGTTTTGATCCGTCAATCACGGAGCCACCTCCTACAGCCAGTACATAATCTACATTCTTTTCCTTACCAAGGGCTATCGCCTTACGTAAAGTTTCTATTGCAGGGTTTGGCTCTATACCCCAGAACTCTGTTATTTCGTATCCTTTCAAATTAGTAATAACCTGATCATACACCCCATTCTTTTTTACACTACCACCGCCAAAAGTCACAAGTACACGTTTACCTGCCGGAATCTGCTTTGGTAGTTCAGCAATCATTCCTTTTCCGAAAATCAAACGTGTCGTGTTCTGAAAAATAAAGTTGTCCATAGAAACATCTTGAAGTTATTTTTCAAAGTTACGGCATTTTTCCGACTAAAGAAAACCGACATCAAGATATAGAGACATGTTATCGCTTAGTTTTTTTGTACCTTTGCACTTTCAATAGGTAAATAACGAAATAGTAGAATGATAACAGTAAACAATCTGGACGTTCAGTTCGGTAAAAGAGTTCTTTTTCAGGATGTCAATTTAAAATTCACCCCGGGTAATTGCTATGGTATAATTGGTGCCAACGGAGCCGGGAAATCAACGTTTCTTCGCATATTAAGCAAACAATTAGACCCGACAAGGGGAACGGTAGCTCTCGGACCGGGCGAACGTCTGTCGGTATTAAGTCAGGATCACTTCGCTTTTGATGAATATACAGTACTTGATACGGTATTAATGGGGCATACCACATTGTGGGAAGTGATGAGTGAGAAGAATGCGCTATATGAAAAGCCGGATTTTAATGATGCAGACGGTATCCGGGTTTCGGAACTGGAAGAGAAATTTGCTGAAATGGAAGGCTGGAACGCTGAAAGCGATGCTGCGAGCTTGCTTAGTGGATTAGGGGTTAGTGAAGAGATTCACTACAGCCTGATGAGAGACTTGAGTGGTAAACAGAAGGTTCGTGTATTATTGGCCAGAGCATTGTTTGGTCAACCGGACAACCTGTTACTTGATGAACCGACCAATGACCTCGACTTAGAAACGGTAAGTTGGCTGGAACATTATCTTTCTAATTTTGAACATACCGTATTGGTTGTTAGTCACGACCGCCACTTTTTGGATTCAGTCTGTACGCATACGGTTGATATCGACTTTGGCAAACTACAATTGTTTGCGGGAAACTATAGTTTCTGGTATGAGTCGAGCCAATTAGCGCTTCGCCAGCAACAACAACAAAATAAAAAGGCGGAAGAGAAGAAAAAGGAACTGGAAGAATTTATTCGTCGCTTCAGCGCCAATGTCGCTAAATCCAAGCAGACTACAAGTCGCAAGAAGATGATCGAAAAATTGAATATCGAAGAAATCAAACCTTCTTCACGCCGCTATCCGGGTATTATATTCACTCCGGCCAGGGAACCGGGAAATCAGATTCTTGAAATAAAAGGACTAACGGCAAGCATTGAAGGACAAGTCTTATTTAAGGACTTAAACCTGAACGTGGAGAAAGACGACAAGATTGTTTTCATCAGTCGCGATCCGCGTGCTATGACAGCTTTGTTTGAAATCATCAACGGGGAACAAAAACCGGATGCGGGAACTTATCAGTGGGGGCAAACGATAACAACGGCCTATTTACCCTTGGATAATGCTCGTTTCTTTGATTCGGACTACAACCTGATCGATTGGCTAAGCCAGTTTGCGCAAGACACGAATGAGGTTTATCTGAAAGGATTTCTCGGACGCATGTTATTTTCCGGTGAGGAGCTATTAAAGAAGGTTAGTGTGTTATCCGGAGGTGAAAAGATGCGTTGTATGATTTCGCGTATGATGCTGAAAGATGCCAACACATTAATATTAGATACACCGACCAACCATCTTGATCTGGAATCTATTCAGGCATTCAATAACACATTGAAAGCGTTCAAAGGGAATGTCTTGTTTTCAAGTCATGACCACGAATTTATTCAGACTGTCGCCAATCGTATTATCGAGCTGACGCCTAACGGAATTATTGATAAAATGATGGATTACGATGATTATATAACTGATCCCATTGTTGCAGAACTGAAGGAGAAATTATATAAGAAGTAAATCTGTTTTTCGGCAAGTTATATCTGTTTTTTTTTTAGTTTTTCCACCTATGAAGAAAAGAGTACTTTTTTTGGTCTGCGTGTTTTTTACTTGGATTTTAGTATTCGCGATTCAGAAACCATTGTTCCTCCTATATCATCATGAGTTGGCGGGAAATCATTCCTTTTGGGAATTTCTTCAGGTGGTATTGAACGGGCTTAAGCTGGATATGACTATGGCCGGATATCTGACCGTAATTCCTCTTTTATTAACAATCGCTTCAATCTGGATCGGGAGTAAATGGATAAGAACAACGTTAAAGGTTTATTTTGCCATTATTGCAATAATAATCGCTTTGATCTTTACTGTGGACGAAGCATTATACGGCTATTGGAAATTCCGACTTGATTCTACTGTATTCTTTTATCTTGAATCACCGGCCAATGCAATGGCAAGCGTTCCGATTCTTACTTTTTTGGTCCAGTTTGTCGTCACAATAATCTATGCTGTTCTGATTTATTGGTTGTTTAACCGGTTCGTTTTGCCGATTTTACCAAAGGAATCTACAACAAAGAAATGGCAGACATTAGCGGTTAGCATTGTGTTAGGTGGACTTATGTTTATAGCCATACGCGGGGGCGTTACCACTTCTACAGCTAATGTAGGGATGGTTTATTTCAGTAAAGATCAATTCCTGAATCATGCAGCGATTAATCCGTGTTTTAGTTTATTGACTTCTTTCAGCAAACAACAGGACTTTTCATCTCAATTTCAATTTTTCAGTGAAGAGAAAAGAGAAGCCTTGTTCTCGCCTCTTTATCCCAAACATACAGCAACACCGGATAGTGTGTCACTATTAAAGACAAAGCAGCCCAATATTCTGATAGTTATCTTAGAGGGTTTCTCAGCTAATGTTGTGGAAGTTACCGGGGGTGAAAAAGGAATAACCCCGAACCTTAACCGTTTGAGCAAGGAAAGCGTTCTATTCCGTAACATGTATGCCAATTCATTCCGTACGGACAGGGGTTTAGTTGCTGCCTTAAATGGTTATCTGGCACAACCCACAACATCCATTATGAAATATCCGTCAAAGAGTCAGACTCTTCCTTCTATTGCTTTAAGCTTGAGAGAGAAAGGCTATAGTACAGATGTTTTGTACGGTGGTGATATCAATTTCACCAATATGCGCAGTTTCTTTTACAATTCAGGATATAACCGACTGACCTCCGATGTGGATTTTCCGATTAGTAGTCGGTTGAGTAAATGGGGAGCAAACGATGATGTCACGTTTGAGCATTTATATGATGACATTCTCAATGTAAAAGAAAAACAATCTCCCTGGTTCTGTACTTTCCTAACCTTAAGCAGTCATGAACCTTTTAAAGTTCCATATCAACGCTTAGATCATCCTTATCTCAATTCTGTTGCATTTACGGATAGCTGTATAGGAAATTTTGTGGATAAGATAAAGGAGACTCCCGCATGGAAAGACTTGTTAATCGTATTTGTCTCTGATCATGGTTTCCGCTATCCGGAAACATTAAAAGAATACGAACCCGGGCGTTATCATATCCCTTGTATATGGATCGGAGGAGCCATTAAAGAACCAGTTGTAATCAACAAATTAGTTAATCAAACAGACATAGCCGCTACCTTATTAAAACAATTAGACATCGTTAATCCTGCCCTTACCTTTAGTCGGGATATTTTCAGTCCGGACTATCCGGAATCTATATTCTACAGTTTCAACAATGGATTCGGAGTGATTGACAGTACCGGTGCTTCGGTTTATGACAATACCACCAACACTCCATTAATGGAACAACCGCAAACAGGCAGCAACGTCAGACTTGAGAAAGGAAAAGCGATCCTTCAAACTCTGTATCAGGATTTAGGTAACAGATAGAACTATAGAAATTATATTTCGGGGATCAAAAACTCTGCATATCGCAAAGCTTCTTATAATAACCGTTTCGTTCGATTAGTTCGTCGTGACGACCTCTTTCTACGATCTTACCTTCGTGCATGACACAGATTACGTCGGCATTACGAATTGTAGAGAGGCGGTGAGCAATCACAATAGTAGTCCGGTTTTTCATCAGTTTTTCCAAAGCATCCTGAACAAGACGCTCGGACTCAGTATCCAATGCGGATGTAGCCTCATCAAGTATAAGTACCGGAGGATTTTTAAGTATTGCACGCGCAATACTGATACGCTGACGCTGTCCTCCGGACAGTTTCCCTCCCCTATCACCGATATTTGTATTATACCCTTCTTCGGTTGTGATAATAAATTCGTGCGCATTGGCTATACGGGCAGCTTCTTCCACCTGTTCAAGGGTTGCATTTTCCACCCCAAAGGCTATATTATTAAAGAATGTATCGTTAAACAAGATCGCTTCCTGATTAACATTTCCCATAAGTGAACGTAAATCATATAGTTTGGCATTTCGGATATCCGTACCATCAATGGTTATACTTCCCTTATCTACATCGTAAAAACGGGGCAAGAGATCAACCATTGTACTTTTCCCGGAACCTGATTGTCCCACTAATGCAACAGTTTGACCTTTGTGTATATCTAAGTTTATATCTCTGAGTACCCAATCATTCTGGTATTTAAACCAAACGTTATTATAGGATATCTTCTCTGTCAACGCAATTTTTTCGGGCACTTCAGGATCATTGATTGTACTTTCGGCCATCAGTATCTTATCCACACGCTGCATAGAAGCCAAGCCTTTTTGTATGGCATAGGCTGCTTTACTTAAATCTTTTGCGGGATTAATGATACTGTAAAATATCACCAAATAATAAATAAAGGTTGAGGCATCGATAGAACTGTTATTTCCCAGAATCAGAGTACCTCCATACCATAAAACAATCGCAATCGTAGCTGTACCCAGAAATTCACTCATCGGATGCGCCATCTGTTGACGGCGATAGATACGGTTGGTAATCCGACGAAATTTATCATTACTCGCTTCAAAACGTTGTTGTATCTTTTTTTCTGCATTAAAGGCCTTAATAATACGTAGTCCGCTTAGGGTTTCTTCTATTTGGCTCATCAATCGCCCCCATTGTTCCTGCCCTTCAAAAGATTTACGTTTCAGTTTTTTCCCCACCTGCCCCATCAGATATCCGGCTAAGGGTAGTAGAATCAATACGAAAACGGTCAGTTCCCAACTAATCAGGATCATCCCGGTGAGATAGATAATTATCATAATCGGGTTCTTGAACAACATATCCAGCGAACTCATAATGGAGGTTTCTATCTCATTCACATCACCCGAAATCCGGGCAATAATATCGCCTTTTCGTTCTTCGGAAAAAAAGCCGAGTGAGAGTTGGGTAATCTTTTGATTTATCTGGTTACGTATATCCCGAACTACTCCTGTACGGATAGGGATCATCGTATAAAAAGCAAGATACATAGTCAACACTTTCAGAAAAGTCATCGTGACTAAGAATACGCCTAACATAATCAACGTAGCTGATCCTCCATACACGTCAATATAATTACTTACAAACCAGAAAAAATTATTTTTGACGATTGCGAATATCTCTTTCATTGATTCCCAGTTACTGAAATCGAAATTCCATTCCATAAAAGAATATACTTTATCATTTGTTTTGAAAAGTATGTCCAGAATAGGAATAATAAGCATAAAAGAGAAAAGGTTCAATATAGCCGACAGGAGGTTGAAGATAACATTCAACACCATATATTTTTTATAAGGAGGCACAAAGCGCTTCAGCACTTTTATGAAATCTTTCATACGATAGTCTTTCTTATTATTTTGAGGCCGCAAGTTACGGAATATCCTGCTTTTAAAATTGTTTCCTGCGTAACTTTCACATTTTTACTGAATGACATGCAACTTTTTGTTTTCTTTTGCATCTTATTTATATGGATAAATTATTGTTTGATGAAAAAGAATAGTTGTTTTAACAGATTGAAAGCCGGAGGGCTGATCGGATTATTGGGTATTTGCCTATCTTGTTCGATGGATGACGAGATGGATGCCATTGACACACCTTCAAACAACTCTCTTGTTGCGACTTATTCTGTTAAAGGAAAAGTTACAACTTCAGATTCAAAAGCAATAAAAAACATACTTGTTGAAGTTCCTTACGACATAGACAATAAATTGTATCAACACTCGGATTCTCTCTATACAGATGACAAGGGTGAGTTTGAGTGGAAACGCGGAGGAGTGGCAAAAGACCAGTTATTCAGATTTATAATAAAGGATATTGATGGAGAAGCCAATCAGGGACACTTCAAAAATGATACTACAGATGTAGCATTTTCTCTAAAGGATCTGTCCGAATCCGGGGGAGACGGAATATGGAATAAGGGAAATGCGATTAAAAACATTCAGATTAAATTGACAAAGCAATAAAAAAAGTCCTGCGAGTTTCGCAGGACTTTTTTTATATATAACGAGAGGTTGATTACATCATACCACCCATGCCGCCACCCATACCCGGGTTCATCGGAGGCATAGCTGGAGCTTCTTCTTTCTTTTCTGCAATCACGCATTCTGTTGTCAGGAACATACCTGCTATTGATGCAGCATTTTCCAAAGCTACGCGGGTAACTTTTGCAGGGTCGATAACACCAGTCTTACACAAGTTTTCGTAAACGTCTGTACGAGCGTTGTAACCGAAATCACCTTTACCTTCTTTTACTTTCTGAACAACCACAGCACCTTCTTTACCTGCATTCTCAACAATCTGGCGAAGAGGTTCTTCGATGGCACGTTTAACGATTTCAATACCTGTTGTTTCGTCTTCGTTCTCACCTTTTAAGCCTTCAAGAGCTTCGATTGCACGAATATAAGCAACACCTCCACCAGGAACTGTACCTTCTTCGATTGCAGCACGTGTAGCGCTTAATGCGTCATCCACGCGGTCTTTCTTTTCTTTCATTTCCACTTCAGAAGGAGCACCTACGTAAAGAACAGCTACACCACCGGCCATTTTAGCCAAACGTTCCTGTAGTTTTTCTTTGTCATAGTCAGATGTCGTATTTTCGATCTGAACTTTGATCTGACCGATACGTGCCTGGATAGATTCTTTGTCACCAGCACCATTTACAATAGTTGTATTATCTTTGTTTACGGTTACTTTTTCTGCCGTACCCAACATTTCCATTGTTGCAGCTTCTAATTTCAAGCCTGTTTCTTCAGAGATAACAGTACCACCTGTCAATACAGCAATGTCTTCCAACATGGCTTTACGACGGTCACCGAATCCTGGAGCCTTAACAGCACAAATCTTCAAAGAACCACGCAAACGGTTTACAACCAAAGTAGCTAATGCTTCACTGTCGATGTCTTCAGCTATGATCAACATTGGGCGACCAGATTGTACGGTTTGTTCCAAAATAGGAAGAAGTTCCTTTAATACAGAAATCTTTTTATCATAGATCAAGATATATGGATTCTCCATCTGAGCTTCCATTTTTTCTGTATCCGTTACAAAATATGGAGAAATGTAACCACGGTCAAATTGCATACCTTCTACTACATCAACTGTAGTTTCAGTACCTTTAGCTTCTTCAACAGTGATAACACCTTCAGTTTTTACTTTTTTCATAGCTTCTGCAATCAGTTTACCGATTGTTTCGTCGCCATTCGCAGAAATTTTAGCTACGTGTTCGATTTTTTCAAGACTGTCACCTACCGCTTCAGCCTGACTTGCAATATGATCAACGACTTTTGCAACAGCTTTGTCGATACCACGTTTCAAATCCATAGGGTTAGCTCCGGCTGTAACGTTCTTCAACCCTACACCGATAATTGATTGAGCCAATACTGTAGCTGTAGTCGTACCGTCACCGGCATTGTCATTTGTTTTGGAAGCTACCTCTTTCACCAATTGAGCACCCATATTTTCGAATGGATTAGCACACTCCACTTCTTTAGCTACGGTTACACCGTCTTTGGTAATATGAGGAGCACCGAATTTCTTTTCGATGATCACGTTACGTCCTTTCGGGCCTAAAGTAATTTTTACGGCATTAGCCAATTCATCCACGCCTTTTTTCAATTGGTCGCGGGCATCCATATTAAACAAAATCTCTTTTGACATAACTTTTATGCTTTTTTTATTAATTCAACAATTAGATAATAGCTAAAATATCAGACTGGCGCATGATCAGGTATTGTTCACCTTCCAGCTCAATCTCAGTTCCTGCATATTTACCATACAATACGCTGTCACCGGTTTTAACCACCATTTCTTCATCTTTTGTACCATTTCCTACGGCAACAACCTCACCTTTTAAAGGCTTTTCTTTTGCTGAATCGGGAATAATAATTCCTCCAACTGTCTTTTCTTCTGCTGCAGCGGGCTTAACCAGCACTCTGTCTGCTAATGGTTTAATGTTCATTTTCTTGGTATTTTAAATTTATTAATATGATTATTTATTTGCATTTACGCCTTATAATATACGAATACTGTGCCAAACCGAAAGGGAGTATAAGAACTGTCATTTTAGACCGTAGCCGATCCAGACAAACTGACAGATTGTCGGGTTTCGCACGGCCTACGACACCTTGCTAAAAGATAGAAGTCAAAACTGTTTTATTAATTCATCAACTGTCAGTAATTGTTGTTCACCGGTAGTCATATTTTTCAGGTTAATCTTATCTTCAGCCATTTCGGTCTCACCGACTATAGCTACGTAAGGAATCTTCTTTGCATCGGCATATCCCATCTGCTTTTTCATCTTTGCACTTTCAGGATATAACTCCACACGTATGCCGGCTGCACGTGCTTTTGAAACTAAAGGTAACAGATATTCTTCTTCTTTCTCGCCAAAGTTTACGAACAGCAATTGAGTAGTCTGCAATGCATCTTCGGGATATAAATTCAACTGATTCAACACATCAAAAATACGATCAGCTCCAAAAGAAATACCCACTCCCGACACTCCGTTCAAACCGAATACACCCGTCAGATTGTCATACCGGCCACCTCCTGTTATACTACCAATCTGTACGTCCAATGCTTTCACTTCGAAGATCGCTCCTGTATAATAATTCAAACCACGAGCCAGAGTCAGGTCTAATTCTAATTCGGCATCTATAGGAGAAAGCTCTATACGTTTCAGGATAAAAGCTAATTCCTCTACCCCTTTAATTCCGGTTTCCGAATTAGCTAAAACAGTTCTTAATTGTTCTAATTTTTCATTGTTGGAGCCACTCAATTGGATAATCGGTTGTAATTTATCGATTGCTTCGTCCGACAAGTCTTTCTCCCGTAGTTCTGCATTGACATTCTCCAAACCGATTTTATCTAATTTATCAATGGCAACCGTTATATCTACAATTTTTTCTGCTTCACCGATAATTTCGGCAATTCCTGTTAAAATCTTACGGTTGTTCATTTTAATAGATACACGGATATTCAAGCGGCGGAACACTTCATCCATAATCTGTATCAACTCTACCTCATTAATCAGAGAGTCTGATCCCACGACATCCGCATCGCATTGAAAAAACTCACGATAGCGCCCCTTTTGAGGACGGTCGGCACGCCATACCGGCTGTATCTGATAACGTCTGAAGGGAAACGTAATTTCATTTCGATGCTGTACGACAAAACGGGCAAAGGGAACTGTCAAGTCATAACGCAAGCCTTTTTCACAGGCTTTCGCTGCAAACTTAACCGCATTACGTTCGCTTAATTCTTCATCTGTTATGCCGGAAAAACAATCTCCCGAATTCAGAATTTTAAATAACAGCTTATCTCCTTCTTCACCATACTTTCCCATCAGGGTGGATAAATTTTCCATAGCCGGTGTTTCTATTTGTTGAAAACCGTATAAATGATATACGTCACGAATTGTATTGAATATATAATTTCGTTTCGCCATTTCTTCGGGTGAAAAATCCCGGGTTCCTTTCGGTATCGATGGTTTCTGCATGTCTTCTTTATCTTATTATTTATTTCAGCTCACAAAGTTAATAAATCAAATGAAAAAAGCCTTTCGGAAGCATTTTTGTTCCGAAAGGCTTTGTATCTTCTTATTGATTACATTATTTAATTGCGGCGCCCCATATAGATCATAATATAGTAAAGCAAAGTTGCCAACGAACCCAATGCTGCTACCACATAGGTATAGGCGGCAGAACGCAACGCATCTTCTGCTTTATCATGGGTTGACACATTCGTTATTCCGGCATTACTTAGCCAAACCAGCGCACGCTTACTTGCATCTATCTCAACAGGTAGAGTGATAAAACTGAATACAGTAGTTGAGGCAAACAAAATAATACCAAACAATAACAACTGAGGGAAAGTATTAATCATCAACATACCGGCTAAAATCACCCACATCATAATATTAGATGAAAAACTAACAACCGGAACAAGTGCCGAACGCATTTTCAATGGAGCGTATGCGGTGGCATGTTGAACGGCATGTCCACATTCGTGAGCAGCCACAGCAGCAGCAGCGACACTGTTACTATAGTAAACAGACTCACTCAGATTGACCGTTTGATTAGCCGGGTTATAATGGTCTGTTAAATGACCTGGAGTTGAAATTACCTTTACATCATAAATCCCATTATCATGTAACATCTTTTCAGCCACATCCTTTCCTGTCATACCATTAGGTAAGGGCACTTTGGAATATCTCTCGAATTTGTTCTTCAAACGATAAGAAACAATCCAGCTCAATAAGGCAAAACCAATAAATATAATCCAATACATCATACTTCTTTCATTAAAGACTAATTATTAATACTATAACAATCTAAACGACAAAAAGTCTGCCAAATTACTTTAGTAGTTTTATACGGCCTGTTTTTAGTCGTTTTCAGCAAATTAATCTTCCGTATATCTGACAATTGTTTGCTCTCTGTCCGGTCCTACTGACACAATCTTCACCGGCACACCCAGTTCTTCTTCTAAAAATGACAGGTATGCATTAAATTCTTCCGGGAATTCGTCTTCGCTCTGCATTTTTGTCATATCCGTATTCCAACCCGGCAGTTCTACATAAATAGGTTCGATTCCTTCTCCTATTTCATAAGGGAAAGTAGTTACTTCTTCACTATCAATACGATAAGCCACACAAGCCTTAATCGTTTCAAAAGAGTCAAGCACATCACTCTTCATCATAATCAATTGACTTACGCCATTAATCATAACGGCATATTTCAACGCCACCAAATCAATCCATCCACAACGACGTTTACGCCCTGTAACAGAACCGAACTCATGTCCGAGTTCACAGATTCTATCTCCTGTTTCATCGAACAATTCAGTAGGGAACGGGCCACTACCCACACGCGTACAATAAGCTTTAAAAATGCCGAACACCTCACCAATATTACGTGGAGATACTCCTAAACCGGTACAACAACCTGCACAAATCGTATTGGAAGAAGTTACAAAAGGATAAGATCCGAAGTCGATATCCAACATCGTTCCCTGCGCACCTTCCGCAAGAACTGATTTTTCGTCTTTCAGATAATCATTAATCACCTGTTCGCTATCGATCAGATTAAACCGTTTCAGATAATCAAGCGCAGACAACCATTCCGCTTCCAGCTCTTTGATGTCATAACTATAATTCAAAGACGCAAGAATAGCCTCGTGCTTTGCTTTTGCTGCCGCATACCGTTCTTCAAAATTATGCAACAAATCACCCACACGTAACCCATTTCGACTGATTTTATCCGTATAAGTCGGGCCGATTCCTTTACCGGTTGTTCCTATCTTTCCGGAACCTTTGGAAGCTTCATAAGCTGCATCCAAAACACGATGCGTAGGTAAAATAAGATGTGCTTTCTTAGAAATAAACAATTGTTTTGTCAGATCGTGTCCGCTTGCTGCTAATGCTTCAGCTTCCTGACGGAACAATAGCGGATCCAACACGACACCGTTTCCAATCACATTTATCTTACCGCCCTGAAAAATCCCTGAAGGAATAGAACGTAATATATATTTTTCACCATTAAACTCAAGCGTATGTCCTGCATTCGGACCGCCCTGAAAGCGAGCTACCACATCATACTTCGGCGTCAGTACATCGACAACCTTACCCTTGCCTTCGTCACCCCATTGCAAACCTAATAAAACATCTACTTTCATTGTTTTGTATTGCCTTTATTGTTCTTTTGTAATTTATATTTGCATTTACTGCACATGCCATAAATATAAAGCGTATGAAACATCGGCGTAAACCGGCTTATCTTCATATTCTTTATATCCCTCTTCAAAGAAGAATCGCGTATCTCACGAACAGCTCCGCACATTGAACAAATCAGGTGCGAGTGCGTTTCAGCCATAGCTTTCAGTTCATACTGTATCGATTTGGCAGTAAATTGATGTTTCACTATCAGGTCGGCAGCAATCAATATATCTAATGTATTATACAAGGTTGCCTTACTAACACGAAAGTTCGTTTCTTTTAGCCGATCATACAGCATACAGATATCAAAATGAGATGGAAACAAACAAATCTGTTCTAAAATAGCATACCGTTCATCCGTCTTACGCAGCTTCTGCGTAGTAAGATAGTCTGTCAGTAGTATTTTCAAATCTGTATAGATATTTTCCATCTGGCTCATTTAAAATAGTCTGGTTTCACAAAGGTAACGTATTTATTTTTACAGCAAAAAACTAAGAACCTGTTTAATCTTTGCAAAGGAAAAGAATCTTACAAAAAAAATCTCAAATCAATAGTTGCAGGATGGTCGCTGGAAAGCATTAGAATGAATAAAAAAAGGATCAGGCAAAATATCCGGTTGTTATGGTAATCATCCATCGTGATACGTCTATACTGCAAACTGACATTTTAGAGACCAATGTCATCGACTCAAACTTCTTGCTCCGCTTTAGTCTTACTATTCATCGAATAATTCCGGCTGAAAGCCGAGTATATATCAGCCCAACACAACGTGTTGGGTAATAGGATACCCTTCCTTTGCGGCCTGAAAGGACAGTATAAACCTACCCTAACATCTGTTATGTTGCCCCTTCAGGGCGCGAGACTCGTTCTACATCCTTCCCAACACGTTGCGTTGGGTTATAATATAACAGGCTTTCAGCCTTAAAACCAAACTGCATAGCTTGAGTTGATGACGTTGGTTTAGAGACTACGCTGAGCAGAGGCTTCCAACAAAATCAACCCCGTTCATGTTGTTGATTTACAATATATTAAAGCCAATCGAATAGTTTTGATTTTTTGTGTTTTATTTTGACAAATAGATACTTTTTCCAGCCTTTTACTTACGCGTAAAAAAATGTCCATCCTTGTTTTTTGATTTACAGCATCGTTTTAGACCAATAAATATTGTATTTAGACTAAAACAGCCCGTTTTTTACCGAAAATACAAAGGTTATTTTCTGAAAAATATCCTTTATATTCAAAAAAAGAATAGAATCTTTTTCCAAAAAGAATAGGGAGATTTTATCCATTGCCTTTTTTTGTTCAATTTTGATAATTCAAAAAAAACGGGCATGCCGTATCGTGCGTTTTAAGTGTGGTTTTTCGGTGTTTGTTTTTCGGGTACATATATTATCATTTTATTTAATAAAGCGCGTTAAAACAACGCTGTTGAAGCCGACGACAATT
>NZ_JAQWCQ010000103.1 GCF_028705895.1 Massilibacteroides sp. | reverse complement strand
TGTTTTTCATAATGGCGTAGTCTCTTTCTTTGCTCTTTATTTCTCTTGGATTGATAGCGCAATCTGTCTCCTGTAGCTCTTCTTGAGCTTCGCTGATACCTGTGGCGATTTGTATCAGGGTTTCTTTTATGAAATCTTTTAGTTCCATTTTATTTTATGATCTTTTCCAAAAGAGATAATAACTCCAGTTTCTGGGTCAATTTCGTAAGCGTATTGATTTCTGATGATATTTTCATAATGAGATTGACCGGAAATAGGGTCATCAGTAATAGTTATTCTTTCAATTTCAGGATATGTGTAGTATAGCTTTCCTGATAAAGTAATCCATTTTGCTTCTCCGTATGTTATGTTGGGTTGATATTGTAGATCACCTTTTCTTTCAAGATCGTCATAGTCGATTACAAATTTTAGATTATAATTTTTAACATCAATAAAACGATAGCCATAAGAATTAAGAATAGCCATTTCTTCACTTATGAATGTTCTATACTGGGTAAAATGGGATTCAGTTTCTTTACAATCTCGACTCCAGACTATACTACCATCGTTGTTTAAGAAATATAATTTTAATCCAACTCCTTCACTATTCGTTTCTGCGAATAAAACTCCAAATGTGTTCTGTATTCCGATAAATGCAGTATTGTTTGAGCTTCTGTTTATTGTTTTTTCCTCTTTCCCATCTTTGTTTATAACACATAAAAAGGTTTTCTCACTATATAAAGAGTTATAGGATGATATATTGTTGTTTATTATTGATGTTTTGTTCTCTTGTGAGATTGAAACAAATATAAAATTGTCAAACACTTCAAATCTACAAGGGAAGCTACAATACTCAGGAGAGCCTGTGTTAGGATATGAATATGATAATACAAGATTTCCTTTTTTGTCAAATTTTGCAAACCATGCAGCGTTGGATTTTATTGCGCCAACATATATAGCTGTATCTGTGTTCTCTATAAATTTTACATATGTTACATCTTCTGTGTACATCGGATTTATTCCTATATCAACAAGTCTATTTTTTGCCACATTAGCAATGTCTTTTCTAAGTCCGTTGATATATTCATCGTTTTCTGAACATCCAGCCAGAATAAAAATAGATAGGAATAATGCAAAAGCCCTTTTCATAATTTATTAATATTTAAGTGTTTTCTGTTTGTATTGTTGTTCTATCTGAATGAGTGTTTTCGGATGCTTAGTTTGACCAATGCCATTGCGTTAATGGCTGTTATTGGTATATCTTGTGGAGCGTGGTGTGGGTTTTGACTAACTAAGGTTATATATCCTTTTTGTTCTGATTTGTTGATGAATTTGACTGTGATGTATTCATCTCCGTCTATATTGAATGATATAATATAGATTTCTCCAAATATTATGAAACTGAAATTGTGTACTTCTTTGTATGCGATTATATCGCCAGATTTCAGTAGGGGGTACATGCTATCTCCATTTACGTATATGGCGCCATCGCAATTCGGTATATCTGGAATAGAGATTTTCCCCAAAATATTTTGATCTGGGTTATTAAAGAGGGTCTTGAGGTTTGCTGCCGCCGTCACATTATATAGTATAATCTCTTGATTGTCTCTCTTTTCCGTGTAATTAGGTGTATGAAGTATTTGTATGCCCTCGTTTGTCTCTGGTTGTGAAATACCAGTAAGTAGCCAATTTAAATCAACTTCAGGATATGCGGCGATAAATTTCGCCAACACATCTTCTGTAATACCAGATTTTGCCTCCAAAGTCCCACGTGAAACCCCTATTTGGCTGTAAAAAGTGCGCTTGCTAATCCCTAAGGACTCAGCAAAACTTAAAATTCTTTGCTTTATTGGCGAAATCTTTTGTTCTTTTTCTTGCATAATGGCGAAAACTATTGTAATATTGCATCCGGTTACGAATATATAACCAGGCAGTAAAGTTAGAAAAAAACATATTAAAAAAAGATTTGGCATGAAAAAAGAAAAGTTACCTAAGATTTTGATTGACACGGAAATTAGAAAAGAACTAATCAGGGAGTTCGGAGTTACAGACACATGGGTTGGACTTGCAGTTAATGGACATAGGGATACTGATCTGGTAAGGCGCATTCGTAAACGTGCCTTGGATTTGGGCGGCAGCATTAAGGGAGTTGAAAAAATTAAAATGCTATGAGAACCTGGAGTCCTGCTTCCATTTCGGAGCGTAATATTGAAACCTACCCTTTTACGGGCGAATGGGAACGGATATTCGGCAATCCGGATATCCGCTTCTCAACACTGATAAGGGGTGAGGCGAAAAGCGGTAAATCAACATTTTGTGCTAAGATGGCGCAGTATGTAAGTCAGTTCGGGCGCGTTCTGTATGTGACAGCAGAGGAACGCATAAACTCTAAAACGTTGCAGGATAGAATTTCCCGTTGCGGTGTGACTTCTGAAAATGTACGCTTCGCTCATGTTCGTGATTTGAACGAGATCGAAAAAATCATTCAAAATGGCGGTTTTCGGTTCGTGTTTGTTGACTCTGTACAGCACGTAAAGATGAATGTAGATCAATGGACGAATCTGAAAATCAAATTTCGCCGACGCAAACTTTCCTGGCACCTTGTCATGCAGATGGGTGAAAATATCACGAAGTATAAGCACGAAGTGGATGTGTTGGTCAATGTTTCTGCCGGGGTGGCTTCTATTTCAGGGCGTTATAACCAAGCTACGGCCGTGCGTGTGTTTGACGACAATCAACCTAGTTTATTTAATCAATCTACGATATGAAGGTACTGATACTGCTTGTTACCGGCCCGTTCATGGCTATATTTTTATTAGCCGGAATACAAACTATTGAATGGAATTTAGACAATGGTACGCCTGTACCTTTCTTGGCCTATGCACTCCTTATCGTAGTGATGGTTTGGGGTGTTTTTGCCGCAACTGCGAAGAAGAGTGAACTTGAAAAATTTGACAAAATCACAAAAAGAGAAAACGATGAAAAAGAATAACAATATATATAAGCGGTTAATTTTCGCTTCTATTGTTTGCGGCTATGATAAAAGAGAGGCTGTGGAAAAAGGTCTCAGTCTGTTCAGAAACACACACGAATATAACACGTTGACAGATTGCTGTTCCGGAATAGAAACAATGATGCTTTCAGAAAAGGTATTTTTTGTTCGTGTCTATGATGTATATTTTATCGATCAGCTTGGTTTTTTGAATCGCTTCCGCCACTTGGTGCGCAAACTCTGTACAACACTTTACCCTAATTTCCGCAAACATATCCGTTTCGGTGTAGTGAAAGCTCACGGATGTAATCAAGAGTCTTTTTTTGTGAATGGGACACTTCATACCCCGGATAATAGGCTTGATCTCATCAATTATCCTTTTAAGTTGTAATTCGGGGTGAACTATATAATGTAATTCCGGATCGATAAACATGATGTTTTTTTACTACAAATCTAAGAAAAATTCCTGATGGGCAAACGCTCCGGTTCGAGTCCGGAGCAGGAGCAAAAAAAGAATATTTAAACGATGTTTAAACAGGGTGACATAATCATACGGAAGTTTCAGGAGTCGGTGACGGTCTGGGTGTCGGAGAGTTTTATCTGCGACCGGATTTCGACTGATATGGCTGAATACCTACGGATAAGAGGCCGACTGGCTTATCGAAAGTCCGTACCTCCTTGTCATCAATCTAAAGACATTCTCCCGGACACAGGCAAGGCGTGGCGTTATGCACGCATAAATGGTAAGTGGTACTATGATTACGATCGCATACCGGATCGTCGGGACACGCGGTACCGTAGTCGGCTGGGTAGTCGCGAAGAGTTATTGGCGGCCGTGGACGCATTGGCGGACGAAAGCCGTTCCGCAACCGAACGGGAACTGAAAGAACAGGTGGAACAGTATGTTTTGTCCCGGATGGATAATGCAGATTTGAATTTTTACCGATACTACGAAGTTAACGGCGTATGCAAGTTTAATACCGATAAGGCTAAACAGTTAGCTGAAGCCTTAACCTGGCTAAAAACTATTCGTGAGGTTGTTTCTGAAAAGCGTTATAAAACATGGGAGATTAAGACACAATCCGATTTTTACGGTTTGTGCGCTTCCATCCTACACAAAAAGCAATTATACAACTTCACAATCACTACCGCCGGATCATTACGTAAGAAATTACACTATTTCCCGGCTGATCCGGACGAACAGTATATGTATCTAATCTCTTCGCGCTTAGGCAACGATAACGCTCGCAAGATAGGGAAATACAAGCTGGTGGACACGGAAACGGGCGAAATCAAGCGTTTCGATATCCACGAGGCGTTGATCCTTAAATTGTGGATGAACTTCGGAGGATCGCAAAAAGAGACAAAGATTGCGCTTTGGGAAAAATACGAAAAGGATATTGAGTATCTGGGCGAATCAGCACTTAGTTATTCTACCTTCTGCCATTATACGAATATGTACGACACACGCCTGAAGACTTATGCCGAGCGGCATGGGTGGAACGCGTTCAAATCTGCCTTCTTGACGTATATCCCATCTGAAAAATTGCGCTACGGCAATTCGCTTTGGTGTGCGGATGGTTCCGGAACGTTGGCTTATTCTTATATGGATCGACAGGGCACGCTCCGCGCTATGCGTCTGTACGTAATCCTTGTAACGGACGTAGCTACGGGCAAAATCGTTGGCTGGCATCCGGCACCGGTCGGACAGCACAAGGAAAGTCCGGAAATGGTACGACAGGCTATGTTGATGGCTTTGCGATCTTGTGATAAGCGTGAAGTTATGGAATTTGTGAGTGATAATCACGGAGCATTTACCGGTGGAGAATCAAAAGATTTTTTGAATTCTGTCTGTCGGAAAGTTCGTACGATAGAACCGGGTAACTCTCAGGCGAACTATGCTGAAACTCAATTCCGACTCTTCAAAAAAACAATTCGCTCGGAGTTTAACTGGTTGGGAT